>NZ_JBFTHD010000004.1:0-636477 GCF_056394065.1 Achromobacter sp. 10T422
TTGCTGTTTTGATCGTCGAGCGTCACGTCGAGCGTCACGCCCGGGGTCAGCGTCGGGGTGTCGTTCGTGCCGGTGATCGTGACCGTCAGGGTCGCGGTCGACGTGCCGCCTTCACCGTCGGAAACGGTGTAGGTGATCGACGACGTCGCGGTTTGATCAACGCCCAGGGAATTGAACGCGGAACCCGGGTTGAACGTGTAGGAGCCGTCGGCGTTCAGCGTGAACGTGCCGCCGTTGGAACCGGTGATGGCGGTGCCGACGTTGGCGGCGTTGCCGTTGACTTGCGAGACGGTCAGGGTATCGCCATCCGGATCGGTATCGTTGGTCAGTACGCCGTTGGCGGCGTCGACAGACAACGATGCGCCCTGCTCCGTATCGCCTTCGTCGTTGACCGCGGTCGGTGCCGGGTTCTTGACGTCCCACGAGAAATCTTGCGTGACCGAAGCACCGCTCTTGTCGGTAGCCGTAATCGTGACGGAGTAGACACCATCCGTACCACCTTGCGAGGCCGAGCGATCCAGCGTGCCGGTGATGATGCCGGTGGCAGGATCAATCGTCAGTCCAGGCGGCAGGCCGGTAGCGGAGTACGTCAGCACATCGCCCGAGTCCACGTCGGTGAACTGGCCGGAGATATCGACCGGGGTGATGGCTTGGCCGTCGTTGCTGTTTTGATCGTCGAGGGTGACGCCCGGGGTCAGCGTCGGCGTGTCGTTCGTACCGGTGATCGTGACCGTCAAGGTCGCGGTCGACGTGCCGCCTTCGCCGTCGGAGACGGTGTAGGTGATCGACGACGTCGCGGTTTGATCAACGCCCAGGGAATTGAACGCGGAACCCGGGTTGAACGTGTAGGAGCCGTCGGCGTTCAGCGTGAACGTGCCGCCGTTAGAACCGGTGATGGCGGTGCCGACGTTGGCGGCGTTGCCGTTCACTTGCGAGACGGTCAGCGTGTCGCCGTCCGGATCGGTGTCGTTGGTCAATACGCCATTAGCGGCGTCAACGTTCAGCGATGCACCCTGCTCCGTATCGCCTTCGTCGTTGACGGCGGTCGGAGCCGGGTTCTTGACGTCCCACGAGAAGTCTTGCGTGACCGAAGCACCGCTCTTGTCGGTAGCCGTAATCGTGACGGAGTAGACACCATCCGTACCGCCTTGCGACGCCGAGCGGTCCAGCGTGCCGGTGATGATGCCGGTGGCAGGATCAATCGTCAGTCCAGGCGGCAGGCCGGTAGCGGAGTACGTCAGCACATCGCCGGTATCCACGTCGGTGAACTGGCCGGAGATATCGACCGGGGTAATGGCTTGGCCGTCGTTGCTGTTTTGATCGTCAAGGGTGACGCCCGGGGTCAGCGTCGGCGTGTCGTTCGTGCCGGTGATCGTGATGGTCAGGGTCGCCGTCGACGTGCCGCCTTCGCCGTCAGAGACGGTGTAGGTGATCGACGACGTTGCAGTTTGATCAACGCCCAGCGAGTTGAACGCGGAACCCGGGTTGAACGTGTAGGAGCCGTCGGCGTTCAGCGTGAACGTGCCGCCGTTGGAACCGGTGATGGCGGTGCCGACGTTGGCGACGTTGCCGTTGACTTGCGAGACGGTCAGGGTATCGCCATCCGGATCGGTATCGTTGGTCAGTACGCCGTTGGCGGCGTCGACGTTCAGCGATGCACCTTGGTTCGTATCGCCTTCGTCGTTGACGGCGGTCGGAGCCGGGTTCTTGACGTCCCACGAGAAATCTTGCGTAACCGAAGCGCCAGCCTTGTCAGTGGCGGTGATGGTGACGGTGTACACGCCGTCGGTGCCACCTTGCGAGGCCGAGCGGTCCAGCGTGCCGGTGATGATGCCGGTGGCAGGGTCGATGGTCAGGCCGGGCGGCAGGCCCGTGGCGGAGTACGTCAGCACGTCGCCGGTGTCCACGTCGGTGAACTGGCCGGAGATATCGACCGGCGTAATCGCTTGGCCGTCGTTGCTGTTCTGGTCGTCGAGCGTGACGCCCGGGGTCAGCGTGGGGGTGTCGTTCGTGCCGGTGATCGTGACGGTCAGCGTCGCCGTCGAGGTGCCGCCTTCACCGTCGGAAACGGTGTAGGTAATCGAAGACGTTGCGGTTTGATCAACGCCCAGGGAATTGAACGCGGAACCCGGGTTGAACGTGTAGGAGCCGTCGGCGTTCAGCGTGAACGTGCCGCCGTTGGAACCGGTGATGGCCGTGCCGACATTCGCGGCGTTGCCGTTGACTTGCGAGACCGTCAGCGTGTCGCCGTCCGGATCGGTGTCGTTGGTCAGTACGCCGTTTGCGGCGTCAACGTTCAGCGATGCACCTTGGTCGGTATCGCCTTCGTCGTTGACGGCGGTCGGAGCCGGGTTCTTGACGTCCCACGAGAAGTCTTGCGTGACGGATGCGCCAGCCTTGTCGGTGGCGGTGATGGTGACGCTATACACGCCATCCGTACCACCTTGCGAAGCCGAGCGGTCCAGCGTGCCGGTGATGATGCCGGTGGCGGGATCGATGCTCAGTCCAGGCGGCAGGCCCGTTGCCGAGTACGTCAGCACGTCCCCAGAATCCACATCCGTGAATTGGCCAGAGATATCAACCGGCGCAATCGCCTGGCCGTCGTCGCTGTTTTGATCGTCGAGCGTGACACCCGGCGTCAACGTCGGCGTGTCGTTCGTACCAGTGATGGTGATCGTCAGCGTCGCCGTGTCCGTCGCGCCTTGCGCGTCGGACACCGTGTAGGTGATCGACGTGGTGGTCGTCTGGCCGACGCCCAGCGAATTGAATGCACCGCCCGGATTGAAGGTGTACGTTCCGTCCGCATTCAGCGTGAAGGTGCCGCCGTTGGAACCTGCCACGGCCGCGCCTACGCCCGCCGCGTTGCCGTTGACGTGCGACACGCTCAGCGCGTCGCCGTCGGGGTCAACGTCATTGCCCAGCACGCCTTCGGTGCGGTGGTCGACAACCAGCACGTTGTCTTGCGACGTGGCGCCGTTGTCATCGGTGGCGATCGGCTCGGGGTTGCCCACCTTCCACAGGAAGGTCTGCGTCACCGATGCGCCCGACTTGTCGGTGGCGGTGACGGTGATCAGGTACTCGCCCTTCACGCCGGTGTTGGTGTGGTCCGACGCCCAGTTCGCGAACGTGCCGGTAAACGTGCCGGTTGCCGTGTCGAACGTCAGGCCGCCGGGGATGTGGTCGACCGAATACGTCAGGACGTCGCCCGTGTCGATATCGCTGAATGCGCCCGCGACGCTGACCGTCACGGTGTCGCCGTCCATGTTGTCGCGGTTGTCCAGCGCGATGGCCGTGGGCGCGTCGTTGGTGCCGGTGATTTCAACCGTCAGCGTTGCCGAGCTGAAGCCGCCCTCGCCGTCCGAGACCGTGTACGTGATCGAGGACGTGGTCGTTTGGCCGGCGGCCAGCGAGTTGAACGCGGAACCCGGATTGAAGGTGTAGGAACCGTCGGCGTTCAGCGTGAACGTGCCACCGTTGGAGCCGGCGATGGCGGCGCCGACATTGGCGGCGTTGCCGTTCACTTGCGACACCGTCAGGGTGTCGCCGTCGGGGTCGGTGTCGTTCGTCAGCACGCCATTCGCCGCATCAACCGTCAGCGTGACGCCTTGGTCGGTGCCGCCTTCGTCGTTGACGGCGGTCGGCGCCGGGTTATTGACGTCCCACGCGAAGTCTTGCGTGACCGAGGCGCCGCTCTTGTCGGTGGCGGTGATGGTCACGATGTACAAGCCATCCGTACCGCCTTGCGACGCCGAGCGGTCCAGCGTGCCGGTGATGATGCCGGTGGCCGGATCAATGGTCAGCCCGGGCGGCAGGCCCGAGGCCGAATACGTCAGCACGTCGCCATTGTCCACGTCGGTGAACTGGCCGGAGATGTCGACCGGGGTAATCGCCTGGCCGTCGTTGCTGTTCTGGTTGGCAAGGATGACGTCGGGAATCAGCGTCGGCGCGTCGTTGGTGCCGGTGATCGTGACCGTCAGCGTGGCGGTCGACGTGCCGCCCTCACCGTCCGAAACGGTGTAGGTCAGCGACGAGGTCGCGCTTTGGCCAGCTGCGAGCGAATTGAAGGCCGAGCCCGGGTTGAAGGTGTACGAACCATCGGCGTTCAGCGTGAAGGTGCCGCCGCCGGAACCGGCCACCGCCGTGCCGACGTTGGCGGCGTTGCCGTTCACTTGCGAGACCGTCAGCGTGTCGCCGTCCGGGTCCGTGTCGTTGGCCAGCACGCCATTTTGTGCATTGACGTTCAGCGTGACGTCTTCGTCCGTGCTGCCCGTGTCATTCACGGCCGTGGGTGCGGGGTTGGTCACGTCCCACTCGAACGCCTGCGAGGTGCTTGCGCCAGCGGGGTCCGTGGCGGTGACGGTGACCGTGTAGACGCCGTTGGCGCCGCCTTGCGATGCAGAATGGTCGATCGTGCCGGTGATGATGCCGGTGTTGGGATCGATGCTCAGGCCCGGCGGCAGGCCGGTGGCGGAATAGGTCAGCTTGTCGCTGGTGTCGATGTCAGAGAAGTTGCTCGACACATCAACGCTGATGCCCGTCTGCGCGTCCACGCCCGACACGTCGGAGATGGCGGTAGAAACCGGACCATCGTTGGTGCCGGTAATCGTCACGACCAGCGTGGCCGTGGACGTCGCGCCGCTGGGGTCGGTGATCGTGTAGGAGATCGTGCTGGTGGCGGTTTCACCGGCGGCAAGCGACACGTACTGGTTGCCCGGCGTGAACACATAGCTGCCGTCGGGCAGCACGGTGAACGTGCCGCCGTTGGAGCCAGTCACGGTGACACCGGCCGGCGTCATCGCGCGGCCGCTGACCGACACGATCGCCAGCGGGTCGCCATCGGGGTCCGTGTCGTTGGACAGCAAATTGCCGCGCACTTCGGCGCTTTGCTCACCGCGGCCCGCGTCGTCCAACGCAACCGGCGCATTGTTCAGCGTCGGCGTCGCGGCGGCGTCGCCGTCGCCGGTCGCGCCTGCGCCCGACACGCGATTCAGCGTATCGTCGCCGCGCGCCGGGTTGGGATACGCCAGATCCAGCGGCGTGGTGGTTTCCAGGATGCGGGCCAGGCGCACGAAGCTGCTGCCGCCGGCATCGCCGCCGCCCGCCACGATGGCAGCGGTGGGGTCCAGGTCATCGAACGGGTCGCGGCCAGCTTGCAGCGCGGCCAGCAGGCGATCCGAATCCGTGCCCGAAGGCGGTGTCACGGCGGCTTCGGACGGGTCGGCAAGCGGGCCGCCCATGTCGGGGCTGATAGCGACTTCACGGCCTTCGCCGATCACGATCGGCATGCCGTTTTCAACTTGAAGCGAAACCGTTGCGCCCGACGCCGTGACGACGTCGCTGCCGGCCGGAACCTTGCTGCCTTGGTGAAGTTCAGTCAGAGAGCCATCGCTATTGCGAATCCAGGCACGACCGGTGATTTCGTTGACGACAGCGGGAGAAGTATTGGCCATAACGATTCCATTTCAGGAGGTTATCGAAGATGACCGGATACTACCTAGGCTCGCAGGAATGCGATATTGTCCGTAAGGACAATGTCAGCTGATTGCCCTTGCGCGGGGCGTCGGACGTGCAGAAATTCCATGCACCAACAGCGCAAGCTGCAAGCGGTCCGAGACCTTGAGCTTGTCGAAGGCCGACGAAAGATGCGCCTTCACCGTGCGCTCGGTGATGCCGAGTTGATCGGCGATTTGCGCGTTCGCTTGCCCGCTCGCGGCGCATTCAGCAACGGTGACTTCGCGGTCGGTCAAGAGGCCGCCGTCCCACGCTTCGGACTCTTCGCCATGCTCGGACACCATCTTGAGCAGACGGGTCACTAACGAGCGGCCCATCCAGATGCCGTCGGACGCCACCACCTCAAGCGTTTGCGCCAGAGACGTCACCGGCGCATGGCTGTGCCGGTAGCCATGCGCCCCGGCCGCCAACACGCGTGTGCCCTCTTCATCGCTGGGATGCGGGCTGGCGACCACCAGCCGCAGCCCCGTCATCGTGGCGCTCCACGCGGGCGCGTTCCAGGGCGGGAGGCCAGGCACACCCGTGTCCAACACGACAAGTGAGCGGCCCTGTTCGCGCCAGCCTTGCAAATCCGACAGCGCAGCCCCGCGCACCGGCAGCCAGCGCGCAGCGTCAAGCGCGCTCCAGTGGCGCCAGAGCAGATCGTCATGCGTGATCAACAAGACGGGAGTGGGCTTCATCAGTGCGTCCTGCTCGGTTGCGTGTTCATCGGGCACGCGACAACGCGGCCGGCGAGGCTTCGCTGGTTTGCATACGCACCGGAGCCAGACGCGCCTCGTCGGGCACCGTCGAGTTGCACTGCTTGATCACTTCGTCAGCCACCACCATTTGGCCGTTTTCTTCAGGCATTTCATTGCGCGCCGGTTGCAGCGACAACGCGGGCAACAGCGCATGCGACAGCGCCAGCCAGCGGTACTGCGCAAGCTTCAGGTCGTACAGCCCATTGGTCAGCGCGCGGCGCGATTCGAACAATTCGTTTTCGGTGTCCAGCAAGTCCAGCAGCGAACGCTGGCCGATCTGGAATTGCTGGCGATAGGCGTCGCGCACTTTGGTGGTGGCCAGTTCGTGGTCACGCAGGAACGGCAGCTTCTGGCTCAGGCTCTGGATGTTGTTCCAGGCCACGGCCAGGTCTTGCTGCACGTTGCGGCAGGTGTAGTCGCGAATGTCGCGCGCGGCGTAAGACTGCGCGGTCGTTTGACGAATGCGCGCGGCATCGGCGCCCCCGCGGTACAGGTTGTAGTTCGCCACCACCTGCACGCTGGTGCTCTGGATGTCGCGGTTTTGCGGCGTGGGGTCGTTCTGATCGCGGCCAGTAGAAGCCACGAATTCAAACTTCGGCGAGTACGCGCCCTTGGACGACGCCACGCCTGCTTCGGCCGCTTGCAGGCCCGCTTGCTTGGACAGGAAGCTGGGGTTGCGGCGCAGCGATTCGTTGAAGCTGCCCGGTTTAACCGGAAGCTTGTCGCCGACGTCGGGCGGCGGCTGCATGGCGTCTGGCGGGAAGGCGCCGGTGACGCGCTGAAAGCGCTGCTGCACGTCCAGCAGGTTGGCGGTTTCCGTCATCAGGTTGGTCTGCGCCAGCGACAAACGGCCGCCCGCCTGTTCCAGATCAACCCGGCGGCCAACGCCCGATTCGGTGCGCTCGCCAATCTGCTTGAGCGTTTCTTCGTGCAGGGAATAGTTCTGGCGGGCCAGCAGTTCCATGTCGCGATAGCGTTGCAGGTCGATATAGGCCTGCACAGCGGCAAACGCGGTGCTGTCGCTGGTGGCCAGCACGTCATAGAAACGCGCAAGCTTGTCGAAACCGGCTTGCTTGACGTCGTTATTGGTGCGGAAGCCGTCAAAAATCAGCTGGCGCAGTTCGACGTTGTAGCCCGGGCGGCTCCAGTTCTGCGAGCCCACACCCGGCACGTTGCTGCGGTATTCGCGGCCGACGTAACCCTGGGCATTGATCTGCGGAAAGAAGGCGGCGCGCGCCACGGCCTGCCCTTCCAGCGACGCTTGAAAGTCGTGGTACTTGGCTTGGATTTCGGGATTGCTAAGCAGCGTCTGCTCAACGATCTGGTTCAGGGTGATCGCCGGCTGGGCGCCGGGCGCCGCAGGGGGCACAGGGGCTTGTGCAAATGCGGTGGGAGCCATGACCAAGGCAAACACCGAAACCGAACGTCTGAGCAAAGGCGAATTCATATTAAGTATGCGCAAGTAAACCAAATGAAATGGTGGAAATTACGCGCACCCAGCCCATGCAAACAGAACCCAAAAATGCCCGGCCCTACCCGCCTTCAGAACGCTGACTTTGTCGCGCAATAATGCTTAACATCGCTGATCAGGACGGGATTGTACGTGGCATTAATTGCTAATACTAATAATTCGTTTTATTTCCCATTATTGCCGAACATGCTTGCGAATATTATTAATTGATTATCTATTCTTCGCTTTAATATCAGTCTTCTAGAAACCCCAACGTACGCAACTCGGCGATGGCGCCGCGCTCTTCTTCGCGCCGGGCTTTGGGCGCCGCCAGCGACACGGTCAGCAACCGCGTGGAATCGCTGGACGCATCGAAGCTCTGCAAGACGCTGTGAGCCAGGGGAAAAGCTTGCGCAAAGCCAGGTTCCAGCGCGTGATGACCCGCGTAGCGCCCCCCCTTATCAACGATCACCTGCGTCTGCGGGTCGCGCTTGATCAAATGCAATGGCACGCCTTCGCAGCGCAGCCCAAGCAGCTTGGCTTCGCTGATATCCAGCGCCCAATCCGTCTGCGCGTAAAACGCCGCGCGCGCCGTCTCGAAACGTTCAAGCAGGCCCACGTCCTTGCAGAACGCAGTGGGCGCCAGATTCAGATTGAGCTTGCCGATTTTGCCGACGAGTTTGACGCGGCGAAAGAACCCGGCCCACACCAGCAGGATAGGGTTGGTGGATAGTTCTTCCACCACCACATCCTCGAAGATGCACGGCATGATCTCCGAATTAACAGCACGGCATTTCGAGATCCGCACGCCCTGCACGCGCGACATATTTTCGGGAATCTTCACCATCGACAATCCACAATTGTCGAACGTGCAGTCATGCAAATTCAGATCGTGAAAATGGGATCTGCCTTTGTCGAACGCCATCTCGAACGTCGCGCCATTAATGCAATCCATAACTCTCCGATTGACGTAGTGGGCTGGATGGGCGCTCGCGCCGCGCTTATTGCGGGCGCGCCGCCGACATGGCCTTCAATTGCGCGCAGGTCTTTTCCTTATCGGCGGCACTGAGCGAAGCCAGTTGACCCTTGGCCGCGGTGTAGGACTGCGAGAAAGTGGAATCGAAATCGGCGGCGGCCATGCCTTGAGCGCTTGTCGCTGCCCTCTGCTGCTGCTTCATCTGCTCAAGCTGCGCGGCCGTATAAGCGTTGCAGTACTCGGCGGCGGCGTGCATCTGGCCGCTTAGCGCCGCCATGTTCGGCATTTGACCCGGCATCTGACCCGGCGTCGCCTGCTGGGCCACGGCAGCGCCGCCACTCAAGGTCAGCGCGGCCGCAAGCAGAACGGCCTGACGGCGATGCAAAACAATGGCGCAAGCTTGCTTGAGAATTTGCAATTTAAGCTCCAACACAAAAAGGGGATGGGGTTTGCGCCACGGCATGTGACGATCAAAGCGGGAGCAATATGCCTTAAGCCGTGTAATGGGTTTATGAGCCGATGCAACAGTGTGTATCACCCACCGCGATCACGTCGTTGCCGCAATATTCGAGCGCCGCAAGCGCCCACGCAACGTCTCTTCCAACTTACCTAGACCGACATCGCCGCAACCCACCAGCGTGAGCTCTTGTAGTTGAGACAGATCCCCCAACACGTCAATGTCGGCAATTCGCTTGCAGTACTGAATGTTCAGCTTCTCCAAATTCGATAGCGCGGCAATGGGACGAATCGTGTGCAATATTCCTTGGTTCTTCACCTGCAGCGACCGCAATCCGCCAAGCTGTTCTATACCTGCCAGGGTGTCCAAGGTACGGCCGTTAACCAAGCCAAGCGCCACCAGCTGCAATCGCGCAAGACGATCGAACACTGACGCATCGACCGGCACGTTCCACAGGTTCAGTTCCTTAAGCGGCAGTTGCAATGCCCGATCCAACATGACGCCGCGCCGATCCGGAACCGCCGTTAGCGACATCAATGCCGGAAAATCTTCCGGTTCAAATCGCAACGCCGCCCCCACGGTCAGGGACTCCAGCCTGGGCATCGCGCCGCCCTTCCACGTGTAAGTGTTTTGACTGGGATGCAGGGAAAGGTGGCGCAGGCTGTCGGGAAACATGTCCGCGCGCAAGCCCGTCATGACACTGGGGTCGATGGCGCCCGGCCCCATGGATAAATCCACCAAGGATGGCAGCCGCGCGATGAGTGCGGGCATTTCGGTCAACGGATCGCCGTGCGGCGCCCAGACATGCACGGATTCAATCTGAGCCAGCGTGGCCGCATCCGGCGGCGCGTCGTAAAACACCACGGGTTTGTTCGGCACCTGCAATTGCGCACCCTGACGGCTATGCATCAACCCCCAGGTTTGATCGCGGCCGGGCTGCGGCGTCGAAAACGGGACGAATGACATGCGGCTTTCCGGTGAATGTTGGAGCACCAGTTTACGTTCATGTTCGACACATTCTTAGGCGCCCGATGTATGTCATTTAGTTACCGAGCGGTCCCCCATTTAACCGACTTTCTATAGAATGCTGCCGGTGCCGCCACCAGGAGATCTTCATGACACATCCCCGTCTTGCAATACTTGCTGCCGCCGCCCTGCTGTCGGGTTGCGTGGCCGGCCCTCGTCCCGCCACACTTTCCCCGGAACTGCAAAAAGCGTTGGATACGCCTCTGTATTGCAACGAGGCATCCGAGTGCAAACTGGTTTGGGAACGCGGCATTTACTACGTGGCGAATAATTCCCGGTGGCGCGTCATGGCCGAAACCTCGAACCTGATCGAGACCGAGTATCCGGACAAAGGGTATTACGGGCTGGCGTATCGCATCACCCGCGAGCCGATGGGCAATGGCCGGTATCGCATCTCGACCCAAGCCTGGTGCGGTTTGAAGGATTGGCAATGCAAGCCGCATGCCGATGAAGGTGTGGCGCGCGCCAAGTACTACATGATGACCGGCCAATCGCAGGACAAGGCGCGGTAATCAGCATGAAGCGGGGCCACCACGTGGCCCCGTCAATAGCCTAGCCCGGTATCAATGACCCGTTGAATCGCCCTGACGGCTGGCTTCAAACAGGAACCACGTGCGCCGTTCGGTTTCGTCGATCCAGTTTTCGATCAGGCTGGAACTGGCGATGTCGCGGTGCTCGTCGGTAATGTTGTGGGCCTCGCGTAGCGCGGCCGCCAGCATTTTGTTGTCTTCGCGCAGCTCGGCCAGCATATCCAGCGGCTGGACGTAATCGGCGTCATTGTCAGACACCCGCTGCATGCGCGAGATATGCCCGATCGACCGTAGCGTGGTGCCACCAATCTTGCGGATGCGTTCGGCAAGGGGATCGGTCATGGCGAACAGCTGGTCGCCTTGCTCATCCAGCAGCAAGTGGTAGTCACGGAAATGCGGCCCGCTGACGTGCCAATGGAAGTTCTTGGTTTTCAGATACAGCGCGAACACGTCTGCCAACAGTTGGTTCAGCGCGGCTGAGATATCGCGGGTGGCGGCCGCCGCCAGATCGGTGGGCGTCGCCAGCGGCAGCTTGCGCCGCTCTTTCAGCGTCTTGGTGGTTTTCTCATTCAGTTTCTTGGCCATGGCAGTCCAGATGAGTTCCAGGAAATCTGATGCTACTGCAAACTACCGGCCGCCATGAGTGGTACTAGACGCTTGATTTGAAAGCGAACTTTGCCAAAGTGACGCCCATGCCGGGTGCGCCTGTGGTCCATCACGCAGGCCGATAAACACGATGCCCGGCGATGGAAGGTCATCGGGCGGCGTCGATTGCGTGTCGAAGCGCACGCGGCGGCCCGCCCATTGCACCAGCACCCACCCGTGGCGATCCGTCCTGACCCAGCCCTTTGCCCGCAACAACTGCCTGGGCATGGCCCGTAGCCGGCCCGCCAGTTGATCGGCATTCAGCACCGCCGGGGCCTCCCAGAACCAGCTTTGGAAGGGATGGTCGGGCGCGGCCTGATGGAGGTCGCCATGGACCCCGCCATAGCCTGCGTCGTGACCTGCGCCATGCCCCCCACAATGCCCCCCGCCGTGGCCGCAGTTCGCCTTCGCACAATCATGGGACGCATGCCCTGCGGGTATTGCCTCACCCGACAAGCCCCGCAAGTCCACGCGCCCTTCCCGCGTTTCGACCATGGCCGCGCCACGCGTTTCGTCTTTCAGCCACTGCCTCACCTGCCCCAGCGCGTCGGGCGTCACCAGATCAGTCTTGTTCAGCACCAGCAGATCCGCCGCCTGCAACTGCCGCGCGACGGTGTCGCTTAGCAAGGGGTCAGAAGCCAATGCGCGCACGTTCGCCGCATCCACCAGCACCACCACGCCTTCCAGTTGCAGCAGCGGGTCGCACATGCCGACCTGCGCGATGCGGGACGGGTCCGACACGCCGCTAGCCTCGATCACGATCCATTCTGGCAAGGGGTCCAGCGCCAGCACGCGCGCCAGGGCGTCGTCCAGACCGCCCGCCATCGAGCAGCAGACGCAGCCGTTGGCCAGCCGGATCACTTCATCCGCGCGCCCGGCAAGCAGCCCGGCGTCGATGTCGATAGGGCCGAAGTCGTTGACCAACACCGCGGCACGGCGGCGGCTATTACGCAGGACGTGATTCAGCAACGTCGTCTTGCCCGCCCCCAGAAAGCCGCCCACCACCGTCAGCGGAATGCGCGCTGCATGGGAAGCCGCCATGTCAGGCTCCTTCCAACGACAGCGGGCGGCCGCCCACCACCGTGCCCAGCACGGCGACGTCTTTCAGGCGTTCGGCAGGCACCGTGGCGGGGTCGTCTCCCAACACGCAGAAATCCGCATACTTGCCCACTTCAATGGAACCGACCAGATGGTCCATATGCAAGGTGTAGGCCGCGCCCAAGGTGACGGCGTGCAGCGCCGCATCCACGCTGATGCGCTCAGACTCGCCAAGAATTCGGCCCGAGGCAGTTTGACGATTGACGGCGCACCACGCGGTGAACAAGGGCCCAAGCGGCGTGATCGGCGCGTCTGAATGGATGGAAAACGGCACGCCGGCCCGCGCCGCCGACGCACACGCGTCCATGCGGTTTGCGCGGTCAGGCCCCATCGTCAGCGCATAGTGCGCATCGCCCCAGTAGTACAGATGGTTGGCGAACAAATTGGCGCACATACCCAAGCTGGCCATGCGCCGGAACTGGGCGGCGTCGGCCATCTGGCAATGCTGCAAGGTGTGGCGGTGGTCACGGCGCGGGGTGCGGCGCAGGGCCAGGTCTACCGCTTCGATGGCGCGCTGCGTGGCTTCGTCGCCGTTGGTGTGGATGTGCAATTGCACGCCTGCATCGTGATAGGCCTGCACGGTGGCATCCAGCTCGGCGGGCGCAATCACCCAGATGCCATTGGGCGCGCCGTTGTAGTAACCGGGCCAACGCACCCGCGCGGTGAACCCCTGGATGGACCCATCCACCACCAGTTTGACCATGCCCAGGTGCAGCTTGTCGTGGTTCAAGCGCTTGGCGGCCGACAGCTTTTCCAGGCACTTCGCGGGGTCGCCGGCATACGTCAACGCCGACGCGGCGGGCACGATGCGCACCGGATAGTCGGCCTCGGCAGTGATGCGCGCCAGCGTCGCCAGACCGTCATCGCCCAGCTCATTGAGCAGATCCGTCGCGGTGGTCACGCCCGCCCACTGCGCCACCTTGCCGAACATGCGCAGCCCGTCTTCCGACAGCCCTACGGTACGGAACGGGCTGCCGATCAGCCGCATCACCGGGAACATGGCCGCAAATTCACAGAGCTCGCCACTGGGGCGGCCATCTTCCATGCGGGTCACGCCTTCGATGTCAGTGTCGCGGTCGATACCCGCGCGGGCCAACATCGGCGAATTCACGTTCATCAAATGCATGCTGGCATGCATGACGACAATCGGCCGCGTGTTCGATACCGCATCCAAGTCCTGGACGCGCATGCGCTGGCCATCGAAGAAGATGGGGTCAAAACCCCAGCCGATCAACGTTTCGCCCGCAGGCAGATTGCGTTCGGCTTCGCGCAAGCGGCCCGCTACCGCGTCAAAGCTTTTCAGGCCACTCCATAACCGGCCATCGGGCCCACGGCGGTCGTAGAAGCCCACGTAGACGAACTTCCACATCCCGCCTTCCGGCAGGTGGCAATGCCCTTCGACCAGGCCGGGCATCAGAACCTTGTCCGCGTACCGGTCGTCAACCTCCGACGGCCCCCATCCGGCTAAGTCTTCTTTACTGCCCACGCCCAGGATGCGGCCGTCTTTCACCGCCACATGCGTTGCGCGCGGCTGCGCCGGGTTCATGGTCAGGATGCTGCGGGCGGCGTAGATCGTCACCTTGGCATTGCTGGGATGGCCTACGTTCATGCCTTCGTGCCGGGTCATCGATGCTTCCTTCTGACGGTTGGATTCAGCCGGCAAGCGGCGCCACCAGGGCGCCGTCGCGGACTTCGACAAAATGGCAGGCCACACGGTGGCCCGATACGACTTCGCGCAATGCCGGTTCGTGCGTGGAACAGACGGCTTGCGCGGCGGGGCATCGTCCGGCAAAGCGGCAACCGGGCGGCGGGTTGACCGGGCTGGGGGGATCGCCCATCAGCCGCACGCGGCGGGCGGCCGATTCGCGCCCGCCCTTGACGGTGGGCACCGCTGACATCAGCGCCACGCTGTAGGGATGCAGCGGGCGCGTGAAGAAGGCCTGGCGCGAGGCTTGCTCGATGATCTTGCCCAGGTACATCACGGCGATGTCGTCGCAGATGTGTTCCACCACCGCCATGTCGTGCGAAATGAACAGGAATGACTGGTTCTGCTCACGCTGGATACGGCGCAGCAGGTTCAGGATCTGCGCGCGAATGGCGATGTCGAGTGCGGACACGGGTTCGTCGCACACGATCAGGTCGGGCGCACTGGCAAGCGCCCGCGCCACGTTCAGCCGCTGCCGCTGGCCGCCAGAAAACTGATGCGGAAACAACTGGCGCTGTTCGGGCCGCAAGCCCACCAATTCAAACAAGCTGGCCACGCGCGCTGCGCGTCCGCCAGGCGGGTCGATATGCATCAGGTCCAGTGGCGCCCGCACGATATCCTCGGCACGCTGGCGCGGGTTCAACGACGAATACGGGTCCTGGAACACCAATTGCAAACGGCGGCGCATCTGCCGCATCGACGATGCGCCCAACGCGGTCAAGTCGGTGCCGTCGAAATGGATGGAGCCTGATGTGGGGTCTGCCAGGCGCAGCACGGACAGCGCCGTGGTGGTCTTGCCGGAGCCGGACTCGCCCACGATGGCCAGCGTGCGTCCGCGGGCCAGATCGAACGACACGCCATCAACCGCCTTGACCACAACGGGCTTGCCGTCGCGGCCCCGGCCGCCTACTGGAAAATGCACGGCCAGGTTGCGCACGGACAGTAATGCGGGAACATTCGGCTGCGCCATCATGAAGCCTCCTGGTAAAGCCAACAGGCCACGTCTTGGCCTTGCGCCACAGACGTCAAGGGCGGAAACTCGCTGCGGCAGCGTGCAAGCGACTGCCCGCAACGATCCAGAAAAGGGCAACCCACGCCGCGATCCCACACGGATGGCACCACGCCGGGAATCTCGGGCAAGTCCGGGCGCACGTCGTCGGGTTCGCGGTCCAGCTCGGGCAGACAGGCGATCAAGCCTTGCGTATACGGGTGGCTGGGTTGCGTCAGAATCTGCCGCACACCGCCCTGCTCCACCACGCGCCCGCCGTACATCACGACAACACGGTCGGCCATTTCCGACACCGCGCCCATATCGTGAGTGATCAACAGCATGGCGGTGCCACGCCGCGCCTGCTGGTCGCGAAGCAGATCGAAAATCTGCGCCTGCACGGTGACATCCAGCGCGGTGGTCGGTTCATCGGCAATCAGCACGTCGGGGTCGCAGGCCAGCGCGATGGCGATCATTACCCGCTGCCGCATGCCGCCAGACATCTGATGCGGGTAGTCATCCACCCGCCGCTCCGGCACGGGAATGCCCACCGACTTCAGCATGCCAATAGCGCGTGTGCGGGCCTCGGCCTTGCTCAGCCCCTGATGCAGCCGCAGCGGCTCGGCAATCTGGTCGCCCACCGTATAGACCGGGTTCAGCGCGGTCATGGGTTCCTGGAAAATCATCGAGATCTTGTTGCCCCGCACCCGCCGCATGGCTTCGTCATCGTGCAAGGCCAGATCCGCACCCGATAAGCGCACGCGGCCGGCGCCGATGCGGCCCAGCTCCGGGATCAAGCGCATGATGGCCAAGGCGGTCATGCTTTTTCCGCAGCCAGACTCGCCTACCAGGCACAGGGTTTCGCCGGCGCGCAATTCGAAGCTGACCTGGCTCAAGACCTCTGCCACGCGTCCACGCGAACGGAACTCCAGGCTTAGCGACTCCACCTCCAGCACGGGGCCGCCCTTGTGCACGCCCCTTTGCTCCCCCCTGTCCGCTTCCGGTATTGCCTCCATGCGCGCGTTCATGACCGGCCTCGCGACTTGGGATTCAATGCGTCATTCAAGCCATCGCCAATCAGGCTCACGGCCAGCACCGTCAGAAAGATGGCCGCGCCGGGCAATGTCACCGCCCACCACGCCGTCAGGATGTACGGGCGGTTGCTGCCAATCATCAGCCCCCAGCTCATGATGTTCGGGTCGCCCAGCCCCAAAAACGACAAGCCCGCTTCGAAGAGGATGGCGGTGCCGATGGCGAGCGTGGCCGAGACGATCAGCGGCGCCAGCGCATTGGGCAAAATCACGCGCCAGATGATGCGCGCATCGCCCGCCCCAATGACGCGTTCGGCCAGAACGTATTCGCGGCGCTTCAAGCGCAGAAATTCTCCGCGCGCCAGCCGCGCGGTGCCCGTCCAACTGACCACGCCAATCGCCACCGCAATGGTCGCCAGCGACGGCGAGAACAGCGTGACCAAGACCATCGCGAAGAGCAAGGTGGGCAGGACCTGAAAGAACTCGGTGATGCGCATCAGGGTCTCGTCCACCCAGCCGCCGTAGTAGCCGGCCAACGCACCCACCGTCAGGCCAATGGCCATCGACAGCACCGCGGCCACCACGCCCACCAGCAACGTTGCGCGGCCGCCGTAGACCATGCCGGTCAACACATCGCGGCCCAGGTAGTCGGTGCCTAGCAGCATTTCACCACCGGGCGGCTCCATCGGTGCGCTGGCGATTTCAAACGGGTCTGCCTGCATCAGCATCGGGCCAAAGATCGTCACCGCCAGAATGACCGTCAGCAGCAGCACGCCAATGATCGCCGACGGATTGCGCGCAAACACGCGCAGGGCCTCATAGGACTGCCGGGCCGGCGCGCGGGATGGCGCGGGGGCAACAGCAAGGGGAATCGCGGAAGGCGCTTGGCTCATGATGTCTTGATCCTCGGGTCGATCAGCCGGTAGGCCAGATCCGTTAGCTGATTCATCACCACGACCAGCAGCGAGGCGAACAGCAGGATGCCCAGCAACGTCGGGTAGTCGCGCCTGAGCACGGAATCAAACGCCAGCCGGCCCAACCCCGGCCAGTTGAAAACCGTCTCCACCAGGATCGCGCCAGCCAGCACGTTGCCAAATTGCAGGCCTAGCATCGTCACGACCGGCAACACCCCGTTGCGCAAGGCGTGCTTGTACAGCACGATGCGCTCGGGCAGCCCCTTGGCGCGGGCCGTGCGGATGTAGTCAGCGGACAGGGCTTCCATGACGCTGGCGCGCGCCAGCCGGCTGTATTGCGCCAGGTACACAAACGCCAGCGTGAACGCCGGCAGCGCCAGATGGTGCAACACGTCCACCACGCCCGCCCATCCGTCTTGCGGCCCGCCGGCCGACCGCATGTCGGACACCGGAAAGACCGGCAGCACGGACGCAAACAGGATGATCAGGATGATGCCCGTCCAGAACACCGGCGCGGAATAGCCCACCACCGACAGCAGCGTGATGCCTTGCGACAGCGGCCCGTTCGGCTTCCTGGCGGCCAGCGTGCCCAGCAACGTGCCGACGATGAATGCGCTGAGCACAGAGGTCACGACCAATAGCAGCGTGGCCGGCACGCGTTCCCAGATCAGCTGCGCAACCGGCACGTTGAAGAAGTACGAATAGCCCAGATCGCCGCGCAACACCTGCGACAGATACAGGCCCAACTGCACCAGAAACGGCTTGTCCAGCCCGTACTGCGTGCGCAGCTGCGCGCGCAGGTCTTCGCTGATGCCGCCCATCGAACCTGCAATGGTCTCAACAGGATCGCCCGGTGAAATATGGATCAGCAGAAAATTCAGCGTCACCACGGCCAGCAGCAAGATGGCCGCATAGGCAAACCGGCGAAAAATAAATCGCAACATGGCGGCCCCGTCCTACTGAAGGTAGACGTCGTCCAGGGGCGACAACATGCCCCAGATCCCCTCGGGCATGCCGTGCACCTTCTTCGACATCAGCGTGTGATACGGAATGACCGTCAGAAAATCGATCGGCACGTCTTCCGTTACCAGGCGCTGGAACTCCGCGTACAGCGCGCGGCGCTTTTCCACATCGGTCTCCGTGCCCGCCTGCTCCAGCAGCGCGTCGACTTTCGGGTTGGCGTAGGACTGGGTGTTGGTCCAGATGATGTCGCGGATGTTGCTCGACAAGTACGTGCGGTGCACGCCAATGACGGGGTCGCCCCAGTTGAAAACAATGTCCGTCGTCATGTCGAAATCGTGGCTGGCGATGCGCTTGGCCCAGGTGGGAAAGTCGGGCGAGGCGCGAACCTGCACCGCGATGCCCACCTTCTTTAACTGGCTGCGCAAGTATTCCGCCACGTTCTTGCCCTGCACGTCAGAACCCGGCATGTAGTCCACCGTCAGCGTCAGGCGCTCGCCCTTGGCGTCCTTTTTGAAGCCGGCCTCTTCCAGCAGTTGTTCGGATTTCTTCAAATCCAGCGGATAACGCGTGACGTCGGGCGTGGCGAAGGGGCTGGTGCCAACAATCGGGCCGTCGGCGGGCTTGGCAAAGCCCGCGTTAAGCGCCTTGGTGATGAAGCCCTTGTCGGTGGCATGCGCAATGGCCTGCCGCACGCGCACATCGTTCAGGGGTTTGCGCGCCGTATTGAAGGCCAGCCAGCTCAGCGCACCAATTCCTTCGTAGCCACGGCTGGTCATGACGATGGCGGGGTTGTCTTTTGCGCGCCGCAAAATGGTGGGTTCGGTCATGAACGGCAAGGCCGCAATGTCACCGCGTTCCAACCCGATCAGCAGGTTTGTTGCATCAGGATTGATCTTCACGACAACCCGGTCCAGGTAGGGCTTTCCGGGCAAGAAGAATTTATCAAAGCGCTCCAGCACGATCTCCTGGCCGGGCTTGAATTCCTTGAACTTGAACGGGCCTGAGCCCACCACATCCGCCGAGTTTCGAGGATGCGTCTTCAAGTCCTGCCCATCGTCGTAGATGTGTTTGGGCAGCACCGGCATCAATGCGGGCGACAAAGCCAGCAGAATCGCCGGGTGCGGCTGGCTCATGCGCAGCACGGCGGTGTAGGCGTCAGGCGTATCTACCGCTTGCACCGGCGCAAGCATGGTCTGAAACGGGTGGTTCTTCTTTACCGCCATCACCGAGAACGCCACGTCGGCGGACGTCACGGGTTTGCCGTCGTGAAATACGGCGTCTTTGCGCAGGTGCAGCGTCAGGGATTTGCCGTCGGGCGCCAACTCCCACGATTCCGCCAGATAGGGTTGCGGCTTCCAGTCCGCGTCGTAGCGCAAGGGGCTGGCGAACAATTGCGCGCTGGGCAACGCGGTGGCGGTGCCCGACTGCACCGCGCCGTTCAGGTGCCGGGGCACTTGTGTCGACCCCACCACCAATGTGCCGCCGGGTTTGGGTGTTTGCGCAGCGGCGGCGCCTGCCGCCGTCGCCAACACCATCAGAATCGTGGCCAAGCCTTGTCGAGCGCTGCGCATGATTTGCCCCTTGATGTGTTGCGATCAGCCATTCATTGGATGGCTTAGGTCGAAGGGTAGCGACCCGATGAAGCAAGCCTTAGTACCAGACCACCGGAATCACTGGTACCAGGCTGCTCATCATTGCTTCACTGCGCAGCGCAACAAGAAACGCGGCGCTTACTGCGGTTCAATCTTTGCGTCGACGGCACGCTGCGTCCAGATCTGGCGCTGCGCCTGGGCGAACGACTGATGTTCGGCCACCGTGTTGGGCGACACCTGCATGCCCAGCGATTCGAAGCGCTGCAACACGTCAGGTTCGCGCAGAATCGCCGCAACTTCCGTGTTGAGCTTCTGCACGATGGCGTCCGGCGTCTTGGCCGGCGCGGCAACGCCCACCCACACCACCAGGTCAAAATTCTTGTAGCCCAGCTCGGCAAGGGTCGGCACGCTTGGGAATGCCTTGGCGCGCTCATGACCGGTGTACGCCAGCCCGCGCAACTTGCCGCTTTGCATGAACGAGGTCACCACAGACAGGTCGGCGAAAAGATAATCGACGTGGCCGCCCAGCAGATCCGTCACGGCCGGCGGCTGGCTCTTGTAGGGCACGCCGTTGGCGGCGGCGCCGGCAACCGTGTTGAACGTGGCGCCGGCAATCTGGCTGGTGGGCGAGCCGTAGGCGTAGTTCAAGGGCTTGGCCTGCGTGGCCTTGACCAGTTCCGGCAGCGTCTTGTAGGGCGCATCATCGCGCACCACCAGCATCATCGGAATGGTGGCGATGCGCACGATATGGATGAAGTCGCCCGTAGGGTCGAACGGCAGCTTGCGAAACAAGGCGGGCGTGGCCGAGTGCGTCGAGCTGCTGGTAAGAATCAGCGTGTAGCCGTCGGGCTGCGCCCGTGCGGTGAACGACGAGCCGATCGTGCCGGAGGCGCCCGGCTTGTTCTCGATCACCACCGGCACGTTCATGCGCGGGCCCAGCTTTTCCGCAATGATGCGCGCGCTGGTGTCAGTGGCGCTGCCCGGCGAGAACGGCACGACGATGGTGATGGGCTTGTCGGGATACGACGATTGCGCTTGCGCGGCGGCCCAGGGCAGCACGCCGCCCAGTGCACCCAACGCGCCAAGAACAGTGAAGGTGCTGGCTGCCAGCAGGCGGCGGCGCGGTGCACCGAACGGTCGAGTCATGCTTGTCTCCTGTTGGGGCCGCGGGTCGGCCCTCTTGAATGCATGCCCGTATGATGCTCGCGCTGCGCTTATCCCAACAAGGGACTAATTTTCATAGACTTATTCCAATCAAGGATTAATGCTCGGCGCTCTGCCGTTGGCGCAGATAGTCTTCCGTGCGCGCTAGAAAGGCCGACGCGGCCAACGACAAACGCGCGTTGCGGCGCTGGATAAGCCAAAGTTCATGCCCATGCTTGCGAGCGCCATCAATGGCCAGAATGCGCAAACCCAGCTGCCGCGCCAGGTCGCACGCATAGCCCGGCACCACTGTGATGCCCAGCCCCGCACCCACCAGCTTCAGCACCGAGATCAGCATGCCGGCCTCGATGCGATACCGGAATTCCAGGTTCAGGTCAGCCGCCACCCGGTCCAGGCTGCGCCGCACACTGTAGACGTTGCGCAGCATGATGTGGTCGTGCGCGGCCACATCCGCCCACGTCACCGCACGCTTGCGGGTCAGCGCGTGGCGTGGCGCGCACACGGCGTACATGGTGTCGCGATAGATCACCCGAGTGGTCAGCTCTTCCGAAGGCGTCTCCAGCGACACGATGCCAAAGTCTGCACGCCCGTTGCGCACGTGTTCGATGGTGTCGTCGGTAGAGAGCTCAAAGAGGTCCAGCTTCACGCTGGGATGAGCGCGGTGGTAGTCCGCCACCACCTCACCCAGCAGGCCGGCCATCATGAGCGGGGACGTGGCCACGCCCACGGTGCCGCGTTCCAGCGTGCGCAGGCCCGCCATGCTGCGCTCGGCGGCGCGCACGGTGCCCAGAATCTCTTGCGCATAGGCATAGAAATCTGCCGCGCCGTCGCACGGCGTGACGCTGCGTGTCGAACGCTCGAACAACGGCTGGCCAACTTCGGCTTCCAGTTCGGCGCACAGTTTGCTGACCGCCGACTGCGTCACGAAGGCCGCCCGCGCGGCCGCCGTGAAGCTGCGCAGTTCGTACAGCGCGCAGAAGACGCGCAATTGCTTAAGAGTGATGTTCATGGTCGAAGTCGCCGCGGGGCGCCGCCGGCCATGCCGGCCTTAGCGCGCAGGCACGAGCATATCGCGATCGGCGTCCTGGCGCGGGGCTTGCCGGCTGATTTCACCTGGCGTACGCGAGAAGCGCACGGGGATACCGCAAGCCATCAACGGCCCTTCGCTGGGATGGTCCACGCGCTGGAAAAATCCGGTCGCCTGCAAGTGCGGGTCGTCAAACAGGGCTTCGGGCGTATTGACGCGCGAATGCGGAATATCGGCATCCGCCAGCAGCGCCAGCCACTGGCCGGTACTTTGCAACGCAACGATGTCAGCCAAATCCTGATAGAGCGCGTCGAAATGGCGCGCGCGCGACGCGGCGTCGGCATAGCGCGCATCCGCCGCCAGATCGGGGCGCTGGGCCAGCGCGAAGAAACGCCGCCATTGGGCGTCGGTATACGGCAGCAGCGCCAGGTAGCCATCCTGCGTGCGGTAGGGCCGGCGCTGTGGCGACAGCACGCGGCTGTAGCCCATGGGGCCAAGCGGCGGAACAAAGCTGTGGCCGCTCAGGTGCTCGACCAGCGTGAACGACACCAGCGTTTCAAACATGGGGACCTCGATGGCCTGCCCCTGCCCCGAACGCTCTCGCTCGTACAACGCCATCGGGATGGCGTAAGCCAGCGTCAGCCCCGCCACCTTGTCGGCAAGAATGGTGTTCACATACGCGGGCGCGCCGCTGTTGCGGCCTTGCAGATCCGCCAGCCCGCTCATGGCCTGGATGATGTCGTCGAACGCGGGGCGCGCGGCGTATGGCCCGTTCTGGCCAAACCCTACCGCTGAACAATGGATCAGACGGGCGTTGCGTGCGCACAGCGAGTCCGCGTCCAGCCCCAACCGCGCCAGCGCTGCCGGACGCACGTTCGATACAAAGACATCGGCGTCATCGATCAGGCGCAGCAGCGTTTCGCGATCGGCCGGCGTCTTGGCGTCCAGCGTCACGCTGTATTTGTTGCGATTCAGGTTGAGATAGGCGGGCCCCATCCCGGCATGCGCGGCCGGGGCCGACGTGCGAAACACGTCGCCCTCGGGCGCCTCGACCTTGATGACCTCGGCCCCCATGTCGGCCAAAATCTGCGTGGCGTACGGCCCCATCGCCACAGAGGTCATGTCGATGATGCGCACGCCCTGGAGCGGACCTGCCATTACTTGGGCTCCCCGTGCTGCTTGCGCGTCAGGAAAGGCTCCATGTAGCGGCGCGGCTCGTCGGTGGTGAAGGCGTCGCCGAAGGCGTCCACGCTGCGGTCCAGCCCGGCTTCGATGGTTGATTCGCTCCAGTAGCGCAGCAGCGCCTTTTGCGAACGCACCGCGCGCGGCCCGCTGGCCGCAATCGGCGCCACCGTGCGTTCCACTAGCGCATCCAGTTCGCCCGTCTCGCAAACGAATTCCAGGAAGCCCCATTGCTTTGCCTGGGCCGCATCCACCGTCTCGCCGGTGAGCAGCAGCCAATTGGTCGGGCCAGGTCCGATCAGCGCCGGCAACAGCACGGCGTGAATCACCGACGGAATGCCGACGCGCACTTCCGGCATGCCAAACACGGCGTCCGCCGACGCCAGCCGGATGTCGCAAGCCGCCGCTAGCTCCATGCCCGCGCCCAGACAAAAGCCCGGCAGACGCGCAATGGTGGGAACCGGAATGGCGGCCACGGCCTCGCAAAGATCGCGCAACCGCGTGATGAAGGCGCGCGCGCCCTGGGGATCAAGCTCGGCCATCTCATAGATATTGGCGCCGCCCACAAAAGCCCTGTCGCCCGAACCCCGGATGACCACGGCGCGGGCGTCCTCTTGCGCTGCGATCCAGCGCGCCGCGTCGATCAAACTGAGTGTGACCGCCGACGCCAGAATGTTCAGGCTCTTGGCGTCGTGAATCTGCAAGGTATAGACGCCACGCTCATCGCGCGTGACGCGAGCGTGAGAAAAAGAAGGAATGGGCGCAGTCATGGAAGCTCCAGCTTGAGGTGTGACTACCGATGCTAATGGCGAGGTTTGATCACAACAAACAAGTAATTTTCATGGAATAAGTCTGGAATGGAATAAATGGGGGCTTTGAGCTGGGGCGCCCTGCGCGCTCATCCAGGCATCCGAGACGCCCCCCGCAAAGGAGTATCCTACGGCGCTTCGTCTCAGCCAGATTCACTCATCGCTATGCGCGGCAATCCCGACGCCAGACAAGGCGCCATTGCGTTGCACGGGTTCTACTTCCTGTATTACGGCTTGCAGGGTGTCAGCATTCCCTTTCTACCCCTTTGGTTCGCCAGCCGTGGGCTGGACCCCGCCACCATCGGGCTGATCGTCGCCACCTCGTTCCTGCCTAAAATTTTGTCGACGCCCGTCGTGGCGCATGTGGCCGACCAGACGGGCCGTGCCCATGCGCTGATTGCTTCGGCGCTGGCGGCGTCGCTGGTGCTGTTTGTCTGCTACCCGTTCACGCTGACGCCGGCGTGGCTGCTGGCGATCACCCTGCTGTTGAACGCCGTGTTTCCCGCCGTGTTGCCGCTGATGGACCGCATGGCGATCGCCAGCGGCCGTACGCAGGGCAATTCCTACACCATCATGCGGGCGTGCGGGTCGCTGGGCTTTGCGGTGGTCACCGTTGCGGGCGGCTATCTGATCAAGACCTTCGACACCAACTGGGTCATGTGGCTGTCGATCCTGCTGATCATCGCCTGCCTGGCCTGCGTGCGGCTGCTGCCGCAGGCCGCGCGCCCTGCCGCGGACGACGCGCCGGTAGAACGCGTGCGCCTGCCCATGCGGGAAGTGCTGCGCGACCGCCCGCTGCTGCTGTGCATTGCGGCGGCTTCGCTGGTGCAGGCCAGCAACGGCTTTCTGTATTCGTATTCCACGCTTTACTGGACGGCCAGCGGCCTGTCCACCGCGCTGATTTCCCTGCTGTGGGTGGTGGGCGTCAGCAGCGAAGTGCTGTTCTTTTTCTTGGCGCCGAAGATCCTGGCTCGCACGGGCGCGCAGTGGTTGATCTTGGCGTCGGCGGTGATGACGGCCATCCGCTGGGCGGGCCTGTCGGCCACCACGGACCCGGCCTGGATCGCCGCGCTGCAACTGCTGCAATGCTTCACGCTGGCGGGCAACAACGCCGCCATCATGTGGTACATCACGCGCCACGTGCCGGCCGCGTGCAAGACGTCGGCCATCGCGCTGTATGCGCTGCTGTCCGGCGGCGTGTTCATGTTCGCCAGCATTCAGCTGGGCGGCGCGCTGTATCGCAGCTACGCGCCGGGCGGCTTCATGGTGATGGCGGTGTGTGCGGTGTGCGCAGTTCCGCTGGTGCTGTTTGCGGAGAGAGTGCGGCGGGGGTGATGCAGCGGGGGTGACAAAAAATTCCCACAAAAAAAGCCACCGTTCCCGGTGGCTTTTTCATGGTCATCAGCAGCAGCCGATCCGTTTCTTTCCGCCGTAGCGCGCGTCCTGGCGCTCGCGGAAGAAAGCCTCGTAAGTCATCGGCTCCTGATCGGGATGGGTACGCCGCATATGCTCGACATACGTTTCGTAATCCGGCACGCCGACCATCAGCCGGAGCGTCTGCCCCAGGTAACGGCCGGCGGCGCCGGCTGCCGAACTCATGTTGGTAAACAGCATGCGGCGCCTCCCGGGGTCAGTCCGCGCCTGCCGGCATGGGCAGGGGCTCGTACGGCGTCTCGCGCGAGGTCGGCTTGTTCTCGGCGCGGGCGCGCCGCACCGATTTCACGCCGAACACCACGATGCTGACCACGACGAACATGAAGATCGCGCACAGGCCTGCATTGATGTAGTCGTTCATCACGACGCGGCCCATCTCGGTCAGCGACTTGGCTGGCGCCAGCACCTGGCCTTGGTCAATGGCCGCGTTGTACTTGTTGGCGTGGGCCAGGAAGCTCACGCGCGGGTCGGCGTCAAACAGCTTTTGCCAGCCAGCGGTCAACGTGCATGCCAGCAGCCACAGCGTCGGCAGGATCGTGACCCAGGCGTAGCGGTCGCGCTTCATCTTGAACAGCACGACCGTACCCAGCGTCAGCGCAATCGCGGCGAGCATCTGGTTGGCGATACCGAACAGCGGCCACAAGGTGTTGATGCCGCCCAGCGGGTCGACCACGCCTTGGTACAGGAAGTAGCCCCAGGCCGCCACGCACAAGGCGGTGGCGATCAGGTTGGCGGGCAGCGAATCGGTGCGCTTGAGCGACGGGGCGAAGGTGCCCAGCAGGTCTTGCAGCATGAAGCGGCCGGCCCGCGTGCCCGCGTCCACGGCGGTCAGGATGAAGAGCGCTTCGAACAGAATGGCGAAGTGGTACCAGAACGCCATCATGCCCGGGCCGCCAATGGCCTGATGCAAGATGTGCGCCATGCCGACGGCCAGCGTCGGCGCGCCGCCCGCACGCGAAATGATGGTGCTTTCGCCCACGTCCTTGGCCGTCTGGATCAGGTCTTGCGGCGTGACCACAAAACCCCAGCTGGACACGACTTGCGCCACCTGGTCCGGCGTGGTGCCAATGACGGCGGCCGGGCTGTTCATGGCGTAGTAGATGCCCGGCTCGATCACGCAAGCCGCCACCAGCGCCATGATGGCCACAAACGATTCCATCAGCATGCCGCCGTAACCGATATAGCGGGCCTGGGTTTCGTTTTCGATGAGCTTGGGCGTGGTGCCCGAGGAGATCAGCGCATGGAAGCCCGACACCGCACCGCAGGCAATGGTGATGAACAGGAACGGGAACAGGTTGCCCGACCACACCGGGCCGGTGCCGTCCACGAACTGCGTCAGCGCGGGCATCTTCAGTTCAGGCGCCACAACCACGATACCGATCGCCAGACCCAGGATCGTGCCGATCTTCAGGAAGGTCGACAGGTAGTCGCGCGGAGCCAGCAGCAGCCACACGGGCAGCACGGCGGCGATGAAACCGTAGACGATCAGAATCCAGGTCAGGCCCTTGCCGTCGAAGTCGAACATCGGGCCCAGCACCGGGTGCGCGGCCACGTCCTGGCCGAACGTGATGGCGGCCATCAGGCCCACGAAACCGATGATGGACACTTCACCGATCTTGCCCGGACGGATGTAGCGCAGGTACACGCCCATGAACAGCGCGATGGGAATGGTGGCGGCCACGGTGAAGGTGCCCCACGGCGAATGCGTCAGCGCCTTCACCACGATCAGCGCCAGCACGGCCAGAATGATCACCATGATCATGAAGGCGCCAAACAGCGCGATCACACCCGGGATCTTGCCCAACTCGGACTTGACCAGATCGCCCAGCGAACGGCCGTCGCGGCGGGTCGAGATGAAGAGAATCGTGAAGTCCTGCACGGCGCCGGCGAACACCACGCCCGCCAGAATCCACAGCATGCCCGGCAGATAACCCATCTGCGCGGCAAGCACCGGGCCAACCAGCGGGCCGGCACCGGCGATGGCGGCAAAGTGGTGACCGAACAGCACGTGCTTGTTGGTCGGCACATAGTCCAGACCATCGTTGTGCTTCCAGGCCGGCGTCATGCGCGAGGCATCCAGCTGGAAAACGTTCTTTGCGATGAAGCGGCTGTAATAGCGGTATGCGATCAAATAGACGCACACGGCGGCAATCACCACCCATAGCGCGTTGATGGTCTCCCCTCTGGCCAGCGCCACGGTGCCCAGCGCAAACGCGCCCAGTACCGCAACCGCCAGCCAGACCAGGTGCTGACCCAGTCCCTTACTGCTGGTTTGCATAAGTGCTCCTCTTGCCTCCCGCCATGCTTGTGGCGTGAAACGCTTTTTTCGTCTCGCGGAAGGCAGACTCATTGTTGTGGGGTGGCGGGCGCGCAAGCGTCCGCGCTGCGTCCAATGGACGCGGGCGTTAGTATTTCGTTTTGCTCCGGGGGCAACAAGCGCGGAACTACGCAAACTGCGTACGTGTTACTACGCAATGCGCCGCAGCATATTCCTGTGGGAATCGTAAAATCGTCGTCATGAATCCCGTTTCCCCCTGGGGGACGCGGCTTGGTGCATCGCACCAATCTCCATCCGGGCTGAATCCCACGCCATGAAGCTCCGCCTGAAAATCCTGCTGCTTGCCGCGGTGCCTTTGCTGGTGGCCGTGGCCGCCATCACGGTGGCCGTCTACGTGCAGGGCCTGCAACTGGCCCAGCGCGAAAAGCAGGTTGTCGAAAGCGCCTGGCTGGCCAGCAAGGAAAGCGAGCTGCGCCACTACGTCAGCCTGGCCTACAGCGCGGTGGCCCCCTTGCAGGCGGCGGGCGACGACGAGGCCACCCGGCAACGGGCGCTGGATCTGTTGGCGCAAATGGAGTTCGGCCACGACGGCTACTTTTTCGTCTACGACCTGCACGGCAAGAACCTGATGCACCCGCGCCAGCCCGAACTGGTCGGGCAAGACCTCTGGGACTTGCGCGACACACGCGGCCAGGCCGTCATCCAGAACCTGTTGACGGCGGCCCGGCGCGGCGGCCAGCAAGGCGAAGTGGTGCATTACCTGTGGGAAAAGCCCTCTACCCATCAGACCGTAGAAAAGCTCGGCTACGTGGTGGTGCTGGACCGTTGGGGCTGGATGCTGGGCACCGGCATCTATCTGGACGACGTGGAGCAGGCGCTGGTGCGCATCGACGCCGCCGCGCAGGCCAACATTCGCAGCATGTTCGCCTGGGTGGCGGGCATTGCCGCCGTGTCCATCCTGGGCGTGGCCGCCTGCGGCCTGGCGCTGAACATCAGCGACCACCGCCAGTCCGACGCCAAGCTGCGGCTGATGGCCCAGCAGCTGGTGCGCTCGCAGGAAGAGGAGCGCGCACGGCTGTCGCGTGAATTGCACGACGGCATCAGCCAGGTGCTGGTGTCGATCAAGCTGTCGCTGGAGGCGGCACGCGAACGGGTGCGGCAGGCATTGCCTGGCGATCCGCAGACGCTCGCCCATATTGATAAGCCGCTGGGTGGCGCGCTGGACCGCTTGAATACCGCCGTGGGCGAAGTGCGGCGCATCTCGCACAACCTGCGCCCGACGCTGCTTGATGATCTGGGCCTGCCCGCTGCCCTGGAACACCTGGGCCGCGAGTTCGCCATCCCCAGCCCCGATGGCGCGCCGCCCCTGGCCGTGCGGCTGCACACCACCGGCCAGCCGGTCAAGCTGCCCGACGCCTACGCCACGGCGCTGTTCCGCGTCACCCAGGAAGCGTTGACCAACGTGATGCGCCACGCGGGCGCCTCGCGCGCCGAGATGACGCTGGCCTACAGCGCGCAAGACCTGCGCCTGACCATTTCGGACGACGGCCGTGGCTTTGACTACGCCGAGGTCCAGCAGGACCCCCGGCGCGGCATCGGCCTGCGCAATATGCGCGAACGCATGAACGCCCTATCGGGCAACCTGAGTTTTCATTCCAGCGCCCAAGGCACCACCTTGCAAGCCTGGCTGCCCCTGCCCGGCGCAGCCGCCCCTACCGCGACGACCCAAGCATGAACGACACCCCCGACGCCATCCGACTTCTGCTGATCGACGATCACCCCCTGGTGCGTGACGGCCTGCGCCTGCGCCTGGAAACCGTGCCGCGCCTGCGGGTCGTGGGCGAAGCGGGCAACGCCGCCGCCGCGCTCGCCTTCCTGGCCAACTGCCACGCCGAAGACCCGCAGGGCGACACCCTGCCCCATCTGGTGCTGATGGACTTGAACATGCCCGGCGTGGGCGGGCTGGAGCTGACGGCGCAACTGCATGAACGCTATCCGCAAATTGCCGTACTAGTGCTGTCCATGCACGACAACCCGGAATACATGGTGCAAGCCGTGAAGGCCGGCGCCCGGGGTTATCTGTTGAAGGACGAACCGGCCGAAGAGATCATTACCGCGATCAGCGCGGTGATGGAGGGGCGCAGTTATTTCAGCGCGGCGGCGGCGGTGCGGCTGTCGTCGGCAAGCGCGCCGGCCACCTTGCTGACCCAGCGAGAACGCGATGTGCTGCGCCACATCGCCAGCGGCCAGGCCAACAAGCAGATCGCCCACACGCTGGGCTTGTCGGTGCGCACGGTTGAAACCCATCGCCTGAATATCAAACGCAAACTGGGCATCGACGGCCAGGCCGAGCTGATCAAGTACGCCGTGGAGAACCGGGGGGTGTAGTCCCAGACCGCCCGCTGCCTGCCCCGTCGCCCGCCCTGCGGTAGACTTGCCTCCATTCCCGCGTCCCGGACGCGACACGACACAACAACACGCCCCGATAAGCGCGCTGCCCAGGAGTCCCCCATGTCATTGGAAAAGAACTACACCGAAATTCTCAAAGCGCTGGGGGAAGACCCGTCTCGCGAAGGGCTGGCCGACACGCCCGCCCGTGCGGCCAAGGCCATGCGCCACCTGTGCCGCGGCTACGCGCAGAACCTGGATGAAATCGTCAACGGCGCGCTGTTTACGTCCGACACGCGCGAAATCGTGCTGGTCAAGAACATCGAGCTCTACTCGCTGTGCGAACACCATATGCTGCCGTTCATCGGCAAGGCGCACGTGGCTTACCTGCCCGCGGGCAAGGTGCTGGGTTTGTCTAAGGTTGCCCGCATCGTCGAGATGTACGCGCGCCGTCTGCAAATCCAGGAAAACCTGAGCCGCCAGGTCGCCGAAGCCGTGCAGACGGTGACCGGCGCCGCAGGCGTGGCCGTCGTTATCGAAGCGCAGCACATGTGCATGATGATGCGCGGGGTGGAAAAACAGAATTCGTCGATGGTCACGTCGGTGATGCTGGGTGAATTCCACGAAAATCCTTCCACGCGCGCCGAATTCTTGAGCTTGATCCGTTGATCTGCTGATCACTGCAAGACGCCAACACGGGCGGCAAGACCAAAAAGGTCTTGCCGCCCGTGTTGTTTAGGCTTCATTTGGCCTTCCTTTGGTCTTAGTTTTCCACCTTGTCTTAGTGTTCCACTTGGCCTCAGATTTCCACTTGGTTTTAGATTTCCCCTTGGCCTCAGTTTTTCCTTTGGTCTTAGATTTGCATTGAGCGGCGTATCACCTTCAATTCAATTCACAGAGATGCGCCCTGCTCTGCCCCCTGCTCTTTCGTTTACTGCCCGCTAAGCCGCAGCGCTTGAAAAACAAGGTGGCGCAATGCCACCGCATCACGAAAAAACGGTGCAGATCACCCTCAATTGAAACGCCGCAAATCCCGGTGGCAAGCGGCTGTTCTCGTCCGAACAGCGCGTGCACAGGCGCTTTACATTGAAGTTGTTCGCAGCCCCCTCACAATCATTACGCTGCGAACCGCGGCCAAGCGATCGGATTCCGCCACAGCCTCCGAAAGCAAACGTCGTGATGTCTGGTTGTTGTTTGCAGTTGCAGTTGTCGCAGCACGAACGGTGACGCCCGCCTTCCCCCCGATCTGGCGCACCGTCAGCAGCAGCTTTCCCCGGCCGGTCTGCCGGCTGGCCGGGGTATTTTTAATAGTCGTCTCATTCACAAAAGCGTTATTAGCAGTCAGCATGACGGGTCGCCTGGCTCGCCCGTTTTGACCGCTGTTTTTCGTCGCGCCAGTTCGTTTGCAGAATGCCGTCAGGCTGCTGGTCGCGCCTTTGCCCACAAGGCAAATCAACGGTGTCCATTCGATGCTGTCTCCCATGAAAGTTCTCGTAATCGACAATGACAATTCCTCGGCGCAGGCACTGCGCAACACCCTTGCCGAACACGGCCAGGTCGTCCACATTGCCGTCGATGGCGCTACAGGACTGCGCATCGCAAGAACCTTTCCCTATGATCTGATCCTGCTGGAAGTCCAACTTCCCGTCATGGATGGCTTCACCGTCTTGCGTGAACTACGCAAAGAAAGCAATGTGCCGGTGGTGATCGTGTCCTCTCGCGACGAACTCCAGGCCCGCGTGCAAGGCCTGAGCGAAGGCGCGGACGACTACGTCACCAAGCCCTACGCCACGTGCGAACTCGTCGCGCGCATGAAAGCCATCAACCGGCGAGCCGTTCCGCCGGACGAGCATTCGTCGCAGCACGTCTTGCGCGTAGGCGACCTTGAACTCCAGCTGCTCAGCCGCAAGGCTTTGCGCGAAGGCCAGCGCATCCGGCTCACTTCGATTGAGTTCGCACTGCTTGAACGGCTGATGCGCAAGCATGGCGAAGTGCAATCCCGGATGAATCTGGCGGCGCACGTGTGGGGTATCAACTTCGACCGCGGCACCAACGCCATTGACGTCGCGGTGCGCCGCTTGCGCATGAAGATGGACGACCCCTTCGAAACGCGCCTGCTGCATACCGTTTGGGGGTTGGGCTACATCATGGAGCAGCGGGACCCGCCCCAATAAAGATAAAAGGCTGAAAAGAAGAGGACCAAAAAGAAAGGGGCTGAATAAGCCCCTTTCTCTATTGGCTGCTAGGCTGCCTTGGCGCTGCGCTCCTCATGGGCCACCGGCGTGCGGGCGCGCAGAAAGCGGCCCGTGCCGGGCGCGGCCTGTACGCGCCTACCGTCATACACCAGCTCGCCGCGCCGCCATGTGCCGTACACATGCACGGAATGCGGCCGCCCGATGCTGGCCAGCGGCTGTACCGGCGACGGCCCCGGCGCCAGCACAACGAAGTCGGCGTCCTTTCCGATATCGAAAGACCCTTTGCGGTCATCCAGCAGGAAATGCACCGCCGGATTCAGGCAAAGCAGGCGCACGACAAGCGTGGGCGACAGGCCTCGGGCTTCGCAGCCGGTCCACAGTGTGGGCAGCAGCAGCTTGGGCCCGTAGTCGGGCGTGCGTCCCGGCCCTTGCAGCGTGTCGTCCACGCGCGCGTGATAACCGGTCGACACGAACGTGCAGGCGTCATTCGCCAGGCGCCGCCAAAGCGCTTCAACCTCTTGGCGCGATCGAAGCAAGGGATAGTCCTGCGCCGATCCGCCCAGCAAGGCCACGGCATCTTCAGTGCACAGCATCAGGCTGCGCAAGCAGGTTTCGATCATGACCCAATGGCCGGCCTTGCGGGTATGCGCGCAGAGCGCATGGCCTTGCTCGGACCAGACATCGGCCGCTTGCATCCGTACGCCCGCCGCGGCGCCAACCCGGCACAGCAAACGCGTCGTCAAGCCTTCGATCAGCGCAAGATTCGCCCGGGCCAGCACCTCTTTGCCGGGCTTTCCTGCGTCCAGCAGTTGGCGGGCGTTGCGGCCCGCGGTCAGGCGTGCGTGGTTGTGCATGCTGCACGCGAGCCCGAAGCGCGCGATGGCCTGAAACGCCTGGATCAGATCGCTTTCATGGTGCGCAAAGCGAGACCGTTCAACCTCGAACGTGGGAATCGAGAACGCGCAAATGCCACCGTCCGCCAGTGCTTTGGTGGCCCGCAGGCCATGCTCGGCGTTGAGGGTGCCGGCCACGGCCACGTCCACCTGCGCGCCCTGCTCGATGCGCGACACCATCGCATCCAGTTGCGAACGGCTGGCAACGACTTCGGCATGCTCATAGGGCATGTCCACCAACGTGGTCACCCCGCCCGCGGCGGCCTCGCGGGACGCACGGCCGATGCCTTCGCCGTCGCCCCAGCCGCCAATGTAAGTTCGGCTGTCGATCGCGCCCGGCAGCACCCAAAGCCCGCGCGCATCGACATAGTCTCGCGCCGCAGGCGGGCTGTGGCTGCCCATCGCCGCGATCTTGCCGTCCACGACGCCCAACCAGCCGTCTTCAAGAATGCTGTCGGCTCCCACCAGCGAGCCGCGTATCACCAAGTCGAAGTCGCTCATATCAGAACACCTGCCAATCGTTGGTCAAATCAGGACCGGTGCTGGCCGCCCGGGCGCGCGGCAGCGCGGAGCGGCCGCCACGCGCAGCCGGCACGGGCATGACCGGGTCGGGCTCGCGCGGCACCGCCATATCAATAATGACGCGGGGCGCCACGGTAAAGACAGCCACGGTCTGCGCCAGCTTTTCCGCCTGATCGTGCAAGGCGCGCGCGGAAGCCGCCGCCTGCTCGACCAGCGCGGCGTTTTGCTGCGTGGCCTCGTCCATGCTCGACACCGCCAGATTGACCTGGTCGATGCCCTGCGCCTGTTCGCTGGAGGCCGCCGCGATTTCACCCATGATGTCGGTCACGCGATGCACCGCAGTTTCGATTTCGCGCATGGTCGCGCCCGCCAGCTCGACTTGCTGTGCGCCCGCCTGCACCCGGCCTGCGGAATCGGCGATCAGCTGCTTGATCTCGCGGGCGGCCGTTGCGCTACGCTGAGCCAGCGCCCGCACTTCACCCGCCACCACCGCAAAGCCCTTGCCCTGGTCGCCGGCGCGCGCGGCCTCTACGGCGGCGTTCAGCGCCAGGATGTTGGTCTGAAACGCGATGGCGTCAATCACCGACACAATGTGCGTGATCTTGGCCGAGCTGGCGCTGATGTCCTGCATCGTGCCAACCACGTCAGCCACCACGGCCGCGCCGCGCCCGGCCACTTGCGAGGCGCCTTCAGCCAGTTCGTTGGCGCGCTGCGCGTTGTCGGCGTTTTCTTTTACGGTGACGGCCAGCCGGCCCATCGACAGCGCCGTCTCTTCCAGCGTGGCGGCTTGCTGCTCGGTACGCGAGGACAACACGACATTGCCGTCCGCGATCTCGCGCGTGCCCACGCCAATCTGCTGCACGCTCTGGCGGACGGCGGCCACCGTCTTGGCCAGACTGGCCTGCATGCGTTGCAGCCCCAGAAAGAGCTGGCCGATCTCGTTGTGGGATTTGATCTGGATGTGATTGGTCAGGTTGCCGTCGGCAATGCTTTGGAAATGGGTGCCCGCGCGCAACAAGGGGCGCAGCACCGACCGGCTGACAAAGAGCGCCGCGCCGATGCTGAGCAGCACGGCGGCCGCCAGCAACCCCACAATCACCAGATTGGCGCGCAGGTGCCGGGTGGCGGCGGCGGCCACGAGCGCGTCTGTCCGGAGGTCGACAAGGTCCAGGTAAGCGGCCACCTGCGCGTCAAAGGCCAGATGCGCGCTCTGGACGGCATCCATCTGCAAGGCGAACGCGCGGGCGTCCTGGCCGCGCATGGATTCGAATTGTTCGGCGGCCAACGCGTCGTAATGTTTGAACGCCGTCAGCACGGGCGCCGCGCGGGCTTCGCGCTCGGGGGTTCGAACTTCGCTGGAAAAGGCCTCGAACCGGCTGCGCGAGCGGCGCCACAACTCTTCCGCGCGCTCGGCGTCCGCAGCGCTTTCGCGCGTGCGGCCAACTTGGCGGTTGATCATGGCCGCGTCCATCGCCAGCCGCGCCCGCAACATCAAGGTGTAGGCCTCGTACGCAGGCACCACCTGGCTGGAGTACGCGTCATTGACCTGGCCCAGATTCGCGTTGCTGGAGCGCGTGTCCATCCAGGCGGCGCCGTTGGCGGCCAGCATGCCGGTAAAGAACAGCGCCAGCAAGATGCCAAGACAGGTGCGGACTTTTAGATTGGTGAACATACGACCTCTGCGTTTTTTGCGGCGAAATCCGGCCGCCCAGATGGCGCGGCGGCGGTAGGCGCAGGCCGGACAAAAAGAATGTATGCCGGCGCCGCTAACAAATCGTTAACAAATGAATGACATTTCCGTCACCGGCCGACATGCGCAGTAGTGCTAAGTCAAGGCCACCGACATAGCCCTCGGGCATTTGGCCGATACCTCGCCCGCATCTCCGGGATTAACCATGAGGGCAAGGCGGCGGCGCCAGCGTGTGGCTCCTACTGATCCGCCCATCTGGACCTAGCGTTCTGCCCCTATCCGGGCAAACTGGCACCAGGCCGCACCGGCACAAAGCCGGTCGCGTCGGGGCGCGGCCCACTCTCTTTCGGAGATCACCATGAACGCGATTTACCGCCTCATCCGCCGCTGCACCCTGGCCGGCCTGACCGCCGCGCTGCTTGCCGCGCCCGCCTACGCCCAGACCAAACTGGTCGTCGGCTACCAGCTCATCGTTGGCCCCTTCCTGTCTTCCATCGCCGATGGCAGTTTCGACGCCGCCTTGAAAGAGGCTGGCTACCAGGTGGACTGGCGCCAGTTCACATCAGGCGGCGATATCTCAACCGCGCTGGCCTCCGGCAATGTGCCGGTCGGCGTGCTGGGCTCCACGGGCATGACGTCGGCCGCCACGCGCGGGGTCGACTTGCAGCTGTTCTGGATTCTGGACAACATCGGCAAGTCCGAAGCGCTGGTGGCGCGCAACGGCTCAGGCATCAACAGCACAGCCGACTTGAAGGGCAAGCGCGTGGCCACGCCGTTCGTGTCGACCTCGCACTTTCACCTGCTGGTCGGCATGGACCAGGTCTGGAAGATCAATCCGCGCGACGTGCGCATTCTGAACATGCAGCCCCCGCAGATCGTGGCCGCCTGGCAGCGCGGCGATATCGACGCCGCCTACGTGTGGCCGCCCGCGCTCACCGAAATTGAAAAGACCGGCAAGATCATTGCCGACTCCGAAGCCATTGGCCGCGCCAGCGTGCCCACCTTTGACGGCATCGTCGTTGACCGCGCCTGGGCCGCGAAAAACCCGAAGTTCATGGCCGCCTTCACAGGCGTGCTGGCCAAGTCGTATGCCGACTATCACGCCAACGGCGCCAAGTGGACGGCCGACTCGCCCCAGGTCAAGGGCATCGTCCGGCTCATTGGCGGCAAGCCCGAGGACATCGTCAGCGCGCTCAAGCTGCTGGTGTTCCCGACCGCGCAGGAACAGGCGTCCAACACCTGGCTGGGCGGCGGCAAAGAGTCGGGCGCGGTGCGCGCGCTGGACGCCAGCGCCAAGTTCCTGAAAGACCAGAAGCAGATCGACCGGGCGCTGGGCGACTACAGCCCGCACGTGACCGACCAGTACGCGAAGGCTGCGGCCAAGTAAGCGCGCCGTCTTGGCGCAGGGCGCCCGCCTGGCCGCGGGCGTCCTGTCATAAGGGGAAACCGCATGACTCACCCACCCATGTCCGCCGCGCAGGCCCTGCGTGCGGATCACGTCAGCGTCACGTATCCCGGCCTGCACGACAGCGGCCCGGTGGTTGCGCTGCAAGACGTCAACCTGACGATCGAACCCGGCGAGTTCGTCGTGGCGCTGGGCGCATCAGGCTGCGGCAAGACGACCTTGCTGAGCCTGTTGGCCGGCTTTCTGTCGCCCACCGACGGCGAGATCACGCTGGGCGGGCGGCCCATTACCGGCCCGGGCGCCGAACGCGGCGTGGTGTTTCAAAAGCACGCGCTGCTGCCCTGGCTGAACGTGCTGGAGAACACCGAGTTCGGCCTGAAGCTGCAAGGGGTCGACAAGGAAACGCGGCGCGCCCGCGCCCGGCGCAACCTGGAGCTGGTCGGCTTGCAGGATTTTCATCGGCACATGATCTACCAGTTGTCCGGCGGCATGCAGCAGCGCGTGGGCATTGCCCGCGCCCTGACCTGCGACCCCGCCATGCTGTTGATGGACGAGCCGATGGCGGCGCTGGACGCGTTGACTCGCGAGACCATCCAGGAGCTGCTGCTGGACATCTGGCGCCAGACCAACAAGATGTTCTTCTTCATTACCCATAGCGTGGAAGAGGCGCTGTTCCTGGGGTCGCGGCTGATCGTMATGTCGCCGCGCCCAGGGCGCATCACGCACACCTTCACGCCGGACTTCAACCGGCGCTACCTGGAGACCCGCGATGGCCGCCGTATCAAATCCAGCCCCGACTTCATCGCCATGCGCGAGCAAGTCCTTGGCATCATCTACGGCGACGAGCTTGCCGTCCAAGAGCCCGCACATGCCTAGGCCGCGCGGCGGGCACAAGCCCGCAGCGCCCGGCAAGGTCTATGGCGCCCCGGGCGCGGGCTACAGCGGCCACATCAGCCTGATCACCACCATTGCGCTGATCGCGCTGTGGTTTCTGGTGACCAGCGCCGGCTGGGTCAAACCGCTGTTCCTGCCCTCGCCCTTTGCGGTGTACGACAAGTTCGTGTCCGCCATGACCGACGGCGTGGCCAATTCCACGCTGGCCGAACACGCCATGGCCAGCCTGACGCGGGTGTTCTCGGCGTTTCTGCTGGCCTGCGTCACGGCGGTGCCGGTAGGTATTCTGATGGGCGTGAACCGCTATGCGCGCGGCATCTTCGACCCGCCGATCGAGTTCTACCGCCCGCTGCCGCCGCTGGCTTACCTGCCGCTCATCATCATCTGGTTCGGCATTGGCGAATTTCCGAAGATTCTGCTGATCTACCTGGCCATCTTTGCGCCAATGGCAATTGCGGCGCGCGCGGGCGTGCGGTCGGTATCCATCGAACAGATCCATGCGGCCTACGCCATGGGTGGCACACCCATGCAGATCGTCTGGCACGTCATCCTGAAAGCCGCCATGCCGGAAATCTTCACGGGCTTGCGTATCGGTATCGGCGTGGGATGGACCACGCTGGTGGCGGCCGAAATGGTGGCCGCTGACCGGGGGCTGGGCTTCATGGTGCTGAACGCCGCGCAATTTCTGGCCAGCGACATCGTCATCATGGGCATCATCGTGATCGGCGTGTTTGCCTTCGCGTTCGATCTGCTGGTGCGCTACGTGGAAAAATTCGCCATCCCGTGGAAGGGACGCATCTGACGCGCAACGCTAAAGGTAAAGGGCAATCCCCCATTTCGCCACCCAGACCGCTCCTCTATCCTGAGTCTCCGACCCAGACTCACACCCCGACCCCGGCCGCGCTTGCCTCATGCGCGCCGGGCGTTGCGTCGTCTACTCAAGGAGCCGTCATGTCCAGCCAGGCCTCGATGCTCAAGCCTGTGTTGTGGGAACGCCTGTTTGAACGGGAAAGCGCGCCCAATCTCAGCCTGCAAGGCCGCGTGCGCCAGATGCTGGTGTCGGCCATTCTTAGCGGCCACTTGCCGCCCGGCACGCCGGTGCCGTCCAGCCGGCAATTGGCCGACCAGCTGCGCATTGCGCGCAACACCGTCGTGTTCGCCTACCAGCAGCTGGTCAGCGAAGGGTATCTGGTGTCACGCGAGCGAAGCGGCCATTTCGTGTGCGACTCCGTCATGCAGGGGCATTCGGGACCCGCGCCCGAAGCCGCCGCCGCGCTGCCCGATGCCGACACCCCGCAACGCGTGCGCTGGGAAGAACGCTTGCGCTTTCGCCCGTCGCGGCAACGCAATATCACCAAACCCCAAGACTGGCAGAAGCAGCCCTACCCCTTTGTGTACGGCCAGTTCGACCCTGACCTGTTCCCCACCGCCGAATGGCGCGAATGCTGCATCAAGGCGTTATCGGTGCTGGACATCCGCAGCTGGGCGCCTGACCTGATCACCCATGACGACCCCGCGCTGATCGAACAGATCCGCACGCAGGTGCTGCCGCGCCGGGGCGTGTGGGCCGACGCCGAAGAGATCGTCATAACCGTCGGCGCGCAGCATGCGCTGTACCTGCTGGCCGACCTGCTGGTCAATGAAGACACCGTCGTCGGCATGGAAGACCCCGGCTACCCCGACGCCCGCAACATCTTCGCCAGCCATACCCGCAACCTGCTGCCCATGCCCGTTGACGAACGCGGCCTGTGCACCGGCACGCATTTGCTGGGCTGCGACTATCTGTTCGTCACCCCCGGCCATCAATGCCCCACCACCGTGACGCTGTCGATGGAGCGCCGCGAAAGCCTGCTGGCGCTGGCGCGCCAGGCCGACAGCATGATCATCGAAGACGATTTCGAAAGCGAAAGCCGTTGGGGTGAAGGGGCGATCCCCGCGTTAAAGAGCCAGGACCGCGATGGCCGTGTCATCTACGTGGGCAGCCTGGCGAAGTCGTTCGCGCCGGGCCTGCGCATTGGCTACATCGTCGCGCCGCGTGAGCTGACGCGCGAATTGCGCGCGCTGCGCCGGCTGATGCTGCGCCATCCTTCCGCCTACATCCAGCGGGCGTTCTCGCTGTTCATCTCACTGGGCCATCACCATTCCTTGCTGCGCAAGCAGTCGCAGGCTTACCAGCGGCGCGGTGCGGAACTGACGCAGGCGCTGGCCCGCTATTTGCCGGATTTCAAACCCACGCCCATTACCGGGTCGTCGTCGTGCTGGCTGGAAGGCCCGCCGTGGCTGAACGCCGCCGACCTGTCCGAGGCCGCCTTGGCCGAAGGCGTGGTGGTGGAACCGGGCGACGTCTTCTTCATGAACGGGGCCGATGCGCCCCGCAATTTCCTGCGCGTGGGGTTCACGTCGATCCGGCCGGAACTTATCGGACCGGGCATCGAAAGGCTGGCGCAGGTGGTGCGCCGCTACCGCTTGCAGGCAGCGGCGTAGCGGCGCATCGCAAGGCGCTACCGCTTGCAGGCAGCGGCGCATCGCCGGGCGCTACAGATGTTCGTCGCGCAGGTGATACCAGCGGTACAACAACGCCTGCCCGATGCGCCGGAATGGCGCGAACGGATGCCCTGGCAGCGGCGAATCGTAGATGGGCAGGTTCCACGGAATGCCGTCCTTGCCCATCATTCTCTCGGCCAACCGCTTACCCGCTTGCGCCGAAAACGCGACGCCGTTACCGCCATAGCCAAAGGCGTAATACACCGGCTGGGCGGGATCGGGCTGCGTCACGCGCGGCATCATGTCGTGGCTGACATCGACCCAGCCCCACCACGAATACGCCACGTCCACGTTGCGCAATGACGGAAACTTGCGGGCCAGCCCTTCGCGCAGCAACGCCAGATGCCGGGGGTGCTGCGCATCAGCGCCATGCAAGGCGCTGCGGCTGCCAATCTGCATGCGGCCGTCGGGCAGCAGGCGGTAATAGAACCGCAGGGTGCGGGTATCGGTGATGAATACCGTGCTCTTCAAGCCAGCGGCCTCGCGCTCAGCCGGGGTCAACACCCGCGTCACCAGCGAATTCGACAGCACCGGCATGATGCGGTTATCCAGCAGCGGGTTCACGCCTTGCGCCGTATAGCCGCCCGTGGCGAACGCCACGCGCCGCGCCCGCACCACCCCGCCCGGCGTTTCCAGCAGGATGGCGCCTTGCTCCTTGCGCCATCGCAGCACCGGGCTGGACGGATGCACGCGCACGCCCAACGCGCGCGCCTGACGCAGATAGCCGTAGGCCAGCTTCAGCGGATGCACGCCCACGCCATCGGGTTCGTGCATGGCGCCAACGGCCTCGTGGTCGTGCACATAGCGTTCGCGCAGCTCGGCCTGGCTGAGCATCTTTGCGTCGTAGCCGAACACCTCGCGCATCACGCGGGCCTCGTTCGCCAGGAACGCGATCTTCTTCTGGCGATGCGCGGTGTACAAGTGGCCGCCGGGCTGTGCATCGCAATCCACCTGCGCGACCAGGCTCTTCCAGTATTCAAACCCTTCGCGGATCTCGGCATCCAGGCGCTTGGCGGTATCCAGGCCCCAACGGCTGATCCATTGCGACCGGTACAAGCGGCCCGACGCGTTCTGCCCCTGGCCGCCATTGCGGCTGGTGCAGCCCCACACGGCGCGGTTCGCCTCCAGCACCACCGCCCGCACGCCGAAGTCGCGCGCCAGCGTCAGCGCCGCCGATAAGCCGGTAAAGCCCGAGCCCACGATGGCGACGTCGACATCAATGTCGCCCCGGATGGGGCCGTCGTCTTCGGGCGGTTCGCCGGCGGTTGCCACCCAGTACGTGGGCGCATAGTCCTGGCCTTGGCCGGGCGGCGACACGAGCGGGTCGTAAGTTGGGTTGTAGGCAGCCACAGGCGCGGTGGGCGCTGCGGACGCTGCGTGCGCACCGGGTGGAAGGGACGTGTCGAAGGGCATTTGCGTATCCATGCTTCGATTCCGTGGGGCAACGCTCAGGCACGGGCCGGCAAGGCCGGGCGCTGCTTGCGGAACGCGTTCTTTACGCGGATCTTGCCGTCCTGGAACGTGAAGATATCGACCATATCGGCCTCTACCCGCGAGCCATCGGCGGCGGTGCCGGTGAACGTGCATTCCGACACGCCACGGTCGCCCGCCACCCAATGCCGGCCGTTGTTCCATTGCGCATCAGGAAAGTTCTTCCAGGCCGCCGCAAAGGCGGCGCGCACCGCTTCCGTTCCGCTGTGGCGGCTGCCGCAAGCGTCCGGCCCGCCCACGGTTTCGAACACGCAGTCTTCGCTCATGAAGCGCATCAGGGCATCGATATCGTGGCGGTTCCAGGCGGCGGCAAAGTCGGCCAGCATGTCCACGGTGACGGTCTTGTGCATTGCGTACCCCTTTCTCAAAGTCCGGCGCAAAGCGCGCGCGGGCGTCTGGACTCAAGGTACGTGGGCCACCTGGCAGGGTCTAGAACCAGACGCGGGGAATCGCTTGCACCAGAATTGCTTGCTCCCCATTCCGGCAGCCGCTTTAGCGGACGGCAGCCGCCAAGGCGCGTGCGTGCAGCACGGCGATGGCGCAGCTGTTGACGCGCGCCTCCATCGAATCGGAACGGCTGGTCAACAACACGGGCACACGCGTGCCCAGCACCAGGCCCGCAGCGCCTGCGCCCGCCAGCCAGGTCAGCTCTTTGTAGAGCATGTTGCCGGCTTCGATATCGGGCACCAGCAGAATGTCGGCATCGCCCGCCACGTGCGACACGATGCCCTTCTGATCGGCCGCTTCACGGGATATCGCGTTGTCGAACGCCAAGGGGCCATCGATGTCACCGCCCCGGATTTGCTGGCGGTCGGCCATTTTGGATAGCGCGGCGGCATCCAGCGTGGCGGGCATCGACGGGTTGACGGATTCTGTCGCGCACAACACCGCCAGCTTCGGGCGCGCCACGCCCAGCGCGCGCGCAAGGTCGATGGCGTTCTGAGCGATGTCGGCCTTCTCTTGCAAGGTCGGCGCGATGTTGACGGCGGCATCCGTCAGGATGAATAGCTTGGGGTACGCCGCTACCGCCATGACGAACACATGGCTGATCCGACGCTCTGTGCGCAAGCCCGATTCGCGCGCCACCACGGCCGACATGAAATGGTCGGTGTGCAAACTGCCTTTCATCAACATGCTGGCCGCGCCGTCGCGCGCCAGGGCGGCGGCGGTGCGCGCGGCAAGCTTCTCATCGTCTGGCGAGTCCACGATTTCCAAACCGCCCGCGCGCACGCCCATTTCCGCCAGCAGGGCCTGAATCCGGCGCGCCGGGCCGACCAGCACGGGTTCGATATAACCGGCCTCGCGCGCCTGGACCGCCGCGCCCAGGCTCGCCGGGCACAAGGGATACGCCACCGCGGTGCGCAGGCGCCCGCCCGATAGCGCGGCCTCGCGCAGCGGTGCGAACAATCGGTCGATTGCCATGGGGTCGTGCCTCCTGCCGCGAATGTTGGGGGCAAAGTGTGACGCGAGCGGCGCGGCGTTTGCCGTGCCGCTCGCGCGCCGATCAGCGCTTGACGGGCTCGATCGACAGCGGCACCTCGCCCGCATGGAACGGCTGGTTCACGTACGACTTGTACTTGTCCAGGAAGCGCACCGGCTGCTTCAAGGCATCGCGCCGGAAGGGGTCGCCCAGTTCCTGGCTGACCATCATTTCCAGCACGGTGGTCTTGCCTTCGGACTGCGCCTTGCACGCCGCCTGCAACGCCGCACCCACCTGGTCCGCGTGCTCCACCCGAATGCCCTCTGCGCCCATGGCCCGCGCCAGCTCGGAAAAGTTCGGGTTCAGCAGGTTGCTGCCCACGAAGCGGCGGCCATAGAAGTCGACCTGGTTTTTCTTTTCAGCGCCCCATTGGCCGTTGTGAAAGACCACGGCCGTGACCGGAATCTTTTCGCGCACGCAGGTCAGCAATTCCTGGAAGCTCATGCACCACGCGCCGTCGCCCACATAGGCCACGGCGGGCCGGTCGGGCCGCCCGAGCTTGGCGCCGATGAGCGCGGGCAGCGCATAGCCGCAGTTGCCGAAGCTCATGGCGGCCAACATCGAGTTCGGCTCATCAAAGCGCAGGTAGCTGTTGGACACCGAGCAGATGTTGCCGATGTCTGTCGACACCATCACATGCTTGGGCATCGCGCGTTCCAGCTCGCGCAGCATGCGCCGCGGATGCATGCGCCCGCCGCCCTGCTCGATGATGTCCAGGCTCCAGTCGTCGCGCTCGTGCGACCAGCTGTCCAGTTCGTTTTCCCATTCCGCTTTCTGCGAGGCAATCGCGTCACCGCGCGCTGACTTGGTGCGCACGCAGGCGACGTCACGGCCTTTCAGCTTTTCGGTCAGAGCGGCGGCGGCGGGCTTGGCGTCGCCGCAGATGCCCACCGATACCGGACGCACCAAGCCCAGCATGCGGTGGTCGGCATCCACCTGGATGATGCGCGCGCCTTGCGGCCAGTAGTCCAGCCCGTGCTGCGGCAAGGTGCCGAATGGCCCCAGCCGCGTGCCTAACGCCAGCACCACATCGGCCTGCGACAACAGCTTCATGCCGGCTTTCGCGCCCTGATAACCCAGCGGGCCGCACCACAGCGGATGGCTGGCGGGGAACGCGTCATTGTGCAGATAGCTGGTGACGACCGGCGCGCCCAGCAATTCAGCCAGCGCCACGCATTCCGCCTGACCCTCTGAGAACAGCACGCCGCCGCCCGCCACGATGACGGGGAACTTTGCCTCGGCCAGCATTCGCGCCGCCGCTTCCAGGTCTTCTTCCGAGCCCGGCCCGCGACGCACGCGGCGCGGCTCGGGTATGGCCACGTCGATCTCGCCGTAGAAGTAGTCGCGCGGAATGTTCAGCTGTGTGGGGCCGCGTTCGGCCAGCGCGTTATCAAACGCCTTGGCCGTGAATTCCGCCATGCGGTCTGGCCGGTTCACGTGCGCCTGGTACTTGGTGATGCGGGAAAAAATCGGCAGCTGTTCGGTCTCTTGGAAACCGCCCAGCCCCATGCCGGCCGTGCCGGTTTCGGGCGTAATCGCCACTACCGGGCTGTGCGCCCAATAGGCGGCGGCGACCCCCGTGACGAAGTTGGTGATGCCCGGCCCGTTCTGCGCAATGCAGACGCCGTGGCGGCCCGTGACGCGGGAGTAGCCGTCGGCCATGTGGGCCGCGCCCTGCTCGTGCACCGTGGGCACGAAGCGAATTCCCGCAGCGGGAAACAAGTCCAGCGCATCCATGAAGGCCGAACCAACGATGCCGAATACGTCTTTGACGCCTTGCGCCACCAGCGTTTCAACGAACGCTTCACTGGGGGTCATGTGTTGCTTGCTGCTCATGGTCTCTCTCCTGGCAGGCCGGCGCTTGCGTGCGTGCATCGTGGCCGGTGTGATCCGATACTGCCGGAGAAAGGCGGCKGGTCACAGCCCACCGCGTTCCATTTTCTGCAAAATCCGCACGGCGGCCCGGAGGCCGCCGCGGAAATTGCAGATATTGGAAGTGCTTAGTCGATCGCCGCGCCCGCGGTCTTCACGACCTTGCCCAGCCGCGTGTATTCCTCGGCGCCAAATTCACCCAGCACCTGACGCGTGGTGGGGGACGGAATGGCCCCGCGCGATTCCAGCGCCTTCTTCACGTCCGGCCGTTGCAGCGCCTGGTTGACCGCGGCGTTCAGCTTGTCCAGCACGGCAACCGGCGTGCCCTTGGGCGCATACAAGCCATCCCAGGCGAAGAACTCGTAGCCCTTCACGCCCGCCTCGTTCATGGTGGGAATGTCGGGGTTGGACGCCACGCGCTCAGGCGTCGTCACCGCCAACGCCCGCAACTTGCCCGCCGCGATCTGGCCCGACACGTTGGGCATGACGTCGATCAGGAACGAGATCCGCCCGCCCAGCAAATCCGTCATGGCCGCACCGCCGCCCTTGTACGGAATATGCATGACCTTGATGCCCGCCATCTGGTTCAGCAGTTCACAGGCCAGATGGGACGATGTGCCGTTGCCGGCCGAGCCACAGGTCAGCTCACCCGGGTGTGACTTGGCGTAGTCCAGCAACTGCGCCAGCGATTTGAAACGGTCGTCGGTGCCATTCACAACCAGGGCGGCCGCGATGACGGTAAAGCGCGATATCGGTTCGAAGTCGGCCGGTGCGTAGCCCGGTGATTTGTACAGCCAGTGGTTGGTGGCCTGCGTGCCGTTGGTGCCATAAGACAGCGTGTAGCCGTCCGGGTTGGCGCGCGCGGCAATTGATGTGCCGATGTTGCCACCCGCACCCGGGCGGTTTTCCACGATGATCGACTGGCCGAGTTCCCGCGACAGCGGCTCGGCTACCAGGCGCGCCAGCGTATCGCCGCCACCGCCCGCCGCAAACGGCACGACCAGCGTGATGGCGTGGGTGGGCCAGTTGGCCTGTTGGGCCAGAGCGGCGGCGGAAGGTAAGGCTGCGCAGGCGGCGGCCGCCATGCAAATCAAGGTCTTGAGGGGTTTCACTTGTTGTCTCCTGAGGGGATGCCTGCCACGCGCCCGCGCTGTTTTAGGTGTATGCGGCGCGCTTATTCAAATGGGAAAGCGGGGTCGGGGGTCGCTCCTGAAAATCGCGTTGAATGCCGGATGAAAAGTTGCATTAAACGAAGCGGCAGCTCACCGCGCCCAGCGAACCGTAGTCCACATGGAACGTGTCGCCTGCCTGCGCGAATACCGGCCGGGTGAACGAGCCGCTAAGAATGATCTGCCCCGCCTCCAGCCCCACGCCGTGTTCGCCCAGCTTGTTGGCCAGCCACACGACGCCGTTGGCCGGATGGTTCAGCACACCCGCCGCCAGGCCGGTTTCCTCGATCACCGCATTGCGCGACAGCAAGGCGCCTACCCAGCGCAGGTCCACCTCCCCCACGCGCACGGGCCGCCCGCCCATCACCACGCCCGCGTTGGCGGCGTTGTCGGCGATGGTGTCGAACACCTTGCGCGGCCGTTTGGAATCCGGGTCGATCTGATGCGAGCGTGCGTCGATGATCTCGAGTGCCGGGATCACATAGCGCACCGCGTCCAGCACATCGAACAAGGTAACGCCCGGGCCCTGCAACGGGCGGTCCAGAATGAACGCCAGCTCTACTTCCAGGCGCGGCACGATGAAGCGGTCGCGCGGAATCTCGGCGCCATCGGCAAACAGCATGTCGTCCAGCAACGCGCCGTAATCCGGCTCGTCAATCTGCGACGACAACTGCATCGCGCGCGAGGTCAGGCCGATCTTGTGGCCCACCAGCCGCCGGCCCGATGCGATCTTGTGCGCGACCCATTCGCGCTGGATGGCATAGGCGTCGGCGATGGTGATGTCCGGGTGGTCCAGCGACAGCTGACGCACCTGGCTGCGCCGCTGCTCGGCCTCGTCCAGACGCAGCGCCAGTGTTTTTATAGTTGTGGCATCCATGGGGTCTCCTTGGGGGCTTGGTGTGGGTGGTATTGGGGTGTTGTTGGGGTGTTATTGGGGTGTTATTGGGGTGTTATTGGGGTGTTATTGGGGTGTTATTGGGGTGTTAGTGGGGTGTTAGTGGGGTGTGCTATTGGGGTGTTATTGCAGCGGGTGATGCCGAGGCTTATTCCGGCGGCAGATGGCGCCGGCTGCGCTTGTCGGCCAAACGCCATCCGCCCGCTGTCTTCACCAGCACGTCCTGGCATTCGCGGATGGATACCAGCCGGGGCGCGCCGCCCTGCTCTTGCGGCACGCTGTCATAGGCGGTCAGGAAGTAGCCGACATTCGCGCGCGTATCGTCCCCATCGACGAGCCGTAAATTGGTGATCACGTGACAGGTGCTGCGCTCGGCGGCACGGGCGTTCAGCGCCGCCAGCACGTCGTGCGGGCCTGACAAGCGCCGGCCTTGCCGCATCCAGACGCCGTCGTCCGCCATCAAGGCGGCGGCCACGTCATGCTGGCGCGTGTCCAGCGCATGAAAGAACGTCAGCACCACCGCTTCGCAAGCGGCCTTGATGTGTAGGGATTGCATTGCATGGTCCATGCGGGTTTGTGCTCCGTTATCCGATTTGCGCGTTGGCCAGCGGCACGTCAGGCCGCTGCAACAACGCCGGGTCCAGGACCGCGCCTTGCGCGATCCATTTACGCAACTGGCGCAACTCCCGGGGTGCGTCAACCGCGACGGCCGCCACGATGCGGCTCCCGGCATCCAGTGCCATCGACAGCAAGGCGCGGCTCTCCGCCTGCGGGCGCAGCACTTCGCTTGCCGCCAGCGCGGGAAAGCCCACGATCTGCACCATGGCGTCGTACTGCTCGGACCAGACCGCGCCGCTGGGCGTATACGGCACAGACTCGCCCAGCGCCGACAGCGCGGCAGCGGTGCCTTGGTCCTGCGCGTTCTGCCAGGATTCGAGCCGCACCCGGCCGACCGCGCCGGGATGGACCGCCCCGGCATGGGCCGCCCCGGCATGGGCCGCCCCGGCAAGGGCCGCCCCGGTATGGACCGCCCCGGTATGGACCGCCCCGCCATATACCGACACCGCCACATCGCCCGCGGCATACACGTCCACGGCAGACGTCCGGCAGTACGCATCGACCAGCACGCCGCGTTCACATTCAATGCCTGCTGCGCGCGCCAACGCGTCATTGGCTTGCAGGCCCACGCCCAGCACCACGGCATCCGCCGCGATAGCGGACCCGTCGGCCAGCTCGGCCACTGCGCGCCCGTCCGGCTGCGGATGCACCGCACACAGGCTGGCGCCTAGCCGAACCTCGACACCATGCGCGGCATGCAGCGCGGCCAGGTGCGCGGACACGCCCGGCTGCACGCTGCGCGCACACAAGCGCCCCGCCTGTTCCAGCACCGTGACGCGGCTGCCCGACTGGCGCGCCGTGGCGGCCACTTCCAGGCCGATCCATCCTCCGCCCACAATGACGACATGCTTGCCCGGACCCAGTTGCGCGCGCAGGCGCATCGCATCATCGCGCGTGCGCAGCACATGCACGGCGGCGCTGGATACGCCGGGCAACGCCGGAACAACGGGCCGCCCGCCGGTACAGAGAATCAGCTTGTCGTAGCCCGCCGATGCGCCGTCCGACAACTCCACCTGCTTGTCGTCCACCCGCAAGCGCGTGGCGGCGATGCCCGGCCGGAACTCGATATCCAAGTCCGCCAGCCGCGCCGCGGAAAACAGTTCGGTGCTATCAGCCGCAGCCTGCCCGCTTAGCACGGCTTTGCTCAACGGCGGCCGCTCATAGGGCGCATGGGGTTCTTCGCCCAGCAGCAGCACGCGGCCGTCGTAGCCGCGGCTGCGCAAGGTGGTGGCGGCCCAGCCGCCCGCCTGCCCTGCGCCCACGATGACGATCGCGCGCGCGCTCACGCGGCCTCCGCCTTCAGATACACCGTGTCGGCTTCGACCCGGACCTCGTAGCGGCGCAGGTCGGTTGTGACCGGCGGGCATTGCGGCTTGCCGGTACGAATGTCGAAGACGCCCTGGTGCAACGGGCATTCGATGGTGCCGTCTTCCAGATAGCCGTCGGCAAGGCTGGCGTTGCCGTGGGGGCAGCGGTCTTGGGTGGCGCAGATTTCGCCCTGCAAGTCGTACAGGCAGACGCCTTCACCTTCATGCACGACTCGCAGCGTGCCGGTATCCGGCGAGATGTCCGTCACCAAGGCAACGGGTTTCCAGATGTCCATGATCAGAGCCCCATCGCCTTGCGGTAGTAGTCGTAGAACGACCGGATCAGCACTTCGGTCACCATGTAGTCGGCAGGTTCCGTGTCGCGGCCGCCCATCTCGACGATGCCGCGCGCCTCGGGGTAACCCGTCACGCCGATCTGCACCTGGTTCAGCATTTCGCTGTCGTCCATCGACACAAAGCCGGCCGGCCCCAACAGGTTGGCGTGCTTGAGCCGCAGGCGGGTCATTTCCTCGTCGTCGTCCTCGTAGCCGTAATAGGTGAACACCAGTTCGTGCTCGGTGGGGCTGCGCGGGATGACGTGGCGGGTCTTCAGCGAATTGGCCTGGATGCCGAATTGGGCGGCGGGAAACACCCACGCGCCCCCCACGCGGCCCCGGTTGAACTCGGCGCGCGGCGTCACGGTTTCCAGGTCCAGCAGTTCCAGGTCGTCGCGAAAGCGGCTCATTTCCGTGGTGGCTTCGGTCTTCTTCTTGCCTTCGTTGTGCGACACCATGACGCTATGCGCGCCGCCGCCAGTGGGAATGCATTCCGACTTCGAATCCGCGCGCCACAACCCGAAGGTGATGTAGAACGTGTGCAGCAAGGTGGCGTGGTACGGGTCCTTCAGATTCTCCAGGTACATCTTCCAGTTGCTGGGAATCAGCTGGCGGCTATAGCCCAGCAGCTTGAGCGGCTTGCCCGGCAACATGTGATCAATCTCGGCCAGCACTTCCGCGCCGCAATAGTCTTCGAAGCTGGGCGCCTCTTCCGAGAACGTGGCCCAGATCGAGCCGCCCCGGTTCACGCTGCGCAGCTTGCGAATGCCGTTCTGCTTGGAGTCGAAGTCCTTCGGCATGCCGCCTTTGCCCATCGCGCCGCGACGGAACGGCACGCCTTGCAGGTTGCCGTGCAGGTCGTAATTCCATTGGTGATACGGGCAGGTGAAGTCCGTCACGCGCCCGGTGTTTTGCCAGCAGATCTGCGCGCCGCGATGCGCGCAGCGGTTCTCCAGCACATTGACCTCGCCGGTTTCGGTGCGCACCATCACCACCGGGCGGTTGCCGATCCAGTTGCGCTTGTAGCAACCGGTCTCGGGCACTTCGCATTCCAGGCCCACGTAGTTCCAGGTCTGGCCGGCAAAGAACACATCCATTTCCTTTTGGAAGATGACCGGGTCCGTGTAGACCCAGTTGGGGATGCGCGTGTAGCCCTCTTTGGGCCAGCGGCGTTCAAGATGAATGGGGGCCGCGGCAGGCGTGTCCAGCACGGCGGAATCGGAACAGGTCATGACGGGTTTCCTTGCAGCGGATTCAGATGGGAACGATCAGCGAGGTGCGCACGCGGTAGTTGTCGTAGACGCAGTCGCGGCGGCTCAGCAACAGGCCGTCGGGCGTCACGCGCAGCACATCCAGATAGCGGCCCACCATATTCAAGGTGGGCTCGCGGTCAGACAGCGACTCCATCACGGCGAAGTTGGCCTGCGACACGATGTGGTCGCCCTGCAATTCCATGACGCGCACGCCGCTGATGAAGTGGCGCAGCGAACGCGGCTCGAACATCGTGGTCTCGCGCAGCGCCGTGACGCGGTCGCGCACCATGTTCTTGTTCATGCAATAGATCAGGCCCAGCGGCAGGCCGGCGTCGTGGTTTTCGCGCGAGAGCACGCGGTAGTGACAGTCTTCGGTGAAGAAATCGGGCCACTCCTCCAGCCGGCCTTCGTCCAGGCAGTAGGCGTAGTCGTCGTAGAAATCCCGCAGTTGCGCGCGCAATGCCGGGGCGTCGGACAGTTCAATCAAGGTCATGGGGAATCCAGATATCAATGCGTGTGAACGGGGCCGGAAGGCGCTCAGGACGCCGCGGCCAACTGCGCGCGGTTGCTTTCAAAGCCGCTCTGGCTGCCCAGCGCCAAAATGGGTTCCTGCATGCGCTCCTGCCAGATCAGCGATTCCATGGCGATTTGCAGCGGGTGGTCTTGCACCGTCAGCGCAGACGTGGTTTCCGTGCCAGAGTGATGCGAGTGCATGGCCCAGCCGGGCGCAGACAAAATCAAGTCGCCCGCCTTCCAGTCCAGCCGGGTGCCGTTGACCTTGCTGTAACCGTTGCCGCGCAGGTAGTAATTGATGGCCGACGAACTATGGCGGTGCGGCACGTGGTGGTTGTCAGGCGGCGACGACGAAATCGTGGCGAAGAAGCTGTGCGTGGTGCCGATGCGGCGTTCGGTCGCCGGGTTGTACAGCACGAATAGACGGCGGCCGTTGTAGCCGCGCGCCATGTCTTCCACGGTGGGCAAATAGCGCGACACGGCCTCCCAAGGCCAATGCAGCGCTTTCGATTCCAGCACGTCGATATCAATCAGCCACTCGTAGCCCATCAGCCAGGCGCCCTCGGGCGTGATCTGTTCGCGCAGGGCCAGGTCGCGCGAACGGGCGGCGTCCGGTGCGCGGGCCGGCACGGGCTGGGTGTTCGCGTCCGCCGGGGGCACGGCGCCGTCGAACTCTTCAACGTAATGGATCTCCAGCTTTTCCAGCAGCGGCGCGTTCGAGTACGACAAACGCACCCACGGCGTCTTGCCGTCATTGCGGTACGAATGCACCTGCATCGCGGGCGTGTTCCAGACGTCCCAATGCCCCACCCGGATATCGCGGCCCGCCACCGTAGCCACCCCTTCCCCGCTGATACAGATTTCCAGCATGTTGGAGTTCTTGCGCAGGTTGTAGGTGCGCTCGCCCGGGTTCACCACATTGATGGTGACGTCCGTGCCGGGCGCCAGACCCAAGCCCGGCGCGGTCGCCTCGGGGTGGGTAATCAGCGACGCGCGGCGGCCGTTGTCCGGCCGGGGCGCGTCGATCAGCCGCGCGATTTCCAGATCAATATCCTCTTTCGGGATCACGATCGACGGCCACTTGTTTTGTTCGCGAGGCGCGGCCCCGCTGATATCCACAAACATGCTTGTCTCCTCTTGCCGCCAGCGCTGCCGGCCGGCGGTGTCTTGTTGATTGAATGCGGTTCAGGGCTGCGCCAGCAGCAGGTTTTCGCGGGTTTGGGGGGGAAGTTCGATACCCAAGCCATGCTCGCGTGCGTGTTCAAACACCACGCGCGCCATCGCCAGATCCGACAAGCCCATGCCCATGCCCTTGAAGATCGTCAGCCGCGCCTGAGGGGGTCGCGCGTCACCTTGCGCCAGCAGTTGGCCGAGCACGGCAACATCGGGCCACGGCGCGCCGTCGGCGCCATAGCGTTCGCGCAGTTCCCGCGACCCTTTACGCGCGTTCTCCAGGTCGTCCACCACCACGCGGTCGGCCAGCGTGAACACGTCTTGCGCAAACTCGGCCTTGGACGGCAAGATCGCACCCACGGCGTTCAGGTGCCGGCAGCCCGCCAACAGGGCCGCATCCACGAAAGGATCAACCGCGCGTGTGATCAGCGTGACGATCTCGGCGCCCGCCAACGCGTGTTCCAGGCTGGGGGACTCCTGGACGTCGAATGCATATTTGCCCGCCACGCTCGCCACGAACGCGCGGCGCTTTTCCGGCGTGGGGCTGTACACCCGCACCTGACGCAAATCACGCACCGCGGCCAAGGCCGCCAATTGCGTGACCGCTTGCGGGCCGGTGCCGACCAGCGCAGCGCGCGTTGCGTCTTGCGGAGCCAGCGCTCGCGTGGCGACGCCGCTGATGGCCGCCGTGCGCAACATGCCCAGCGCACGCGCTTCGATAATGGCGCGCAAGGCGCCCGTGGCCGCATCGAACAAACTGAACAACGAGCCGCCGCCCGCCTTCGTGTGCACCCAGGTTTTGAACCCGGCGTACCCGCCCTCGCCCGTCTGCACGGAACCCAATGCATGCATCGAGCTGCCGTCGCCCCATGTGGCCAGCGTCTTGGGCAGGTTGCGCGCCTGGTCGCGGGCTTGCGCCACCAGCATGTCTTGCAGCGCATCAATGGCGCGATGGATGTTCAGCACCGAGACCACGTCCCGTTCCGTCAGATACCGCAGCGAGTCAGCCATGCGCAGCTCCTTGTTGGGCGGGTTCGTCCGCCACCGTGTTGATCAGCGTTCCGATGCCGGGAATCTCGACTTCCAACGTGTCGCCGGCAGCCATGAAGCGCGGCGGCTTGCGGCTGGAGCCCACGCCTTCCGGCGTGCCGGTTGCGATGACATCGCCCGGAAGCAGCGGCGTGAACGTGCTGATGTAGGCAATCAGTTCAGGGATGGGGAAGATCAGGTCGGACACGTCGCCGTCTTGCATCACTTCGCCGTTCAAGCGGCTGATGACGCGTAGCCGCGCGGGGTCGCCAATGTCGTCCGCCGTGACCAGCCAAGGGCCAATCGCGCCACTGCGCTCGAAGTTCTTGCCCGGCGTGACCTGCGCGTTGTGCTTTTGAAAGTCACGCACCGAGTTTTCGGCCATACAGGTGTAGCCAGCCACGTGCGACAGCGCATCCCTTGCCGGAATGTGGCGTCCGCCCCGGCCGATGACGACGGCCAGTTCGCCTTCGTAATCAAACCGGTCGGAGGCGCGCGGCTTCCAGACGGGTTCGCGGTGCCCGACCAGGCTGTCAACAAAGCGGGCGAACAAAGACGGGTGCGCCGGCAGTTCACGTCCTGCTTCGGCCACATGCCGTCCGTAATTCAGGCCCACGCAAAGAATCTTGCGCGGCGCGGGAACGGGCGGCAGCCATTGCAGGCCGGCCAAGGGTGTACAGGGCAGGCCCGGCGCGTTGGCCGCTTGCGCAATCTGGTCCACGCCCGCGGTCAATGCCGTCATCACGTCGGGCCAGACCTGGGTCAGCACCACGACGTCGGTATCACGCACCACGCCCCAACCGGGGCGGCCTGCCTCTACGAAGCTGATGAGCTTCATGTTGTCTCCTGTGCTTTCGGCTCAATGGCATGCAATGGCTTACGTCTTTGCATGCATTACCAGGCTTAAAACGCCTAGTACCGCTGTTTTTCCGAATTATTGCATGCAATTTTGATAAATCGCAAGACAGGAAGATCTATTTTTTGGCTTATTGCATGCAATTTTCTAGGTACACTGGGAGCCCTTTCAGACAATCTTCAGCCCACGCCACGCTATGGCCGCTCAGATCGACAAAGTTATTTCCGAACTTCGGGACATGGTGCTTTCCGGTGCGTTGCAGCCCGGGGAACGCGTCGTGGAATTGCAGTTTTCCGCGCGCCTGGGCGTGTCACGCACGCCGCTGCGCATTGCGCTGACCGAGCTGGAAAAGGAAGGCCTGCTTGAACGCCTGCCCTCACGGGGGTTCCGGGTTCGCGCCTTCACGGTGGAAGAGATTGGCGACGCCGTGGATGTGCGCGGCGTGCTCGAAGGCATGGCCGCCCGCCTGCTAGCGGAACGCGGCGCACCCCAAGACGTGCTGGACGCGCTGTCGGAAGCGGTAGAGGAAGGACGCGCCTTGCTGGCGCCCGCCCGCCGCGACCCCAACACCACGGTGGACGCGCGCGCCTGGGGCCAGATCAACCGCCGGTTCCACGAGATTCTGTGCGAAGCCGCCGGCAATCGCGCCCTGCTGTCCGCACTGGAGCACAACAACAAGACCCCGCTTGCCGGCCCCGCCGCGCTGACGCTGCCGTCTACCCCGTCGCTGCTGGAAACGCCGTTTGTGCTGCGCGCGCAAGCCGATCATGAAGACCTGCTGCGCGCCATCACCCGGCGCGAAGCCGTGCGCGCCGAAAACCTGATGCGCGAACACGCGTATCGCAGCCGGGAAAACAAGCGGGTGCTGCTGGAGTCTTTGCGTGGCGCACTATGCGCGCGGCCGTTGCTGGGCGATGATGGCGCGTGAGTTGTCTGCTCCCCCATCCGATCACTTTCAAACCCTGAAAGATGAAAGACGAATCCTCTGCCGCCTTGCGGGCGTTGACCTTGCTGGAACAGGTCGCCCGATCTGAAAGCCCCGTGTCGTTGGCCGCCTTGACCGACGCCACCGGCTTGCCCAAACCGTCGGTGCTGCGCATCCTGACGCGTCTGGTCGACGCCGGCATGCTGCTGCGCGAGCCTGCCGGCAAAAGCTACGTCAGCGGCCCGCGGCTCAGCGCATTGGCGCGCGAGACGCTGCTGAATTCCCCGCTGCGCGGTGAACGCCATCGCATTCTGGACAGTCTGGTCGATGAGATCGGCGAAACCTGCAACTGCACCATGCTGGATGGCGACGAGGTCATCTATCTGGATCGTGTGGAAACCGCGTGGCCGCTGCGCGTGAATCTACAGACCGGGTCACGCGTGCCGCTGCATTGCTCGGCCAGCGGCAAGCTGTTTCTGGCGCACATGCGGCGCGAAGCGCGCGCCCGTCTGCTGGCGGCCGCCCCCTTGCCCCGCTATACGCCCAACACCTTGTGCGACGTGGCGTCGCTGGAACAGGAACTGCGCACGATCAAGAAAGAAGGCGCGAGCTTTGACCGCGAAGAATTTCTGCTGGGCATCGTGTGCATGGCGGTGCCGATTCTGCACGGCACACGCGTGATCGCTGCCGTAGCCTTGCATGCGCCGGTTGCACGCTTGTCAATTGATGGCGCGCGGGCCTGGTTGCCGCGCATGCAAGAGGCTGCCCAAGCGCTGGCCGGCACGTACGAGCCGCAAGCGGATACGGACTGACGCAGCCGGAATGGCGCCGCGCTGGCTGAGGGCGCCCTGCTGAAGGCGTACTTATGGAAGACGTCCTTACTATGGAAGACGTCCTTATTGACGCCCCCCCTATTGACGCCCCCCTTATTACGCCCCCTATTGACGCCCCCCTATTGCGTCCCTGATTATTTTCCACATACGCGGGTATTGCAGGCCGATGCGCCCACGTGCGACGGCGAAAGCAACTCAGGGATTACACTGTCGGTCGATTCAGTTTTTCGCGGTTTTTGCGATCCGCCCTATTGTGACCAACACGCCCTTCTCCACCCTGCCCCTCTTGCCCGCCCTGCTCGACAACCTGCAAAGCCTGGGGTTCGAGCAAATGACGCCCATCCAGGCGCAAAGCCTGCCGCTTATCCTGGAAGGCCGCGACATCATTGCGCAAGCCAAGACCGGCAGCGGCAAGACCGCGGCGTTCGGCCTGGGCGTGCTGCAAAAGCTGGACACCACCCAACTGACCCCGCAGGCGCTGCTGGTGTGCCCCACGCGCGAACTGGCTGACCAGGTGGCGCAAGAACTGCGCCGTCTGGCGCGCCTGATTCCGAACGTCAAGATCCTGACCTTGTGCGGCGGCGCAGCCGCCCGCCCGCAAGCGGAATCGCTAGCGCGCGGTGCGCATCTGGTTGTGGGTACGCCCGGCCGCATCCAAGACCACCTGGAACGCGGCAGCCTGGACCTGGCTGGCCTGACGACGCTGGTGCTGGACGAAGCCGACCGCATGGTCGACATGGGTTTCTACGATGACATCGTGGCCATTGCTTCGCACTGCCCCACCAAGCGCCAGACGCTGCTGTTCTCGGCCACCTACCCCGACAACATCCGCAAGCTCAGCGCGCGCTTTTTGCGCAACCCCGCCGAAGTCAAGGTAGAAGCGCAGCACGACGCCAGCCGCATCGAACAGATTTTCTACGAGATCGACGGCAAAGACCGTCTGGACTCGGTAGCCCGTCTGCTGGCGCATTTCCGCCCCGTGTCCACGCTGGCGTTCTGCAATACCAAGATCCGCAGCCACGACTTGGTTGAACGCCTGCAAGCCGACGGCATCAGCGCGCAAGCACTGAACGGCGATCTTGAGCAACGCGAACGCGATGAAATCCTGATCCAGTTCGCCAACCAAAGCTGCGCCGTGCTGGTCGCCACCGACGTGGCGGCGCGTGGCCTGGACATCCAGAACCTGGGCGCGGTCATCAACGTGGACGTCACGAAAGACACCGAAGTCCACGTGCACCGCATCGGCCGCAGCGGCCGCGGTGATCAAAAGGGCCTGGCGCTAAGCCTGTGCTCGCCCGATGAAATGCGTTGGGCCAACCTGGTTGAGCAATACCAGGGCTCGCCCTTGAAGTGGGGCGACATCAAGTCGCTCAAGCCCAAGGCCGACCGCCCGTTGCGCGCGCCGATGGTGACGCTGTGCATTCAGGGCGGCAAGAAAGACAAGCTGCGTCCGGGCGACCTGCTGGGCGCGCTGACGGGTGATGGCGGCCTGACGTTCGAACAAGTCGGCAAGATCAACATCACGGAATTCAATTCCTATGTGGCGCTGGACCGCCAGATCGCCAAGCAGGTGTTTTCGCGGGTGTCCAACAGCAACATCAAGGGCCGCCGCTTCCGCATGCGGTTCCTGGAAGAGTTTTGATTGCTGCTTGGGCAGGAATCCATTCCTGCCCGCCCTTCGCCATTCGCTGGCGATAGCTTGATGATTTTGCATGGGCTTTGCCATAATGGCCCCGGCTGACTTGGCTGCCGTATAAATCACGGGAGCCAGGACGCGGAACCAAAGGTTAACGGCGTGCTCCAACGAGCCGCTGTCCCCTTAACCATCACAAGAGAAACTCACCATGATCAAGTCCGACGATACCGGCAAGCTGATCCTGCGCCTGACCCTCGGCATTCTGATTTTGCTTCACGGCCTGTCCAAACTCATGGGCGGCGGCGTGACCGGCATCAGCGGCATGCTGTCTTCGCATGGCCTGCCCGGCTTTCTGGCTTATGGCGTGTATGTGGGCGAAATCATTGCCCCCGTGCTGCTTATCATCGGCGTCTACACCCGCCTGGGCGGCCTGATCATCGCCATCAACATGATCGTGGCGGTGTTGCTCGCGCACACCGGCCAGCTTGGCACCATCACCAACACGGGTGGCTGGGCGCTGGAGCTGCAAGGCATGTTCTTCTTTACCGCACTGGCCATCGCCTTCATGGGCGCCGGCCGTTTCAGCCTGGCTGGCAATGGCGGCCGCTGGAACTAACGCTTGGCTGACCTTGGCGGCGTGACACAACACGACGCCAAGTGATACCAGACAACGGGGTCGCTCAGGCGGCCCCGTTGCTTTTGCAGCAAAGATTGATACCAACGACATGGGCCGTCACGCCGGCGCAAACATCGGTCACGCGAAAGCTGTTTCGGAACGATTACAACGAAGAACTCCTGGCCTGCTGGTATGGCCTAATCCTTACCAGCGCACCAAGGGCGTGAGCCACGCCTGGCGCAAGGTAGGGAGTTACCGAAATGAAGAAGAGTCTGCTGCTGATGCTGGTGATGGCCAGTTCGTTGACCGGTTGTGTGGTGGTGCCGGCCCGCCCGGCGTACTATCGCCCCGCGCCGGTTTACTACACGCCGCACTACTACTACCCCGCGTATCCCGCGCCGCATTATTACTACCGCGGATATTGAGCCCTCGCATCGGATGCGATGAGGAACTGCCATGACATCCTTAGCCCGGATTTCCCGTTTGCAACCCTTGGCCTTCACGGCGCTGCTGGCCGTTTGCGCGAGCGCGGCGGCGCAAACGTATGCACCGCCCCCGCCGCCCCCGGCGCCCGCTGCCCCCGTCTATGACAATGGCGACCCCGCCAACGCCAACCTGGCGCTGGTGGACCGCAGCCCCGAACCGCCGCCGCCGCTGCCCGTCTACGTGCAGCCGCCCGCGCCAGCCGATGGCTATATGTGGGTGCCAGGCTATTGGAGCCGCAACCGCTACGGCTTTTTCTGGGTGCCTGGCGCCTGGGTGCTGGCGCCCTATACCGGCGCGCTCTGGACGCCTGGCTACTGGGGCTTCGTCAACGGGCTATATGTGTGGAACGCCGGTTACTGGGGCCCTCATGTGGGGTTCTACGGCGGCATCAATTACGGCTTCKGCTACGTCGGTTTGGGCTATGTGGGCGGCTATTGGAAGCGCGACCGCTTCTACTACAACCGCTCCGTCACGAATGTGAACGTGACGCGCGTCACCAACGTCTACAACCACAATGTGGTCATCAACAACGTCGACAACCGGCGGGTCAGCTATCACGGCGGCCCTGACGGCATCCGGCGCGCGGCCGACCCGCGCGAAGTGGCGGCCCGCAACGACCGGCACGCGCCACCCACCGACATGCAGCGTGGATTCGTGCGCGACGCCGGGAACAACCGCGCCCAGTTCTATGACCACAACAAGGGCCGCCCGCCGCAAGCGTTTGTGGACCATCCCGGCAATGGACGCCCGCCTGAAGGGCAACGGCCCGGCGGCGACGGGAATCGCGGTGACCGCAATGATGTGAACCGGGGCGATCCGAACCGGGGTGACCCGAACCGGGGTGACCAGAATCGTGGTGACTCGAATCGCGGCAATCCCAATCGCGGTGATCAGCCCCGAGGGCAGAACGTCATCCAGACGCAACCGGGACGGCCGCCGCAAGCGCAAGCGCAGCAGCAGCCCTCGCGCGATGGGCAGCAGGCGCAGCGGGATCAGCAGGCGCAACAACAAGCCCGTCAGCAGCAGGCACGGGATCAGCAGGCTCGGGATCAACAAACGCGTCAACAGCAGGACCGCGACCAGCAACAGCAGCAAGCGCGGCAGCAGCAGGCTCGCGACCAGCAAAGGCAGCAGCAGGATCAAGCCCGCCAGCAGCAAGCGCGCGAACAGCAGTCTCGTGAACAGCAGCAGCAGCAGCAGCAGCAGCAGCAGCAAGCCCGTCAACAGCAGGCCCGAGACCAGCAACAACAGCAGCGCCAACAGCAGGCGCGTGAACAGCAACAGCAACAGCAGCAAGCTCGCCAACAACAGGCCCGAGACCAGCAACAGCAGCAGCGCCAGCAACAGGCTCGCGAACAGCAGCAACAGCAGCACCAACAGCAGCAACAACAAGCCCGTCAACAACAGGCCCGCGAGCAGCCGCAGAAGCGGCAACAAGGCGGCGACGACGGGCGCGGCCGGGATCAGCCGCGTGGCAACGATGGACGGGGCGGACCGAATCGCGACTGAGTTGAATCCCGGAACTGAACCCCGTGCGCGGGTCCCGCTGCACTGGACCCGTCATCGCGGCAGGACTACAGTAGGCGTCTCGCCGCGGCCCGCCGCAAAAGATTGATTGAATATCGGAGACACCCATGAACCGCATGAAGCGCCTCGCCCCCTGCTTGATATTCTGCGGCCTGCTGGCCGCCACTTCCGCCCAAGCCGCCCTGAATGTCGGCGCCCCCGCGCCCGACTTCAGCACCCAGGCGTCGCTGGGCGGCAACGTCTTCACCTTCAAGCTGAACGAGGCGCTCAAGCAAGGCCCGGTCGTGCTGTATTTCTTCCCCGCCGCCTTTACGCAAGGCTGCACGATTGAAGCGCACAACTTCGCCGAAGCCACCGACGAATACAAGTCGCTAGGCGCGACCGTCATCGGGGTTTCGACCGACAACATCGACACGCTGAACAAATTTTCGGTTAGCGAGTGCCGCAGCAAGTTCGCGGTGGCCGCCGATGGCGACGGCAAGATCATGAAGGCCTATGACGCCGTGCACGACAAGCGCCCGGATTACGCGCAGCGCGTGTCGTATGTGATCTCGCCGCAAGGCAAGATCTTGTATGAATTCACGGACATGAACCCCGAGTCGCACGTGTCCAACACGATGCGCGCGCTGCGCGACTGGAAGGCCAAGCAGTAAGGCCCTCAGCAATAAGGCCCCCAGCAGTAAGGCCCCCAGCAATAAGGCCAAGCGATAGGCCACAGAGGCTAACCGCCTGGTCGTAACTTAGTGACTGAGTTGCTTAGTTGAACGGCCAGACGGTCGGATGCGATCCGGGCGGGCTGGACGGACGCGTCCACCGCGCGGGCGTTTCTGAAAAATTGGCGGCATGGCGCACGGCTACAAGCTCGCCAAAGCCCGAGTGTTCGGTTTCCAGCAAGCCGTCAAAGCCGGGCATCTTACAGGCCAGCCCCCCATCCACCCGGCCCAGGCTGCGCAGCCAATGCGCAGTCTGCGCCAGCGACACGCGCACATGCCAGCTGCCGCCTTCGGTGGCCTGCCGCGCCAGCGCCACTTGCGCGCCAAACGCCATCAGATACCCCGACGCATGATCCAGAATCTGCATTGGCAAGGGCTTGGGCGCTTCCTGCCCCGCGGCTTGCGCTTCCGCATGGTTGAAGCCCGTGGCCGTTTGCACCAGGGAATCGAAGCCCCGGCGGTTGGCCCACGGACCCGCATTGCCGTACGCGGTCAACGACACATAGACGATGCCCGGACGAATTCTTGCGGCGTCCTCCGGGCCAAAGCCCAATGCCGCCAGTCCGCCCGGCCGATAGCCCTGCACGAACACATGCGCACTGCGCAGCAAGTTGCCCAGCGCAATGCGGCCATCCGCCGTGTCCAGATCCGCCAGCACGGACAGCTTGCCGCGGCTCGTGTCGATGATGTTGTCGATGTTGGGCAGGTGCGGTGAATTCACCAGCATCACGTCGGCGCCATAGGCTGCCAGCGCACGGCCGCACACGGGGCCGGCGATGATGCGCGTCAGGTCCAGTACGCGAATGTCCTTCAGCGGCCGAGCGTCGTGCCCGTACTTCGGCAAGGGCCGGGGGTCGGCCTCACCGATGCGTTCGATCGTCATCAAGGGTTGCGCAGCAATAGCCTGGCCTTGGCCGTGGCGGTCCCAGTCGTCAAAGCTGCGCATGGCGGCCACCACCATCCCGGCGTCTGCGGCCACCTGTTCGAAGTCAGTGGCCTTCCAGCGTGACAACGCAAGTTCCACCGTTTCGCGCGTGGTGTCTTCGCCAATTGGGCATCCCAGCAAGGCCAGCGCCCCATCCCGGTGATGCGCGAAGTTGGCGTGGATGCGAACCCAGCCGCCATCGCCGCAGCGATACAAGCCGCTGATCGGGTCCCAGGGGTTGGGCGTCACGCCGTTGATGGTGAAGTGGCTGCGGCATTCCTGGGCGGCGTGCAGCATGTCGACACTGACCTGCTGACGCGCGCCGCCGCGCAGGTGCCAGAGCTCGGCGGCGGCCATGGCGGCGGCCGCCATGCTGACCTGCGCCGCAGCACCCACCGCGAATGAAGACGGCAGCACGGGGTTGGCGCCGGTCAACAGCACATGCTCAAGCGATTCGTCCGGCAAATCGAATGAACGCCATAGTTTCTGCAGTACGTCGCGCGACGTCTTGCTGGCGGGTGTGCGTCCCCGTAGAAAGGACGGGCGTAAATCCATCAGATTTCCCATAGCGTTCAACTCGGCTCTAGTCGTTGGATGAATTACATGGCGGGGGCACATATCGCGTCAATACGTATATGAGCTCAGCGTGTTTCACGGTTTGACCGCCCTGCGCCCCGCGCCAGACGCGCTATGCATGGAAGGTGGGGCAGCGGCCCGCGCCCCGGGGAGCGGGCGGGTTTCTCCACCCGGAATGTGCATGCTTGGCGCGGTGTGACGCGCGAAATACGCGCACGCGGCCGTCACATCTACTCGTAGTTTTTACATCGTCTTCCAGGCGCGGCGCCAAGATAGAATGCCAGCCTCAGTGAAAAACGCCTGGACAGCGCATCGATAACGCTGCCGCCCGCCCCTTTCTGACGCTCTGGATCGCCCTTCATGAATACGCTGCTCTGGCTCCGCACCGACCTGCGCATGCACGACAATCCGGCGCTTGCCGCCGCCGCCGCGAACGGCACGGTAACGGCGCTGTTCATCGCGTCGCCCGGGCAATGGCGCCAGCATGATGACGCGCCCGCCAAGGTGGACTTCTGGCTGCGTAACCTGCACGAGTTGCAGCGTGATCTGGGCGGCGTCGGCATCCCCCTGAAGCTGCTGACCGTTGACGACTGGCGCCACGCGCCCGACGCCATTGCTGCGTTCTGCAAGCAGCACGACATTGCCCAGGTTCATGCCAACACGGAATGGGCCATCAATGAACGCCGCCGCGATGCGGCCGTGGGCATTGCGCTGGCCGAGATCGGCGTGGACTGGACCTTGCACCATGGCGCGTCGCTGCTGCGCCCGGGCACGGTGCTGACGGGCAAAGGTGAGTGCTACCGCGTCTACACGCCCTATGCGCGCACCTGCCGCGAGCGTTTGCGCACCGCCCCGTTGCGCGCCCTGCCCCCGCCCAAGGCGCAGACCCCGCCCGCCTGGAAGGCCGACCCGCTGCCGGATGCGTTCGACGGCTTTGCGCCTGCCACCGAGGCCATCCGCGCGCTATGGCCGGCGGGCGAAGCCGCCGCCAGCGACCGGCTGGAAGCCTTTGCCGATGGCGTCATCGACGCCTATAAAGACGAACGCGATTTTCCGTCCTTGCCCGGCACCAGTTGCCTGTCGCCGTATCTGGCAGCGGGCGTGCTGTCGCCCGGCCAGGCGCTGCGCGCGGCGCTGGCCGCCAACCATGGCGAGCTGGATAGCGGCAAGGCGGGCGCCGCTACCTGGATCAACGAACTGCTGTGGCGCGAGTTCTATCAGCATCTGCTAGCCGCCTACCCGTCGTTGTCGATGCACCTGCCCATGAAACCGGAAACCGCCGCCGTGCCATGGCGCGATGCGCCCACCGACTTGCAGGCGTGGCAACAGGGGCAAACCGGCATCCCCATCGTCGACGCCGCCATGCGGCAGTTGCTGGCGCTAGGTTGGATGCATAACCGCCTGCGCATGGTGACGGCCATGTTCCTGTCGAAAAACCTGTTGATCGATTGGCGGCTGGGCGAAGCCTGGTTCATGCAACACCTGGTGGACGGCGACCTGGCGGCAAACAACGGCGGCTGGCAGTGGAGCGCGTCCACGGGAGCCGATGCCGTGCCTTACTTCCGCGTCTTCAATCCGCTATCGCAGTCCCGCCGTTTCGATCCGCGGGGGGTGTTCCTGCGCGAGTGGCTGCCCGAGCTGGCGCACCTGGACGACCAGGCCATTCATGACCCCAGCCCGATGGAACGCGCGGCGGCGGGCTACCCCACCGCTATCGTTGATCTGGCGCAAAGCCGGCTGCGCGCGCTGGAGGCCTTTGGCAATTTGCCTGCCGTGTGACGCCGCGGCAGCCACCGTCGGCCACCGACTTACGTTTTGCATAACATCCCAATATTTTGATGTAGATCAACCCAGCGCACGCCCCCCTCCCCGATGATGCCCGGCTGCACCACGCCCCCCGCCCATCACAGGACGACAGACGCATGCGCAACAATCAGCCGGTTTACGACAAGGAATACACGCTGCACGACGAGCAGTACCTGATCTCCCGCACCGACGCCCGTGGCCGCATCATCTACGCCAACCCCGCGTTCGTGGAAGTCAGTGGGTTCACACGCGAAGAACTGGTGGGCGCCGCGCACAACATCGTGCGCCACCCCGACATGCCCGAAGACGCCTTTGCCGACCTATGGCGCACCATCCAGCGCGGGGAATCCTGGACCGGCGTCGTCAAGAACCGCCGCAAAGACGGCGGCTATTACTGGGTGCTGGCCAACGTCACACCCATCATCGAACGCGGCGTCACGGTCTGTTATGCGTCGGTGCGCGTCAAACCCACTCAAGAACAAATTGACGCGGCCGATGCGCTGTATGTGCGGCTGCGCAACGGCACCGCGCGTGGCGTGCGCCTGCATCGCGGCCAAGCGCGGCCCACCGGGCTGATGGGGGTGCTGGCGCGGCTGAAATTCTGGCGCCTGACCGGCGTGCGTTCACGCATGCTGGCCTGGGCGATGCTGGCGTCCACCCTCTTCCTGGGCGCGGGCGGCGTCGCGCTGTACGCGATGATTGACCGCCTGCCGCCCGAAGAACTCGCCATGGCGGCGGGCGCGCTGGCCGCGGGCGTCGTGCTGATATTCGCGTCGGGCTGGGGCTTTGCGCGGTCCATCACAGGTTTGTTGGTGACGGCTACCGACTTCACGCGGCAGATCGCCGCCGGCAATCTCAGCACGGCCATGCCGCCCGCCGGCTTGCGCGATGAGATCGGCGCCCTGAAATTCTCGTTGGAAGTCATGCGCAAAAGCCTCGTCAGCATAACGCGCGACGTGCACAACGGCATCGAAAGCGCCTTGCATTCCGCCTCGGAAATTGCCGACGGCAACGAAGATTTATCCGCCCACACGCAACACCAGGCCGCGTCGCTGGAAGAGGCGGCGGCCAGCATGGAGCAATTGGCCGCCACGGTGAAGCTGAATGCGTCGAATGCGCTGGGCGCGGATCAGATGGCCAGCCAGGCGTCGGATGTGGCCAAACGCGGCGGACAGGTCGTGCACGATGCCACGGCCGCCATGCACGGCATCGTGGAAAGCTCGTCACGCATTGCGGAAGTGGTGGGCATCATTGACGGCATCGCCTTCCAAACCAACATCCTGGCGCTGAACGCCGCTGTGGAAGCCGCGCGGGCAGGCGAAGCCGGCAAGGGCTTTGCCGTGGTGGCGACCGAAGTGCGCAGCCTGGCGCAGAAAAGCGCCACGGCCGCTCGCGAAATCAAGGCGCTGATCGAAGCGTCCAATGAACGCGTCAACGACGGCGTGCGGCATGTGGAACGCGCGGGCGAAGCCATGTTGGATATTGTGGCGTCGGTGCAGCAGGTGACGCAGATCATGAACGAGATTGCGGCCACATCCACCGAGCAGCACACGGGCATCGACAACGTCAGCCGCACCATTTCGGAAACGGACAATGCGGCGCAACGCAATGCCGCGCGTGTGGAACAAGCCGCGCTGGCGGTAGACAACTTGCGCACGCGCGGCGCACAGTTGCGTCACGCGATTGAGGTGTTCCGGGTGGGCGGCAGCGCCCCCGCGCAACCGGCCCGCCCCCTCAGCCTTGCGCGGCAGCTTCCCTATCCAGCCGCTTGATGAAGACTTGCAGTTCTTTTTCGACCTGCTTGTCTCCGCGCGCCTCTGCCGCCTTCAGCCCGCTATCCCACGCGGCGCGTGCGCCCGCTTTGTCACCCAAGCCCAGGCAGGCCTTGCCCAGCCATTTCCACGCGACTGAATACGTGGGGTCAAACGCCAGCGCCGCGCGCAGATGCGTTTCAGCTTCGCGAAAGCAATCCTGCTCGGCGTAGGCCTTGCCCAGGGAAAACCGCAACAGCAGGTTGTCGGTGCCCTTGGCAAGCATCCCTTCCAGACGATCAATCATTCCTTCCATGCGTGGGCTCCCGGTAGTCTGCAAATATTGAACGCCATGATAGGACGGCGCTGCCGTCGCAGCGGCAATGGCCCCGGCGCGTGCCGGGATATGACGCGCCACTTGGGGATGGCGGTTTGAAGGAACGGTTTCCTTGCGTTTCAATACGCGCTCGGCAAGCAACGGTTTCCTTGCGTTTCAATACGCGCTCGGCAAGCAACGCTTGCGCGATGATGCGGTCACACTCGTTATCGCCATGGGTTGTCGCCACGGCGTTGTCACCCGTGTTTATCGCCCCTGGTTGTCGTCGCATGAAAGGTACTGGTTCGATGATGCTTTTGCGCCCCAACTCACTTCGCCGGTCTCTGCTGCGCTCGTCGTTGTTGCCGCTGCTGCTCTGGTTGCCGCCCGCCTCCCGCGCGCGGGCGCAGCCGCCCGATGTGAACGCATCCGATGTGAACGCAACTAAGGTGAACACGCCCCAGCCCGCTGACACCCGCGCGCATGACGCGGCGCTGGTCAACCGCATCACCTGGGGCGCGACCCCGTCGGAGCTTGCGCGCATCCACGAGCTGGGCGCCGACCGTTATCTACAACGCCAGCTGCATCCCGACGCCCACGCGGCCTTGCCCATTGATGTGCAACAACGCATCAACGACTTGTCGATCAACCACGAGTCTGATCAGGACGCGCAGGCCCGGCAGCGCAAGATCCGCCAAGACGCGCGCGACCTGGATGCCGACGCCAAGCAAAAAGCGCAGCGCGAAGCGCGGACAATTTCGCGGGTTCGCGCCGACGAGACCGCTTACCGCACGATATGGCGCGCGCTGTATTCGCCGAATCAGTTGCAGGAACAGATGACGTGGTTCTGGATGAACCACTTCAATGTCTTTGCGGGCAAGAATGACGTCGGCACTTATCTGCCCCAGTACGAAGCGCGCGCCATCCACCCGCATGCGCTGGGGAAATTTCGCGACATGCTGCGGGCCACCACCCGGTCGCCCGCCATGCTGGTTTACCTGGACAACACGCGCAATACCGTTGGCCATATCAACGAGAACTACGCGCGTGAACTGATGGAGCTGCATACGCTGGGCGTCAAGGGCGGCTACACGCAGACCGACGTGCAGGAACTGGCCCGCATCCTGACCGGGCTGGGCGTGCACAACAACGACAAGCCGCCCAAGGTAAAGCCTGAGCTGCGTGGCCAACTGGTGCAAGACGGCTTGTTCCTGTTCCACCCCGGGCGCCACGACACGGGCGACAAGGTGTTTCTGGGCCAGAAGATTCGCGGCGGCGGCCTGGACGAAGTGGACCACGCTCTCGACCTGCTGGCGCGCCAGCCCGCCACGGCGCATTTCATCAGCGGCAAACTGGCGGCGTACTTCGTGGGCGATGCGCCCTCGCCTGCGCTGGTCGACCGGATGGCCAAGACGTTTCTGGCGCAAGACGGCGATATTGCCGCCACGCTGCAAACGCTATTTACCTCGGCTGAATTCACGGCATCGCTGAAGACGGGCGTGTTCAAGGACCCGGTGCACTATGTGTTGTCGTCGTTGCGTCTAACGTATGCCGACTTGCCGCCTGTGCGTAACCCCAAAGCGGCCATGGCCATCCTGCGCCAAATGGGCCAAGGGCTTTACCAGCGGCCCACACCCGATGGCTATCCGCTGGCCATGTCTGACTGGTCGGGTTCTGGCCAGATGACGCAGCGTTTTGAAATTGCACGCACCATCGCCGCCGCCCCGCAAGTGTTTTACCGTCTTCCCGACGATACGCAGCCGCTGGTGCTGCCCCGCCTACCGACCCTGCTGACGTCGGCGTCTGAACAGGGCCTGTTCACCACGCTGTCACCCGCCACGCGTGACGCCATCGCGCAAGCGAAAACGCCCGCAGAAGCCAATACTTACCTGCTGGCCTCGCCAGAATTCATGCGCCGCTAGGAGAACCCCATGGACCGCCGCCGCTTGCTTCAGATGATGGCCGCCGCCCCGCTGCTACTGGGCGGCAGCCGCCTGTACGCCGCGCCCGCCGCGTCGGGCAACCGCCTGCTGGTCGTCTTCATGCGCGGCGCCTACGACGCCGCCAGCCTGCTGGTGCCCACCACCAGCGACTTCTATTACGAATCACGGCCCAGCATCGCCATTGGCCGGCCCGGCAGCGGCGCGGATTCGGCCTTGCCTCTGGCAGACGGCTGGGGCCTGCATCCCGCATTGGCCGACAGCCTGATGCCCTTCTATCAGAAGAAGCAACTGGCCTTCGTGCCGTTTGCAGGCACGGACGACTTGAGCCGCAGCCATTTCGAAACCCAGAACAGCATCGAGCTGGGACGAGGCGGCGAAAAAGGCGGCGGCAATTACCGTTCAGGCTTTCTTAACCGGCTGACCGCCACGCTGAACGGGTCGGCAGCGCAGCCTGCCGCCTTCACGTCCGAAGTGCCGCAGATTCTGCGGGGCGACGCGCGTGTTCCCAACATTGACCTGGGCGGCGCCAACCGCAAATCGCGCCTGAGCGAGGCCGACAACCGCGCCATCGCATCGATGTACCGCCACACGGAACTGGACGCCTCGGTGGCCGAAGGGCAGCGCATCATGGGCGCCACTCGGCAAGACCTGGACGCCGAAATGCAGGCGGCCAATGGCAATGCCGTGTCAACAGACAAGCTGGAAAAAGAAGTGCGCCGCATCGCCCGCTTCATGACCGACCGCTACAACCTGGGCTTTGTCGACGTCGGCGGCTGGGACACGCACGTGGGCCAGGGCGCGGCCAAGGGTGCGTTGGCGGGCCGCCTTGGGCAGTTGGGCCGCGCGCTGGCGGCGTATGCGGACGCGATGGGGCCGGCGTGGCGGCAAACCACCGTCGTTGTCATCAGCGAATTCGGCCGGACGTTTCGCGAAAACGGCAACAAAGGCACGGACCACGGCCACGGCACGGTGTATTGGGTGATGGGCGGCAATGTCCAGGGCGGACGCATCGCGGGGCGGCAAGTCGCCGTCAAACACGAAACCCTGTTCCAGGACCGCGACTACCCGGTCTTGAACGAGTACCGCGCCGTCTTTGCGGGCCTGTTCGCGCGCTTGTACGGGCTGGACAAGGCGCGTCTGGCGCAAGTGTTTCCGGGCGTGGCGCCCGTGGACTTGAAGCTGGTCTGAGCGCCCCGTCATCAAGGCGCAGGGGCTACACTCGGCGAGCAATCCGGCGCATTGACGCAATCGCTTCCCGCGCCTGAAACAGGAGCCCGCATGAGCACGATCTTCGATTTCTCCGCCCGCGACATCAACGGGGCCGAACAGTCCCTGAGCACCTACCGGGGCCGCGTGCTGCTGGTGGTGAACGTGGCGTCCAAGTGCGGATTCACGCCGCAATATGCAGGCCTGGAAGAACTCTACCGCTCGCTGCGCGATGACGGCCTGACGGTGCTGGGATTCCCCTGCGACCAGTTCGGCCATCAAGAGCCCGGCGACGAATCCGAGATCCGCAATTTCTGCGCAACGCAGTACGACATCAGCTTCCCGATGTACGCCAAGATCAACGTCAACGGCGCCGACGCGCACCCGTTGTACCGCTGGCTCAAAGGCGAAAAGCGCGGCGTCTTCGGCACCGAAGGCATCAAGTGGAACTTCACCAAGTTCCTGGTGGGCCGCGACGGACAGGTCATCAAGCGCTATGCGCCCACCGATACGCCCGCCGGCTTGAAGGACGATATCGAGCGGGCGCTGTCCGCGCCCGTCTGACACGGCGCCCGCCGTCTTAGCGTAATGGCGGCAACCGGCGGCGCACGGTATGCGCCTTGACGATGGCGGTGTTGGTTTCGGCGAACTCGGTCACGCGTTCAAGAATGCCATCCAGGTGCGAGATAGACCGCAACACCACGCGGGCGATGAAGCAGTCATCGCCCGTCACCTTGTCGCATTCGACGAATTCCGGAATCTCTTGGATCAGCCCTTCGACGTGGCGCAATTGCCCGGGCAGCGGCCGGATGCGCACGATGGCTTCCAGCGTGTACCCCAGCGCCACGGGGTCCACGTCCAGGGTGTAGGCGCGGATCACACCCGATTCTTCCAGCCTGCGCAGGCGGTCGGCCACGCTGGGCGCCGACATGCCCACCTGCCGGGCCAGATCGGCCGTGGTGGTGCGCGCATTGGCCGACAGGGTCTCCACCAGACGGCGGTCAATACCGTCCAAGACTGGGTTTTCGTTTTTTAGGTCGTTTTGCATAAATTCCACCTAAAACAAGGTTTGACGTCAAAAGCACCACGCGAACATCATATAACCGCGTTAATCCGCCTGGGATAATTTCTCCATCGCACCTTGTGGCCGACTGGCCCGCCGGAGAACCCTCATGAACCCCGCATCAGAACGCCTAGGCCTGGCGCAAATGGCCGCCGCCATGACCTTATCGGGCACGCTGGGCGTCTTCGTCCTGGAGTCCGGGCAAAGCGCCTGGAACGTCGTCTTCTTCCGCTGCGTCTTCGGCGCCCTGTCACTGTTCCTGTATTGCTGGGCGCGGGGCCTGCTCAAGCCCGGCTTGTTCACCGCCAAAACGCTGGCCCTGGCGCTGGTGGCCGGCGCCGCACTGGTCTTGAACTGGGTGCTGCTGTTTTCCGCCTACCGGCTGGCGTCGATCTCGCTGGCCACCGCCGTCTATAACGTGCAACCCTTTTTCCTGATCGGCCTGGGCGTGCTGTTCCTGGGCGAACGCCCGACGCGCGGCAAGCTGGCCTGGTCCGTCGTGGCGTTTGCCGGCCTGCTGCTGGTGCTGCGTCTGACGGACACCGCGGGCGCGGGCGGCGCGGCCTATCTGTCGGGCCTGATGCTGGGCCTGGGGGCCGCCGCGCTGTATGGCGTCACCGCCATCATCGTCAAACGGCTGAGGGGTATTCCGCCTCAGGTGCTGGCGCTGGTGCAGGTCACGCTTGGGGCCATCATGCTGCTGCCGATGGCGGATTTCAATGCCCTGCCCGCAGCACCCTTGCAATGGGGGTATCTGGTGGCGCTGGGCGTGATCCATACCTGCCTGATGTACATCCTGATGTACTCGGCCATCCAGAAGCTGCCGACGACGTCGACCGCCGCGCTGAGCTTCATCTACCCGGCTGTGGCGATCATGCTGGACTTCGCGGTCTACGGTCACCGCATGGACGCCACGCAGGTGATCGGGGTGGCGCTGATCTTCGTGGCCGCGGCCGGCGTCAGCTTGAACTGGACGTGGCGGCTGCCGGGCCGGGCGCGGCCGGGTGCGGTCTGAGGCGGCGGTCTGGAGCTGCGGTTGGAAATAGCGGTCTGAAGCCCCCCGCCGCGCACACGTAGAAACCCGCCCCCGGCCCCGGTTATTCGGGGGGCTGCGCCTACGGCCCCGCTATCATGGCCTTTCCATCCGCCGGCCCCGCCGGCGGCGCCATGACTCTGCGGACACACCCTATGATCGATCTCTACTACTGGACCACCCCCAACGGCCACAAGATCACGCTGTTCCTTGAAGAAACCGGCCTGCCCTATCAAATTCACCCGGTCAACATCAGCCGCGGTGATCAGTTCAAACCCGAATTCCTGGCCATCGCGCCGAACAACCGCATCCCCGCCATCGTTGACCAAGACCCGGCCGATGGCGGCGCGCCGATCTCCCTGTTCGAGTCGGGCGCCATCCTGCAATACCTGGCGGAGAAGACCGGCAAGTTCCTGCCCGCCGACGTGCGCGGCCGCGCCGAAGTCTCGCAATGGCTGTTCTGGCAGATGGGCGGCCTGGGCCCCATGGCCGGCCAGAACCACCACTTTTCCGGCTACGCGCAAGAACGCATCACCTACGCCATCGACCGCTACGTCAAGGAAACCAACCGCCTGTACGGCGTCTTGAACAAGCGCCTGGCCGACCGCGAATTCGTCGCCGGTGACTACTCCATTGCCGACATGGCGGCCTACCCCTGGATCGTGCCGCACGCCAAACAGGGCCAAGACCTGAACGACTTCCCGCACCTGCAACGCTGGTTCAATACCATCGCCGCGCGCCCGGCCACCCAACGCGCCTATGCGCTGGCCGACACCATCAATACCGCGCCGTCCATCAGTGATGAAGAATCGCGCCGCATCCTGTTCGGCCAGACCTCGCAGAACCTGCCCCGCTAACGCTCTGGAGCACGCGCCATGTCTCATCCGCAACGGGTTTTTCGCCGCGCACGCCAGGAAGATCTGCCGCAGATCGTCGCCATGCTGGCCGACGACGAATTGGGCGCCACGCGCGAGGACGCCTCGGTTCCGCTGAACCCGCGCTACACCGCGGCGTTCGCGGCCATTGCGCAGGATTCCAATCAGTTCCTGGCCGTGGTTGAGCAGGATTCACACCTGGTCGGCTGTTTGCAGTTATCGTTCATACCCGGCTTGTCGCGGCTGGGACAATGGCGCGGGCAAATCGAAAGCGTCCGCATCGCGTCGTCGTCACGCGGCCAGGGCCTGGGACGCGCCATGTTCGAGTGGGCAATCGAGCAATGCCGCCTGCAAGGCTGTGGCATCGTTCAACTGACCACCGACCGCGCCCGCCCGGATGCGCGCCGGTTTTATGAAAGCCTGGGTTTCGTGGCCACCCATGACGGCATGAAACTCAGCCTGTAGTGTTTGTACTGATTCAAGGAAAGCCCATGCATGGCGAATACAAAGTCCCCGGCGGCAAACTGGTCGTTGCGGATCTCGAAGTGCGCGACGGCCGCCTGGCCAATGTGCGCATCAGCGGCGACTTCTTTCTTGAGCCGCCCGAAGCGCTTGAAGCCATCAATGCCGGCTTGAACGGCATGCCGGCCGATGCCGGCGAATTGGAACTGGCCGTTGCCGTGCAATCCGCCCTGCCTGCCGACGCCGAGATGTTCGGCTTTTCCGCCGAAGCCGTGGCTGTAGTGTTGCGGAGGGCGCTTGCATGACGCGCACTGACTGGAACGACTACGACTGGCAACTGATTCATGAAGCCCCCCAGGCGCCCGCGCTGCACATGGCGCTGGACGCCGTCATCACCGATGAGGTCGGCGCAGGCCAACGCCCGCCGACCTTGCGCATCTGGGAATGGGCCGCCCCCGCCGTCGTGATCGGCCGTTTCCAATCCCTGAAAAATGAAGTCGACCCGGAAGGCGCCAAACGCCACGGCATCGAAGTCGTGCGCCGCGTGAGCGGTGGCGGCGCGATGTTCATCGAACCCGGCAACTCCATCACCTATTCGCTCAGCGCCCCGCAAGCCCTGGTTCACGGCATGAGCTTCCAGGAATCCTATGCCTTCCTGGACGCCTGGGTGCTGACCGCGCTGCAAGGCCTGGGCATCAAGGCCTGGTATCAGCCGCTAAACGACATCGCCTCCGACATTGGCAAGATCGGCGGCGCCGCCCAAGCCCGGCGCGCGGGCGCGGTGCTGCACCACGTGACCATGTCCTATGACATCGACGCCGATAAAATGGTCGAAGTCTTGCGTATCGGCCGCGAGAAGCTGTCTGACAAAGGCACCACCAGCGCGAAGAAACGCGTGGACCCGCTGCGCACGCAGACGGGCCTGGCGCGCGAGGTCATCATTGACCGCATGCTGGAAACTTTTGCCAGCCTGCATCGTCTGACCCCCGGGCAGATTGGCAGCGATACGCTGGCCAAAGCGCAGCAACAGGCTGACGAGAAATTCTCTTCAGCCGAATGGACCGGCGTCGTGCCCTGACGGCAGTTGATGAATTTGTGGAGGTAGTTCAATGCGTCGCACGTTCACGCCGCAAGGCGCGATAAGCGGTTTGATTCTGGGCGCGGCTCTGCTGGCGCTTGCCGGCTGCAGCAGTGCGCCCCCGGCGAACATCACGCTCGCCACGCCCACCACCAGCAGCACCACGGCCGAAAAGGTGGGCGACCTGTCCACCGAACGCATCAAGTGGGCATCGAACAAACCCGGCTGCGAGGGCGACTGCCCCCACATTGAAATCGACAGCGTCGCCTTTCCCGGCAACCCCAAGTTGACGGCGCTGGTTGACCACGTGCTGGCCTACATGACCGGCACCGACGCCAACCGGCGCGGCGCCTACGACACGCTGTCGGAATACACGCAGTACTTCTGGTCCACGGCGCGACCGCGCGACGCCACCTACTTCAAGGCCAGCGTGAAAGACACCGTGGGCGACATCGTGTCGATTGAACTGCACACCGAACAGTTCCTGACCGGCGCCGCGCACGGCATCCCGGCGACGCAATATTTGAATTGGGAACGTTCGCGGGGCCGCGTCATGAGCCTGGACGAAGCCCTGATTCCGGGCCGCCGCGCAGAGTACGTCGCCGCCTTGCAGCGCGCGCACGCAAAATGGCTCACCAGCAACCCCGACGCCAAACGCGACCCGGCCAGCTACAACAAGATGTGGCCCTTCCAGGAAAGCGACAACTACGCCTTGACCCGCGACGGCATCGTGGTGAAGTACGACGCCTATTCCATTGCGCCCTACTCGCACGGCGAGCCGGAACTCAGCATTCCGTACGCGGACCTGCGCGGCATCCTGAAGCCGGAGCTGTTGCCGAAGTCGTAGCGTAATGGCGGCTAGCCCGCGGCTCAGCCACGGCGATTGCCAAAGACCGGAATCGTTTGTATAACAACGAATCCGGTTTTTTTTCGTTCTTATGGCAATGAATCTAGCGGCATCCCTTCCTCCTAGCAGCCAACATCGCCTACAACTTTTGGCCGCACGCCTGCGCACGGCGCGCAAACAGCGCGGATGGACCCAGGAGCGGCTCGCCCGAGCAGCCAGCATCGGGCTCTCCACTGTCCGGGCGATAGAAAAAGGCGAAGCGGCCACCGCCATCGGCAATTACCTGGCCGTGCTCTGGGCGCTGGATCTGGATAGCAGCATCGACGGGCTTGCCAGCCTTCAGCGCCCCACGTCCCTGGCCGAGCCGGTCTTGGACAACAATTTTTGACGGCCATCACCATGGCGCGCACGCTCTATGTCTGGATCTACCTGCCCGGTCAAGCAACGCCCGTCGTTGCCGGGCTGTTCCGTCATGAAGAGATCACATCCCACGCAGGCGTGGGCTATTTCGTCTATGGGTCGGGGCGCGCTCCTTTTCAGCGACTCGGCGTCCGAGGTCGACGACACCACCTGGCTGGCGTCGGTCTCTGAATTAAGCGCGATTCAGCATGCCGCCGCCGCTATCGAACGGGGCCAACCCTTGCCCGTGGAAGCCGAACAACTATTGCGTCCGGGGCGTAGCCTGGGCGGCGCGCGCCCCAAATGTTCCGTGCTTGAGGCGGGCCACATTTGGATCGCCAAATTTCCTTCGGTCAGCGACTCCCCCGACCTGCCCGACAATGCCCGCCAGGAATACGCGATGTATGCGCTTGCGCGCAAGGCAGGCATCGATGTGCCGGAATGCCAATTGATCGAAACGGCGCAAGGCGCGGTTTTCCTGAGCCGGCGTTTTGACGTGACCGTGCTTCCGGAAGGCGGGTTTGGCCGCCTGCGCTACGCTTCCGCGCGCTCCGCGCTGGAAGTGCCCGACTTACCTCCTGCGGCGCATGGCAGCTATCCCGGTGTTGCGCGTCAAATGCCGAAATGGTGTGAAGAACCTGCCCGCGACCGGCGGCAATGGTTCAGGCGGCTGGCATTCAATATCGCCACGACCAATACGGACGATCACGAACTCAACCACGGCTTCTTTGACGGCGACGACGTCTTGAGCATCGACACGCTACAGCTTGCGCCCGCGTTTGACCTTGTCCCATCCGTGTTGGCCAACCAGCGCATCTATCAGGGGATGCTGGTGGGCGATGAAGGCGCCCTGTCGACCTTTCGTAACGCCGTTTCCAGCGCCCCGCAGTTTTCCCTGACGGAATCCCAGGCTTGGGAAATCATCACCGAAGTGTGGCAAATCACGCATGAGGGATGGCGCGGCGCATTGGCCGACGCTGGCGTCGGGGCCGCACAGATTCAGCGGCTTGCGCCCGCTTTTGAGCGGCACGCGCGGCCCCACTGAGCGGCAACACCGCGAAAATCGGATTGCGCTCGCGTGGGGGAAACGGCAAGGCCTCTTCGAGGCCGGGGTTCGGGTGAGCGGACTGGGGGTGGAGCTAGGGAGGTGGCCGCTTTTTTCGCGTCTGTGGCCGGGTAAGACGCCCAGTCCGCTCAATACAACCGCGGCATGAAGGAGTGGGCGGCGCGCACCGATGGCGCGCCGCCCGCTCACGTCAGGCGCTTAGAAGCGGTGGCGGACACCCACGATGCCGACCGAGCTCTTGACGCCGTCAACAAACGCGAAGTCGGTGGCGTACGAACCCAGCGCGTACAGGTTGGTGCGCTTGGACAGGTTGTACGTGTAGCCGATGCTGTAGACGTTCATCGTCGAGTCGTTGCCGGCGGTCAGCGGGTTGCCGTTGGGGTCAGCACGCTGCCACGACGCCAGGATGCTGCTGGCGCCCAGCGGCACGGTCAGGCCGACCAGGTACGAATTGGCCTTGAAGCCAGAGACGGCGACGTTCGTGCCGAAGCTGCTGGCCGTGGGGCTGCCGCTGCCGAACGAGTTGATGCTTTGGCCGGTGAACCAGCCGTCACGCGTCTGGCCGAAGCCCAGCGCCAGCTTGACCACTTCGAAGTCGTAGGCGGCGGCGATAGACCACGACTTGGGCGTCGCGTCGTTGTTCAGCTGGCTGGCGGGGTTCAGCTGGTCGTACGTGGCAGCCACGTTCAGCGGGCCGTTGACGTAACGCAGGCCGGTCGTGATGGCGCGGGTGTTGTCGGCGGTCTTGAAGCCGGTTTGGGCGGCGGTGGTGTCAGCTGCGTTGAACGAGTAGCCAACGCCAAACTGGAAGCCGCTGAACGACGGGGTCGAGTACTGCACCATGTTGTCGTAGCGGACCGTGTTGGCGGCGCTGAAGGCCACGCCAACGTTAGCCTGGCCGTAGCTGCCGGCGAACGGGTCGATCGCTGCCAGGTACTTCGACGCAATGTTGGTCTGACGGCCGAATTCCAGCAGGCCCCACGAATCAGCCTTCAGGCCGACGGTGGCTTGGCGGCCGAACAGGCGGCCGCTTTGGCCCGACTGGCCGTTACCGGAGTTGAAGCCGCTTTCCAGGGTGAACACGGCGCTCAGGCCATCGCCCAGATCTTCGGCGCCACGCAGGCCCCAACGCGAGCCGCTCGACACGCCGTTGACCATGCCGACTTTCGATTCGTGGTAGCCATCGCCCTTGATGCGCTGGTAGCCGATACCAGTGTCGATCAGGCCGTACAGCGTCACCGACGTTTCGGCTTGAGCCACGCCGGACAAGGCGGCGAACAGCGCGGTGACGAGCAGAGTCTTTTTCATTACATATTCCCTTTGATTGAACATACATGCGCAGGTGGCTTGGCTTGCATGGCAAGCGGCGTGCGGCACATGGCAGGAACAAATTCTAGGGACGCAATGTGTCAGTTTTCCAGACGCAAGGGCTACTCGTCCCAGATCTCGAAAAAAAGTGCCTCGTTGTGGCCTTAACTACACACCCTTTGCGCCCCCCAACGGGTTCGCAAAGGCGTCATTTCATCGTGCTAGGAAGGCAACTGCCAGAACAGCAACTGCTGAAAAGGAAACGGGGGAAAGACCGACGCCAGGAAGGTAGCGTGTCAGCGCGCGCCCTTCAATGGCAGAAGCCGACGATACTCCTTCGGCAGCGGATGTGCAGCATGTTCTTCCACGGTGCGCGCCAGCCGCTGGGCAAGCGCTTCGGGGAACGGGGTGGCGCGCCGGGTATCCAGGTTCACGTGCAAGGAGAGCTGCTCCATGGTGGCGGCCAGGTAGCCGTCGCGCGTCTGGATCAGCTCCATCATGCACATCAGCCGTTTGTTGTCGGCTTCCAACAGACGGATGCGCAGCATGAGGGGGTCGCCCTCCAACACTTCGCGCAGGTAGGCCACGTAGATGTTCATCGTGTAGATACCGCAACGCGTGGCCTCGGTGTAGTCCAGCCCCACGCCAATCTGACCCAAGAGTTCAAAACCGACGCGGTCGAAGATACCCACGTAGTGGGCGGCGTTCAGATGGCCGTAGGCGTCGATCCAGGCGGGGTCCACGGCAAGGGTCGTGGACGGCAAGGCATGCGTCATGGGTACTCCAGACAAAGGGGCCGGGCCCAAGGCGGGCAACGGCACATTCTATGCAGGTTCCGGCATCCGTGCCGCCCCCATTTTCCCCAGTTGAAGGATTCCGGCCGCGCAATAGAAATCGCCCCTTTCGGGGCGATTTCTGTTTTTGTCTTCCTCTGCCTCCTCAGCGGCGCGTTCAGGAACGCACCGCCGATTCAGACATCACGGATACAGGCCGCGCACTTGGCGCGCTTGCAGAATCCGGGTGCAAGCCACGATGAACGCAGCGGTGCGCAGCGTGACCTTGTGTTCCTTGGCCACTTGCGACACGGCCGCGTAGGCTTCGCGCATGATGCGTTCCAGGCGCTGGTTGATCTCTTCTTCGCTCCAGAAGAAGCTGGAGAAGTCCTGCACCCATTCAAAGTACGACACCGTCACGCCGCCAGCGTTGGCCAGCACATCCGGCACGACATACACGCCGTGTTCGGCCAGGATGTCGTCCGCTTCCGGGGTGGTCGGGCCGTTGGCGCCTTCGACCACGATCTTCGCGCGCACCTTGGCGGCGTTGTCGACGGTGATCTGGCTTTCCAGGGCTGCCGGGATCAGGAATTCGGTTTCCAGCGTCCAGAACTCGTTCTTGTCCATGGCCTGGCCGCCCGAGAAGCCGCCCACGCCGCCGTGTTGCGACACGTGCGACAGCAGCTTGTGCACGTCCAGACCTTCGGCGTTGTGCACGGTGCCGGTGTGGTCTTGCGCGGCAATGACCTTTGCGCCGGCTTCATGGAACAGGCGGGCAGCGGTGCCGCCCACGTTACCGAAGCCCTGCACGACCACGCGGGCCTTCGAGACGTCGATGTTCAGGTCGCGTGCGGCTTCGCACGCCACGACGAACACGCCGCGGCCGGTGGCTTCGACACGGCCCAGGCTGCCGCCCAGCGCGATCGGCTTGCCGGTGACCACGCCGGTGGCGGTGGCGCCTTCGTTCATGGAGTACGTGTCCATCATCCAGGCCATGGTCTGGGCGTTGGTGTTCACGTCAGGGGCGGGAATGTCTTTCGACGGCCCGATGATCACGCCGATTTCGGTCGTGTAGCGGCGCGTCATGCGCTCGAGTTCGGATTGCGACAGCTTGCGCGGATCGACACGGATGCCGCCCTTGGCGCCGCCGTACGGCAGGTTGACTGCGGCGTTCTTGACCGACATCCACGCGGCCAGCGCCATCACTTCAGACAGGGTCACGTCTTGGTGGAAACGCACGCCGCCCTTGCCCGGGCCGCGCGACACGTTGTGCTGCACGCGATAGCCCTCGAAGTGGGCGATGGTGCCGTTGTCCAGTTCGATCGGCACGTCGACGATCAGCGAGCGCTTCGGGCGCTTCAGGGTCTCAACCCACCGTCCCAGAGAGCCGAGGTACGGGGTGACCCGGTCGACTTGTTGCAGGTAATTACCCCAGGGGCCGAGGTCATCGGCATTCAGATAAGACGGCAAGGCATGGGTGGGTGTGTGAGACATGAGCATGATCTCCTGACAAAGTTGCGCCATTTTATCCACGAAAGTAATAGCGTCCCCATTTAAATATAAAATATATTAAATGGGGACGTATTAATGTTGCGGATACCGTACGGGTCACAAGCCCGGTCTTAAAGCTACCCCTATCCTAAGCCGGCAATCCGGACGCGTCCACCCTCGGCCAGCCGCAAGTCGCGCAAGTATTGGCTTTGCGGGCATCGATGAAAAAAGGGGCAGCCTCCCTAGAAGCCGCCCCTTTTGCTTGCAGCGCCTGCGTCGCTACAAAAAGCGATGCGAATTCCGCATCGCCATCAAGCCGACATCAACTGCCAGGCCAGCCGGGCGGCCGCGCGCGCGCCATGCCCGTCGATGTCGAGACGCGGGCTGTATTCCGCCATATCGGCCAGCCGCAACTTGCCGCTGGCCTTCACGCGCAGCACGATTTCCTCAACCACGGCCATCGGCACCCCGTAAGGCGCAGGCGCCGAAACGCCGGGCATGACGCCGGCCGGCAGCACGTCCAGGTCGATCGTCAGGTACACGTGGCGCGCCCGCGCCAGCAAGGCGTCGACGTTGGCCAGGCGGGCTTCAAGGTGGCGTTCCTGCATGTCACGGTCTTCGACCCACACGGCGCCCACTTCGGCGGCGCGCGCGTACAACGCCGGCGTATTGGCCAGCCGCGACACGCCCAGGCAGGCGTATTGCAAGGGCCGTCCGCGTTCCTCGCAGTAGTGGGCGATCTGGTCGAACGGTGTGCCCGAGCTGCCCGGGCGTCCGGTGCGCAGGTCGAAATGCGCATCCAGGTTCAGCACCAGCACGGGCTCGTTGTCGCCTCGGGATTCCAGCCAGCGGGCCAGGCCCTGGAAGCTGCCCCAGGCGATTTCGTGCCCGCCGCCCAACACCACCGGGCGGGCGCCCTGCGCCAGCAGATCGGCCACGCGCAGGCCCAGTTGCTCCTGCGCCGCCTCCAACTGGTCGCCTTCGCAGGTGACATCGCCCGCATCCAGCAAGCGGGTCAAGCCATGCGCCGGCAAGCCCGCCATGAACTTGCGGATGCCAGCCGGGCCTTCCGCCGCGCCGATACGCCCTTGGTTACGGGCGACGCCCGCGTCGCAGGCAAAGCCCAGCAACACCGGCTCGCCCTTTTCCACCTGGCCCGCGGCCGCTTCGACAATGTGCGCCAGACGGCGCGTGTCGCCTTGTTCGGCGCTGTCGTCGCGCGCCTTCCACAGGGTTTTGTCCAACTGCACCGCGCTCATGCCGCCGCCCCCTGCCCCGCATTCAGCACGGCTTGCAGGAATTCACGAGTGCGCGGTTCGCGCGGCTGGCTGAAGATMACTTCCGGCGTGCCGGATTCCAGGATCACCCCGCCATCCATCACGGCGACCACATCGGCCACGTCACGGGCAAAGCCCATTTCGTGCGTCACCACCATCATCGTCATGCCTTCGCGCGCCAGCAGCTTCATCACCTGCAGCACTTCGCCCACCAGCTCCGGGTCCAGCGCCGAGGTCGGCTCATCAAACAACATGACTTTGGGCTGCATGGCCAACGCGCGGGCAATCGCCACGCGTTGCTTCTGTCCGCCAGACAGGCTGGCGGGCATGGCGGCGGTCTTTTGCGACAGACCCACCTTCTTCAGCAGGTCTTCGGCCAGCGCATTGGCCTCGTCGCGGCCCATGCCGCGCAGCTTGCGCGGGCCCACCGTCACGTTATCCAGCACCGACAAGTGCGGAAACAAGTTAAAGCCCTGGAACACCATGCCCACCTGCATGCGCAGCTGGTTCAGCGCCGCCTCGGGCAGCAGTTCGCCATCGTCCAGCAAGGTCTGACCGCAGATGTCCACGGTGCCGGCCTGCGCCACTTCCAAACCATTGCAGCAGCGCAGCAAGGTGCTCTTGCCGGAACCGCTGGGCCCGATCACGACCACCACCTGCGAAGGCAGCACGTCGAAATCGATGCCCTTCAGCACGGCATGTTCGCCATAAGACTTGTGCAGGCCGCGGATGCGGATCATTTCCTGCGGAGCGCCAAATTGGTTCATTGCACCATCCCCCCGGCGCGCAGGTGTTGTTCCACCTTGCGCAAAATCACCATCGCGGCCGTGGTCAGGACCAGATAAATCAAAGCGACCACCAGATACGTTTCCAGCGAGCGATACGACACACTGATGATCTTCTGCCCTTCGTGCATCAGATCGTGAATGGTCAGGAGCGACACCAGCGCCGAGTTCTTGATCAGCGCAATGAACTCATTGCCCAGCGGCGGAATCATGCGCACCACTGCCTGCGGCAGGATGATGATGCGCATCGCCTGGCCCGACGACATGCCCAGCGAGCGCGCCGCTTCCGTCTGGCCGCGGTCAACCGACTGAATTGCGCCGCGCACAATTTCCGACACGTACGCGCCGGAATACATGCCCAGGCCCAGCACGCCGCACGCGAACGCCGGCAGTGTCACCCCGAACTGCGGCAGGCCGAAGAACCAGATGAACAGTTGCACCAGCAAAGGGGTGCCGCGAAAGAACAGCAGGTACGTGCTGCACAGGTTATAGATGATGTAGCGCTTGGGGTTGAGGCGGCCGACGCCGACCAGCAGGCCCATGACACACCCCAGCAACAAGGCGCCAGCGGTTACCTCAACGGTAACCACCGCGCCCCGCATCAGGCTGTCGAAGTCGGCGAAGACGGGAGCGAATTCCAGGTTCATTTCGCGGGAGCCTCAAACCACTTGTTCACGATGGCCTGATAGCTGCCGTCGGCCTTCAGCTTTTGCAGCGCGGCGTTCAGGTCGCGCGTCAGCTCGGGCTTGCTCTTGGGCACGGCAATGCCGTAGTCCTCGGTCGTGATCTGATCGTTCAACACGGTCAGCCCCGTCGTGCTTTGCGCGAACAGCTTGGCGGCGGGCTTGCCGGTCACGGCGGCCTCCGCGCGGCCGATCTGCACCAGGTTGAACATTTCCTGGTTCTTCTCGACTTCCACGCGCTGCACGGCCGGGAAATGTTCTTTCAGATAGTTGACCGACTTGGTGCCCACCTGCACCGACACCTTGCGGCCATCCAGATCCTTCAGCGTCTTGATGGGGCTGTCCGTCTTGGTCAGCACCACGAGTCCGCCTGCGTAGTAGGGGTCGGTGAAGTCAACGACCTTGCTGCGCTCGGGCGTGATGTAAATGGCGGACACGGCGATGTCGGCGCGGCCGGCTTGCAGCGCGGGGATCAGGCCTTTGAAGTCGATGTCGATCCATTCGACTTTCTTGCCCATGGCGCCGGCCAGCGCCTCAACCAGTTCGATGTCGAAACCCGTGCGCTTGCCGTCTTTGACAAACTCCATCGGCGGGAAGGTGGCGTCGGTGACGGCGCGGATGGTTTCCTGGGCGTGCACGGAGCCAGCGCTCCAGGCCAGGCCCAGCGTCAGGGCGGCAGTCAGCAGTGTGCGGCGAGTGGTCATGGTCAGTCCTATGGGAAAGAGGTACGGCGATGAGTACGGCGGAAGAGGAATAGCGAAAAGTGAGGCGGCAGAAATGGCGTGGTAAATGCGGCGTGGTGAATGCGGTGCGGCGAATACGGTGTGGCGAATACGGTGCGGCGAAAAACGGGGAGTGAAAAAACGCTACAGCGTGGAATTCAAGGAAATGTGGCGGCGGTGCAGATTCCGTTTTTGGCGCGTCAATGCACCTTCAATCGTTCGGAAATACGGCGGGCGGCGGCAACCGTCATGGCGATCAAGGCGTCGGGACGCTGGGCGGCGCGGGTCGACGGCGCCATCAACGTGATGGATGCGACGGCCTGGTTGGGCCGCTGAAAAATCGGCACGCTGACACCCCACACGCCCGCATCGACTTCGCTATCGGTCACGGCGTAGCCTTGCTCGCGGATGGCTTCGAGTTCATCGGCCAGGCGTGCCGCGTCTACGCCGGCTTCGTCGGCCAGATAGGCCAGCGCGGCCTGCAAACGGGCCAAGGGCATGAAGGCCAGCAGGGATTTGGCCGAGGCGCCGCGCGCCAGCGGCAGGCCACGGCCTTTGGTGAACGAGCAACGCAGCGGATGCTGGCTTTCGACCATGTCCAGGCAAACGGCCTGGTCTTTCACCGCCACGAGCAAGCCGATGGTTTCACCCGAGGCCGCCGCCAGCGACGCCATGTCAGGCTGCGCTTCGTGGATCAGAAACGACGACTGATCAAAGCCCCAGGCCAGTTGCACGCACAACGGCCCAGGTCCGTATTCCCCTTCGTGTTCAGCCACGAAACCCCAGCGCTTGAGCAGCGCCACCTGGCGATACAGGGTGCTTTGAGCCAGACCCGTTTTCTCGGCCAGCGCGGCGATCGTCAGGGGGCCATCGTGCCGGGCCAGCGTGGCCAACACGTAGAGAACGCGATCTGCGCCCGCCCCCACCGAGGAATCCGACATCACACTCAACTCCTAGCAATAAGGCGCTGAGATTATCAATTTGTGGTGGTTATCCTTTCTTTTATTCCCGACAGTTGAGAATAAACAGGGAAAACCCCAGGAAGAGTACGAAAAAAAGACCGCATAGCGGTCTTTGGATCTGTCCCTTTCGGGCATTTCAAGCGGGGCGGCGCCGAGCCTGGACTCGGGCCGCTGCCGTGGCGTCTGACTTAAGGCGCGGCGGGCTTGTCGTCGTAGTTGTTCAGGCGCACGCCCGACACGCCGCCCACGTTGGGGGTGGCTGGGGCGGGAGCTGACGCGGCCGGCGCCGGAGCGCCCGGCGCATCCGCCGACGGCGCCACCGCGGGCGGCAGCGCGGCGGTGTCCGGCACCGGCACCGGCTCGGCTTCCGCCGGTACAGGATTCGTGGCGCGGCGCGCGCGCTTGGCGTCGTCGGCGCGCGCGACCATGGCCGTCAGTTCGGTGGCCAACGCGGCCGACTTGCCGTTGCGCGCCCAGTCGGCCGCGCTTTGGTCTTTCAGATCGCGGGTCGTCACATCGGCGCCCGCCTTCACCAGAAGATCGACCATGTCTTTATTGCCACCCAGCGCCGCCATCATCAAGGGCGTCTCACCGCCAGGCGCCGGCGCATTGACCATGGCTTTCTTGGAAAGCAGCATGCGCGCCATTTCCATCTGCCCCTTGGACGCCGCATAGTGCAACGGCGTCCAGCCCAGGCGATTCACCTGCGCACCGCGCGCAATCAGCTTCTTGGCCCGCTCGGTCTGGCCGGCAATCGCCAGGTACATCAGCGGAGTTTCACCCGCCGGGTTCTCGGCGTTGACGTCGGTGCGCTTGTCGGCGGCAATCACGTCAAACACCTTCCAGGCGCCATCGACCACCGCACGCATCAGGGCCGGCTGGCCGTTCTTGTAGCGCACGTTGGGATCGGACCCGTGAGCCAGCAGGTCTTTGATGTCGTCGGGATAGTCGTTGGCCACATAGACCCACCAATCGCCAGGATTGGCGGCGTGCGCCATCGGCGCCGCCAGCCCGATGGCCAGCGCCAGCAGCGCGCCGCGGCAACGCGACAACAAGACGTGACGGGCGGTCGGAGCGTAGGCGGTCATGGCTATCCTAGAAGTGACTTTAAATAAATTAGATGAACTTATTTCTTTATCTTATTGAAAAGACGGAAGAAATTATCAGTTGATGCGCGCGCCACCTCGGCCACCGTGATGCCTCGCAGATCGGCAATCTTCTCGGCCACGTGGATCACCTTGGACGGATCATTCAGTTTGCCGCGATACGGCACCGGCGCCAGATACGGCGAGTCCGTCTCGATCAGCAAGCGGTCCAGCGGCACCTTGGACGCCACTTCATGCACCACTTGCGCATTCTTGAACGTGACGATGCCCGACAGCGAGATATAGAAATTCTGGTCCAACGCCGCTTGCGCGACTTCCCAGTTCTCGGTGAAACAGTGCATCACGCCGCCCACTTCGGCCGCCTGCTCTTCCTTCAGCATGCGCACCGTGTCTTCGGCCGAGGCGCGTGTGTGCACGATCAGCGGCAAGCCCGTCTCGCGCGCGGCACGGATGTGGCGGCGAAAGCGTTCGCGCTGCCAATCCAGCGGTTCGGACAAGCGGTAATAGTCCAGCCCGGTTTCACCAATGGCCACCACCTTGGGGTGGGCCGACAGGCGGACGAGCTCTTCGGGTTCAGGGTCGGGCGTGTCTTCGTAGTCGGGGTGCACCCCCACCGAGGCCCACAGATTGGGCTGCGGCTCGACCAGCGACATCAGGCCAGGCCATTCCGGCATGTTCACGCTGACGACCAGCGCGTGGGTGACCTGGTTGGCGGCCATTCGATCAAGAATGCCCGGCAAATCGGCCGCCAGCTCGGGAAAATTCAAATGACAGTGGGAATCGACGTACATGTTTTGACTACATAAAGAGACCGCGGCGCCCTGCCCGTTTTCGGGCAAAACGCCGCTGGATCAGAGACTTACGCCTGGCAGGATAGCACCACGCGTTGCAGGGTGGCGTGCGCAAAAAGCTTGGCGTTCAGCGGATGGGTGGCCAGCGCCCGTTGCCGCGTCAGCCAGCGTGCGGCTTCCGCCACGCGCGCGGTATTCATGCGCGTGGCGACCTGGGCCACGCCCGCCGCCAACACCGGGAAGTAACGCACGGGCGCGCCCGCGCTGGCCAGCATCAGGTCGGTGTACAGCCGTTGCAACGCGTCGATCCATTCGGTGGCGGGCACTTTTTCCAGCGACTCGGCCAGCGTGCCGACGTCTGGCGTCTGGCCTTGGGCCAAGGGGCCGATCAGTTGCTGCAACCACGGTGGGCAAGGCGTGTCACCCGCTTGCGCCAAGCGCAGCGCAGCCAAAGGCGCGCCGCCCGCAGCCGCCAGCCATTCGCGGGCAGGTTCAACATTCTGGGCACGCAACCATTGCAACGCGGTGTCAGGGTCGGGCGCAGGCAGCGGCAAACGCCGGCAGCGCGACACCAACGTCGGCAGCAAGCGGTCTGGCGCGTCGGCCACCAGCAGGAAAACAGTGTGTGGCGGCGGTTCTTCCAGCACCTTGAGCAAGGCGTTGGACGACACCACATTCAGCGCATGCGCCGGATACAGCAGCGCCACGCGCCATCCGCCCCGGTGAGTCGCCGTGTTGAACCAGGACTCCAGCGACCGAATCTGATCGATGCGGATTTCCTTGGACGGCGCCCGCTTGGCCGCGCCCGTGGCGGGTTCAGCGTCTTCCGCGGCATCGGCGGCGGCATCCGCCCCCTCTTCCACGGCCACCGCCTCGGGCCGGATGCGGCGCAAGTCGGGGTGATTGCCGCTGGCGAACCAGGCACAGGCGGCGCAATGGCCGCAGGCCAAGCCGTTATCGGGCGTTTCACAGAGCAGGCTGGCGGCGGCGGCGATCGCGAAATCCAGCTTGCCGATGCCGGCCAGGCCATGCACCAGCCACGCGTGGGCGAAGCGGTCGCGGTTGCCCAGCCAGGCCCGCGCCGTCTCCATCTGCCAGGGCAGGAATTGAGGTGCGCTCATGCCCGCGCTCACGCCTTCACGGCCAGCAGCGCCCGCAGCCCGGCTTCAAGCTCGGTGCGGATCTGCGCAATCGACTGGGTGGAATCGATGACGTGAATACGGTCGGGATCAGCCTTTACGCGTTCGTGATACGCGTTGCGGGTGCGCTCGAAGAAGGCTGCGCCTTCGCGTTCGAAGCGGTCGGGTTCGCGCGCATTGGCCAGGCGCGCACGGGCCACGTCCAGCGGCACATCGAAGAGCCAGGTGCGGTCGGGCTGGCCGGCCTGCATCCATTGCTCAAGCACGGCCACGCGCTCGGCGCCCAAGCCGCGCCCGCCGCCCTGATAGGCGTAGGTTGCGTCGGTGTAGCGGTCGCACACCACCCAGGCGCCACGCGCCAAGGCCGGCTCAATCACCTGGCGCGCGTGTTCGCAGCGCGCCGCGAACATCAGCAGTGTTTCAGTGTCCAGGCCCATGGTGTCGGTCAACACCAGGGCGCGCAGTTTTTCACCCAGCGGCGTGCCGCCGGGTTCGCGGGTCGAGACGACCTCAATGCCCTGCGCTCGCAAGAAGTCCGCGATCCAGTCGGTGTGCGTGCTCTTGCCCGCGCCGTCCACGCCCTCCAGCGTAATGAAGCGTCCGCGTGAGGTCATTGATCTTGTCCTTGTGCTGAGTCGGAATCGGAATCGGAGTCGGCGCTGGCGCCAGTACCCGTGCCAGTGCCAGTACCCGTGCCAGTGCCAGTGCCCGTGCCAGTGCCAGTGCCAGTGCCCGTGCCGCGGCCCGCGCTGGCGTCAGAGGAAGGCGCGGCGTTCGTGGAAGCGGCCGGCGCGGCCGCCGGGGCCCCGGCCGGAGCCGGCGTCGCGTTCGGACGCGCGCCCTGGCCCAGGATGTAGCGGGACACATTGCGGTTATGCCCGGACAGGTTCTCGGCGAACTCGCTCGTGCCATTGCCCCGCGACACGAAAAACAGGTACTTGTGTTGCTCGGGCTGCACCGCAGCCAGCAGCGCCGCGCGGCCCGCCGCTGCGATGGGCGTGGGCGGCAAACCCGGGCGCGTATAGGTATTCCATGGCGTATCCGTTTGCAGATCGCGCTTGCGAATGCGGCCTTGATAGGCCTCGCCCATGCCGTAGATCACGGTGGGATCGGTTTGCAGCAGCATGCCGATCTTCAGCCGGTTGGTGAACACGCCCGACACGCGGCGGCGATCCGGCCCATGGCCGGTTTCCTTTTCGATGATGGACGCCAGCACCAAGGCTTCATAGGGCGTGGCGACGGGCAGGTCCGATTGGCGCTTGGCCCAGGTGTCCTGCAAGATGCGCTGGCCTTCCTGGTAAGAGCGGCGCAGCAGATCGAAGTCGGTGCTGCCGGGGGTGAAGATATAGGTGTCCGGGAAGAACAGGCCTTCCGGGTGCTTGATGTCGGAACCCAGCCGCTCCATCAGCGCTTCATCGCTGGTGTCGCCCAAGGTTTGTTTGACGTCCGGGTTCTCGCGCAGCGCCTGGCGAATCTGGCGGAACGTCCAGCCTTCCAGGAACGTGATCTGGCGCTGGGTCATGTCACCCCGAGCCAGCCGTTCCAGCAGCAGCCACGGCGTGTCGCCGTTAATGGCTTGATAGCCACCAGCCTTCATCAGCTTGTCTTGCTCGGTCAGGCGGGCCATCCAGACAAAGCCGGGTTCCCACATCGGCACGCCCACGGCATTCAGCGCGCGCGCGACCGTACGCGGGCTGCTGCCCGGGTCCACTACAAAATCGATCCTGTCGGCCGGTAAATGCATGGGCCGGTGCATCCAGCTCCAGGCGGCGCCCACGGCTGCCGCGGCGGCAATCACGATGAGCAGGAAAGACCACAAGACGTAAAAACGGAGTCGCTTCTTCATAAGTCCCGGAAGTTTAATGGATCAGGCGGACCTGTCGCGGCAAAAGAGGGGTCAGAGTGCACGGGGCGGCCCTTTTCCCGGCGAGGGGATGGCCCATTGCCCGCAGGAAGGCGGCTATCATCTGCACTTTGATGACGCGATAACTCCGCCGACATGCACGCTTTCTACTCTTCGATTCCTGTCCGCGCCGAAGGTTGCGCGCAATGCGCGCCGCTGGAAGATTTTCAAGTCTTCAGCGCATCCGGCGCAGACGCCCTGACCTTTCTGCACGGCCAACTGACGCAAGACGTCACCGGCCTGCCTGCCGACGCCGCCCGCCTGGCCGGCTACTGCACCGCCAAGGGCCGCCTGCTGGCCACGCTGGTCATGTGGCGCGGCGCCGCCGCTGGCGATGACGCTCCGCAGCTCTACGGCCTGATCCGCAAAGACTTGTCGCAAGCGCTGCTCAAGCGCTTGTCCATGTTTGTGCTGCGCGCCAAGGTCAAGCTTGCCGCCACCTTGCTGAATGTAGCCGGGGTGCAGGTGACGGAGGAAGATGCCGCTGCACTGGAAGCCGTAACCGGCCCCTTGCCGCGCGCCGCCTGGCAGCGCGTGGACCTGCCGTCCGGCACCTGGATCGCCGCGCCCACGCCCGATGCGCGCCTGCGCTGGTGGTGGATAGCGTCCGACGAACAGCTGGAACAGTCGGCCGCGTTGTCCGGCGTGCTGGGCCTGGCCCCCGCCGCGCAATGGCAAGTGGCCGATCTGGCGGCCGGCATCCCCTGGATCGCCACGGCTACCCAGGACGTTTTCATCCCGCAAACGGTCAATCTGGAACTGGTGCAAGGCGTGAGCTTCACCAAAGGCTGCTACCCCGGCCAGGAAGTCGTGGCGCGTAGCCACTACCGTGGCACCGTCAAGCGCCGCATGGCGTATGGCACCGTTGCCGACGCCGGCGAGCAAGGCGCGACGCTGGCGGGCGTGGATGTTTTCGACGCCACCCAGCCGGGCGAGCCGATTGGCCGCGTGGTGGATGCGGCAAGCCTGGGCGGGGTCGCATCCGTCTTGTTCGAAACGACGCTTGCCGCCTTGCCCGAAGGCGATCTGCGGCTGGGTGCCGTAGACGGCCCGCGCATCGCGACCGCAGCGCTGCCCTACTCCATCACCCCGTAAGCCGTAGTTGGCGCGGTGCGTGGCCACCGGCTCGACGGTGGCCACCACGAAGCGTTACGCTGCGACAACGACGCGTAGCCCCCCACAAAGAAGCGTTACGCACCCAAGCCGAAGCGTTACGCCGCGACGCCGAACAGCGCCCCGACGCCGGCAGTCACCGCCATCGCCAGCGCGCCCAGTATCGTGACGCGCAGCGCGGCAGGCCCTTTGGGCGCGCCGCCCGCCCCCGCGGCCAACGCCCCGAGTCCGGCCAGACACAGCACCGACGCCCCAATCACCCACCCAATCAATTGCGGCCCGGGCGCCATCAGGGCCACCACCAGCGGCAAGGCCGCGCCGCCCGCAAACGATGCGGCGGACGCCACCGCCGCCTGCACAGGACGGGCCCGGTTATGGATGGATATGCCCAGTTCGTCGCGCGCATGGGCGTCCAGCGCATCATGTTGGGTGAGCTGGCGCGCCACCTGCGCCGCCAGTTCGCGCGTCAGCCCGCGCTCGACATAAATATCGATCAGCTCGGCCAGTTCTTCCTCGGAGTTGCCCTTCAGCGACCGCTGCTCCATCCGCAAGTCCGCCGCTTCGGTATCCGCCTGCGACCGCACGGATACGTATTCGCCCGCCGCCATCGACAAGGCCCCGGCAACCAGCCCGGCCAGACCCGATGTCAGGATGGCGCCATGCGTGGCCTGCGCCGCCGCCACGCCGGTGATCAGGCTGGCCGTGGACACAATGCCGTCATTGGCGCCCAAAACGGCCGCACGCAGCCAGTTGCTGCGAAAAATTCGATGGTGTTCTTTTGCTGGCATTGCCCGATACCCAAGCGACACGCGACAAGCGCGCGGCGCGCCCCGCCCCCTCAAGGGCAGGACGCGCCGCGCGCCGGATTCATCGCGGCGTCACGCGTACCGCGGTGAGCAAGCCTATCACGCAAAGCGTGGCCTGTTCGCCTTCGTAGGCGTGAACTTCCACCTGGCAGATCGACAAGCGCTTGCCCGGTTTGACCACGCGGCCGCTGGCCACGAAGCGGTCGCCCTTGGCCGGCGCCAGGAAGTTCATCTTGAACTCGGACGTCAGCACATCTTCGCCCGCGTTGAACAGCGTGAAGGCGGCATAACCGCCCGCACTGTCGGCAATGGTGGTGGAAATGCCCGCGTGCAAGAAGCCGTTCTGCTGGCAGAGGTCAGCCCGGTAAGGCAGCACGATATCCACCCTGCCCCGCTCCACCACATCCAGCCCTGCGCCCAGCAGGCGCATCACGCTTTGCTGGTCGAAACTTGCCTTGACCCGCGCGGCCGGGTCAGGCGACGACACATGCTCGCTCATGTCAGTCTTGCTCGCGCTTGACCAAATTGACGATGCTGGAGAAATCCAGCTTGCCCGAGCCGCCCGAGCTGTGCAGCGAATACAGATTGCGCGCCAGCTCACCCAACGGAATGGACGCTCGTGCCGACAGCGCCGCTTCGGCCGCCAGCCCCAAGTCCTTCAGCATCAGGTCCACGCCGAAACCACCTGCGTACCCCTTGGACGCCGGCGCATGCTCCATGACGCCCGGCCACGGGTTGTAGAGTTCGGTGGCCCAATTGCGGCCCGAGCTCTTGGCGATGATGTCGGACAGCACCTTCGGGTCCAGCCCATTGGCCACGCCCAGCGCCAGCGCTTCGGACGTGCCCGCCATCAAGATGCCCAACAGCATGTTGTTGCAGATCTTGGCGACCTGGCCCGCACCCGCCGGCCCGGCGTGGAAGATGTTCTTGCCCATCTTTTCCAGCACGGGACGCGCGCGTTCCAGCGCGGCGGACTGACCGCCCACGATGAACGTCAGCGTGCCTGCCGCCGCCCCGCCCGTGCCGCCCGATACCGGGGCGTCAATCATGGCGATGCCGCGCACGTCGGCCGCCTGCGCCACCTTGCGCGCGGAGTCCGGCGCGATGGTGCTGCATTCGATGACCAGCGCGCTGGATGGAATCTTGCCCAGCAAGTCTTCGCCCAGATACAGCCCTTCGACGTGCTTGCTGGCCGGCAACATCGAAATCACGACGTCGGCGCCCTTGACGGCTTCGGATGCCGAGGCCGCCGCGCGCGCCCCCGCATCGGTCAACAGCTTGACGGCCGCTGGCACCAGATCGAACACCGTCAAGCTGTGTCCGGCCTTGACCAGATTCAATGCCATGGGCGCGCCCATGTTGCCCAAACCGATAAACGCAATACTGCTCATGATGTCTTGTCTCCTGTTGCTATTGCTATTGCTGTAGGTATGGAACCATCGTGATCTGCATGACGGGGTGGCCGGTCCGCCTCTACCGAACCGGCCGGCGCGCTAGCGCCCTTCCTGACCCAGGTCGGCCAGCGGATGCGGCTCGCCTTCGGGCCACGGCTCTTCAAAGAATTTCTGCACCCAGGCGTCCGTCGCCATATCGATGACGGCGGGATTCCAGCGCGGGTTCTTGTCCTTGTCGACCAGCAAGGCGCGGATGCCTTCGGCGAAATCACCATGCGCGGTGCACGCCAGCGCGGCGATGTACTCGGCGCGGAATACGTCATCCAGCGAACGCAGGCGCGTGCGCTGCTGCAAGGCGAAGGCCAGGCGCACCGAACCCGGCGAGCCCGCCAGCATGGTCTTGGCGGCGCGCGCCAGCCAGGGGTCGGCGTGGTCCTTCAGCAAGGCGAGTTCTTCGTAGATCTCATCCAGGCGGTTGCCGTTGCACAGGTTGTTGATCAGGAAAGAATGCTGGCGCAGGTGACCAGGTTCAAGCGGAGCCTGCGGCTCCAGCGCTGTCAGCGCGCGGCGCAGCAAGCCATCGTTGAGCGAACGCGGTGCAATCGCTTCCTCGGACGCGCCACCGGCCTGCCCGGCCCAGGGCTGCTCTTCCAGCGACGCCAGCAGCTTCGGCCAATCAGCGTGGTTCAGCCGGAAGTCCGCCAGACCCGCAAAAAATGCGTCAGCCGTATTCATCTGCGCGCCGGTCAGCGCCAGGAACAAACCGATGCGGCCCGGCATGCGGTTCAGCAGCCAGCTGCCGCCCACATCAGGAAACAGGCCGATCGATACTTCGGGCATGGCCAACCGGGACGATTCGCTGACCACACGGTGGCTCGCGCCCATCATCAGGCCAATACCGCCGCCCATGACGATGCCATGGCCCCAACACAGGACGGGCTTCGGATAGGTGTGGATGCGGTAGTCCAGCCGATACTCGTGCTCGAAGAAGCGGCGCGCATAGGCATTGCTCCAACCGTTCTTGCCCTGGTTCTCGCTCATGCTGCGATACAGGCCGTGCAGGTCGCCGCCTGCGCAAAACGCCTTTTCGCCCGCGCCTTGCAGCACGACCAGCGCAACCCCCGGGTCGCGCGCCCACTCGTCCAGCCGCGCCGCCAGCAAGTCCACCATTTCCAGCGACAGGCCGTTCAGGGTCTGCGGCGCGTTCAGCGTCGCAATCCCGAACCGCATGCCGTTCGCCGCGCTTCTTTCTTCGAACAACACCGGTGCATTCATCTTATGTCGGCTCCTTTTTCCAACAATTGGCGGGCAATGATCACTCGCATGATCTCGTTGGTGCCCTCCAGAATCTGATGAACGCGAGTATCGCGCACCAGACGCTCCAAGGGATAGTCCCGCAAGTATCCATAGCCGCCATGAATCTGTTGCGCATCCAGACAAATCTGAAAACCCATATCGGTGGCGAAGCGCTTGGCCATCGCGCAGTAGGTGGCTGCGTCCGGCGACCCGGCATCCAGCTTGCACGCGGCCAGGCGCACCATCTGGCGCGCTGCGACCAAATGCGTGGCCATATCCGCCAGTTTGAATTGCAACGCCTGGAATTCGGCCAACCGGCGGTTGAATTGCCGGCGTTCGTCCATGTAGCGGCGGGCGGCGTCCAGCGCGCCCTGCGCCGCGCCAACCGAGCAGGTGCCGATGTTGATGCGTCCGCCGTCCAGGCCTTTCATGGCGATCTTGAAGCCTTCGCCCTCTTGCCCGAGCATATTGGCGGCCGGCACGCGCACGTTCTCAAAGGTGATGGGACGCGTGGACTGGCTGTTCCAGCCCATCTTTTCTTCCTTGCGCCCGTAGCTGATGCCCGCGCTATCGGCCGGCACCGCGAAGGCGCTGATGCCGCTGGCGCCCTCACCGCCCGTGCGCGCCATGACCACCAGCAGATCGGTGTCGCCGCCGCCCGAAATGAAGGCCTTGGCGCCGTTGAGCACATAGTCGTCGCCTTGGCGCTGCGCCCGCGTGGACAGGGACGCCGCGTCGGAACCGGCGCCAGGCTCGGTCAGGCAGTAGGACGCCAGCTTCTGGCCGCTGGCCAGCAAGGGGCCCCAGTGTTCGCGCAAGGCAGGCTGACCCCATTTTCCGACCATCCAGGTGGCCATGTTGTGGATCGTCAGGAAGGCTGTGGTCGACGGGTCCACCGCCGCCATTTCCTCGAACACCAGCGTGGCGTCCAGGCGCGGCAGCCCCAGGCCGCCGATGTCTTCACTGGCATAGATGGCGCAAAAGCCCATTTCGCCAGCGCGGGCGAAGGCCTCGCGGGGGAAGATACCTTCGGCGTCCCAGCGCGCCGCATGGGGCGCGAGCTCGCCCTCGGCGTAGTCGCGGGCGGCTTGCGCAAAGGCGCGCTGCTCGTCAGTCAGTTCCAAGTCCACAGCCTGTCTCCTGTTGTCATCAGTATTGTCTGCTGGCGTTGCTGCCGTCTCGTGAACGCCAGCCCGTCGATTTTGACATGACGTTAACGTAAACGTAAGTACGAAACGGTGCCTATGTTACGCCGGAAGGCCCGGCGCCACTTGTCGCGATGATGACAATGTGTACCCGGTTATCCGGGTCCGACAGGCGGCTGGCCCGCCCCCACGCCTACAACAGACCGGCCGGCCGGACCCTGCCGTTTCTGGCGGTTTTGGCGCGGCGGTGCTCAGCGCGGCGGCGGCGCGATTCCTTGGGGTCGAAGCTCAAGCCCCGATAGATTTCAACGCGGTCGCCATCGGCCAGCCGCGCCTGGGGTTCCGTGGCGCGGCCAAAGATACCCACGCCGCGCTCCCAGGGCTGCACCACAGGGAACGCCTGCGCGAAGCCGCTGGCCGCCAAGGCGTCAGCCACCGTCGCCCCCGCCGGCAGGCTCAGTTCGCGCAACCACACGTGGCCCGGCAAGGCGTAGCAGACGCTGACGCTGACGTTAGCGCTGGCGTCGACCTGCGGCGCGGCAGTCGGCTCATTCGCCATACTTGGACTGCGCCCGCTTGGTGAAGGAATCAATGAAGCTGGTGGCGATGCGGTTGAACACCGGGCCCACCACCATTTCCAGTGCGCGGTTCGAAAACGCGTACTCCATGGTGAACAACACCTTGCACGCGTCTTCGGCCAGGGGCTGAAATTCCCAATGGCCGACCAGGCTGGAGAACGGCCCGTCCACCAGTTCAAGGTCGATCCGGTCGGGATAGACGTGGGTGTTGCGCGTGGTGAAGCGCTGCTTCATCCCCGCGAAGCTGATCAGGATAGAGGCCTGCATGCCGTGCTCGTCGCGGGTTTGCACCTCGGCGCCGCCACACCACGGCATGAACTCGGGGTACTTTTCCACGTCGGCAACCAGATCAAACATCTGGGCGGCGCTGTAAGGCACCAGGACGGATCGTTGTACTTTGTGCATCGACTATCGCAAATGGCTAGAATGGCAAGATTTTACCGGCACTGCACGACCTAAGCCTAATGTGGGTATCCACAGGGCCATCAAACCTCAGGCAAACCCCTCAGGCAAACCCCTCAGGCAAAACCCCTCAGGCAAACCCCCCAGGCGAAACCTCAGGCAAAAAACAAGCCCCGGGCAAAAGACACGAGGGGCAAAAAAGCAATATGAGCAAAAAGGCGTTATGAGCATTATCGACAATCGCAAAGCCACGCACGACTATTTCATCGAAGACCGCTACGAAGCCGGCCTTGTCCTGCAAGGCTGGGAAGTCAAAGCGATTCGCGATGGCCGCGTGCAGCTCAAGGAAAGCTACGTCATCGTACGCGATGGCGAACTGTACCTGCTGGGCATGCACGTCAGCCCGCTGCCCACGGCGTCCACCCATATCCACCCCGACGCCATGCGCACGCGCAAGCTGCTGCTCAAGGCCGAAGAAATCAGCAAGCTCATCGGCAAGGTCGAGCAGCGCGGCTACACCTTGGTGCCGCTGAACCTGCACTATAAGAACGGCCGCATCAAGCTGGATTTCGCGTTGGGCCGCGGCAAGAAGCTGTTCGACAAGCGCGACACCGCGCGCGAGAAAGACTGGCAGCGCGAGAAAGAACGCATCATGAAGCACGACACGCGCGCGCCGCGCAAAGACAAAGACGATTGATTCACGCAGCAGCCGGGACGGGCGGCGCCAGCGCCTCGGCCGGCTCACCCGGCCCGACGATGCGGTTGCGCCCCGCCGCCTTGGCGGCGTAGAGCTTGCGATCCGCCCGTTCAAAAAAGGCCTCGAAGTTCTCGCCCGGCACCCAATCGGCAACGCCCGCGCTGAACGTGTACGAGATCGTGCTGCCGCCGTGCGCACAAGGCGTGCGCCGGGTGGAGTCCAGCAATCTGGCCGCCACCTCCATCACCGCGTCGCTGCGCAGGTCGGGAAACAGCACGCCGAATTCCTCGCCGCCCACGCGGCCCACATGATCTCCCGTACGCAGCGTGACCGTGGCCAGCAGGCCAAAATGGCGCAGCACCGCGTCGCCCGCCGCGTGCCCATGCATGTCGTTGATGCGCTTGAAGTGGTCCACATCCAATAGCAGTAAGGTCAGCGGCCGCCGCGTGCGCAGCGCCTGCGCGCAGTAGCGCTCGGCCTGCATCCACCACGCCTTGCGCGACATCAACCCGGTCAGGAAGTCGGTATTCAGTTCGTGCTCGCGATCCGCCAGCATGCGATCGTGAATGATCATGATCGTGCCCAGCGTCAGGCACGGCATGGTCAGCACACCCAAGGTCAGGAACGTGATGTTCCAGACCGTGGGTTCCAGCAAGGTCTGGGGAATGGCCAGGTCGAACAGGTAGACCGCCGCCCGCAGCGCGCAGACCAGGGCCGAAATCAGCGCGGCAACCCACAGGAAGCGATAGCTATAGCGCGAGCGGTGGGCGGGCATGTTGCGCTGGAGGGTGTGCGCCACGGCCAGCATGAAGCCCATCTGCAAGAACGACATCGCCACGATCCGCGGCCCGATCTGCCAGTCCAAATAGGTGCAGACCAGCACCACCGGCAGGGCCAGCAGGCAGCCCAGCATCATCAGATGCCGCGGCACGCTTAAGCCCAGCAGCCGCCTGACGCCCGTGTAATACGAGCACAGCGCCAGCGCGACGGCCACGTTGGGTACCAGCACCGACAACCACAGCGGCGCCGCCGTGTTCTGTAGCCCGAACGTAAAAAACGCCAACAGCGTGAGCAAGTTGGCGCGTATGGTTTCGCGGATGCCCGCCATGCCGCTGCGAGCCAGTGACCCCAGCACGCAAAGAGAAAGGACTCCCGCCAGTGCTGCTATCAGAAGCAAATTAACGGGAGCGATCATGGGCGGCGCGCGGTAAGGCGCGAGGTCAGGTGTTGCGCGTGGACTTCACGATGGTCATGGCCGAGGCGATCATGCCGCCAACGTCGGACATGTTGGCCGGCAGGATCAGCGTGTTGCCTTCCTTGGCCACATTGGCGAACGCTTCGACATAGCGTTCTGCGACCTTCAGGTTGACGGCTTCCATGCCGCCCGGCTGACGCACGGCGTCGGCCACTTGCGTGATGGCCTTGGCGGTGGCTTCGGCAATGGCCAGCACTGCGGCAGCTTCACCTTGCGCCTGGTTGATCTGCGCCTGCTTTTCACCTTCCGAGCGGGCGATGGCGGCTTCGCGTTCACCGGTGGCGATGTTGATCTGTTCCTGGCGGCGGCCTTCGGAAGCGGCGATCAGCGCACGCTTTTCACGCTCGGCGGTGATCTGCGCCTGCATCGAACGCAAGATCTCGTTGGGCGGCGTCAAATCCTTGATCTCGTAGCGCAACACCTTCACGCCCCAGTTCAGCGCGGCCTCGTCCAACGACGCGACGATATTGCTGTTGATGGAATCACGCTCTTCGAACGTGCGGTCCAGCTCCATCTTGCCGATGACCGAACGCAAGGTCGTCTGCGCCAGCTGCGTGATGGCCGAGATGTAGTTCGACGAGCCATACGATGCACGCATCGGATCGGTCACCTGGAAGTACAGCACGCCGTCGACTTGCAGCTGCGTGTTGTCACGCGTGATGCAAACCTGGCTGGGCACGTCCAGCGGAATTTCCTTCAGCGAATGCTTGTAGGACACGCGCTCGATAAACGGAATGACAAAGCCCGCGCCCGGTGACAGAACGCGGTCGAATTTGCCCAGGCGTTCGACCACCCAGGCGTGCTGCTGGGGCACGATGGCGATCGCTTTGATGACGATAAGAATCGCCAGTGCGACGACAACGAGCAGGACGATAGTGGAAGTATCGATGATCATTTGGAACTTCTCCTGGAGTGAGTGCGGAGGCGGCCTTGCTTGCCGGCAAGGGCGCCCGCCTCGGGCTGCGCGAAGCGTGGCCCGGTGTTACTGCGCCGGCATTTCTACGCCGGCATTTTTTACGCCGAGATTATTGCGCCGAATCCGGCTTGCCCCTTGGGGTCAGCACCAGCGTCGAGCCGCGCAATTCGGTGATGGTGTGTTCGCCCGCATGCGGCGTTTTGCCTGGGGCCAATTCCGCTTGCCAGTGCGCGCCGCGATACCAGACGCGCGCGGTGCGGTGTTCTGACCAGGCCTCGACGGTAACCGTCTGGCCGATATCCAGATTCACATCGACATTGCGGGCCGAATTGACTTCACGCTTTTTCAGGACACGCGTCTTGCGCAGGACCAGCAGGCCCAGCAGTAACACGACGCCGCAGGCCACCAGCTGCCATTCCTGGCCAATGTTCAACCACGCGGCAACGCCGCCGGCCGCCAGCCCCAGGGCCACCAGCAGCAAATAGAAAGTACCCGTCGCCAGTTCCCCGATGAGGGCCAGCGCGGCCAATCCCAACCAAATCCACATGGTGTTTAAGTCGCCTGAAAGGATGAGTCGTGAGCGGATTGTACGTATTTCCGGGACGCAACGGGTACGCTGGCGGCGGTCATGAACAATTGCACTGGATTATGATGTGCCCTGACGCGGCGGTCCCACCCGGATTTTCCGCGTCTGCCTTTTCTTCGATCAAGCATCCATGACCGCTGCAACTTCCACTGCCCTACCCGTTCTGATCCTGCACACCGGGGACCCGGACGACACGCTTAAAAGCCAGTTCGGCGGCTATGCCGAACAACTGTCGAAGGCGGCCGGCTTGGCCACGGACGACATCGAGATCGTGGCCGTGCATGAAGGCCAGCGCCCCCAGTTGCCCGCGCAATACCGCGCCGCGCTGATCACGGGCTCGCCCGCCATGGTGACGGATAAGGAACCCTGGAGCGAAGACACCGCCGCGTGGCTGCGCGACGCCGCCGCCGCAGGCTTGCCGATGTTCGGCGTGTGCTACGGCCACCAATTGCTGGCGCATGCCTTGGGCGGCAAGGTCGGCTACAACCCGTCTGGCCGCGAAGTGGGCACGCAAACGGTGGAACTGCTGCCGCAGGCCACGGGCGACAAGCTGCTGGCCGGCCTGCCGCCGACTTTCCCCGCGCAGATGCTGCATGCGCAAACCGTGCTGCAACCGCCGCCGGGCGCCGCCGTGCTGGCGCGTTCGGATCTGGACGAGCACCAGATGATCCGTATCGGCAGAAACGTGTTTTCGACCCAGTTCCACCCGGAATTCGGTCCCGACTTTGTCCGCGCCCACCTGGAGCGGTACGGCCGCCGTTACGCTGCCGAAAACCTGGATATGCCCGACCTGACGGCGAACGTGCGCGCGACCCCGGTGGCGGGCGAACTGCTGCGCCGCTTCCTGGACGCGTACGCGCCCGCCTGAACGCACGGCGCGCGCAACATCCGGAGTGCAGCGCGCGGCGGGGCTTGAGACCATGAGTCATAGCGTATTTCTCCACGCGCATGTCAGGAGTCCCTTATGAGCCCCGCCGTCGCCCCCTTGAGCAAACAGCACGCCGCCGCCGTCGAACGCGCCTGCCGTGCACTCGAGGCCGAGCAGCCGCCCGATCTGTCCACGCTGGCCGAGCAGGCCGGCATGAGCCGCTACCATTTCCACCGCATCTTCAAGGCCGTCACGGGCATCACGCCCAAGGCCTACGCCAGCGCCCTGCGCGCCGGGCGCGCGCGCCAACACCTGAAAGCCAGCGCCAGCGTCACCGACGCCATGTATGACGCCGGCTTCAATTCCAGCGGCCGCTTCTATGAAGCCGCGCCCGCCATCCTGGGCATGACGCCCACCGCCTTTCGCAAGAACGGCGAAGGCGTCGACATCCGTTTCGCCGTGGCGCAATGTTCATTGGGCGCGCTGCTGGTGGCGGCCAGCGACACCGGCATCTGCGAAATCGCCCTGGATGCCGATCCCGAAACCTTGGTTCGCAACTTGCAAGACCGCTTCAAGGCCGCCCGCCTGATCGGCGCGGATGCGGAATTTGAAACCTGGGTCGCCGCCGTGGTGGGCTTTGTGGAAGACCCATCGCGGGGCTTGGACCTGCCCCTGGATGTGCGCGGCACCGCTTTCCAGCGCCGCGTCTGGGAAGCGCTGCGCGAGATTCCCGTCGGCGCTACCGCCACGTATACGCAAGTGGCCGAACGCATCGGACACCCGCGTGCCGTGCGCGCCGTGGCCCGCGCTTGCGCCACCAACAACATCGCGCTTGCCATCCCCTGCCACCGCGTGGTGCGCACCGATGGCTCCATGGCCGGCTACCGCTGGGGCATCGACCGCAAGCGCGAACTGATCGCGCGCGAGGCGCAGGCGGCCTGATCCTTGCGCCGCGCGCCGTCCGTCTCGGTCAGGCCGTGGCGATACTCCTTGCCGCCGTCCGCCTCCGCCATGCCGTGGCGATACTCCTTGCCGCCGTCCGACTCGATCATGCCGTGGCGATCTCCCTTGCCACCTCCCCCAGAAACGCCTCGATCGCGGCCGCAAGCGCGAGCGGCGTTTCGTTCATGGGATAGTGGCCGGCGTTATCCAGCACCTCAACACTGGCCCGGCGATAGCGGCGCAGATAGGTTTGCGCCATCAACGCCGCATTGAAGGTTGGGTCGTGCTTGCCCACCAGGACTTTCACGGGATGGCGTCCGTCGATAGCCTCAGTGAAATCCGTATCGGCCCACGCGTGCAGGTAAGCAGCGAAGGCGTCGGGGATTGAGCACGCCACTGAATACGCCGCCTTCCATTCGACCCACTGCGCGGGCAAACGGCCACCGGTGCTGCGATCAATGATGGTCTGGCGAAGCTCGGCGCGCGTTGCGGCCGCCTCCAGCATCTGGCGCGTCTCCGGGTCGTACCGGATACCCCCGCAAGGCACGGGCGCAATCGCCACCAGTGCGCGTACCCGCTCGGGCGCCAAGGTAGCGATACGCTCGATTGCCATGCCGCCCATGGAATGCCCAATCAGGCTGAAGGTCTCGAATCCGAGTTTGTCTGCAAGCGCCAGCGCATCGGCAGCGATTTCGTCGATGGTGTACGCCCCCGATTCGTCGCGCCTGCCGCCATAACCGCGGTAGTTCATGAACACGTAGCGATAGGCGTCGCGGGACAGCCACGGTTCGATCAGCTCGAACGCATGCGCGTCGCCAAACCAGCCATGCAGAACAAGAACAGCGTGGGGGCCATTACCCACGGAATGAAAAGTGCCGGGCATCCTGCCTCCGATGCGGATGAAACGTCGCCGGCATCCGGCGACACGAGGCAGGAATCGTATGCCGGCCCTACATGGCCCGCCTTCGTTATCGGGTCATTCTCTGTAGAATTCGGGCCATGCGAAATACCCTGGTCGATCCGTTTGAAGACATTCCGCGCGCGGTGGTCGTAACCGCGAACGACTATGCGGCCGGGTCGACGTTTCCCGTGCACGCGCACCGGCGGGGCCAGTTCGCGTTTGCCTCGCGCGGCACCATCAGCGTCGCCACGCCAGCGGGCCGGTGGCTCGTGCCCCCGCAACGGGCGTGCTGGGTGCCTGCCGGCGTCACGCACGAAATGACCATGTCGGGCCAGGTCACCATGCTTAACGCCTTCGTATCGCAACGCGAAGCCGACGCCGCCCGGATGCCGGACCATTGCTGCGTCTACGGCGTATCGGCCTTGCTCAAGCAGCTATTGCAGGACGCAGTCGACCTGCCTGCGCTGTACGACACCCAAGGCCGCGCGGGCAAGCTGATGGCGATGCTGGTGGCGGAAATCGCGTTCATGCCCCGCCTGTCGCTGCATGCCCCTCTGCCGCAAGACCCGCGGCTGGTGCGCGCATGCCAGCAAGTGTTCGATACGCCCTCGATTTCGGTCGGACTCGACGTCATGGCCAGGCAGGCGGGCATGAGCCGTCGCACCTTTACCCGCTTGTTCCGCGCACAAACCGGCGCGAGTTTTGCCGATTGGCGCCAGCAAGTCTGCCTGCTTGCCGCCATCGAACGTTTAAGCCAAGGGCAGCCCGTCACCCGCGTTGCACTGGATCTGGGTTACGCCAGCCCGAGCGCGTTCGCGTCTGCGTTCCGCCGGGCGCTTGGGCAAACGCCGACTCGTTACCTGGAAGCGCGCCGGGCGGCGTGACATCGCCCCCTGCCCCCGCGCCCTTGCACCCTTGCGCCCTTGCACCCTTGCACCATTGCACCCTTGCACCATTGCACCCTTGCGCCCTTGCGCCCTTGTGCCCTTGTGCCCTTGCGCCCTTGCGCCCTTGCGCACTCATCCCCTTGCTCTCACCCCCTAGCATCCGCATAGAAAAAAAGCCCCGCATCCTTTCAGATGCGGGGCTTTTTACTAGCGAGTCAGCCGCTTACTTGGCCAGACGCTGCCACGTTTCGACAACGGTATCCGGGTTGAGCGACATCGACAGGATGCCCTCGTCCTTCAGCCATTGCGCGAAGTCCGGGTGATCGCTGGGGCCTTGGCCGCAGATACCCACGTACTTGTTAGCGGCCAGGCAAGCCTTGATCGCGCGGCGCAGCATGAACTTCACGGCTTCGTCGCGTTCGTCGAAGTCGGCAGCCAAGAGCTCCATGCCCGAGTCGCGGTCCAGGCCCAGCGTGAGCTGGGTCATGTCGTTCGAACCGATCGAGAAGCCGTCGAAGAATTGCAGGAATTCGTCGGCCAGGATGGCGTTGGACGGCACTTCGCACATCATGATCAGCTTCAGGCCGTTTTCGCCACGCGCCAGACCGTGCTTGGCCAGCAGGTTCACAACCTTTTCGGCCTGACCCACCGTACGCACGAACGGCACCATGATTTCAACGTTGGTCAGGCCCATGTCGTCGCGGACCTTCTTCAGCGCTTCGCATTCCATGCGGAAGCACTCGGCGAAGTCTTCAGCGATGTAGCGCGACGCGCCGCGGAAGCCCAGCATGGGGTTCTCTTCCTCGGGCTCGTAGCGCGAACCGCCCACCAGCTTGCGGTACTCGTTGGACTTGAAGTCCGACATGCGCACGATGACCGGCTTCGGGTAGAACGCGGCGGCAATCGTCGCCACGCCTTCCGCCATCTTCTCGACGAAGAATGCGCGCGGGCTGGCGTGCCCGCGAGCGGCCGATTCCACGGCCTTCTTCAGCTCGCCGTCCACGTTCGGGTAGTCCAGGACTGCCTTCGGGTGGATGCCGATGTTGTTGTTGATGATGAATTCCAGACGCGCCAGGCCCACGCCGCTGTTGGGGATCTGCGCGAAGTCGAACGCCAGTTGGGGGTTGCCCACGTTCATCATGATCTTCAGATCGATGGCGGGCATTTCGCCGCGGCGCACTTCTTCCACTTCGGTTTCGATCAGGCCGTCATAGATGCGGCCTTCGTCGCCTTCCGCGCAAGACACGGTCACAGCCTGGCCTTCCTTCAGCAGGTCCGTCGCGTTACCGCAACCCACCACAGCCGGAATGCCCAGTTCGCGCGCGATGATCGCGGCGTGGCACGTACGGCCGCCACGGTTCGTCACGATGGCCGCGGCACGCTTCATCACGGGTTCCCAGTTGGGGTCCGTCATGTCGGTGACCAGCACGTCGCCCGGCTGGACCTTGTCCATGTCGGAGATGTCGCCCACGACGCGGACGGGGCCGGCGCCGATCTTCTGGCCGATTGCGCGGCCCGTAATCAGGACCTGGCCGGTGGCCTTCAGGCGGTAGCGCTGCTGCACGTCGTTCACGCCCTGCTGCGACTTCACCGTTTCCGGACGCGCTTGCAGGATGTAGATCTTGCCGTCGACGCCGTCGCGGCCCCACTCGATGTCCATCGGGCGCTTGTAGTGCTTTTCGATGATGACGGCGTAGCGGGCCAGTTCATTGACCTCGTCGTCGGTCAGCGAGTAGCGGTTGCKCTCGGACACGGGCACGTCAACGGTACGCACGGCGCGGCCTTCCGGACGCTCCGGGTCGAATTCCATCTTGATCAGCTTGGAGCCAATGCGGCGGCCAACGATCGGGAACTTGCCTTGAGCCAGCGTGGGCTTGAAGACGTAGAACTCGTCGGGGTTGACGGCGCCTTGCACAACGGTTTCGCCCAGGCCGTAGGACGACGTGATGAACACGACGTCTTCAAAACCCGATTCGGTGTCGATGGTGAACATGACGCCGGCGCTGCCCTTGTCGGAACGCACCATGCGCTGAATGCCGGCCGACAGGGCGACATCGGCGTGGGCGTAGCCCTTGTGCACGCGATAGGAAATGGCGCGGTCGTTGTACAGCGACGCGAACACGTGGCGGATCTTGTCCAGCACGTCATCGATGCCAACGACGTTCAGGAAGGTTTCCTGCTGGCCGGCGAACGAGGCGTCGGGCAGGTCTTCTGCGGTGGCGGAGGAGCGCACGGCAAACGAGCCCTTGCCATCAGCGTCGAGCTTGGCAAAGGCTTCGCGGATTTGTGCTTCGAATTCAGCCGAGAACGGCGCTTCGACGATCCATTGGCGGATCTGCGCGCCGGCGTTGGCCAGCTCGCGCACGTCTTCGGGGTTCAACGTGGTCAGGCGTTCAGCAATGCGCTGGTCCAGGCCCGAGGCTTTCAGGAAATCACGGAAAGCGTCGGCGGTCGTGGCAAAGCCGCCCGGAACGCGGACACCCGCGCCAGACAGCTGGCTGATCATTTCGCCTAGTGATGCGTTCTTGCCTCCTACCGAGTCCACGTCCGTCATGCGGAGCTGCTCGAACAAAACAACATACGACATTGAAGTCACCTTTTACAATGGAATGAAAGCGAGTTAGGTCAAAGCATGAATCAAGCACAAAACACTGCTTTTTCAGACGCTGACCAAACTGGCCTTGGACCGCCCTTGGGGTGACTTATAGGGGCCTGATTGTACTCGGTGGAGTACCCTCGGCTATCTGACTGGTTGGAATTTTTTACACATGACATCTACCCCGATCGTACGCACGGTATACATCGTTTCCGACAGTACCGGCATCACCGCTGAAACGTTCAGCCAGTCGGTGCTTTCCCAGTTCGAAGAGGTCGATTTCAAGCCGATCCGCCTGCCTTTTGTCGACACGCTCGAAAAAGCCGCCGAAGTCGCCATGCGCATCGACCGCAGCGCCCTGGAAGCCGGCGTGCCGCCCATTGTGTTCAGCACCCTGGTCAACCCCGAAATCCTGGCCCGCGTTCGCCAGGCGAACGGCATTTTCATGGACCTGTTTGGCACCTTCGTCAGCCATATCGAACAGGCGCTGGGCTTGAAGTCCAGCCACTCCATTGGCCGCTCGCACATGCAGGCCAATTCAGAAAAGTACCGCAATCGTATCGACGCCATCAACTTCAGCCTGGCGCACGATGACGGGCAGTTCGTGAACCAGCTGGACCAGGCCGACGTCATCCTGGTGGGCGTGTCCCGCTGCGGCAAGACGCCAACCAGCCTATACCTGGCCATGCAGTACGCCATCAAGGCGGCCAACTTCCCGCTGACGCCTGACGATTTCGAGCGCGGCACCCTGCCCTCGACCATCGCCCCGCATCGGGCCAAGCTGTTTGGCCTGTCCATCCAACCCGAGCGCCTGGCTGAAGTGCGCAACGAACGCCGCCCCAACAGCCGCTACTCGCAACTGGAACAGTGCCGCTATGAAGTGGCCGAAGCCGAACGCATGATGCGCCGCGAAGGCATTTCCTGGCTGTCCAGCACCACGAAGTCCATCGAAGAAATCGCGACGACGGTGCTGCAGGAAGTGGGCCTGGATCGGGGCTAAAAAAAACCAGGGCGCATAAAAGCCAGGGCGCATCATGGATGCGCCCTGGCTGTTTTCGGGTGAAGGAAACGCGGCCGAATTACAGGCCCGGCGCGCGCTCGGGGCTTGCTGCACCCCAATAGCGCAGCCCGCGCATTTCGTTTTCGGCCACTTCCGCCGGGTCGACCAGTTGCATCGACAATTTTCCGACTGCGCCCGTGGCGCCATACACTTCGGCCATCACCCGCACGTAACGCGTTTGGCCGGGGTCGAGCATGAAGCTCACGCCGTCGCCCGTCCAGTACAGGTTGGTGACCACGTAGCTGCCTGCAGGCCGATCCACAAAGAAAAAGCTGCCCGGCTTATTGCGGCCAACGACGACATTGTTGACGCGCAGTTTTTGCTGTGCGGCCGCCAGATTGGTCGGCTGGGGCTGATAGAAATAGATCCGGCCCTTGCCCTCGGCAATCGGCGGAAGCTGGCCATGCAGCGCGTCGTACTTCGGACCAGCGCACCCTGCCAATACCACTGCAATGGCGGCCGCTGCCACCCCTTTCAACCACGATTTCATTGACGCATCTCCACGGGCAGCGTAACGGGGCGGGAAAGCGGCATGAATGCGCTTTCGCCTGGCAGATAAAAGCCCAGCAGCTTGCCGGACGACGCGACCAGATACGCTTCGCCCTGGCGGCGGGTTTGAATGGTGAACAAGCCATTCATCGAGCGGTAGACATCGCCTTGCGGCAACGCGCCGACACGGCGCCATTGCGACCCCGACGGCAGCGTCACGCTGCTGTCATTCGGCAATGCCGCGATGACGACTCGGGACAATTGAATGCTGTAGACCGGGTCTGCGGCGGCCACGGGAACCATGCCGACTTTTTGCGTGCTGACCGACATGCATGCGCTCAACGCCAGCATGCTCGACGTCAACAGCAGCGCCCGGCCCGCACGCGTCCAACCCTGGAATTTGTGAAACGGCGATGACGCCATAGCCACCTCGGGAATTTCAAAGCGTGAAGTATATGAGTGCGACCGAATTTTACAAAACGTGCAACATCAATAGCGCAGCTTTTCCCGGTCGCGATGCCCCGCACCCCAGTACTTCAAATCCGCCAATGATTGCGTAGCCACGTCGGCCGACGCTTCCGGGCGCAACACCTGCTTGCCGCCCTCGATGTCGACGCGCACATACCTCGTCTGGCCAGCAGGCAGATCCAATTTAATCCCCGCATCCGGGTCCTTGCGATCCGGCGCCAAGGTCAGGGTGGTCATGCCAGCTGGCCGGTCCACGAAGAAAAACCGGCCGGCCTTGGAGCGACCGACTTTGCGGCCATTGACCATAATGGCTGGCTGCGCGACATCCTTGGCGTTGGCGAGCTGATAGACATAGATGCGGCCCAACCCCGGCTCAATGTCGGGAATCTGCGATGACACGTCCGCATAACGCGGCCCCGCGCATCCGGCCAACAGCAACACCGCACCTGCCATGGCAAGCGCCAACCTGAACATTGTTTTCATTGATATCCCCTGGGATTCGCGGCATGGGTGAACCGATGTCATGCCCGCGCAACGCGCGAGTATAAACGGGGTCAGTCAAGAAATTGGGGAATGTAAGGAAATGAACAGATCAGCGCGCCGCGCAAGACAGGGCCTGGCGGCGTTGTTCGAACAGGCAGATCGCGGCGGCCGCGCCCACGTTCAGCGATTCGACGGCAGCCATGTCGTGCGGGATGCACACCTTCAGACGCGCGGCGGCCAGCAAGGCCGGGTCCACGCCCTGACCTTCGTGCCCGAAGACCCAGGCGCAACTCGGCGGCAAGCGGCCTTGGTACAAGTCTTGCGCGCCCTCCAGCGCGGTGGCGACCAGCGGCACGCGCAGGCTTGGCAACAGCGCTTGAAGGTCGACGTGCTCGTGGATGGCCAGCGCAAAGTGCGCGCCCTGCCCGCTGCGCAACACTTTGGGAGACCAGGCGGCGGCGGTGCCGGTAGCCAGGAACACGCGTTTAACGCCAGCCGCCGCGCAGGTGCGCAGCAAGGTGCCGACGTTGCCCGGGTCTTGAATGCGGTCGAACAACACGCAATTCTCGTCGACCTCTGCGGGCAATTCCATCGCAGGAGGCGTGACCAAAAACGCCACGCCCTGCCCGCTTTCCACGCTGGCCAGTGATTGCATCAGCCGCGCGTCCAGCGCCAGGCAGCGCGCGTCCGGCACTGCGGCAGCAAGCGCCGCGATATCGGGTTGAGACAGGCGATCAATATCAAAGACGGCCTGATCCGGCGCGCCATGGTGTTGCAACCAGGCCTGGCACAAGTGCACCCCGTCCAGCAGCACGGGCGCACCGCGCTTGCCCGCCGTGCCGGCCAGCTTAGCCAGCGCCTTGACCGCGGGATTGTCGCGGGAACTGATGTGCTTCATGGGGTCAGGCCGAACGCCTTGATGGGCGCAAAGCTGCGCCGATGTTCCGCGCAGGGGCCGTGTTCGCGCAGCAGTTGCAGATGCAGCGCCGTGCCGTAGCCCTTGTGCTGATCGAACGCGTACTGAGGATACAGGGCGTGCAGGCGCACCAGATCGGCGTCGCGCGCCGTCTTGGCCAGAATTGAAGCGGCGGAAATCGCCGGCACGAGCGCGTCGCCCTTGATGACCGTCTGCACGGTGCATGTAAGTTTGGGCGCCTGATTGCCGTCCACCAGCGCCAACTGCGCGGGCGTGGACAGGCCTTGCACGGCCCGCTGCATCGCCAGCATGGTGGCGCGCAGGATGTTCAGCGTGTCGATTTCATCCACGCTGGCGCTGGCAATACACCAGGCCAACGCGTGTTCCTTGATCTGCACCGCCAACGCTTCGCGCGTGGCGGCCTTCAGCACTTTCGAATCGGCCAGGCCGTCGATGGGGCGATCAGGGTGCAGGATGACGGCCGCCGCATAAACCGCGCCCGCCAACGGCCCCCTGCCCGCCTCGTCGACACCCGCCGTGATCAAGGCGGGCTGAATCGGGGCCGCGAACAGATCAGGCTGCTCCACCTGCCACCTCCAGAATCGCCTGGGCAGCCAGCGCCGGCGTATCGCGCAACAGCTCCTGGTGCATGGCGGTAAAGCGCGCCTCGACGCGCGCGATCAGCGCATCATCGGTCAACGACGCCCACGTGGCTTCGGCAAGCTTTTCGGGGGTTGCGTCGTCTTGCAGCAATTCAGGCACCGCGAAATCGCGCAACAGCACGTTGGGCAGACCCACCCAAGGCAGATACGGCCGCTGCTGTCCGGACTTCCAGGTCATGATGCGGCGCATCCACGGCGACAACACGTACGAGATCACCATGGGGCGCTTGTACAGCGCGGTCTCGAGCGTGGCCGTGCCGCTGGCCACCAGTACCGCGTTGGCCGCTTCCATGACGGACCAGGCGACGGGCGCCTTGCGGTCACCGCCCGCACCATGCAGATCTTCTGCGGTGATGCAGCGCAGACCCGGCACGGGATACTGCGCCAGGAGGGCCTGAAATTCCGCACGCCGCTGGTCATTGACCATCGGCACCACGCATTGCAGCGCCGGATCTTTCTTCAGCAGCAATTGCGCCGCTTGCAGGAAGCGCGGCGCCAACAGCCGGATCTCGGACGAACGGCTGCCCGGCAGAATCGCCAGCACGCGCGCATTCTGGTCGATGCCCAGCCGCTCGCGCGCCGCCGCGCGATCGGGCTCCATGGGAATGGCGCCCGCCAGCGGATGACCCACATACGTGACCGGGATGCCTTCCTTGCGGTAGATCTCTTCCTCGAACGGAAACAGCACAAGCATGTGCGACACCGATTCGCGGATCTTATGAATGCGTTCGTAACGCCAGGCCCAGATGGAGGGGCCGACGAAATGCACCGTCGGCGTACCCGCCAGGCGCAGTTGATGTTCCAAGCGCAGATTGAAGTCGGGCGCATCGATGCCGACGAAGACGGCTGGCGGCTCGGCCAGCCAGCGGCGCTTGACGTCGCGATACGTGCTCAGCAGGCTGGGCAGGCGCTTCAAGGCATCGACATAGCCGAACACCGTCAGCGCATGCATGGGATGCCAGGTGTCGAACTCGCGTGCCTGCATCTGGGGGCCGCCGATACCTTCACAGCGCACACCGGCGTCGCGCGCTTGCAAACCGGCAATGATGCGACCGGCCAGCAAGTCGCCCGAAGGCTCGCCGGCCACCATGCCGATCCGCGTGTTCATGGACGAATGATGCCGCGCGACGCGACGTCGAGGAAATCGAGCAGCGTTTGCAGATGCTCGGCGGCCTCGGGGATTTCTTGCTGGCGCTTGCGCAATTCAGCGCGCGCCGCATCCAGCGGCAAGCCACGGCGGAAGATGATTTTGTAGGCTTCTCGCAGCGCCGAGATCATCACCGGGGTAAAGCCACGGCGCTTCAGGCCTTCGACGTTGACGCCCACCGGGCGGCACGGGTTGCCGGCCGCCAGCACGAACGGCGGCGAATCTTGCATGAGCGAGCTGTTGCCGCCCGTCATGGAGTGCGCGCCCACGCGCGAAAACTGATGCACGCCGGTCAGGCCACCGATGATGGCCCAGTCGCCCACGTGAACGTGGCCGCCCAATTGCACCGAATTGGCCAGGATCGTGTGGCTGCCGATATGGCAGTCATGCGCGACGTGTACATAGGCCATGATCCAGTTGTCATTGCCTATCGTCGTCTCGCCACCATCCTGCACCGTGCCGGTATTCAGCGTGACAAACTCACGCACCGTGTTGCCGTCGCCGATCGTCAGACGCGTCTTCTCGCCGGCGTACTTCTTGTCTTGCGGCATGCCGCCGATCGAGCAATAGCGGTAGAAGCGGTTATTGCGACCGATGGTCGTGACGCCGTCCACCATGCAGTACGGGCCGATTTCGGTGCCCGCGCCGATGGTCACGTCCGGCCCAACCACCGCGAAGGGTCCGATCACGGCACTCGGGTCAATATTTGCCGTCGGATCAACGACAGCGGTGGGATGGATGTTTCCTGCCATTTACTCTTCCAGGCTGCGAATCGCGCACATCAGTTTGGCGGACGCCACTTCTTGTCCGTCGACGGTTGCGCGCGCGGCGTATTTACAGATGCTGCGGCTCAAGCGTTCGGCTTCAACTTCAATGCGCAACTGGTCACCCGGCACGACGGGGCGGCGGAAACGCGCGCCATCGACACCGACCAGGTAGTACGCGGTCTTGGAGCTATCGCACTTCAGGCCRCCGTTTTCGTCCGTGAACGAGAACAGCGCCGAGGCCTGGGCCATGGCTTCCACGATGAGCACGCCCGGCATCACCGGATGGTGAGGAAAGTGACCGTTGAAAAACGGTTCGTTGATCGAGACGTTCTTGATGGCCACGATGGATTTACCGGGCACCATTTCAACGACGCGATCAATCAGCAGCATCGGGTAACGATGCGGCAGCCTCTCCATGATCCCCTTGATGTCGAGTTCCATTTTTCTATGCTTTCCTGCGAAATGAAATAATTTTGGCGCGTGCACGCCACGGCGGCAAACGCGCCTTAGTCTTTTTCCAGCGTGCGCACGCGGCGGCGCAGTTGCGCCAACTGTTGTATCACGGCGGCGTTGCGCTGCCATTCGCCATGCTCCGCATACGGGAACACCCCGGTATAGCGGCCAGGTTTCGAAATGCTGGACGTCACCGCAGTGCCGCCCGAAATATGCACGTCGTCGCCCAGGGTCAAATGGCCTGACAGCATCGCGGCGCCACCAATGGTGCAGCGTTCGCCGATGCTCGTCGAACCCGCGATGCCGACACATGCCGCTACTGCGGTATGCGCGCCGATGCGCACGTTGTGCGCCACCATGATCTGGTTGTCGAGCTTCACGCCGTCAGACACCACGGTGTCATCCAGCGCGCCTCGGTCGATGGTTGTGTTGGCGCCGATTTCGACGTCATCGCCCACCGTCACACCGCCCAGCTGGGGAATCTTGCCCCAGGCGCCCTTGCCCAGCGTCGGGTCCGGCGCAAAGCCAAAACCGTCAGCACCCAGCACGGCGCCACTGTGGATGATGGCTCGCGCGCCCACTTTCACGCCTTCATAAAGCGTGACGTGTGCGTGCAAACGGCTGCCCGGCCCGATGGACGAGCCCACGCCAACGACGCAACCCGGCCCCAGGACGGTATCCCGGCCGATGCGTGCACCCGCTTCCACCACGCAATTGGGGCCAATACGCACGCCCTCTTCGAGGGTGGCGTCCGGCGCAATCACGGCGGAAGGATGCGTGGACCCAGGCAGCACGGGCCGGCGCGCAGCGTCGAACCATTGCGCCACACGGGCGTAAAGCAGATAGGGATGTTTGCAGACGACCAGCGCGAACGGCGGCCGGGTGGCCCCGGGCGCTTCCAGGGCCTCGGCCACGTCGGCCGAGACGATGACCGCCCCTGCCTGCGTCGCGCCGAGTTGGCTCTGGTAGCGGGGGTTGGCCAGGAAAGTGATTTCCTGAGGCCCCGCCGAAGACAGCGTCCCGACGCCGCAGACCTTGAAGGGCTCCGACGCGGGCGCCGCGCTGATACGCCAGTCCATACCCTGGGTGTTGGCGGCGCTCAACAGTGCTTCGAGTGTGGGCGCGCGGGCAAGATCCAGTAAAACCGGCATAACGTCGCGGGTACTGCTTACTTGCCCAGGCTCTGAATCACCTTGTCGGTGATGTCGATGCGCGGATTGACCGTCACGGCGTCCTGAATGATCAGGTCGTAGCTTTCTTGCTCGGCGATGCGCTTGATGGCTTCGTTAGCCTTCGTGACGATGCCCGAGAACTCTTCGTTGCGGCGGCGGTTGAAGTCTTCCTGGAATTCACGACGCTTGCGTTGCAGGTCGGTATCCAGATTGGACAACTCGCGCTGGCGCTTCACGCGATCCGATTCCGACAGAACGGGTGCGTCCTTGTCGAATTTTTCGGCTTGCGAACGCAGGCTGTTATTCAGGCGTTGAAGTTCATCGTCGCGCTTCTTGAATTCGGCTTCGATCTTGCTTTGCGCCGTCTTCGCCGGACCGGATTCACGCAGAATCCGCTCGGTATTGACGAAGCCGATCTTGGTGTTTTGAGCCTGCGCGGGAATCGCAGCAGCCGAACCGAGAATGAGCGCACCCACCAGGGCAATGGAGCCGCCCAGCTTGCCACGGCGCTTGGCGCGCGGCGTATTCGATGATTTAAGTGCGAAATCAGACATCATGAAAATCTCACCTTCCAGTAAGGCAAAGCCAAAGTGTGTATTGTGCCACTAAATAGCAAGGGAGCCGGGCCAGGGGGCCCCTCCCTTGTTTTCAAGCGTAACGGTGCTTAGAAACCGGTCCCGATCTGGAACTGGAAGCTTTGCTTGTCGTCGCCAGCCTTGGAATTAAGCGGACGAGCATACGACAACTGCAACGGACCCATCGGCGACTGCCACGACAGGCCGATACCGGCCGAGAAACGCCAGCCGCAAGGATCTTCCACTTCGCTGCCCGCCTTGCCGGCCGAGCAACCCAGATCCGACGAAACCTGGCCCGCGTCGCTGAAGATGAACCAGCGCAGCGTGCGGTCTTTCGACGCGCCCGGGAACGGCAGATACAACTGCGCGTTGGCGATGATACGGCGCGTGCCGCCCAGGTAGTCGCCCGTCTTGGTATCACGCGGACCCAGCGACGAACCTTCGTAACCGCGGACGGTGCCGATACCGCCGGCATACACGTTCTTGATGACCGGGTAGTCCTTGCCACCGTAGCTCTTGCCCCAATCCGCCATGCCGTTCAGGGCCAGCGTGTAGGAGCCGCCGAGCGGCACAAAATACTGTTGCTGCGCGGTGAGCAGCGTGTACTTCAGGTCGACCGTGGACACGTCGGCCTTCAGGCGGGTGTACGAACCCTTCGTCGGCGCCAGTGCGCTGTCACGGGTGTCGTTGGACCAGCCGGTGTTGAAGATCAGCGAATTGGTCGAATCGCCGTAGTCCTTCACGAACTTGTCGTAGGCGGCGGGCGAGTTGTCGAACAGATCGATCTGGTTGTGTTCGAGGTTCGCGCCCATGAAGATCCGGTCGTATTCCGAAATCGGAATGCCGAAGTTCATGCCCAGGCCGATTGCCTTGACGCGGTAATCACCGTCGTTGTTGTTCCAGGGTTCGGTCACGCGGTAGTACGCAGACGTCGTGCGGCTGATGCCGTCCTTGGTCCAGTACGGATCGGTGTGCGACAGCACAACCGCGCGGTTCGTCTTGCTGGTGTTCAATTGCAGCGTCAGGTTCGTGCCGCTGCCGAAGACGTTGTCTTCGCTGATACCGGCCGACAGAATCGCCTTTTCAGACGAGCCGTAACCCACACCCAGGTTGATCATGCCGGTGGGCTTTTCTTTCACGTCGACGTTCACGTCGACCTGGTCGGGCGAGCCCGGAACCGGATCGGTCTTGACGTTGACGTCGCTGAAGTAGCCCAGGCGATCCACGCGGTCGCGCGAGGTCTTGATGTCTTTGGCGTCGTACCAGGCGGCTTCCTGCTGGCGCATTTCGCGGCGCACGACTTCGTCGCGCGTGCGGGTGTTGCCGCCAATCTGAATGCGGCGCACGTACACACGGCGGCTCGGGTCGACGTAGAACGTCAGGTCGGCTTCGTGCTTGGCGCGGTCCAGCTGCGGGTTCGGGTTCACGTTGGCAAACGCGTAGCCCAGTTCACCCAGGTAGTCGGTGATGGCCTTGGCCGAATCGTTCGCCTTGGCGGCCGAGAACGTTTCGTCCGGCTTGACCTGCACCAGCGCGTTGATCTCCTTGTCCAGACCCAGCAGGTTGCCGGCCAGCTTCACGCTGCGGACCTTGTACGGTTCGCCTTCGTGAACGGTGATCGTGATGTTGATGTCTTTGCGGTCAGGCGAGATCGTGACTTGCGGCGGCTCAACCGTGAATTCCAGGTAGCCCTTGTCCAGATAGAACGAGCGCAGGCGTTCCAGATCGCCCTCGAGCTTTTCGCGCGAGTACTTGTCGGTATCGGTGTACCAGGTCAGCCAACCCGGCGTGGTCAGCTTGAACTCGTCCAGCAGATCGCTTTCCGAGAAGGCCTTGTTGCCCACGAAGCGAATTTGCTGAATGCGCGCCACCGAGCCTTCGAACACGTCGAAGCTCACGCCCACGCGGTTACGCGGCAGCGGGGTCACGGTGGAGGTCACTTCGACGCCGTACTTGCCCTTGGACAGGTACTGCTGCTTCAGTTCGTATTCCGCGCGTTCAAGCATGGAACGGTCGAAGATGCGGCCCTCGGCAAACCCCACCTGGCCCAGCGAGGTGGTGATGGCCTTGGAGTCGAACTCGCGCATGCCGTTGAAGTTGACGGAGGCGATCGTCGGGCGTTCTTGCACCACGACGACCACGACGTTGTTGTCCGTCTGGATCTGCACGTCGGTGAAAAAGCCCGTGCCGTACAGGCGGCGAATTGCTTCGGTGGCTTCTTCTTCGGTGAATTTCTCGCCCACCTTGACGGGGAGATAACCAAACACCGTGCCGGCGTCAGTCCGTTGAATACCCTCTACGCGGATATCCCGCACGACAAAAGGGTCGAAGGCTTGGGCCATGGCCGGCAGCAATAAGGCGGCGATGAGACCCGGCAGTACACCCTTTTTGTGATGAAACATCCGGCGAAAAGACATCCTTGAGTATCCTCGGTCGTGCAAATGGCGGGGGATTTTATGCTAAATCGCGCTTAAGTGAATAAGCGCGTGAAATCGTTAAACAGCGCAAGGCCCATCAGGCCGGCTAATAAACCAATGCCAGCGCGCTGTCCGATGTCGATCCACTTGGCTGGCGGCGGGCTGCCCCGCACAATTTCGACGAGATAGTACAGCAGATGGCCGCCATCCAGCATAGGTATGGGAAGCAAATTTAGTACGCCCAGGCTGATACTGATCAACGCGATATAGGCGATGTACGCAACAATCCCGATTCGGGCGGTCTGTCCGGCGTAGTCGGCGATGGTGACGGGCCCACTGACGTTGCGCCAGGAAACATCGCCCGTGACCATGCGGCCCATCATGCGCAGCGAGAACCAGGCCGTGTCCCAGGTGCGGACTGCGCCGCGCCAGACGCTTTCGAACAAGCCGTAGCGCACCGTGACCATGGGGATGTCGCCACCCAGCTGGACGCCAAGCCGGCCCACTTCCTGGCCGTTGACCGTCTCTGCGCGGGGCGTGACATTCAGCGAGATTTGGGCGCCGTCGCGCACCAGGGTCAGCGCCAGCGTCTTGCCTGCGCTTTCCTGAATTTGTTTGACGAGACCGCCTGTGTCCGGCGTGGGCTTGCCATCCACCGAGACGATCAGGTCGCCCGTGCGCAACCCGGCGGCCTGCCCTTCCCCACCATCAATGACGGCGCGCACGGCAGGCTTGGGTTGAGCCAGGCGGATGCCGGCTGCGGCAAGCGGGTCGCCCGTGGACGGGTCCATGGCGTTCGCGGGCAAGTTCAGTTCACGCTGCTGGACAGCGCCGGAAGGCGTGCTGACTTCAATCAGCGCGCGGCCACCGGTGGCCATGACGTCCATCAGGCGCCAGCGGGCGTCGGACCACGACCCGACTTCCTGGCCGTCGATGGCCAGGATGCGATCACCCAGCAGCAGACCGGCGTGCGCCGCCGGGGTTTCGGCCGCGGGCTGCGCGACGATCGCTTGCGGCTCTTCGGTGCCGGCCATGTTCAGGCCCGCATACAGGAAGACAGCAAGGATCAGATTGAAGATGGGGCCGGCAGCGACGATCGCGATGCGCTTGCCGACGGATTTGTTGTTGAAGGCGCCGGCCGCCTCGGACGGGCTGGCGCCCGCAGGCGCTTCGTCCTGCATCTTGACGTAGCCGCCCAGCGGCAACGCGGACACGGCCCATTCCGTGCCGTGGCGGTCGGTGCGGCGCAGGATGACCTTGCCAAAGCCCACAGAGAACCGCAGCACCTTCACGCCGCACAGGCGCGCCACCCAGTAATGTCCGAGCTCATGAAAAATGATCAGGGAGCCAAGCGCAACGGCAAAGGCCAACAGGGTGAAAAGCATCGGGATCGGAATCTAGGGAATCAGAAGCAAGCGCGGCCAGCCATCAGGCCAGCCCCAGGTTACCTGCGAAGATGCGCGCCTCTGCATCCAGCGCGAGCACATCGTCAAGACTGCTGAGCGTAACAGATGCTTGCCGCGCCTGCCACTCAAGAGAGGCCTCGATCACGCGCGGAATCCAGGTATAGGCCAGCCGGCCGCCCAAAAACGCGTCGACGGCGATCTCGTTGGCGGCGTTGAGCGCCACGCAAGCGCTCTGCCCCGCCCGCAAGGCCGCGAACGACAGCGCCAGGCAGGGAAACCGGGCGAGATCCGGCTTTTCGAAGTCCAGGCGGCCCAGGCGCGTCAGATCCAGCGGTCCGACCCCGCTTTCCAGGCGCTCAGGGAACCCCAGCCCGTAAGCAATGGGGGTCCGCATATCCGGCTGGCCCAGCTGCGCCAGGACCGAGCCGTCGTCGTATTCGACCATGGAATGCACCACGCTTTGCGGGTGCACCACGACCTCGATGCGGTCGGCAGGCATGGCGAACAGCCAGTGCGCCTCGATCACTTCCAGGCCCTTGTTAAGCATGGTCGCCGAGTCCACCGAAATCTTGCGGCCCATGCTCCAGTTGGGATGGGCGCAAGCTTGGGCTGGCGTTACGTCGTGCAGGTCTTCCAGGTCGCGTCCGCGGAACGGGCCGCCAGAGGCCGTCAGCAACAGCCGGCGCACACCTGGCGCGGGCGCGTCGGGCGCCTGCGCCCGCCCGCCATGGGGCAGGCACTGAAAAATGGCGTTGTGCTCGCTGTCGATCGGCAATAGTTCGGCGCCGTTGTCGCGGATGGCCTGCATGAACAGCGAGCCCGCCGCGACCAGCGCTTCTTTATTGGCCAGCAGCACGCGCTTGCCGCTGCGTGCGGCCGCCAGCGCGGCGGGCAGCCCGGCTGCGCCAACAATCGCCGCCATCACGGAATCACAGTGCGGATCGGCGGCCGTGTCGGCCAAGGCCTGCGCGCCCACGCGGATTTCGGGCATGGGCTGCCCGCCTGCCCACGCGGCGGTAAATTTTTTGCGGGCGGCCTCATCGGGGACCACCACCACAGCAGCTCGGCAGGCCTGCGCCTGCTCGGCCAAACGCTCCATTCGGCTGTAAGCGGACAGCGCATAAACCGCCAGCCGATCAGGGTGGCGGGCAATCACATCCAGCGTGCTTTCACCGATCGACCCCGTCGATCCCAGCACGACGACGCGTTGAAAAGCCCTCAAAACAACACTCCAKACAAAAGTAGCGCGAACGGCGCAACCGGAAGAATCGCGTCGATGCGGTCATAGACCCCGCCATGGCCCGGCAGCAGCGTGCTGGAGTCTTTGCGGCCCGCGCGTCGCTTGAGCAGCGATTCGAACAGGTCACCCACAATAGACACAACACCCAGCAACGCGGCGATCGGCAGCGCCAACCAGAAGCTCCAGCGTTCGACCAAAGCGTGGCCGAAAGATCCCGCCCACAAGCTCGACAGGCCAATCCAGACCACTGCGCCCAGCACACCGGCAATGGCGCCTTCGATGGTCTTGCCCGGACTGACTCGCGGGGCCAGTTTACGCTTGCCGAACGCGCGGCCGGCAAAATACGCCGCAATGTCGGCCACCCAGACCAGCGCCAGCAACGACACGACGAACCCTGCCCCGCGCGCGACGAACATCTGCGCCAGCACGACCCAGGCGGCAAACGCAGCGGGCACGGAAAACACAGACCAGCCCAGGCTGGCGGGCGGCGCGTCGGAGCGGCCACGCACCACCGCCGTCAGACCGCCAAACAACCACACGGCCGACACCGCCGGCACCACGTAACGCACCACCCAGGCGGGATCGCTCCAGCCCGTGCGGTCGCCAGCCAGCCAGGCGGACGCCAGCGCCAGCATGCCGGCAAACAGCAGCACGGCGACACCAATGGAAATCAGGGGGGACGGAGGTTGCGGCAGCGTCAGGCGCAGCCATTCCCAGTTGGCGCACGCGGCGGCCAGGGCTAGCAAGGCAACAAACCACCAGGGGTTCGCGCTGATCATTGCGGCGGCCAGAATGGCCAACAGAATGACGGCGGTAACGATACGCTGGCCCAACATATGACGGTCTCCTCGTGTGCTGCTTTGGAAAGACGCGCTTGTCGCCGTCTGTTTACTGCGCGCCGCTTTCGCTGACTTGCGCGCTGGTGCGGCCGAAGCGTCGCTCGCGGGTGCGGTACCAGTCAAAAGCCGCTTGCAGCTCGGCGGCGCCGAAATCCGGCCAGAAGCGATCCGTGAAGTAGAACTCCGCGTAGGCCATCTGCCAGATCAGGAAATTGGAAATGCGCTGCTCGCCGCCGGTGCGGATGAACAGGTCGGGCTCGGGCGCCCACGACATCGAGAGATGACGAGCCAGGCGCGCTTCGTCCACCAGCTCGGGCTTGGCGGCAAGCGCGGGCTCGGCGGCCAGCATGGCGCGGGTGGCTTGAAGAATGTCCCAGCGTCCGCCGTAGTTGGCGGCGACCGTCAGGTGCAGACGGTCGTTGTGGGCGGTGCGCTCTTGGGCGGCGAATATCAGCTCTTGCAGACGGGGTTCGAACGCGCTCAAGTCGCCGATGACGTGCAAGCGCACGCCCTGCTCGTCCAGCTTGCCGATTTCGCGTTCCAGCGCCTGCACAAACAGGCGCATCAGCAACGACACTTCTTCGGCGGGCCGGCGCCAGTTCTCGGAACTGAACGCGAACAGGGTCAGATAGCGCACGCCTGCGCGGCCGCACGCTTCCACCACACGGCGCACCGCTTGCACGCCCTTGGCGTGTCCGGCCGTGCGAGGCAGCAGCCGTCGCGTCGCCCACCGGCCATTGCCATCCATGATGATGGCGACGTGCTCGGGGATGTCGCGAGTGTCGGGAACCGCCTGGGTCGAACTGGTTGCCATGGGTCTGGGGCTGCGCGCGGAGGGCCGGCGAAAATCAGTAGTACGGGAGAAAAACCTGCGCCGTCATTCCATCGCTGCAACAGGGACTTGCAAGGCAATGGTAAGGACGGCGCATAGGCAAGAAAATCCTGACGCCGGAGCGAAACGGCAACGCCGCCCCGCCCCGAAGCAATCAAGGATTATACGGTCATGATTTCCGCTTCTTTCTGGACGACCATCTTGTCGATGTCGGTCACGGCGCGATCGGTCAGCTTTTGGACGTCATCCTGCGAACGACGCTCGTCGTCTTCGGAGATTTCCTTGTCCTTGACCAGCTTCTTCAGCGCTTCGTTCGCTTCACGGCGCAGGTTGCGCACGGCGATCTTGGCGTCTTCACCTTCGCTGCGCACGACCTTGGTCAGATCGCGGCGGCGCTCTTCGGTCAGGGCGGGCATCGGCACGCGGATGGTGTCGCCCATCGAGATGGGGTTCAGACCCAGGTCCGATTCACGGATGGCCTTTTCGATCGGGCCGGCCATGTGCTTTTCGTAGGGCTGCACGCTGATGGTGCGAGCGTCCACGAGGTTCACGTTGGCGACCTGGCCGACCGGAACGGGCGAGCCGTAGTAATCGACCTGCACGTGGTCCAGGATGCCGGTGTGGGCACGGCCCGTGCGGATCTTGCCCAGGTTGATCTTGAGCGTATCAAGCGACTTGGCCATCCTGGCTTCGGCGGATTTGCGGATTTCTGCTGCGCTCATGGAATTTCCTTTTTTTTAAACGTGTACCAAGGTGCCTTCGTCTTCGCCGCTGACGACTCGCTTGAGCGCGCCGGACTTATTGATCGAAAACACTTTGATCGGCAGTTTCTGGTCACGGCACAGCGCGAACGCGGTGGCGTCCATGACTTCCAGACGGCGGACAATCGCTTCATCGAAGCTGATGCGCGCATAACGCGTCGCAGTGGGGTCCTTGTTGGGGTCCGCACTGTAGATGCCGTCCACTTTGGTGGCCTTCAACACAATCTCCGCTCCGATTTCGGCGCCACGCAAGGCAGCGGCGGTGTCGGTGGTGAAGAAGGGGTTGCCGGTGCCCGCGGCGAAAATAACGACCTTGCCCTCTTCGAGGTAACGCAAGGCTTTCGGGCGGATGTAGGGTTCGACGACCTGATCGATGTTCAGGGCGGATTGTACGCGGGTGTCGATGCCCTTGTGTTTGAGCGCGTCTTGCAGGGCAAGCGCGTTCATGATGGTGGCCATCATGCCCATGTAGTCGGCGGTGGCGCGGTCCATGCCCTGCGCACCCGGGGCGACGCCACGGAAAATATTACCTCCGCCGATGACGATGGCCAGTTCGACGCCGGTGGCGGCGACTTCAGCGATCTCATCGGTCATGCGGACGATGGTGGAACGATTGATGCCAAATGCATCGTCGCCCATCAGCGCCTCGCCGGAAAGTTTGAGAAGAACCCGTTTGTATGCTCTGCTGCTCATAGGTGATATCCCGAAGAACAATCCGACGAAAGTGTAAGACAAGAATGGGGTAAGCCCCCAACGCCGCACCCGCCACGCGGGTACACAGGCTTCCCAAGCATTTCAACTTGCAGCGCCCTGCGGCGAAAAAGGCCGGACTAGAATTTAATCTAGCGCCGGCCTTTAAGCACTACCGTGAGGTCAGGCGGCGCCGGCGGCGGCTGCTGCAACCTCAGCGGCGAAGTCGCTGGTCTTCTTCTCGATACCTTCGCCGACAACGAACAGCACGAACTTGCTGATCGAAGCGCCGTTTGCCTTCAGGTGTTGTTCCACCGTGTGCTTGTCGTTCTTGACGAACGGCTGCGACAACAGGGTCACTTCCTTCAAGTACTTGGCGACCGAACCTTCAACCATCTTGGCGACGATGTCAGCCGGCTTGCCCGATTCAGCAGCCTTCTGCTCGGCAACCGAGCGCTCGGCGGCGATGTCAGCCGGGTTCACGCCGTCGGCGTTCAGGGCCTTGGGCTTGGTGGCGGCGATGTGCATCGCCAAGTCCTTGCCCACTTCCTCGGCGCCCGAGTATTCCACCAGCACGCCGATCTTGCCGCCGTGCACGTAGCTGGCCAGCGCGTTCGGGGTCTCGATGCGCTCGAAGCGGCGGATCGAGATGTTTTCGCCGATCTTGCCGATCAGGGTGGTGCGGGTCGTTTCAACGGTGCCTTCACCGAACGACAGCGCCGACAGAGCGGCCACGTCGGCCGGGTTCTGCGTGGCGACCAGTTCGGCCAGCTTGTTCACGAAGCCCACGAAGTCGTCGTTCTTGGCGACGAAGTCGGTTTCGCAGTTGATTTCGATCACGGCGCCTTGCTTGGCGTCGGCGGAGATGAACAGACCGATCAGGCCTTCGGCGGTGACGCGGGCAGCAGCCTTGCTGGCCTTGTTGCCCAGCTTGACGCGCAGGATTTCCTCGGCGCGAACCAGGTCGCCTTCGGCTTCCGTCAGGGCCTTCTTGCACTCCATCATGGGCGCGTCGGTCTTCTCGCGCAGTTCCTTGACCAGGGCAGCGGTAATTTCAGCCATGTTTGCTCCAATTTTGCTAAGACACGCCCCGGCTCGCCGGGGCAGTGATTTGATTCGATGGGACGCCCGCAAGTCGCGGGTTCGGAAGATGGGAGCCCACCTTCGCAGTGCCGGCGAGGCGGGAGCGGATCTTTTGCAAAAACCGCTCCCGAACGCTAACCGCCGGACATGACAATAGGCTTAGGCCTGGTTGTCCTGCACTTCGACGAACTCTTCCTGACCTTCACCCAGCTCTTCGACCAGACCGTTCATGTTCTGTTCGCGGCCTTCCAGCACGGCGTCGGCGATGCCCTTGGCGTACAGCGCGATGGCCTTGGCCGAGTCATCGTTACCCGGGATGACGTAGTCGATACCGTCGGGCGAGTGGTTGGTGTCAACCACGGCGACGACCGGGATACCCAGCGTCTTGGCTTCGGCGATGGCGATCTTGTGGTAGCCGACGTCGATGACGAACATGGCGTCAGGCAGACCGTTCATGTCCTTGATGCCGCCGATCGACTTGTTCAGCTTGTCCAGTTCGCGTTGGAACAGCAGGCCTTCCTTCTTGATCATGCGCTCGGCGCCGCCTTCGGCGACGACGACTTCCATGTCCTTCAGGCGCTTGACCGAGGTCTTGACCGTCTTGAAGTTGGTCAGCATGCCGCCGAGCCAGCGGGCGTCGACGAAGGGCATGCCGCAACGAGCGGCTTCGGAGGCGACCAGTTCACGCGCAGCGCGCTTGGTGCCAACGAACAGGATGTTGCCGCCGCGAGCAGCGATCTGCTTCACGAACTTGGTGGCTTCCTGGTACTTATCAACCGTCTTTTCCAGGTTGATGATGTGAATCTTGTTGCGGTGACCGAAGATGTACGGAGCCATCTTGGGGTTCCAGTAACGGGTTTGGTGACCGAAGTGGACACCCGCTTCCAGCATTTCGCGCATCAAAGACATGTAATTCTCCAAGGGTTGATTTCTTGCGCCGCACCTGCATCAGCTTCTGCTGACACCCTGGGTGGTGTTGCGCGCGATTTCCCGCAACATGCGGGATGGACAAAATTTTAACCGGGCCGACCGATCACTGTCGCAATAAAAATACTGCTTCCGCGATAAACCCAGACGGCCGCCACGACGAGAGCCTTGCACTGCACACTTGAACATGCCTGTACTGGACAGATATGGCGCTGAGCCAGACACTCCAGGAGATTCCTGGAAGTTTCCGGGGATTCAGCGCACCCGGACTTGTTTTGTTGGCAGCGAAATCCAGCTCTTCGCGCTCAGGCTTGACGCCATCCCGCGCATCAGGCCACCAGGGCATTTCTTCAAAAAACCCGAAGGTTTTCAAGAACTTAATCTGGCGCCCATACCGAACCTGCATCGCCGCTCAAAAACATGACCGGGCTTACAAGCACGCCGCGCCCCGGCTCCGCCAGACTCAAAAACGCCTGCGACTCTTGACTGAGGCTACCCCGCGCGGCCCACTTCAGAACCTGACAACCTGCCCGATTTCGCTCCACAACCTTCGCTTGCGGTGAAACTTCAGGGCTTGCTGCCGATCTCATGAAGCGGATCGGTTGAAATAGCTTTTAGCCTCAAGTGCAGGCGTTTTAGACGCCCACTTTCGCCAGGATCGGCTCTTGCCGTAACCCGATTGCTCCCCAAAATTTTAGGGAAGCCTATAATTCTACTATTCTTTCAAGCAGACATTCAAGCGAGAGATCGTCAAGTTACTCCATGGGCACAATTACCAATCCGGCCGACCTGGCCAAGATGCGCGCCGCCTGCCAGGACGCCGCCAAAGTCCTCGATTTCATCACCCCCTATGTGAAGCCGGGTGTAACAACCGGAGAGCTGGACCGCCTCTGCCTGGAATACCTGACTGACGAACTCAAGGTTAAGTCTGCCACCGTGGGCTACGCCCCGCCCGGCTACCCGCCCTTTCCTGGCGCCATCTGTACGTCGGTGAATCACCAGGTCTGCCACGGCATTCCGGGCGACAAGGTGCTGAAAAACGGCGATTCGCTGAACATTGACGTCACCATCATCAAAGACGGCTGGTTTGGCGACACCAGCCGCATGTACGCCGTGGGCGAGCAATCCATTCTGTCGCGCCGCCTGACCGAGATCACCTTCGAGTGCATGTGGAAGGGAATCCAGCAGGTCAAGAACGGCGCCACCCTGGGCGACATCGGCAACGCCATCCAGAAGCACGCGGAATCCAACGGCTTTTCCGTCGTGCGCGAATTCTGCGGCCATGGCATCGGCCAGCGCTTTCACGAAGACCCGCAAGTGTTGCACTACGGCAAGCCTGGCTCGGGCGTGAAATTGGTGACGGGTATGCTCTTCACGATCGAGCCCATGATCAACGCCGGCCGCCGCGAGATCCGCCAATTGTCCGATGGTTGGACGGTTGTTACCCGCGATCACAGCCTGTCTGCCCAGTGGGAGCATGCTGTATGTGTTACCGATACGGGCTATGAAGTGCTGACCTTGTCCCCCGGCATGCCGCAGCCGCCCGCCTTCATCACCGAGCCCATCGCCATCCCCGCCGTCTGAGGCCCTAGCCGTCCGCCACCATGACCGCCGAATTTCTTAGCTCCCTGCGTGAACGCATCCAGCAATCCCGGCGGGCCGCGGTGGCCCAGTTCCGCGAGCACGAACGCCCGGACACGTTGCTGTCCGAGCTGCGCCGCATCGTTGACGCCGCCCTGCGCGACCTGGTCAAGCACTACCCGCTGCCGATCGGCGCCACGCTGGCGGCCGTGGGCGGCTATGGCCGCGGCGAGCTCTATCCCCATTCCGACGTCGACCTGCTGATTCTGTTGCCGCACGTGCCCACGCGCGAAGACGAATCGGCCATTGAACAATTGGTGGCGGCACTGTGGGACCTGGGGCTTGAGCCCGGCCACAGCGTGCGCACCATAGAAGACTGCGAACGCGAGGCCGACGCGGACATCACCGTCGAAACCGCGCTGCTGGAATCGCGCTGGCTGGCGGGCAGCCGCGTACTGATGAGAAAGTTCGACGCGGCGACCAAGTCGCGCCTGGACCCGCGCGCCTTTTTCCGCGCCAAGCGCGTTGAAATGCAGCAGCGCCACGCGCGCTATCACGACACGCCCTACGCGCTGGAGCCGAACTGCAAAGAGTCGCCCGGCGGTTTGCGCGATCTGCAAGTCATCTTGTGGATGGCGCGCGCTGCGGGCTTTGGCAATAGCTGGCGTTCGGTCGCGCAAGCGGGCCTGTTGACGTCATCGGAAGCGCGCGACCTGCGCAAGGCGGAACAAGCCTTCAAGCGCCTGCGCATCGAACTGCACCTGCTGTCGAACCGCCGCGAAGACCGCGTGCTGTTTGACCTGCAACCGGCGCTGGCCGAGGTCTATCGCATTCACGCGACCGCCACGCGGCGCAGCAGCGAACTGCTGATGCAACGCTACTACTGGGCGGCGCGGCTGGTCACGCAGTTGAATGGCATCTTGGTGCAGAACATCGAAGAGCGCCTGTTTCCGCGCCCTGACAGCGATGCGCGCGACATCGACGACGATTTCCGCAACCTGCGCGACCGCCTCGACATCATTCGCGACGACGGCTTCGAACGCAACCCCACCCTGCTGCTGCGCGCCTTCCTGGTGATGCAGCAACACCCCGAACTCACCGGCATGTCGGCCCGCACGCTGCGCGCCATCTGGCATTCCCGCCACCGCATCGACGCGCAGTTCCGCCGCAACCCGGTCAACCGCAAGCTGTTCCTGCAGATCCTGCAACAGCCGCGCGGCATCGTGCATGAATTGCGCCGCATGACGATGCTGAACATTCTGCCGCGCTACCTGCCGGTGTTCCGCCGCATCGTGGGCCAGATGCAGCACGACCTTTTCCATGCCTACACGGTGGACCAGCACACGCTGGCGGTGGTGCGCAACCTGCGCCGCTTCACCATGCCGGAACACGCGCAAGAATATCCGCTGGCCAGCCAGCTGATCGCCGGGCTGGACCGGCACTGGCTGCTGTATGTGGCCGCGCTGTTCCATGACATCGCCAAGGGACGTGGCGGCGACCACTCCGAACTGGGCGCGCGCGAAGTGCGCAAGTTCGCGCAAGACCACGGCATGGAGCCCGAGGACACGAAACTCGTCGAGTTCCTGGTGCGCCAGCACTTGCTGATGTCGGCCGTGGCGCAAAAACGCGATCTCTCCGACCCGGCCGTCGTGCAGGAATTCGCCGCCACCGTGAAGGACGAGCGCCATCTGACCGCGCTCTACCTGCTGACCGTGGCCGATATCCGCGGCACCAGCCCCAAGGTCTGGAACGCCTGGAAGGGCAAGCTGCTGGAAGACTTATACAAGCTGACGCTGGCGGCATTGGGCGGCGCGCACGCCGACGCGCACACCGTGCTGACCGAACGCAAGGAAGAAGCCGCCCGCCTGACGCGGCTGGCCGGCCTGCGCGACGACGCTCGCGAAGCCTTCTGGAACCAGCTCGACGTGGCCTACTTCCTGCGCCACGATGCGTCCGACATCGCCTGGCACACGCGCCATCTGTATCACCAGGTGGCGCCCGCTCAGGCTGTCGTCAGGGCGCGGCCCACCGAGCAGGGCGAAGGCCTGCAAATCATGGTCTACACGCGTGACGCGCCGGACCTGTTCGTGGCGATCTGCGGCTACTTCGACGCCAAGTGCCTGTCGATTCAAGACGCCCGCATCCACACAACGCGCCACGGCTGGGCGCTGGACAGCTTCATCGTGCTGCTGCCCGAAGGCACCAGCGACCTGCGCGCGCAGGCCACGCTTGTCGAACACGAACTTGCCGAACGCCTGAAAGACCCGCACGCCGCAGCGCAAGCGCAGCCCAGCCGCGGCGGCTACTACGGCCGTGGACGGCAATCGCGGGTGTCGCGCGTGTTCCCGGTGATGCCGCAAGCCGAATTGCAGCCGGATGAGCGCAGCACGTCGTGGCGCCTGTCGGTGACCGCTACCGACCGCCCCGGCCTGCTGCACGCGCTGGCCCGCGTGTTCGCGCAACATGATGTCAACCTGCTGATGGCCAAGATCATGACGCTGGGCGACCGCGTGGAAGACGTGTTCATCGTTGACGGTTCGGCCCTGGCCCGCCCGCGCAGCCAGATGCAGTTCGAACGCGACGTGCTGGACGCCCTGGCGGGCGAAGAGGCGCAACAGCGGGTGGCTTGATCCGCCCCCGAGACGGACATCGCCAGACAGTGCCCGGAACGCATACAATCCGGGTTTTCGGCCAGGCGATGTCCGCTCCATGCAGCTCAACGACTATTTGCGCTTTTTTGGTGGCAGCTTTTTCTTCGCGCTGGCCACGCTCCTGCCCTTCCTTAACCCGCCCGCCATCGCGCCGATTTTCCTGTCGCTGACCGAAGGCGCATCGTCTTCCACCCGGATGGTGCTGGCCAAGCGCGTCGCCATCAACGTCTGCCTGATGCTGATCGTGGCCATGGTCGCCGGCAACGTGCTGCTCAGCTTCTTCGGCATTTCGCTGTCGATCGTGCGAGTGGGCGGCGGCATGCTGGTGATTGCCAGCGCGTGGCGGCTGGTGAATTCGCCGGATGCCGACACGGAACGCGTGGCGCGCATGGCGGAATCCTTCACCCCCGAAATGGCGAAAGCCCGCGCGTTCTACCCGCTGACGTTCCCGATCAGCTGTGGCCCGGGCTCCATCGCCGCCGCCATCACCGTGGGCGTGTCTCTGCGCGACCAGAACCACGTGCTGAGCCTGGTGCGGCTGGGCGGCTCCATTCCCGGCATCATCGTTGTGTCGTTGACGCTGTATATCTGCCTGCGCTTCGCCGCCCAAATGCTGCACCGGCTGGGTGACAACGGCACCGCGGTATTCATGCGGCTGTCGGCGTTCATCATGCTGTGCCTGGGGGTGCAGATCTTCTGGGAAGGCGCGCGCGACCTGATGTTGGGCCTGCTGACGCAAGTGATGCAACCAATTCCAATTCCCAAGGCCTAAGCCTAGCCGGGCGCCCTGCCCGCTCCGACTCATTCCTGACGTAGAACAACAATGACTACCCGCTCTGAACGCCTGCTTCGCCTGATCGCCCTATTCTGTTTTGGCGCTGTGGGTGTGGCCCTGATTTCCCAACACGTTTTCGATATGCCGCCCTGCGCCTGGTGCGTGCTGCAACGCCTGATTTATCTGGTGATTGGCGTGGTGGCCCTGATCGGCGGCTTTGGCGGCGGACGCGCGCTGACCCGTATCGCGGGTGCCTTAGCCGCCCTGCTGTCGCTGTCTGGCGTGGTCGCCGCCTGGTATCAGTACACGGTTGCCGCCAACATGCTGTCTTGCGACCAGACCTTCGCCGACCGCTTCATGACCGGCATCGGCCTGGAAGGCAACGTGCCCTGGGTGTTCGGCATCTTCGCCACCTGCATGGACGCCAAGGTGCCGCTGCTGGGCATCGAGTATGCGTTGTGGAGCCTGGCGCTGTTTGTGGTCATGTTCTTCATGGCGCTGCCGGTGGTGTTCGGCCGCGGCCGCCCCCAGTAATACCGAGCTTTTGTCTCTTGCTGTGACTCACCCGCTGTGACCGCTTTGAAGTACCTGACCGGCTATCCCGAAAATCTGCTGCTCCAGGCCCAGACGCTGCTTGACCAAGGCAAGCTGGGCCCGGCGCTCAAGTCCCGCTACCCCGACGGCCCGCACGATGTGCGCACCGACCGTGCGCTGTACGAGTACGTGACGGACTTGAAGAACACCTATATGCGCAATGGCGACCTGATCAACAAGGTGGCCTATGACAGCAAGATCCACGTCATTCAGCATGCGCTGGGGCAGCACACCTACATCTCGCGCGTGCAAGGCGGCAAGCTGCGCGCCAAGCACGAGATCCGCGTGGCGACGCTGTTCAAGACGGTGCCGGCCGAGTTTTTGAAGATGATCACCGTGCATGAGCTGGCGCACCTGAAAGAGAAGGATCACAACAAGGCCTTCTACAACCTGTGCCTGCGCATGGAGCCGCACTATCACCAGTACGAGTTCGACTTGCGGCTGTACCTGACGCATCTGGAAGCGACGCGCGAAACGCTGTGGGATGCCAAGGGCTGACGGGCGCCGCATTGGCTGGCGCCGCCAAAAAAAGCGCTACATAGAAAGCGCCACGAAAAGGCGCGACGAAAAAAATGCCGTCCCTAGGGACGGCATTTTTATTGAGCGAGCTTGCGCGACGGATCAGGCGTCGTTGGCGGCGTAGCCCATGTTGAATTGCAGGCCGCTTGCGCCCTCGTCCTGCCCCGGCTCCGCGCGCGACTGACCCAGGCGGGCCAGGTATTCGGCGGTGATGTCGCCCGTGACGTACTCGCCGTCGAAGCACGAAGCCTCGAAGCGCGACATCTTGGGGTTCAGGTCACGCACCGATTGCTGCATGTCGGCCAGATCCTGGTAGATCAACGAGTCAGCGCCGATGGCGCGGGCGATTTCTTCGTCGCTGCGGCCGGTGGCGATCAGTTCCGATTGCGTGGGCATGTCGATGCCGTACACGTTCGGGAAGCGAACCGGAGGCGCGGCGGACGCGAAGTACACCTTGTTGGCGCCAGCAGCGCGCGCCATGTCGACGATTTCACGGCTGGTGGTGCCACGCACGATGGAGTCATCAACCAGCAGCACGTTCTTGCCCTTGAACTCCATGCCGATGGCATTGAGCTTCTGGCGCACGGACTTACGGCGCACCGCTTGACCCGGCATGATGAAGGTGCGGCCGACGTAACGGTTCTTGATGAGCCCTTCGCGGTAGTCCAGGTTCAGGCGGGCGGCCAGCTGCATGGCGGCCGGACGCGAGGAATCCGGAATCGGCATGACGACGTCGATGTCGCCCAGACGCATGTTGCGCGCGACCTTGTCGGCCAGGTATTCACCCATGCGCAGACGGGCGTCGTAGACCGACACGCCGTCGATCAGCGAGTCCGGACGCGCGAAGTACACGTATTCGAAAATGCACGGCACCAACTGCGGATTGTCGGCGCACTGGCGGCTGACGAAGCGGCCGTCCAGGTCGACAAACACGGCTTCGCCCGGCTCGACGTCGCGCACGAAGACAAAACCGCTGCCTTCCAGCGCCACCGATTCCGAGGCCACCATCCATTCCACGCCTTCATCGGTTTCCATGCGGCCGATACACAACGGGCGGATGCCGTTGGGGTCACGGAAAGCGAGCAGGCCGTAGCCGGAAATCTGCGCCACGACGGCGTAGGCGCCGCGCACGCGCTTGTGCACGGCGGACACCGCGCGGAAGATCGCGTCATCATCCAGCGACACGCCGTTCGCCGACGATTGCAGTTCGTGCGCGAGCACGTTCAGCAGCACTTCGGAATCAGAGTTCGTGTTGATGTGGCGGCGATCGACCCGGTAGAGCGATTCGCGCAGTTCACGCCAGTTCGTCAGGTTGCCGTTGTGGGCGAACATGATGCCGAACGGGGCGTTGACGTAGAACGGCTGGGCCTCTTCCTCGCTGGCGCTGGAGCCCGCGGTGGGATAGCGGACCTGGCCGACGCCAGACGTACCCGGCAACGAACGCATGTTGCGCGTACGGAAAACGTCGCGCACCAGGCCGTGGGCCTTGTACATATTGAATTGGTTGCCTTGCGACGTCGCGATGCCCGCGGCGTCCTGCCCGCGATGCTGCAACAGCAGCAAGCTGTCATAGAGCAGCTGGTTGACCGGCCCGCGCCCGATGACCCCTACGATTCCACACATGGTGAGATTTCCTGGTTGATTTGAAGCTAATCAATACGGCAGCCAAGTCGCCAAAGACGGCGGCAGCCACGTTTTGATATGTTTGATGGCCTCGATGGCCGAATGCGAAAACATGGCGTCCTTCCACCACGGCTCTTGGGGTAGCGGCGTGTAGCCTGCAGCGGCCACCAACGCCAGCACGATCACCAGACCACGGGCCAGCCCGAACATTCCGCCCAGGCCGTGATCGGCGGGGCTGAGTCCGGTACTGCGGATCAAGGCGGCTAGCGTCATGTTGACCAAACCCACACCGAGCAGCACTAGGATGAACACCACGGCGTATGAGACTCCCATGCGCAGCAGCGTCGTTTCAATATAGGGCTCCAGCCACGTATATACCGTGGGGCCCCACCATATCGCGGCCACAAAGGCCAGCAGATAGGCGACCAGCGACAGCACCTCTTTGAGCAGGCCGCGCACCAGGCCCAGCACACCCGAGACCACCAGGATGGCCAGTACGACGAAGTCGAAACCGGTCACTATTGGGCAGCAATGAAACCATTGTCATAGCCCAAGGTGCGCAAACGCGCCTGGGCCGCCTGTGCCGCCTCACGCGAAGGGAACGGCCCCACGCGCAGACGGTACTGCTGTTTGCCTCCAATGGAGGCTTGTTCCACAAATGCATTGGTGACGCCGGCCTGATGCAGCTTGGCGCGGCGCGATTGGGCGTCTTCCGACGTCGTGTAAGCCGCAATCTGCAGCACGAAATTACCCTTGGCGGCGGCGGGCTTGGGGGCCGGCGCGGTGGCGGCCGGCGCCGAACGCCCTTCCAGCAAGGCCAGCGCGCGGGCGCCGTCGTCGGAACGCGTCTCGGGCTTGGGCGTCGGTTTGGGCTCGGGCTTGGATTCCGGCTTGGGTTCGGGCTTGGGCTTGGTTTCCGGCTTGGGCGGCACAAGCGGCGGCGTGACTTGCACGGTCGTCTGCGGCGTCGGGGCCGTTGCCACGGGCGGCACGGACGTGACCGGCGGCGGCGTGGGAACGGCGGAACCTTCCGTGGGCGCAGCATCCGGCGTGGTGGGGGCAGCCGCTTGCGGCTCGCCTACCTGCGGCTGGAACGGCGTGTTGCGATCCGGCACCCGGATGGGAATGTTGTCGGCAACCGGTACGGGCTGCGAATCAAGCACCATGGGAAGAATGATGACAGCCGCCAGCACCAGCGCGACGGCGCCTGCCAGCCTGCGCCGCGCGCGCCCGCGCAGCTCCGCAGCCTGAACCTCGCTAGGCACTGCCGCCCGTTTAGAGGACTGCGCCTGGTCGGCAGGATCTTTGCGTTTGAAAAAACCCATGGAAGAGAATTCCTTGCGGCGCCTTTCGGCAATATGGCGGTGGGCCGCCACGAGCCGATTTGCCTATGCCTTGCGACCCAGAGCCTGCAAAACCGAGGCCACGGTGAGAAACGACCCAAACACGACGATTCTATCATTCTCGACCGCCCGTTCGCGCGCTGCGGCGTAGGCCTCGGCGGGATCTTCGAAGGCGGCGATGCTGGGGCTTTCCGCCCCCGCGGGCGACGGCGGCAAGGCGGCGGCAACCTGATCCGCCAGCGCCTGCCCGGACGTTCCGCGCGGGCCCGGCAGGCCTGCGCAGTACCAGTGATCAATGCGCGTGCCCATTTTGGCGACGACGCCAGCCAGGTCCTTGTCGTTCAACATGCCGAATACCGCGTGGGTATAGGGATGAAAGCCCATGTTGTCCAGATTCTGCGCCAGCACGGCGGCGGCGTGCGGGTTGTGCGCCACGTCCAGAATCACGGACGGCTGGCCCGGCAGGATCTGGAAGCGGCCCGGCAGCGATGCCTGCAGCAGCCCCAGGCGCACGGCCTGCGCCGGCACCGGCAGGCGATCGCGCACGGACTCCAGCGCGGCCAGCGCGGCCGATGCGTTCAGCAATTGATTGGCGCCGCGCAGGGCCGGATAGGCCAGCGCGCTGCGGCGTTGTTCGCGGCCTCCGAACGCCCATTGCTGGCGGTCGCCGGAATAGTTGAAGTCGCGCCCAAACAACCAGAGGTCGGCGCCGATCTTTTCGACGTAATCCAGCAGCGATTGCGGCGGCACCGGGTCGCTGCAAATAGCGGGGCGGCCGGCGCGGTAGATGTGCGCTTTTTCGAAACCGATTTTTTCGCGGGTGTCGCCCAGCCAGTCGGTGTGGTCAAGGTCGACGCTGGTGACGATTGAGCAGTCGGCGTCAACGATGTTGACGGCGTCCAGCCGGCCGCCCAGACCCACTTCCAGCACCACCGCGTCCAGGCGCGATTGCGAGAACAGGCGCAGGATGGCCAGCGTGGTGAATTCGAAGTACGTCAGCGAGACCTCACCGCGCGCCGCTTCCACCGCCTGGAACTGGGCGATCAGCGCATCATCGGAGGCGATCTGCCCGTTGACGCGGGCGCGTTCGTTGAAGTCGATCAGGTGCGGGGAGGTGTACAGCCCCACCTTGTAGCCCGCCGCCAGCAGAATGGCTTCCAGCATGGCACAGGTGGACCCTTTGCCGTTGGTGCCGCCGACAACGAACTTCACGCCGGACAGCTCAAGCCCCATGCGCGTGGCCACCTCGCGCACGCGATCCAGGCCCATGTCGATCGCGGTGGCGTGGATGGATTCCAGATACTGGAGCCAATCAGACAGGGTGGCGGATGCGTCAGGCTGGGAAACAGGGGACATGGCGGGGGTGGAGATGGGGGTCGTGTTGAATCAGCCCTGGATTTTAGCAGTCTGCGCCCGGTGTTTTCCCTAATCCCCTAGGGCGCGACACAGTATCTGCACCGAAAAAGCGCTTGCCGATGTTTTTCTCATACGTGAAAATAAATTTACGTATGAAAATTTAAACGGATGAACATGACGCAGCAAAAAACCCCCAGCTGGCTGGTCCGCGAGGCCGACGTTCCGGGCTACCACCCCGCCAACCACACCGGCACGTTGAACCGCCGGCTGATCGGCCCTGACACCGTCGGGTCGCGCGGCGTGGAGGTGCTGCTGGGCGTGATCGACAAGGGCAAAGGCGCGCTGCCCCATGCTCACCCCGGCATCGAACAGGTCTGTTATCTGTTGTCGGGCACTGCCCGCGCGCAAGTGCAGGACGAATGGGCCGACATGGGCCCAGGCGATTGCTGCTACTTCCCGCCCGACATCCCCCACGTGTTCACCGTGACCAGCGACGAGCCCGCGCGCCTGCTGGTGATCTATACCCCCCCGTATGAAGAATCCCCCGACCGCGTGATCCGGGACTTTCCGGCGCCACCCGCTGCCGCCTGACTCGGCGCAGCAATAGGCAGCGGCCGCAGAGCCGCGCCTGACCCCTTATAAAAACCTGGAGACAACCCCATGCACACGTATCGCCTGCTCGCCGCCGCGCTCGTCAGCGGCGCGGCCTTGATGGCCGCCCCCGCCGCCCACGCCGCCGACTATCCCAACAAACCGATCACGCTGGTCGTGCCCTTCCCGGCCGGCTCCGGCACCGATGCCGTTGGCCGAATCTTTGGACAGGAACTGTCGGCCATCCTGGGTCAAACAATCGTCGTCGAGAACAAGCCCGGCGCCAACGCCACCATCGCCGCCGCCTACGTCGCCCGCGCCAAGCCCGACGGCTACACCTTGTTCGTCACCACCAACACCTCGCACTCGGCCGCGCCCTGGCTGATGAAGAACGTGCCTTATGACCCGGTCAAGGACTTCACCCCGATCGCCCGGGGCGGCAACCTGCCCTTCATCCTGGTTGTGAATCCGAAGCGCCCATGGAAGAACGTGGGCGAGCTGGTGGCCGACGCGAAGAAGAACCCCGGCCGCATCACCTACGCCAGCGGCAACAGCACCGGTATCGTTGCGGGCGCCACGCTGGCCGACCGCGCCAAGATCGACATCCTGCACGTGCCTTACAAGGGCACCCCGCAAGGCCTGACGGATGTGGTCGGCGGACAAGTCGACTTCATGTTCACGGACCTGGCCTCGGGGCTGCCCTTCGTGCAATCGGGCCAGTTGCGCGCCCTGGCCGTATCCACCGCCGAACGCAGCGCCATCGTGCCCGACCTGCCCTCCATGGCCGAAGCGGGCGTAAAGGACTTTGACCTGAACTCCTGGAATGGGTACTTCGGCCCGGCCGGGCTGCCGCCGGAAGTGGTGGCCAAATTGAATGCCGCCATCAATCAGGTGGTGGCCAAACCCGAGGTGAAGAAGCGCCTGGCCGGCCTGGGCTTCGACGCCTTTTCCAGCACGCCCGAGGCCTTTGCGCAGTTCGTCAGCGAACAGCGCGACCTGTGGGGCAAGTTGATCAAAGATGCAGGAATCGAACAGCAATGACAGCAGCCACGCCTGACCAGGCCCGCCACAACACGCCCCCTGCCGCCGGCCCGTTGTCGGGCGTGCGCATCCTGGACCTGAGTTCGGTGGTGATGGGGCCGTACGCCACGCAGATCCTGGCGGACCTGGGGGCCGACGTGATCAAGGTCGAGTCGCCCGCGGGCGACAACATGCGTGCCGTGGGCCCCATGCGCAATCCGGGCATGGGCCACTTGTATCTGCACTTGAACCGCAACAAGCGGTCGATTGTGCTGGACCTGAAAACGCCTGAAGGCCGCGAAGCCTGCCTGCAACTGGCCGAAAGCTGCGACGCCCTGCTCTACAACATCCGGCCGCAAGCGATGGCCCGGCTGGGGCTGTCGTACGAAGCAGTGGCCGCGCGCAATCCGCGCATCGTCTATCTAGGCGCCTATGGTTTTGGCGAGGCCGGCCCCTACGCCGGGCGGCCCGCCTACGATGACCTGATCCAGGGCCAGACCGGCATCGCCGCGCTGTCTGCCCAGCAAAGCGGCGATGTGCCGCGCTACGCGCCCCTGACGTTGGCGGACCGCGCCGTGGGCCTGCACGTGGGCATCGCGCTGGTGTCGGCGGTGCTGCACGCCAAGACCACGGGCCACGGACAACAGGTGGAAATTCCCATGTTCGAAGGCATGGCCCATCTGGTGCTGGGCGACCACCTGGGCGGGGCCACGTTCGACCCGCCGATGGGGCCGACGGGTTACGCGCGCCTGCTGGCCCCGCACCGCCGCCCGTATGCCACCGCCGACGGTTATATCTGTCTGCTGATTTACAACGACAAGCACTGGCGAAACTTCTTCAACCTGATCGGCCAGCCCGAACTGGCGCAGGACCCGCGCTTTTGCACGCACGGCGCCCGCGCGGTGCATATCAGCGAGGTCTATGCGTTTGTGGCGGACGTGATCCGCACGCGCCCCAGCCAGGAATGGCTGGACGCGCTGACGCAAGCCGACATCCCCGCCTCGCAGCTCTACACGGTGGACGACCTGCTGGAAGACGAGCACCTGACCGCCACCGGCTTCATCCGAGAAATGGATCACCCCACCGAAGGCCGGATACGCACGACCGCGCCGCTGGGCCAGTTCCAAGGCACGCCGACATCGATACGCCGGCCCGCCCCGACGCTGGGCCAGCACAGCCGCGAAATATTGGCCCAAGCCGGTTACGACGACGCCCGGATCGACACCCTGTTCGCCCGTGGCATTACCCAAGATGGAAACGACTGATGGACTTCGCCTTTACCCCTGACCAATTGGCGCTGCGCGACGCCGTTTCGCGCATCTGTGACCGCTACCCCGACGAATACTGGCTGGAACGCGACCGCGAAGGCGGCTTCCCCGAACCGATGCACGCTGATCTGGCGCGCGACGGCTGGCTGGGCATCGCCATGCCGCAGGAATACGGCGGCGCCGGGCTGGGCATGACCGAAGCGGCGCTGATGATGCAGACCATCGCGGCGTCCGGCGCGGGCTTTACCGGCGCATCCGCCGTACACATGAACATCTTCGGGCTGAACCCCGTCGTGGTGTTCGGCAGCGATGAGCAGCGCGCGCGCTGGCTTGAACCGCTGATCGCCGGCCGCGAAAAGGCCTGCTTCGCCGTCACCGAACCCGATGCCGGCCTGGACACCACCAAGCTGTCAACGCGCGCGGTGCGCCAGGGCGATGAGTACGTGGTGCATGGCCGCAAAATCTGGATCTCGACGGCGCAAGTCGCCAACAAGATGCTGCTGCTGGCGCGCACCACCCCGCTGTCCGAAGTGGACAAACCCACGCAAGGCCTGTCGCTGTTCTATACAGACCTGGACCGCGAGAAGATCGAAGTACGGGAGATCGAGAAAATGGGCCGCAAAGCCGTGGACTCGAACATGCTGTTCATCGATGGGCTACGCATTCCGGTGGCCGATCGCATCGGCGAAGAAGGCCGCGGTTTTGAATACATCCTGCATGGCCTGAACCCCGAACGCATCCTGATCGCGGCGGAAGCTGTGGGCATCGGCCGCGCCGCGCTGGACCGGGCGGTAAAGTACGCCGGCGAACGCACCGTGTTCGGCCGCCCCATCGGCCAGAACCAGGGCATCCAGCACCCGCTGGCGCAGGCCTGGATGCAGCTGGAAGCGGCGGATCTGATGGTGTTCAAGGCGGCCAGCATGTATGACGCCGGCCAGCCCTGCGGCCCCTACGCCAACACGGCCAAGTACCTGGCGGCCGAAGCCGGCTACAACGCCTGCCAGACGGCGGTGATGACGCTGGGCGGCATGGGCTACGCCAAGGAATACCACGTGGAACGGCTGCTGCGCGAGAGCTTCATCCCCCGCATCGCCCCGGTCAGCCCGCAGCTGATCATGTGCTTCATCGCAGAAAAAGTGCTGGGGCTGCCGAAGTCGTACTAAGGCGCAGGTCGCGGCCCAGGCTCGCGCCCAACCCACCCGAAAGACCGGCAGCCGTTCAGGCCTGCTGTTCCAGGGCGGTGCACGCCGCCCGCAGGATGCGCGCATAGGCTTCCTGCTGCGGCTCGATCCGGTAGATCGGGCCGCCCACGGAAATCGCATAGTGTTCGCCCGACAAGGTGACGGGCCAGGCGATGGCGCCCACATCGGCGATGGATTCCCCGCTATTCATGAACCAGCCCCGTTGGCGTGACCGCAGAAGATCGTCCTGCAACGCCTGCGGCGTGACAAGCGTGCGCTCGTTGTAGCGGGTCATCGTCATGCCAGCCATCATCGCGCCGCGGGCGGCGTCGTCCATCAGCGACATCAGCGCCTTGCCCAGCGAATTGGCGTGTACGTCTTTGAACTCGCCGGCAACGGGCGCGTATCGGATGGTATGAGGTGAATCCAGCACATCCAGATAGACCACGCGGCCGTCCTGGGTCAGCTTGGCGAAAACAATCGTTTCGCGAGTAGCGTCCCTTAATTCAAGCAGGCTGGGATAAACGCGATCCAGAACGGGATCTGAGCGAGCAATGCGCTGGGCCATGGCCAAGAGGCGGCCCGTGGGGTAGTAGCCCTGGCGCCGGCCGGTTTCATACAGATAGCCCAGGCTGGTCAGGGTGCGGATCAGGGCCAGGCAGCTGGAGACGGGGACATCCAGAAGACGGGCCAATTCCGACAAGGGCAGCGCGCGTTTTTCGCGGGCAAAGGTTTCGATAATTTCGATGACTCGCAGCGCCGTCTTGACACTCATTGCCCGATCCGAACTATTTAGCACGTGAAACATCTGGCTCGCCGGGGGCTAAAGTTCCCTGCGGATATGCCGTTATGGTAGCTGAGAATTCCCTGAAAACAGCGCGTTCCTCCGAGACGCCCACATCGCCGCTGGAGTGATCATGGCCGTAACCCCCTTAGCCCCCGCTACGTTCGCACCCCCCGCGATCACGCCGGCGTCTGTCGTGGCCGATCCGGCCGTGAGCGTGACGCCGACCGTCGCTGCGACCAATAGCGGCGCCTCCGACAGCGCCACGTCGGAACAATCAGACTCGCAGAAGCTGCCTTTGGACAAGGCGCTGGATGAAATCAACGACCAGATGAAAGCCTGGTCCACGCAACTTCAGTTCGAGATTGACCCCAACGTGCACCAAGTCGTGGTTTCGGTCGTGGACGCTGAATCAGGTGACGTTATTCGCACCATCCCCAGCGAAACGGTGCTGAAAATCGCCAAAATGATCGTAAACATGCAAGGCAACGGCATCAAAACAACAGCCTGATACGACCCTTAAAACGGCGTTTATCGCCTGTTTTGGCGCCAATCCGTGAGGGAAGCGCCGAATTAGGCCCGCCTTATGCCCTTACCCGGCCAATCGCCGGCACCGTATTTTTGACAGAATCGCATCGCTAGGAAGGAATTTCACATGGCCACCATCACTAACCTCGGTTCGACCTCCGGTTTGCCCCTGGAAGAGATCCTCACGAAGCTGCAGGCAGCTGAGGATAAACGGCTGAGCATTTACTCCACCCGCCAGGCTAGCTACGAGGCCCGCGTCAGCGCATTCGGCCAAGTGCAAAGCGCCGTCGAAGCGCTGCAAAAGGCTGCCGAGACGCTGGGCAAGACGACCACGCTTGATGCCGTGAAGGCGAGCGTAGTGGGCGACGGCCTGAGCGCCACCGTGGGTACCGATGGTGCGACCGTGGGCGAGTACAGCATCAATGTGAAAAACCTGGCTGCCGCCCAGACGCTGCAATCGGGTGTGGTCGCCGACCGCAAGACCTCCCACGGCGCCTCCGGCTCGTTTGAAATCGAGCTGGCCAACGGCGACAAGCGCACGATCACGCTGGATGACACGTCGCTCAATGGCATTGCAAAAGCCATCAACGCGGATGACGAAGCTGGCGTGCGCGCCACCATCATCACCGACGGTAACGGTGCAAGCTACCTGATGCTGAGCGCCAGAAACACGGGCGAACAAGCCGCGGTGAAGTCCATCACGGTGACGGGTACGCCCGAGCTCAAGGACATCCTGAACTACAACACCGATCCGGCCGACACCAGCGCCAAGCTCACGCAGCAAACGGCGGCGGCCGATGCCGAAATCGAGATCAACGGCATCACGGTCAAGAGCGGCAGCAACAACATTTCGACCGCAATTGACGGCATCACCCTGAACCTCACGGCCAAGACTGAAATTGGCAAATCCGTGACGTTGAAGCTGACCAGCGATACCGCGGTGGCCAGCAAGGCCGTGCAGGACTTCGTCACGGCCTACAACGCACTGCAAAGCACGATCACGAAGCTGACCGCTTTCGACATCACCGCCGAGACCAACCAGGCCTTGACCGGCGACAACACCACGCGCGGCATCCAGTCGTCGATGTCGAATGCATTGCAGGTGTTCACGGGCGGCGATACCGTTCGCTCCATCGCCGACCTGGGCATTTCGACGGACCCTAAGACGGGCCTGCTGAAGCTGGACCAAACCAAGCTGGACAAGGCGCTGACCGGCAACCCCKCCGACGTCAAGCGTCTGCTGACCTCGACGGATGGCCTTGCCTCGAAGTTCGCCGTCGCCACCGGCAACGTGCTTGGCGACAACGGCTCGATCAAGGCCAGCAAAGACGGCCTGGCCAAGTCGATCGAAGATGTGAAGGAACAGCTGGCCCGCGCGACCAGCTCCAGCACCGCCAAAATGGACATCATGCGCGCGCAGTTTGTTGCGCTGGACAAGTTCGTGGCACAACAAACGGTGACGGCCAACTACCTCACCCAGCAATTCGCGGCCCTGGCCAAATCAACGTAATTTTTAGAAGATGCATTAATGACTTACGCCGCCCGCCGCCCCACTGGCTCGCATTCTGTCCGGTCCTACGCCGATATCGGCCTGGAAACGCAGATCCTGGGCGCCAGCCCGGAACGGCTGATCTCTCTGTTGTATCTCGGTGCCCGCGCGGCCATCGGACAGGCACGTATCCATTTGCAGGAAGAGCGGATCACAGAGCGCGGCGCGGCCATCTCGAAGGCGATCAAGATCGTCGACGAAGGCCTGAAGACCGGACTGAACATGGAGGCGGGCGGGGAAATTGCCGCAAACCTTGCTCGCCTCTACGACTACATTGTCCGTACGCTTTTGATGGCAAATCTTAAGGCGGACGCCGAGCAGCTTGAAATTGCCGATCGCCTGTTGGCGGACTTGGCCGACGCTTGGCAGACATCCATTGACCGCCCTGCCGGCGGTATGCAGCCTTGATGGCACGGCGCAAACCATCCCAGCCCGCCAGCAAACGCCCGAGATTTCCATGACGTCCCTTACCCAGCCCACCACCCCCATCCTGGAACGCTATCAGGAGATTGCTCTCATCACGAGCGACATGCTCGCGGCCGCCCAGGCGGGCGACTGGGATGCCGCGATGGTCCACGGGCAACAATACTGCGAACAGGTCGAGCGCCTTCGCGTCACCGAACGCACCCATCCCCTGGATGACGCCGCGCGCGCCATGAAGTACGACCTGCTCGTCCGCATTCTCGAAAACGATGCGTTGACACGGGACCTGGCTCTGCCCCAATTGGCTCGGCTTGGCGAACTGCTGGGCCGCATGAAGCGCCAGCAGACCCTGCTGTCCGCCTACGGCAACCGAGCGCCTGAAGAATGAGCGTAGGTCCCGCCGCACTCGGTAACGTCCTGGTGCAGCGGTTGGACGCCGTGCTTGGCACGACGATGTCCGCCGCCAACGCCAACCAGGTCTCAGGGGCACGGCCAGACGCCGTCAGCCAGCCCGGCAACCTTGAAAAGCCGGGTTCCGCGGACGGCTCCGCCCGCGACCCTAGGCAAGGCATTCAAACTGGCGGCGCCCGAGGCGACCGCCAGAATACTGTTGTCGACGCGAAGACCGCTGCCGCGCTGGCGCTCGCGGCGCGTGGCCTCGTCACCAGCAGCGACACTACGGCCTCTGCCCCGACAACGCTCGGCACAACCGCCCGCACGATTCTCGCGCTGCTAGCCCAGTACCCGGAAGCTGCGCCTGCAGTCCAGGGGCGCGCACCGCTTTGGAACGCCAATGGCGCGCCGGGCCAGACGGCGGAACAGCCAGGCCAGCCTGGCCAAGCCACTACCGCCGGCCAGCCGCCCGCGAACACGACGGCAGCGCAGGCCGCCGCGCCGATGACGGGCGCGGCCACCACAGCTGCTGCTGCCGCAGCGACGGCTGCAGCAACCACGACTGCAGTGGCGACGGCCAAGGCTGGCCAACCCGGCGCTCCCACCGACGCTGCGCGCGGCGCCGATGCCACGACGCATGCCTCGCTGGCAGCCAGCGGACCGTCCGCCCGGCTGCTGGGCCAGGCGCTACGCCAAGCCCTGCAAACGAGCGGTCTGTTTTATGAATCGCATCTGACAGACATGGTGTTTGGCCGAACCAACCCGTCGTCGCTGCAGAACGAGCCGCAAGCCAAGCTGACCAAGGATGCCGCAGCCCAAAATACGGCAGCGCCGCGTGGCCGGGCGGATTCCGCTACCGCCGGGCGCGCGGGTGGCGGCGCCGATGCGCCGTCCGGCACGGGTTCCTCTGCCACGTCGGCTCCAGGCGGCCCGGTTGCCGGCATTCACCAGGACTTGACCGTTCTGGTGCGACAGCAACTCGACGTCCTGGCCAACCAGTCCCTGACCTGGCAAGGCGAAGCCTGGCCCGGCACGCCGATGGAATGGGAAGTGGAACGCGACCCTTATGGCGGCGACCCTGATTCCGCCACGCCCACCTGGGCCACGCGCCTGAAGCTGGACCTGCCCCGCCTGGGTCTGGTCGACGCCCGGCTGAACCTGGCGGGCGATCAGATCGTGCTGCAATTGGTCGCGCCGCTTGCCGCCGGTGAAATCAATGATGCGTCAGATCAGTTGCGCTCGCGCCTCTTGGCGGCCGGCCTGACCCTGAGCAATCTGGCGGTCAGCGTGACCGACCCGCGCCCCGTCATCCCGGCCGATTTCTGATGAGCACCCGCAGCCCCTCCCCGGACGACGGCCTGGACGTGAACCCCAACGCGAATCCCAACGCCAACCGCAACGCCGCGGTCGCCATTTCCTATGACGACAAGGACGGCGCGCCGCGCGTGGTCGCCAAGGGTTACGGCCAGCTGGCGGACACCATCGTCCGCGCCGCCGAAGAAAATGGCCTTTATGTGCACGAATCCCGCGAATTGGTGGGCTTGCTCATGCAAGTCGACCTGGATGCACATATTCCCCCCCAACTATACGTAGCAGTGGCAGAATTGCTGGCCTGGCTGTATCGCCTGGAATCGCGCGAGCTTCCCGACGCGCCGCCACCTGCCTGATCTCACTCTCTAAGGACCACCATCGTGTTGGATGCCAGCGACCCGGAATTCCTGCTGACCCGGCCGGAAGACATGCGCTCAGCCCTGTTTGAACTGACGCACCCCGACAGTCACATCCTCGTACGCGACGCCGCCGACCGCGAAATGGCCGTGCTGGTGCTGGGTGCGGACAAGCAGACCCGCCAATTCTTCTGGCGCCCGCGCGACTATGCCGGCGCCGACTTCGAACAGTCGGACAACATGGGGTTGCTAAGCGGCACCACGTTCCACTTCCATGCCACCGCCTACGGCGGCGTGCAGATCCGCTTTCGCGTGCAGCGCCCGGAAGTCATTCATTTCGATGACGGCAGCGCGGCGCTCATGTCGCCCTTCCCTGACCGCCTGGCCCGCATCCAGCGCCGCAAGATGTTCCGCGCCTCGCTGGCGACCGGCGGCGGCCTGTGCCAGGCATCCTGGCAACCGGACCCCAAGCAAAAGCCCTACCGCTTCACCGTGCGCGACATCTCTGTCGACGGTGTGGGCCTGCGCGTGGAACTTGCGGTGCCCACCCTGCCGGAACGCGGCACGGTGATGGAAGACGTGCAGCTGGATTTCGGCGACCTGGGCAAATTCAACGCCAACCTTGAAGTGCGCAATGTCTATCCGATTTCAGGCCAGCCGATGATCCAGCCTGACAGCCCGGACGAACCGGCGCCCAAGCACGTATCGCTGACCGGCGAACCGCCGATGAGCCACATGGGCGCCGTGTTTCTGAATCTGGATGCGCGCCAGGAAAACTGGCTGCAGAAAGTGGTGTGGCGCCTGGAAAAAGGCGCGCAGCGCGATTGATGTGCAAAGGGCCTTTCCACTGGAAAGGCCCTTTTTCAATGGCCCGCGTAGCGGACCAGGATCGATGCCTTAAACGGCCATCGACGAGATTTCCTTGTAGGCCGCAACCAGCTTGTTGCGCACCTGCACCGCCGTCTGAAAGCCAAGGCTGGCTTTCTGCATGTCGATGATGACATCGTTCAACGAAATGTCGGGAGCGCCCATTTCAAAGGCGCGAGCCTGCGCCGACGACGCGTTCTGTGCCGACGTCACGCGGCGGATCGAGCGCTGCAACTCGGCGGCGAAACCGTCGGGCTGGCCGACCATTTCCCCTGCGGCGAGATTGCCGGTTTCCGCCTTGCTCACGACGGTGCGCATCTGCTGGAGCATGCTTTCGATGCCGGACAAGCCTGATACAGCCATTACTGATTCCTTGCTGGTGGGGCATGACGCCAATGTTGCGCAAAGCGTAACGCCGTTCGCGCAAGTCCATAGCCGATAAAAACCGCCAAAAACCCCGACATTTCCACGAATGCCGCCGCCCCTGCAGAACAGCATGGCGGCCAAGCCCGCTTTGGTGTCGACATAGAAGATAAGTAACGCCAAAAACCCGCTGTTTTCATCGATTGGGATTGTCGTACCAACGGCAATAATCCAGGCTCTCCCCAGACCAGAAGCACGTTGCATGTGTAATCTGCCCCACCAAAACATGAAGTCATTTTCCCTGCTCCGCGTAGCCAGCGGGAGCCGTCGATGAATCAGCAAGCCACTCTGAGCTCGTCGCTGCTCGCGAAGTTCCCCGTGCTGGAAAAGGTTCGCGCACTGCCCAAGCCCATTTTGCTGGGCGCGGCCGCTGCCATCGTTGCGCTGATCGCCGCGGCGGTAATGTGGAGCAGCGAACCCAAGTACAAGGTGCTGTTCTCGAACCTGGACGACCGCGATGGCGGCGCCATCGTGACGGCCCTGGGCACAATGAACGTCCCCTACCGCTACAACGAAACCGGCACCGCGCTGCTCGTTCCGGCCGACCGCGTCTACGACGCCCGGCTGCAACTGGCTTCGCAAGGGTTGCCGCGCGGCGGTTCGGTCGGCTTCGAGCTGATGGACAACGCCCGCTTCGGCGCCAGCCAGTTCGCGGAACAGATCAACTATCAGCGCGGCCTGGAAGGCGAGCTGGCGCGTTCGATCGAAGCCATGCACACGGTGCAACACGCCCGCGTCCACTTGGCCATGCCGCGCCAGTCGCTGTTCGTGCGTGAACGCCAGGCGCCTACCGCGTCGGTGCTGCTGAACGTGTACCCCGGCCGCAGCCTGAGCGACTCCCAGGTGTCTGCGATTTCCTGGCTGGTGGCCTCCAGCGTGCCCGAACTGACCGCCGAAAGCGTGTCGATCGTTGACCAGAACGGCCGCCTGCTGTCGGCGCCGGCTGGCGAAGGCCGCGGCATGGATGCTGACCAGATGCGCTACGTGCGCGAGATGGAACAGCGCACCGTTGAACGCATCTTGACGATCTTGAATCCGCTGGTTGGCCCGGGCAACGTCCACGCCCAAGCCAGCGCCGACATGGACTTCGCCCGCCGCGAAGAAACGTCCGAGGTCTATCGTCCGAACCAGGAACCTGGCCAGTCCGCGGTGCGCAGCCAGCAAACCAGCGACTCCACCCAGCGCGGCATCAACCCCGCTCAAGGCGTGCCGGGCGCGCTGTCGAACCAGGCGCCTCCGAATGCGCAAGCGCCGCTGGCCAACCCGCCCGCGCAGCAGCCGCCCCGCCCGGGCCAGCCGCAGCAGCCGGCCAATGCCCAGCAGCAACAGCAACAACAGCAGCAGACCGGCACCCAAAACGCCGGTGGCAGCCTGAACGAACGCCGCGACGCCACGACGAACTACGAAGTGGACCGCACGATCAGCCACATCAAGCAGCCGGTGGGCAACCTGAAGCGCCTGTCGGTGGCCGTGGTGGTGAATTACATCCGCGACAAGGACGGCGAGCCGCAAGCCCTGCCGCCCGAAGAACTGAGCAAGCTGACCAATCTGGTGCGCGAAGCCATGGGCTATTCGGAAACGCGTGGCGACTCGCTGAACCTGGTCAACAGCCAGTTCAACGATGGTCCGCCGCCGGTGCCGATGTGGCGTGATCCGGAAATGATCGCCCTGTTCAAGACGATTCTGGCTTGGCTGGTGGGTCTGGTGATTGCGCTGTGGCTGTACCGCAAGGTCCGCCGTTCGGTCACCGAATACCTGTACCCGGTGGTTGATCCGGAAGTGGCTGAAGCCGAGCGCGTTGAAGCTGCCCGTGAAGCACAAGACGCCGCCCGCGCCAAGGAAACGAACCGCTACGAAGACAACCTGGAACGTGCCCGCACGATGGCTAATAAAGATCCGCGCGCCGTCGCGATGGTTCTGCGCACCTGGATGAGCAAAGATGACAAATGATTCCACTCCGATGGACGGCATGACGCGCAGCGCCGTCCTGATGATGTCGCTGGGCGAAGACGCCGCGGCCGAGGTCTTCAAATACCTCAGCGCCCGTGAAGTGCAGCAGGTCGGCGGGGCCATGGCCAGCTTGAAGCAGGTCACCCGCAACGACGTGGCCGTGGTGCTGGAAGAATTCCGCCAGGAAGCCGACCAGTTCATGGCCGTCACGCTGGGTTCGGACGACTACATCCGCAGCGTGCTGACCAAGGCGCTGGGCAGCGACCGCGCCGCCGGCCTGATCGAAGACATTCTGGAAGCCGGCGACAGCGGCAGCGGCATCGATGCGCTGAACTGGCTGGACCCCAACACCGTGGCCGAGCTCATCGGCGACGAACACCCGCAGATCATCGCAACGATCCTGGTGCACCTGGAGCGCGACCGCGCGGCCGGCGTGCTGGCGCTGCTGACCGACCGCCTGCGCAACGACGTCATGCTGCGTATCGCCACCTTCGGCGGCGTGCAGCCGGCAGCCTTGTCCGAACTGACCGAAGTGTTGAATTCCGTGCTGGCTGGCCAGGGCGCCAAGCGCAGCAAGATGGGCGGCGTGCGTACCGCGGCCGAGATCCTGAACATGATGAATTCCTCGGACGAGGAAACCGTTGTGGCCAGCCTGCGCGAACGCGACAACGACCTGGCGCAGAAGATCATCGACGAGATGTTCGTGTTCGACAACCTGCTCGACGTCGAAGACCGCGCCATCCAGCTCATCCTCAAGGAAATCGACAACGACACGCTCATGGTTGCGCTCAAGGGCGCCCAGGAAGAGCTGCGTGCGAAGTTCCTGCGCAACATGTCCAGCCGCGCCGCCGAAATGCTGCGCGAGGACCTGGAAGCGCAAGGCCCGATCCGCATGTCGAAGGTCGAAGCCGAACAGAAGAAGATTCTGCAGATCGCCCGCCGCCTGGCCGAAAGCGGCCAGATCGTGCTGGGCAACTCCGGAGACGACGCGTATGTCTGAAGCGGACAACGGCGCGACGACGCTCATCTCGCGCAGCGCCGCCTGGCGGCGCTGGCAGATGCTGTCGTTCGACGAGCCGGCGACCGTCGAAGTCGAGCCCGAACCGGAACCCGATCCGGGTCCGGACCCGGCTGTGGTGATGGCGCAACTGCGCGCCCAGGCCATGGCCGAAGGGCGCGAGGAAGGCTACGCGCAAGGCCATGCGGCCGGCGCCGAAGCCGGGCAGCAGACCGGCCACGAAGCGGGTTTTGCCGCGGGCCGCGAAGCCGGTTACGCCGAGGGCCTGGCCCAGGCGCGCGAACAAGGCGCGGCAGAAGCGCAGCGGTTGCATGCGCTGGTTCAAGCCTGCGCCACATCGCTGGGCTCGCTGGAAGAAAAGATGGGCCAAAGCCTGCTGACGCTGGCGCTGGACATTGCGCAGCAGGTCGTGCGCACCACTCTGTCGGAACAACCCGAGACGGTGGCCGCCGCCGTGYGCGACGTGTTGCACATCAACCCGTCCGCGGGCGGCCAGATGCGCTTGTGGGCCAACCCCGAAGACATCGAGCTGATCCGCCTGCACCTGGCCGACGAATTGAAAGAAGGCCATTGGCGCGTGCTGGCCGATGAGTCCATTGCACGCGGCGGTTGCCGCGCCGAGACGCCGTTCGGCGATATCGACGCCACGCTGCAAACCCGGTGGCGCCGCGTCGCGGCGTCCTTGGGCCGCAACGTGTCGTGGGAGGACCCGGCGTGAACGGCAATCCGGCTCCGGCTCAGCCCGGCCAGACGGCCGTGCCCGCGGCGTCCGCACCGGCATCCGCGCCGGCGCCCGCCGCCCTTGCACCGGCCGCCACCACCGTGCCCGTGCTGGATCGCTGGAAAACCCAGCTGGAGATCGGCTCGATCCGCGCCGCCTCCACCGACCCGTGGCTCGTCAGCGGCAAGATCACGCGCGCCACCGGCCTGGTGCTGCACGCCACCGGCCTGCGCCTGCCCGTGGGCGCCGCCGCCCGCATCGAAATCGCGCGCGGCCATGACCACTGGGCCGACGCCGAAGTCGTGGGCTTTGACGGCCACACCCTGTATTTGATGCCGCAGGCCGATATTTCCGGCCTGCCGCCCGGCGCGCGCGTCGTGCCTGGCGAACCGCCCGTGCAACGCGCGATTCCGCTGCCGCGCAAGGCCGAATTGAACGGCAACGCCAAACCGCAGCTGGGCCGCCACTTGCCCGTCGGCAATGCGCTGTTGGGCCGCGTGCTGGATGGCGCTGGCCGCCCGCTGGACGGCTTGGGCCCGCTGACCGGCGCCGAACTGGCGCCGCTGTCCGCCCAGCCGATCAACCCCTTGTCGCGCGCCCCGATTGACACCGTGCTGGACACGGGCGTGCGCGCCATCAACGGCTTGCTGACCGTTGGCCGCGGCCAGCGTATGGGTCTATTTGCCGGCTCCGGCGTGGGTAAATCCGTGCTGCTGGGCATGATGGCCCGCTACACCAAGGCCGACGTGATCGTCGTAGGCCTGATCGGCGAACGCGGCCGCGAAGTGAAAGAATTCATCGAGCACAACCTGGGCCCCGAAGGCCTGGCGCGCTCGGTTGTGGTGGCCGCACCTGCCGACGTGTCGGCGCTGTTGCGCCTGCAAGGCGCGGCCTACGCCACACGCCTGGCCGAGCACTTCCGCGACCAGGGTCTGGACGTGTTGCTGATCATGGATTCGCTGACCCGCTACGCCATGGCGCAACGGGAAATCGCGCTGGCCATCGGCGAGCCGCCGGCCACCAAAGGCTATCCGCCGTCGGTGTTCGCCAAGCTGCCGATGCTGGTTGAACGCGCCGGGATGGGCGCGCCTGGCCCTTCGGGCAAGGCCGGTTCCATTACCGCGTTCTATACCGTGCTGGCCGAAGGCGATGACCAGCAAGATCCGATCGCCGATTCGGCGCGCGCGATTCTGGACGGCCACGTGGTGCTGTCGCGCCATCTGGCCGAAGCCGGTCACTACCCCGCCATCGATATCGAAGCGTCGATCTCACGCGCCATGACCTCGCTGATCACGACGCAGCAATTCGCCATCGTGCGCCGCTTCAAACAAAACCTGTCGCGCTACCAGCGCAACCGCGACTTGATTGCCGTGGGCGCCTACGCCGCCGGCAACGATCCACAGCTGGACGAAGCCATTGCCCGTTATCCCCGTCTTGAAGCCTTCTTGCAGCAAGACGTTGGCGAGAACATCGGCTATGAAGACGCCGTCAACCAGTTGCGCGCCAGTTTTGAGTTAAGGGACACCTATGCCTAGCCAATTGCCCTTGGACATGTTGATCAACCTGGCCAAGGAGAGCACGGATGAAGCCGCGCGTCTCTTGGGCCGGCTCAGCGCCGAACGCACCAATGCCGAACGTCAGCTCGGCATGCTGAATGATTACCGCCAGGACTATCTGGAGCGCTTGCAGCAGGCGATGACGACGGGAATGTCGGCCAGCGACTGCCATAACTATCAGCGCTTCATTGGCACCCTGGACGACGCCATCGGCCAACAGCAAGGCGTGCTGCGCCAGGCGGATGAAAACCTGGCCAAGGGCCGCCAATACTGGCAGCAGGAAAAGCGCAAGCTCAGTTCCTACGACGCCTTGGCGCAGCGCGAAATGCGCGCCCAAGCCGTGGTGGAATCCCGCCGCGAACAACGCGCCAACGACGAATACTCCGCCCGCCTGGTCCAGCGCCAAGCCGGCATGCATTAAGCAATACCTAACAGGAAGCCCAAGATGACCGCTCCCCTGCCCTTGCCGACGATCGCTCCGGTCGCGCCGACGTCCATCGCTGATGCGTTGGGCGCCAACAAGACGCCCGCGAACAAGAAAGGCCCCAGCTTCTCCGACGTGCTGGCTCAGCAGCGTCCGAAGCCGTCGGCCGATTCGCGCCCGGCGAACAATGGCGCCAAGACGCCCGGCAAAAACACGAACACCGCCAGCGACGCCGCCAGCAAGGCTGAAGGCGCTGCCGCCGGTGCAATCAACGACGCTGTCACGACGGCGACCGCTGCCGAAGCCGGCGCGCTGGCCGTTGCCGCGCAACAACCGGCTGCGCCCGTGCTGCCGCAACAAGCGCTGGACATCGCCGCGCAAGCCGCCGAACAGGTGCAGCTTGCCCGTGGCAACGCGCAGGCTGCCGCCACCGCCATGAGCAGCGGCGCCGCCGTGCTGACCGCAGCGCTCACGGCTGCCGATAGCCCCGCCACCGCACAGACCCCGGTCGCCGCGACGGCCTTGCAGGCCGAAGCCGCCGCCGCGATTGCCGCGCGTAACGCGCAAGCCGCTCAGCCCGTGCTGACCGAAGCCGTCAAGCCGGGCAGCGCCGTGGCCGCCGTGGCCGCTACTGCCGTCGCCGAGGTCGCGCCTGCCGCCGCCAAGCCGGCCGCCAAGGCCGACACGCCGCGCCTCGCGCCCGAGATCGCACTGCCGCGAGTCCCGCGCGCAACCACGGCCGATGCCGACGCCAAGCACACCACCACCCTGCCCGCGCATACCGAAGAAGAACTGACCGCCGCGCTGAACAGCACGGCCCAGCAATTCCAGGCCCCGCAGCATGGCGCATCCGCGCAAGACCAATTGGCGCAAGCGCTTGCTGCCGCCACCCAGCGTCAGGCCGCCCCGGTTGCGAACCAGGCCGCCATCGCCGCGCCTGCGGTGCCCGTCGTGATGCAGATCGCCACCCCGGTTGGCGGTACGCATTGGGGCACGGAACTTGGCCAGCAAGTGGTGATGATGAGCACCAACGCACGCCAAGGCATGCAGACCGCCGAGCTGCGCCTTGACCCGCCGGATCTGGGTCCGCTGCGCGTCAGCCTGAACCTGACCGACGGCGTGGCCAGCGCCTCGTTCGTGTCGGCGCACGCGTCGGTGCGTCAGGCCATTGAAACCGCAATTCCGCAGTTGCAACAGGCGTTGGCGCAAGCCGGCATCTCGTTGGGTCAGACCAGCGTCGGTGAACAAACCGCGCAGCAGGAATTTGCACAACAGAACGGCAACGGCGGCTCGCAGCGCCAGTCCGGCGGCGCATCGGTGGTTGCCGATGGCGCAGCCGACAACGCAGCGCCTGTCGTGACCGCGTCGCGCAATGCCAACGCCCTGGTAGACACCTTCGCGTAATAAACGAGCGGCCCGTGCCCAGCAATGGACGCGGGCGGTGCAGCAATAGCTTGAGATACGCGGCTTTCGCCCTGTTTTTCGCCTCCAAGCCGAGGCGTCTTTTCGGGCAGAATGCTTTCATCCACTAAGAATCCGTTTTCACCAGCGGCCCAATACGCATCGAAACCGAGATGGCGACTTCCAAAACCATAACCGCGCCGACAGGCGCTAAGAAATCCGGTGGCATCGGCATTGTTCGCATGCTGCTGGCCCTTCTGGTCCTGCTCATCGTCGCCGCCGCTAGCGCGGGCGGCACGTGGTTCATCACCCAGCGCATGCAGCAGCCGCCCGCCGGCGCCGCAGTGCAATTGGGCGTGGGCCAGGTTCCTGGCGGCCAGCCTGGCCAGCCCGGCCAAGCAGGTCAAGCCGGCCAGGCCGGCGCAGGTCCGCAAGCCACGCCGACGACCTTCGTCGCCCCGCCTGCCGGCCCTATCGCCGTGCCCGCACCGATTTTCGTGCCGATCGAAGCCTTCACCGTCACGCTGCAAAACGCTGACACCGAACGCATCATGCACGTCGGCCTGACGCTGCGCGTCAGCGATGAGCAAACGCGCACGCGTCTGGAAAAGTACATGCCTGAAGTGCGCAGCCGCATCCTGATGGTGCTGTCGTCGCAATCGCCCACCGGCGTGCAGACCCAGCAAGGCAAGACCGACATGGCCAACGCGATCAAGCAGGCAGTCAACCGCCCGTTCTCGCCCCTGCCGGACGGCCAGTATGTCACCGACGTACTGTTCACGGCGTTCGTGGTGCAATAAAGATGGCCTACGAGGCATTTCTTTCGCAGGACGAAGTCGATGCGCTGCTGGCTGGCGTCACCGGCGAGAGCGATAGCAAGTCAGAAGCGGCAAGCTCCACGGATGGCGCGCGCGCCTATGACCTGAGCTCGCCCGAGCGCGTCGTGCGCCGCCGCATGCAGACGCTGGAACTGATCAACGAGCGTTTTGCGCGCCACATGCGCAACGTGCTGTTGAACTTCATGCGCCGTAGCGCAGACATCACGGTCGGCTCGATCAAGATCCAGAAGTACGCGGACTTCGAACGCAACCTGCCGGTGCCGAGCAATCTGAACATGATTCAGATGAAGCCCCTGCGCGGCACGGCGCTCTTCACGTATGACCCGAACCTGGTGTTCCTGGTCATCGACAGCCTGTTCGGCGGCGATGGCCGCTACCACACGCGCGTCGAAGGCCGGGACTTCACCACGACCGAACAGCGCATCATCCGGCGCCTGCTCAACCTGACTCTGGAAAGCTACGGCAAGTCCTGGGACCCCGTCTATCCGATCGAATTCGAGTATGTGCGCTCGGAGATGCACACCAAGTTCGCCAGCATCACCGGCAACAATGAAGTGGTGGTCGTCACCTCGTTCCACATCGAATTCGGCGCGACCGGCGGCGACCTGAACATCTGCCTGCCCTACTCCATGATCGAGCCGGTGCGCGATCTGCTGACGCGGCCGTTGCAAGAAACCACGATGGAAGAAGTGGACCAGCGCTGGTCGCAGCAGCTGTCGCGCCAGGTGCGCAGCGCCGATATCGACGTGGTCGCGGAATTTGCGCGCATCCCGTCGTCGATCCGCGAGCTCATGAGCCTGAAGGTGGGCGACGTCCTTCCCGTGGACGTCCCCGACACAATCATTGCCAACGTGGATGGCGTACCGCTGATGGAATGCGGTTACGGCGTCTTCAACGGCCAGTACGCCCTGCGCGTGCAGAACATGTTTACCTACGATACCGATTCACACGAGGCCCCCGACCATGACTGACAAGAACGAGCCTGGCACCGGCTCGTCCCCGGCCGACGACTGGGCCGACGCGCTCGCCGAACAATCCCGCGCCAATCCGCCCACCCAGGCCGATGGCCTGAAGCCGCAGGACGACTGGGCAGCCGCGATGGCTGAACAGACCGCCTCCACGCCGCCCGCTGAAACGCCCGCCCCGGCAGCCGCCGCGCCGGCCGCTCCGGCTGCGCCCGCACCCGCCAAGCCCGCCGCGCAATCGGCGTCGCAATCGGTGTTCAAGCCGCTGGCTGGCACCACCGCAGGCGCCGGCACCGACATCGACCTGATCATGGACGTGCCCGTCCAGCTGACGGTTGAATTGGGCCGCACCCGCCTCACCATCAAGAACCTGCTCCAGCTGGGCCAGGGCTCGGTGGTGGAACTGGACGGCCTGGCCGGCGAGCCGATGGACATCTTCGTCAACGGCTACCTGATCGCCCAAGGCGAAGTCGTCGTCGTTGAAGACAAGTACGGCATCCGCCTGACCGACATCATCACCCCGTCCGAGCGGATCAACCGCTTGAACAACCGTCGTTGACGTCTGGCGCCATGACTGAGTCCGCCCTGCTGCGCGTCATCATCGGCCTGGTGCTGGTGGTGGCCGCCATCCTGGTTTCGGCCTGGCTGGCGCGGCGCGCCGGCCTGACTCAGCGTGGCGGCGGCAACGTGTTGAAGCAGGTCGCCAGCATGCCGGTCGGCCCGCGTCAGAGCATCGTTGTCGTCGAAATTGAAAACACCTGGCTGGTGGTGGGCGTTGGCCCGAACCAGCTCAACACCCTGCATACCCTGCCCGCCGGTCAATTGCCGGAGGGTTCGCCCTTGCCCGCCGCAGCGTTCGCGGCCAAGCTGGGCCAGGCGCTCAAGCGCCGCTAGCGCCATCCGCGCGATCCAAGCGATACCCATGAGTTTGCTCAACAGCACGACATCCCCCTCTCTCCGCTCGCGCGCGCTGCCCATGCTGGCCGCCGCCGCCGTGCTGGGCCTGGCCTTCTTTCCGGCCGGTGTCGTCGCCCAGGCCACCCTGCCCGCGCTGACCACCACGCCGGGCGCAAACGGCTCCGAAACGTACTCGCTCAGCATGCAGACGCTGCTGCTGATGACGTCGCTGTCGTTTCTGCCCGCCGCCCTGCTGATGATGACGGGCTTCACGCGCATCATCATCGTGCTGGGCCTGCTGCGCAGCGCGATGGGCACGGCGATGTCGCCGCCCAACCACGTGCTGATCGGGCTGGCGCTGTTCCTGACCTTCTATACGATGTCACCGGTGTTCGACAAGATCTACGCCGACGCCTACAAGCCGCTGTCCGAAGGCTCCATCCAATTCGAGACGGCCGTTGAACGCGCGGCCGGCCCCTTGCGCACCTTCATGCTGCACCAGACGCGCGAGAACGATCTGTCGTTGTTTGCCAACCTGGCCAAGCTGCCCGCGCTGGAAGATCCGTCGCAAGTGCCGCTGCGCATTCTGGTGCCGGCGTTCATCACCAGCGAACTGAAGACGGCGTTCCAGATCGGCTTCACCATCTTCATCCCCTTCCTGATCATCGACCTGGTTGTGGCCAGCGTGCTGATGGCGCTGGGCATGATGATGGTGCCGCCCGTGACCGTGGCGCTGCCGTTCAAACTGATGCTGTTCGTGCTGGCCGACGGCTGGAACCTGCTGATGGGCTCGCTTGCCCAGAGCTTCTACCAATAACGCCCGGAGACACGCCATGACCGCCGAAACCGTCATGACCATGGCCTACCAGGCGATGAAGATCGTCCTGGCGATGGCGGGTCCGTTGCTGCTGGTGGTGCTGGTGGTGGGCTTGATCATCAGCATCTTCCAGGCCGCCACGCAGATCAACGAAATGACGCTGTCGTTCATTCCGAAGCTGCTGGCCATGTGCGGCGTGCTGGTGCTGCTGGGCCCTTGGCTGATCGGCGTCATGGTCGACTACATCCGGCTACTGATCGGCCAGATCCCGATGCTGGTGTCCTGAGCGGCCGGGTTTTCCGCCTGCCCGCCGCCCGGTCCCCGCCGCCATGATCGCCTTCACGCTCGAACAGCTCAACGGCTGGATCGGCCAGTTTCTCTGGCCGTTCGTGCGTATTCTTGCGTTGGTCGGCACCGCGCCGCTGTTCTCTGAATCCATCATTCCGATCAAGGTCAAAGTAGGCCTGTCCTTCGTGCTGGCGGTTGCCATCAGCCCCGCACTGGACCCCATGCCGCCCATCTCGCCGGGCTCGTTCGCAGGCTTGTGGATGGTCATGCAGCAGGTGCTGATCGGCATCGCCATGGGTTTCACGATGCGCATCGTGTTCGCCGCCGTGCAGACCGCGGGCGAATTCGTCGGCCTGCAAATGGGCTTGTCGTTCGCGTCATTCTTCGACCCCAGCTCCGGCGCCAACACCGCCGTGCTATCGCGCTTGTTCAACATGATCGCGATGCTGACCTTCCTGGCGCTGGACGGCCACTTGCTGGTGCTGGCCGCGCTGGTGCGCTCGTTCGACACCCTGCCCGTCGCCATGATCCAGCTGCATCAGAACGGCTGGGGCGTGGTGGTGGAATGGGGCAAGACGGTGTTCGTGTCGGGCCTGCTGCTGGCCCTGCCGCTGATCTGCGCGCTGCTCACCATCAACCTGGCCATGGGCATCCTGAACCGCGCGGCGCAGCAACTGTCCGTGTTCTCGGTAGGTTTTCCGGTGACGCTCATTGTTGGCGTGACGGTACTGACCGTTGTGTTGCCACACGCGGGGCCCTTTCTGGAGACGTTGTTTGAGTCCGGGCTGGGCGCGATGAGCCGCGTGGTGGATGCGTTGGCGGGGCGATAGCGCTGCATCCCGCCCATAAAAAAACGGCCGCTTTTCAGCGGCCGTTTTGTTTTGCCTGTCACACCCGGAAGGTTACGGCTGCCCCGTCAAGCGGAACACGCGGATCGTCTCGCGCAGCGCGCCAGATTGGGTGCCCAGCTGCATCACCGCGCCACCCAATTCCTGCACCAGCGCCGTGTTCTGCACCGTCATCACATCCATTTGCGACACGGCCGTATCCACTTGCTCGATACCGCTGGACTGTTCCTGGGACGCCTGTGAGATCTCGCCGATGATGTCGGTGACGCGATGCACGGCGGCCACGATTTCTTCCATTGTGGCGCCGGCCTGTTCGGCCTGCGCCGAGCCTTCCGTCACGCGGTCGACGGAATCCTCGATCAGCCCCTTGATCTCCTTGGCTGCTTGCGCGCTCTTCTGCGCAAGGCTGCGCACTTCGCCCGCCACCACGGCGAAGCCCTTGCCGGATTCGCCGGCGCGCGCCGCTTCCACCGCCGCGTTCAAGGCCAGGATGTTGGTCTGGAATGCAATGCCTTCAATGATGCTGACGATGTCGGCAATCTTGCGCGAGCTGCTGGAGATGCCGTGCATGGTGTTCACCACCTGCCCCACCGCCACGCCGCCGCGGCGGGCCACGTCCATGCTGCTGGCGGCCAGTTGGTTGGCCTGCCGCGCGTTGTCGGCGTTCTGGCGCACCGTGGACGTCAGTTGCTCCATGCTGGCGGCCGTCTGTTGCAGCGATGCCGCCTGGCCTTCGGTACGGCCGGCCAGTTCCTGGTTGCCGCGCGCAATGTGCACGGCGGCGTGCGTCGTGCCTTCGATGCCGCGATAGACGTCCTGCGCAATGCCGATCAGGCTTTTGCGCATCACTTCCAGCGAAAACTTCAGGCTGCCGATCTCGTCATCGGAATCCGCGATGATCTGCGTGGTGAGGTTACCGGCGGCGACTTGGCGCGCCATGTTGGCCGCGTCCACCATCGGGTCCAGCAACGAGCGCGACAGGCTCCAGCCCATGCCAAAAATGGTGATGGCTGCCAGCGCAATCGCGCCGCAGCCCAGGCTTGCCGTCATCGTGCTCAAGCTGTCCCAATTGGCGTGCAGCCCATAGGCGCCCGCGGCCGCCATGATGGCGGAGGACAAAAACGAATGGCGGAACATGCGGCTGCGCACGCTGTTCCTGAAGGGAAACGCCAGCACATCCAGGCTGCGACGCCAGCCGGCGCGCACCGGCCGCCCGCGCAAGATACGCACGCCGCGCGCCGAGCCCTCGCGAATGCGCGCGTAGAGCTCCTCGGCCATCTCGACCTGCTCATCCGACGGACGCACGCGCACAGACGAATAAGCCACCACTTCGCCGTTTTCGACGATAGGCGTGGCGTTGGCCAGCACCCAGTAGTAGCCGCCGTCCTTGCGGCGGTTCTTGACCAGCCCCAGCCACGACTCTCCGGCTTGCAGCGTTTCCCACAGATCTTCGTAGGCTTCGGGCGGCATGTCGGGATGGCGCACGATGTTGTGCGGCTTGCCGATCAGTTCTTCGCGGGTGAATCCGCTGACTTCGACGAACGCCGGGTTCGCGTAGACGATGCGGCCCTTGGTATCGGTACGCGAGATCAGGTATTGATCTTCACGCAGCTTGGTTTCCACGTCATTGACGGGTAGGTTCACGCGCACAGCTAGTCTCCAGTGACATCAATAGAGCAGCGAATGAATAGCAGCGAGCAAACCGGACTAGACGCCCCGCATCGACCTGTTCCCGCCTGGTTTGTCATGTCGACGCGGCTGCGCCGAATTTCAAACACTGTTCACCGCCCTTTACAGGCGTTATTGTTATTAACGGTCTTATTCGCAAGAACTTAACGTGCGTAGTAAAAGCGCAAGCGTTCTTATGACCGTCAGATATAAGGAACACGGCCGCGCTATCAGCGCGGCCGCGATCGTCCTGCCAAACCGCGCGAAGGCGACTTAGCCCTGCGTCAACGTCGGCGCGGCGTAGCCGCTCAGTTGATGCGCCGGCACTTCGATCACTTCGCCTGCATTGATCTTGAACACCGCCACGGCTTCGGCCAGACGGTGCGCCTGATCCTGCAAGGAACCGGCGGCAGCCGCCGCTTCTTCCACCAGCGCCGCGTTCTGCTGCGTCACTTCGTCCATCTGCGACACGGCACGGTTCACTTGATCAATACCGCTGGACTGCTCTTCGGACGCCGCCGAGATTTCGCCCATGATGTCCGTCACACGCTTCACCGAGGCCACGATCTCTTGCATCGTTGCGCCCGCGCGTTCCACCTGCTGCGAACCTGCGCCGACCTTGGTCACCGAGTCTTCGATCAAACCCTTGATTTCCTTGGCAGCTTGCGCGCTGCGTTGCGCCAGCGAGCGCACTTCGCCCGCCACCACCGCAAAGCCCTTGCCCTGCTCACCGGCACGCGCGGCTTCCACGGCGGCGTTCAACGCCAGGATATTGGTCTGGAAAGCGATACCGTCAATGACGGAAACGATTTCCGAGATCTTGCGCGAGCTGGCCGAAATGCCCTGCATCGTGCTGACCACTTCCGACACGGCCGAACCGCCGCGCTCGGCCACGTCCGACGCGCTGGCCGCCAACTGATTGGCCTGGCGTGCGTTGTCGGCGTTCTGCTTCACGGTGGACGCCAGCTCTTCCATCGACGCCGCGGTTTCTTCCAAGGAAGCGGCTTGCTCTTCCGTGCGGCTGGACAGGTCCGTGTTGCCGGCCGCGATTTCACGCGAACCCACGGTGATCTCGTCCACGCCACGGCGCACCGTTGCAACGGTGCGCGTCAGGCTTTCCTGCATGCGCTTCACGGCCGCCATCAATTGGCCGACTTCGTTGTGCGACTTCACTTCCACGCGGCTCGTCAGGTCGCCTGCGGCGATCTTGTCGAAGTGCTGGCCCGCTTCCACCAACGGACGCACCACCAGGCGGCCGAACAGGATGCGGCAGAACACCATCAGCAACAGCGCCAGGCCCACGGCCACGCCCACCGCCACCATGGCGCGGTTGAAGTTGGCTTCGGCCTGATCGATCGTCGCTTGCTGCTGGTCACCGATGTACTTGCTGAAATCGCTGATCGCCTCGATGAAGGCGGCGCTACGCGGGGTGCCGTATTCGTTGTTCACCATGTAGAACGTCGAATAGTCTTCGCTGCGCAGGGCTTCCACCATGGTGTCCACGCCATCGTCGATATACGAGCGATAGCGGCGCACCAGGTTCATGGACAGCTGACGGCCGGTGTCGTCTTGCAGCATGTTCTTTTGGAAGTCAGCAAAACGGCTGCGCACGCCGGTCAGCAGATCCGTCGCGCCCTTCAACGCGGCAGCCGCGTCGCGAGCCGAATTCTCGCCGCTGCCCCAGCCGGATTCCTGCAGGTGGCGTGCGGCCACCATCAGGCTCACGCGGGCGCGCAGCATGTCGCTGTTGATCATCTCGACTTGCTTGGCGCGCTCGGTCAGCGCGTTGACTTCGCGGATGGACTCGTAATTGTGTTGCAAGAAAAATGACGCCAGGCCACCGACGGCCGCGATCAAGATCGCGAAGAACGCCATGACCCACAGCAGCATCGTGCCGACGCGGGCGTCGCGCAAGCGCAGTTTGCGTTTCACCTTGGGCGCTCGCGCGGCCTTCTTCTTCCCGCCTTTGCCGGCCTTTGCGCCGGATTCGAGACTTGCTTCCATATTTTTCCCCATCCCTCAGGAACAGCTCTGACCAAATGAAAAACCACCCTGTGGACACGCCCTGTTACATGGGGTGTACATTGAGGGCGACGTTCATTGCGGCTTGCGCCGCAATGCTCTGCCGGACTTACACGACTATTTGCCCACAGGCGCCAACCCGGCCGGTTCACCCGGGCCAGGAATGTAGATCGTTTGCACCTCGGGTTCCGCCGACGGCATCGGCGTCCAGGCCTGATTCAAATCAGGCGCGGGCGCAGGCCCCAGCAGTTTTTGGCGTTCCCAAGGTTCCAGCAGAATATTGGTGCTGTCGACGAGCCGCATCAGACGGCCATCCGGGCCGAATTGCAGCAGCGCTTCCTTACGGCTGTACAGGCCGTCGGCGACAAACGTGATCTTGAAGTCCCACAGGGCGAGGAGCGTCCCGTCGGTCTGTCTGTAAAGCTTGGTGGGCGGCGCGGTCAGCGCGCGCGAGGCCTCTTCCAGCGTCGTCTGCCCCGGCGTCAGGGTCGACAACTTGCCCGGGTCGAAGTTGTGACCCGTTGCCGCGCAGCCGCCAAGCAACAACGCGATGGCGGCAGCCGCCAGAAGATGTATATAGCCTCGCATACCCTACCTATTCGCCGGCATGGCCGGCATCAAAAAGATTCCCAATCGTCGTCCGACGGCGCCTGACGACGGCTTGCGGCCGGAGCTGCTGGCTTGGTGTCAGCCGCAGCGGCTGCCGCGCGCGGCGCGGGGCGGCGCAGCGGACGCGCCGCCGTGGCGCCTTCTGCAGCAGCGGCCGGCTTGGCGCGCGCCGTGTGCGTCAGACGCACTGCCGGCTTGGATGGCGCGGCTTGCGCGGCGGGGGCTTCAGCGGCCGGGGCAGCGACGCGCGGCGCGCGGCGTTGCGGCTGCTGCGCCAACTGGCGAGCCGGCACTTCAATCACTTCACCTGCATTGATCTTGAACACGGCTACGGCCTGGACCAGGCGCTCTGCCTGTTCCTGCAAGGAGCCCGCAGCAGCAGCCGCTTCTTCCACCAGCGCCGCGTTCTGCTGCGTCACTTCGTCCATCTGCGACACGGCGCGGTTCACTTGATCGATACCGCCGGACTGCTCTTCGGACGCCGCCGAAATCTCGCCCATGATGTCCGTCACACGTTTCACCGAGGCCACGATCTCTTGCATCGTCGCGCCCGCACGTTCCACTTGCTGCGAACCGGCGCCCACCTTGGTCACCGAGTCTTCGATCAAACCCTTGATTTCCTTGGCGGCTTGCGCGCTGCGTTGCGCCAGCGAACGCACTTCGCCCGCCACCACCGCAAAGCCCTTGCCTTGCTCGCCGGCACGCGCCGCTTCCACGGCGGCGTTCAGCGCCAGGATGTTGGTCTGGAAAGCGATACCGTCGATGACGGAAACGATTTCGGAAATCTTGCGCGAGCTGGCCGAAATGCCCTGCATCGTGCTGACCACTTCCGACACCGCCGAACCGCCGCGCTCGGCTACGTCCGACGCACTCGCTGCCAACTGATTGGCCTGGCGTGCGTTGTCGGCGTTCTGCTTCACGGTGGACGCCAGTTGCTCCATCGACGCCGCGGTTTCCTCAAGGGACGCCGCTTGCTGTTCGGTACGGCTGGACAGGTCGGTGTTGCCCGCGGAGATTTCGCGCGCGCCCACATTGATTTCGTCCACACCCCGGCGCACGGCGGCCACGGTGCGCGTCAGGCTTTCCTGCATGCGCTTCACGGCCGCCATCAATTGGCCGATTTCGTTGGAGGACGTTGCCTCCACACGCACCGTCAGGTCGCCGCCTGCAATCTTGTCGAAACTGTCGCTCACCGAGCGCAAGGGGCGGAGAACGACGCGGTTCATGAACAGGAACGCGCCCAGCGACACCGCCAGGATCAGCGCGGCCAGGGCCAGGTACACAAACGTCATCGTGGACGCCTGCGTACGGGACGCCTGCACCCGCTCTTCGCTGAACGTGTTGATGTTGCTGGCGAATGCACTCAATTGCTTGAAGAACGCGGCGCTAGCGGCGCCAGCCTGGGTGTTTTTCAAGGTCAGGTAGGTGGCGGCGTCGCCCTTGTCGAGCGCGGCCATCATGGCCTGCAGCGCACCCGAGAAGCCGTTGAACGAGGACAGCAGCTCGCCCTCAGCCGCCTTGCCCAGCGCCGTCACTTTCGGCACGGCCTTGAAGGCTTCCATCTTCTTGTTCGCGTCTGCGATCAGCTGCTGAACGGTGCGCGAGTTGTCGGCCGCGCCGTTCGTATCACCGGCCGCGCGCTGCGCGGCCGCGATGTCGGCGCGAATCGTCGCGCGCAGCATCTGCGTATAAGCGTCCTTGATCAGATTGCTCTGTTGGACGCTCAGGGAATCCAGGGCGTTGATGGTGTCGGCGCTGGAACGCATGCTGTTCCAGCCCAAACCAATGGCAACCAGTGCGGCAAGGGCAACGGCCAACTGAGCGAGCATCAAGCCCGTGCGCACCTTCAGATTGCTGAACATGTTCCGATTGTTCCGGTAGTCGTCCCGGCGGCGCTGTCGCCGCTGGTCCGTAAAAGGGGGTCTATCTGTGAGCTACTGCCTATTCAATGCACTGACGGGGGAATCGCGTCAGAAAGACTCCCAATCGTCGTCCGCTGGCGGCGCACGGCGGCTGGAGGCGGAAGGTGCCGGCGGCGCACCCGCGGCATCCGCCCGGGTCGCGGGACGGCGCAACGGTCGCACCACGGTAGCCGCCGTTGCTGCGGGTTTGGGACGCGCCACCTGCGTCTTGCGCGGCGCGGCGGCGGGCGCCGGCTTCGGCGCCGCAGGCGCGTCGCCCGCATCAGGAGCCGACTGCGATTCCTGCTCCAGCTGCGATTCTTGTGCGGGCGCCTCGGGTTTGTTCACGGGGGCATGCGCGGCGGCATTCGCCGATCGGTGGCCAGGCTTGCTCAGCTGCGCCACCGGTGCTCTCGGGGCGGCGGCCTGCGCTCTCGGGGCGGCGGCCTGCGCTGCCTGCACGCGCGGTGCACTGCGTTGCTGCGCCAACTGGTGGGCGGGCACTTCAATCACTTCGCCGGCGTTGATTTTGAACACGGACACGGCTTCGGCCAGACGTTGCGCCTGCTCTTGCAACGAGCCGGCCGCGGCGGCCGCTTCTTCCACCAGCGCCGCGTTCTGCTGCGTCACTTCGTCCATCTGCGACACGGCGCGGTTCACTTGATCGATACCGCTGGACTGCTCTTCGGACGCGGCCGAGATTTCGCCCATGATGTCGGTGACGCGCTTGACCGACGCAACGATCTCTTGCATCGTCGCGCCCGCGCGTTCCACTTGCTGCGAACCGGCACCGACCTTGGTCACCGAGTCTTCGATCAAACCCTTGATTTCCTTGGCGGCTTGCGCGCTGCGTTGTGCCAGCGAACGCACTTCGCCCGCCACCACCGCAAAGCCCTTGCCCTGCTCACCGGCACGCGCCGCTTCCACGGCGGCGTTCAGCGCCAGGATGTTCGTCTGGAAAGCGATGCCGTCAATGACGGAAACGATTTCGGAAATCTTGCGCGAGCTGGCCGAAATGCCCTGCATCGTGCTGACCACTTCCGACACCGCCGAACCGCCGCGCTCGGCTACATCCGACGCACTCGCTGCCAACTGATTGGCCTGGCGTGCATTGTCGGCATTCTGCTTCACGGTGGACGCCAGTTGCTCCATCGACGCTGCGGTTTCCTCAAGGGACGCCGCTTGCTGTTCAGTACGGCTGGACAGGTCGGTGTTGCCCGCGGAGATTTCGCGCGCACCTACATTGATTTCGTCCACACCCCGGCGCACCGTTGCCACGGTACGCGTCAGGCTTTCCTGCATGCGCTTGATCGCGCCAAACAGCTGACCGATTTCGTTGGTGCTGCGCACCTCGATGCGGCCGGTAAAGTCACCGCCCGAAATCTTGTCGAAGTGATCGCCCGCCTGATGCAGCGGACGCAGCACGGTGCGGTTGATGAACAACCAGCAACCCAGCGCCAGCACCAGCGCAATCGCCAGCATGGCAAGGGTGACCGTGCGCGAGATACGGTGATCCGTTTCGGCTTGCACGACCAGTTCGTCCGTGCGCGTGTCCAGGAATTGCAGTACGCCGTTGACGCCTTCGCGGAACTCGGTATTGGCCTTGCTGCCGGAATCGTTCAGATCCAGGTATTCCTGGATCGCCATGCTGGACAACGCGGCGGCCTGGCGCTTGTACACGTCGTCGAACTCTTTGTAGCCCGCTTCCAGCTTGGCCACGGCGGCTTCGGAACCCGCCATGCGTGGCGCTTTGCGGAAGGCGTCCAGCGACTGCCTGCCTTCTTGCATCAGCGTCTCAGCGCGCTTGGCCTGGGCGTTCGCCTGCTCGGTCTTGCCCTGCTGCATATCCATCAACGACGTCGCCAGCAACAGCCGGCCGCGCAGAAACGCGGCATACGCGCGGTTCAGCTGGGTGCCTTGGTTCGAGTAGGCGTCGTTGACCCGTTCCAGCTTTTCATTGCTGGAATTCAACCCCATCCACGCCACGCCGTTCGAAATGAACATGGCGCTCGTGAAGAGCAACAGCACCAGCACGATACAGGTGCGAACTTTCAAATTGACAAGCATGAAATATCCGAGCGTTAGGCCACGAGAAACGACTATTTCCTACCCTGCACGCAACCACGGACGCCCCGGCCCAAGGCCAGCAGCGTCCGCAAATCGCCACGCCCCAAGGGCGCCTACAGGGCTACTGCCGCATTATTTGCGGCTGAACAAACTTGATCCCTGAATGGTCATGAAAGCCGACGATGCCGCAGCCAGCGCCACTTGGCGCAAGGCGAGCTGGCTGGCGCCCGAGTAGTAATCCAGGTCTTCCAGATCGGACAGCGACTTGGCGTACGTCAGGCCCTTTTTCGTGCCGGTCGCGTCCAGCGCTTCCAGCTCATTCATCCGGGCGCCAACCGATGCGTTCACGGTCAGGACGTTGTCATAGCTGTTCGACAACTTCTTGTTCGCGGTCGCCAGGGCGTTGGTCACGCGGGCCGTTGCGACAGGGTCCCCATTGCTGGGAGCGTCCAAGGCAGAGATGAGGTCGTCCAGCGTGGAGAACACGTCCATATCTGCGGACTGCACGCTCTCGACGTTGATCGTGTCATTGGCTTTGGGCGCACCGGTGATCACCACCGAAACGCCGCCAAAGTCGATGGCGGTGCCATCGGCGTAAGGCGTCGCGGGCTGGGACGGGTCGGGCACGGTCACGGGGTTGCCGCCATTGGCGTCAGTCGTGGTCACGCGAAAACCCATGGCGCCGGAGGCGTCGGCCTCGAACGTCACGCTGAAATTCTTGCCCTGATTGGCAGCGCCCGGCGTCACAGACACGGAGCCGAACTGCGCGGTGCCGGTGTTGGTGGCGGGCGTGGATGCCACATAGGCTTGCGAGCCCGGATTGGCGCGGCCGAAGACGTCGACACCCAGATCGCTGGTGGACAATTGACGGCTCTGATCCACTTGAATGGTGCGCTCGCCGACCGAACCGCTGTATTGAATATTGCCGCTGGCGTCCTTGGAGTAAGGCGCCACGCTGCCGTCGTTACCCGAAAACAGGTACTGACCGCTGCCATCAGTCGTATTGGCCAAACCCAGCAACGCTTCACGCGTGCTTTTCAGCGCGGTGGACAAGCTTTGGCGATCGCTATCGGAGAGCACGCCGCCCGCCTGCACCACCCGGGTACGCGCGTCCTGCAGCACATTCTTGACCGCGTCCAGCGTATTGCTTTCCTGGCCAAGATTCGTATTGGCGGTCGCACGGTTCGAGGCGTACGTCGAATTGATGCTTTGCGTCTGGGCCACGCCAATGGATAAGGCCGCCGACAAGGGATCATCCGCCGGCGTCAAGAACTTACGGCCGCTGCCGATCTGTTCTACCAGGCGGTTCATGTCGGATTCCTGAGCGAGAACGCCGCTCAGGCCGTTCGTGTACATCATCGTGGTGCTCAGGCGCATGGTGCAACTCCGAAATTCTTTTTAGTAATCACAGTTCAACGCTCAAATCAGCTACGCAGACCCAACAGCGTGTCGAAAATCGTGCTGGCCACATCGATAATGCGGGCGCTGGCCTGATACTGCTCTTGGTACAGCGACAGGCTCACGTACTCTTCGTTCAGGTTGACGCCCGACACGGACTGTTGCGCGGACGTGGTCTGCTTGATCAGGTTGGCCTGTGCGGTAGCAGCCGATTTGGCCTGCGCCGTCTGAACGCCTACCGTGTTCACGACCTGCGCGAACATGTCGGTGGTGCTCATCGTGCCGTGGCCCAGGACCTTGGCAGTTTGCAGTTGCGCGAGCTTCAGGGCGTTCTTGCCGTTGGCGTCACCGCCTGCGGCGTCGGCGGCGGCGATCTTTTCGGGATCGGTGATCAGCACTTCAATGTCACGTGCCGCGTTGCGCGTGGGCGCCAGCGCCCACTTGTCGCCTGCCTGGGGCGGGGCGTTGATCGTCAACGTCACGCCCATCTCGCTTTCCATGTTCAGGGTGGCGTTCGGCGGCGTGCCCGTGGCGGGGCCGTTGTAGACCTGCGTACCGCCCGGCATGCGCACGACCTGATAATTCGTGCCGTCGAACGAAATCTCGTATTCCTTGGCGTTGATGTTGGCCAGGTTCGTGAATTCGCCAGTAATCTGCGCGTTGCTCTTGTTCTGCGTGTTCGGCACGGCTTCGGGAGAAGAAATACCGAAGAAATCGGTGCCCGGATTGCCGTTCTGGTCCAGACCCTGCTTGTGCTGCTCGTTGAAAGACATCGCCAAGCCAACGGCCATCTGGCCCAGCTGGCTCTGCATGACGTCCAGCGATTCCGCGCGGAATTGCAGCAGGCCGCCTAGCTTGCCGCCAGTGACTTCCGTGTCGTTCAGCTCCACGGCGACGGTCTTGCCCGAACCGGCAGGCAAGGTGTAGGCCAGCACGGTACGGCTCGCGTCCGAGGACGACGGCACGGCTTGCAGCGGATAGATCGTGTTGCCCGACAACAGCGACTGGCCGCCCTTGGCCAGCGAAATATTGATCTTGTCACCTTGCTCGTAGGTCGTGATGCCCACGAGCTGGTTCAGTTCCATGACGGCTTGATCGCGCTGGTCGAGCAAGTCGTTCGGGGGGCTGCCGCCGGCCTTGCCGGAGGCGAGCGAGATCTGCGTGTTCAGATCGTCGATGCGGGTCAGGTAGCTGTTGACCTGCTCCACCGTCGTCGTGATCTGGGTGTTCAGCCCTTCACGCTGCTTTTGCATTTCGGCATAGGTCGAACGGATCTGGGTGGCCAGGCTGTTCGCTTTGCCCAGCAAATCCTGGCGAGCGGCCGGATCTGCCGGCGCGCTTGCCACCGCGTTCATGCTCGAGAAGAAATTCGTCAGCCCCGGGGCAATGCCAACTGTGCGGTCTGCAAACAGGTTGTTCACCTGCGAGACCTGGTCAAACTGGGCTTGAAGCTGAGCACCGCTGCCCTGCGCGCCGACCAGCTGCTTGTACAAGAAGCTGTCGTAGCTGCGCGTGACCGTGTCAACCTGAACGCCGCGGCCGATGTAGCCGTTGCTGGTTGCCTGGGCGCCCGCGGTGGACGTCATCACGCGTTGGCGGTTATAGCCGACCGTGGTGGCATTGTTGATGTTGTGGCTGGTCGTTGCCAAGCCTGCCTGGGCAGCATTCAACCCACCTAGCGCCGTTTTATACAAATTCATGCTGACATTGCCCTGTATGTAGCCACAGCTGTTATTCCTGGATACTCCGTTTACGGCAGGAGATCCTCGAAATTTAGAGTCCTTCCAAGATCTGGCGAGATTTTTCTACGCTGGTCGCCGCCCCGCGCAACTGGCCCATGATGCCGATCAGTTTTTGCGCATAGCGGGGGTCGGTCGCGTAGCCCGCGTCCTGGATCTTTCGTGCCGCATCGATTTCGTTGCGGGCCTGCGTCACAGCTTCGTAGCGCGGGCTGTTGCCGATCAAACGGGCGTAGTCCGCAAACGATTCCTCATAAGAGGCGTAAGCGCGGAAAGGTTGCGTCACCTTTTTCGCCACACCGTCTTCGTATTCGGTGGTCATCACGTTGACGACCTTGCCCTTCCAGCTGCCGCCCGCCTTGATACCGAACAGGTTGTAGCTGGTGCTGCCGTCGGAATGCTTGATTTCGCGCTGGCCCCAGCCGGATTCGAGCGCCGCCTGACCCATGATCAGACGCGCCGGCACGCCGCTTTGCTGCGACGCCAGATTGGCCGCGCGCGACATCTTCGACACGAAATCCACCACGTGTTCAGGCGCGCCTTCGGCCGCGGCCAAGGCGCGGTCGCTGGCGCGGTTGTTGCGCATCACGTTCAGCAGCGCCGACACTTCGCGGGAGCCGCCGGTGCGGAAATCCAGATCGGCGCCCTGCCCGATTGCCTTCACCGCATCGTCCGACACATCGGCGGGCTTGCCTTGCTGCATCTGCGCCAGGATGGACTGCGACAGCCCGATCCCCGGCGTGGCCAGGTGCAGCGCCAGCTGCTCATCCGCCATGGATTGCAGCATCTGCGTCTGCTGCGAGTCGAACAGCCCTTCCTTGGGCGTCGCCTCGCGCATGCGCTTGACCATCATTTGCAGGAACAGGGCTTCGAACTGCTTGGCCACCTGCTTTTGCTGGTCGGTGCCTTCCGGGTCTTTCTTGACGTCGCGCTTCAGGTCCGACAAGCGGCCCATGTCAAACACCGAATCCTGGCGGGCTGCGCCCCGGGCCGCATCTTGAGTAATTGCCATGGCCGTCAGATGATTTCCAGTTCGGCGCGCAAGGCGCCGGCGGTTTTCATGGCCTGCAAGATAGCCAGCAGGTCTTGCGGCGTAGCGCCCAAGGCGTTCAGGCCCTTGACCACGTCAGCCAGGTTGGCGCTGGTGCTCACGCGTTGCAGCGATCCGTTGTCCTGGCGCACTTCGATCTGGGTATTGGGCACCACCACCGTCTGGCCTTCCGTGAACGGCGTGTCCGGTTGCGACACCTGGTTCTGGCGGTTGATGATGACCGACAGGTTGCCGTGCGCCACGGCCGCTTCTTCGATCATGACGTTGCGGTTCATGACGACCGAGCCGGTACGCGCATTGATGATGACCTTCGCGACCGTGGGCGCGCGCGCCACCTGCATGTCTTCCACCTGCGACAAAAAGCGCGCCTGCGACGCCTGTTCCATCGGCGTGCGCACTTGCACGACGCGGCCGTCCAGCGCCGTGGCCGTGCCTTGGCCGAACTTCTTGTTCAGCGCCGACGCCACGTTCTGCGCCGTGCCAAAGTCGGTGTTGTTCAGCTCGACATGAATGTAGCCGTCGCGCGAGAACGTGGTGGGCACGCCGCGCTCGACGATGGCGCCCGCGCTGATGCGGCCGCCGTTCAATTGGTTGATCTGCACGCTGGAGCCGCCGGCGGATGCGCCTGCGCCGCCCACCAGGATGTTGCCCTGGGCGATGGCGTAGACCTGGCTGTCGGCGCCCTTGAGCGGCGTCATCAGCAAGGTGCCGCCGCGCAGGCTCTTGGCGTTACCCATCGACGACACCACCACGTCCAGCGTCTGGCCGGGCCGGGCAAACGCCGGCAAGGTAGTGGTAACCATGACGGCCGCCACGTTCTTCAACTGCATGTTGCTGCCGGCAGGCACCGTAATGCCCAGCTGCGACAGCATGTTGGTCAGGCTTTGCTGCGTGAACGGCGTCTGGCGAACCTGGTCGCCGCTGCCATCCAGCCCCACGACCAGACCGTAGCCGATCAGCTGGTTGCCCCGCACGCCCTGGATCGTGGCCAGGTCCTTGAGCCGCTCGGCCTGTGCAGCGCCGGCGCCGGCCACCAGCCCGACCGCCACGCAGACACGGGCGAACAAGGACAGCAAGGCGGATATCGGAGTCGGTTGTGTCATGGTCAGAACGGCGATGCGATCAGGAAGAAGCGTTGCAGCCAGCCCATGGTCTGGACTTCGTCCATGACGCCCTTGCTGCGGTATTCGATGCGGGCGTCGGCCACTTGCGTGGACGACACGGTATTCGTGCCAGTAATGGAGCGCGGATCAACCACCCCGGCAAAGCGAACGTACTCACTGCCGCGGTTGATGGCGATCTGCTTTTCGCCGGCCACTTGCAGGTTGCCGTTGGACATCACGCCGACCACCGTGGTGGTGATGGTGCCGGTGAAGGCGTTGTTGGCGGTGCTGTCGCCCTTGCCCTGCGAGACGTTGCCGCCCTTGGCGTCGGTATCCAGATTCGCATTCGCCCAGCTGCTCATGAACGACGGCGCGGCAGCAATGCCCAAGGACGCCGAACCCGTGCGGTTCGTATTCGTGGCGACGTTCTTGGACGCGTTGGTGCGCTCGTTCAGCACGATGGTGACGATGTCGCCCACATTGCGCGGCCGGCGGTCTTCGAACAACGGATAGTTGCCGTAAGTCGTGGGCTGATAAATCGAACCCGTGGGCTGCGCCATGGGCATCGGCGGCGGCGGCGGTGCGGCCGTCGTCGGCCCGGTCACGATGGGCTCGGGCGGGATCATGGCGCAACCGGCCGCCAGCAAAGCCAGCGCCGCAGACAAAACCAGACGCAGGACAGACATGGGCATCACAGTTGGGACAGGCGGGCCAGCATCTCGTCGGACGTCTTGACGGCCTTGCTGTTCATTTCATAAGCGCGCTGGGTCGTGATCATGTTGACCAGTTCTTCAGCCACGTTCACGTTCGAGGTTTCCACGTAGTTCTGCATGATCGAACCCGCACCGTCCACGCCCGGTTGCAGCAGGTTGGCCGGACCCGACGCGTCGGTTTCCAGATACAGGTTTTCGCCGATGCTTTGCAGGCCGGTCGGGTTGATGAAGGTGGCGATCTGCAATTGGCCGATCTGCACGTTCACGCCCGCGGCGCCAGGTTGCGTCACCGACACGATGCCGTCCTTGCCGATCGAGATCGACAAGGCGTTGTCCGGCACGTTCATCGGCGGCTGGATCACGTAGCCGCTGACGGTGGTCAGCTGGCCGTTCTGGTCGCGTTGCAGCGCGCCGTCACGGGTGTAGCCCTGGGTGCCATCGGGCAGCTCGACCTGCAGGAAGCCGCGTCCGTTGATGGCGATATCCATTTCGCCACCGGTGTTGTTCAGGTTGCCCGCGGTGTGGATGCGCTCGGTGGCGGCCACGCGCGCGCCCGTACCCAATTGCAGGCCGGACGGCAGTTGCGTCGCATCGCCGACTTGGGCGCCGGGCTGGCGCAGCGTCTGGTACATCAGGTCCTGAAACACGGCGCGGCCGCGCTTGAACCCGTTGGTGGAGACGTTGGCCAAGTTATTGGAGATCACGTCCATGGAGGTCTGTTGACCTTCCAGGCCGGTTTTGGCAATCCACAACGAACGCATCATGATGAAAAACTCCTGGTGCCGCGGCTGGGCCGCGCGCGAAAAATGTTTGAATCAGCGGCTGAATCAGCTAACGGACAACAGCCCGTTGGCGCGTTCGGCGTTGCGGTCCGACTGCTGGATCACCTGCATCTGCTGCTCGAAACGGCGAGCGTTTTCGATCATGCCCACCATCGCCTTCATCGGGTTGGTGTTGCTGCCTTCCAGCACGCCGGACAAGACGCGCAGGCTCGGGTCAGCAGGCGCGGGCGGCGCGGGCTGGCCGTTCACGGGCGCCAGGCGGAACACGCCGTCGTCGCCATGCACCAGCTGCGCGTTGTTCGGGTTGGCCAGCTTGATGCGGCCCAGGTTCAGAATATTGTTCGGGCCGTCGCCGGCGCCGATGGCGGTGATCGTGCCGTCCGACGTAATCGTCAGCGCGGCCTGGTCAGGCACGTCGATCGGGCCGCCCTGGTCTGACAGCACGGGCTGGCCCAGCGACGTTTGCAGCAGGCCGTTGATGCCCACTTGCAGGCTGCCGCCGCGCGTGTAGGCCTCGCCTTGCGGGGTCTGCACGGCGATCCAGCCGTTTTCGCTGGACAACGCCACGTCCAGGTCGCGGCCCGTCGTTTGCATATTGCCCATTTCAAAGCTGTTGCCAGGCGTGGACGCCACCGTCGAAACCCGCGTCGGCAGACTCACCCCGTCCGTCACCGGAACCGAGCGGTACAGCGCGATCTGCTCGCGAAAGCCCGTCGTGTTCACGTTGGCCATGTTGTTGGAGAGCGCGGCCTGATGCTCAGTGATACGCGCTGCGCCATTCATGGCGGTGTAGATGATTCTGTCCATTGCCTATTCCGTCGGTGTCGTCGCTGGCCTGTCAGGCTTTACTTCAGGTTCATCAGGACTTGCATGATTTCGTCCTGGGTCTTGATGGTTTGCGAGTTGGCCTGGTAGGTGCGCTGGGCGATGATCATGTTGACCAGCTCCTTGCTCATGTCCACGTTGGACGCTTCCGTGGCCTGGCCCACCACCTTGGACATGCCGTTGGTGCCGGGCTGGCCCAGGATCGGCTGGCCGGAAGCAGCCGTTTCGGTCCAGGCGTTGTTGCCCACCGGCTGCAGGCCTTGCAGGTTCGAGAAGTCAGCCAGCACGATGTTGCCGACCACTTGCGTCTGGCCGTTGGTGTAGCTGGCCACCAGGCTGCCGTCGCCGCCGATGTTGATGCCGCTGAATTCGCCGGACGTGTAGCCGTTGGGCTTGGCGACCAGTTTGTAGTCGCTGCCGTACTGCGTGGTGCCCGTGTAGTTCATGGCGATGCTGATCGGGTCGGCGGGCGTCGTGGTGCCGCCCGGCGCTGCAAAGCTCAGCGTCACAACCGGGGCGCTGGTCATGGCGCCGGCCTTGTTGAACGTGAACTGCTGGGGGGTGCCCCAAACGCCAGCGGCCTGCGTCGTGGGCGCCATGGCCTGGCCGTCCATCGTGTAGTACACGTCATAGACGCTGTTGCCGGCGGCGTCCGCCGGACGCTTGACGAAGTACTGCATCACCTGGTGCGAGTTGCCCAGGGAGTCGAACACGGTCATGGGCGACGCGTTCGTGTAGCTGTTGGAGACGGTCGGGTCAAACGGACGGCCGATTTCGGTGACAGCGGCGGTGTAGTTGACGTAGCCCGGGATCTGGGTGATGTCGCCCGTGATGGCGCCCGCGCCGTCGATAACGACGGTGTTCGGGGCAGTGCCGTACGTGCCGGCCGGGGGTGCGCCCGCCGCCCACACCAGGTTGCCCGTGGCGTCGCGCGTGAATTCATAGGGTGTGCCGCCCAGCGAGACCGAACCGTTGACGGCCGGCGACGTGACCGTGTCCGTCAGGTACACCACCTTGGCGTTGGCATCCAGGTTGGCCACCGTCGTGCCGGTGCTGGTTGCCAGCGGCGCCACGTTGGCGGTCGGCAATTGCAGTTCCACCGGGTTCGCGCCAATGGCGCCGGGGGGGTAACCCGTCAGGCGGTAGCCTTGGGCGTTGACGATGAAGTTGTTCTTGTCGACCAGGAATTCGCCGTTACGCGAATACATCACCGCGCCGCTTTGATCGGTCACGCGGAACATGCCCTTGGCGCCGTCAATCGCGATGTCGTATTCACCGCCGCCGCCTTGCACGGTACCGACCGTGAAGCGCTGGTTGATGGCAGCCACTTTGACGCCCAGGCCCACGCGGGAGCTGGCGTACACGTCGGCGAACGACGCCGTCGCCGACTTGAAGCCGACCGTGCCGGAGTTGGCGATGTTGTTGCCGATGACGTCCAGGTTCTGCGCAGCGGCGTTCAAGCCGCTCAATCCTTGTCCGAAGCCCATGTTTTCTCTCGCTAATTTCTTTAGGTAGTGAAGCCGCCGCCCATGCGCCGGCACCGATTCATGTGCGCCCCGATCAGGCGCCGATCACCTTGCGCACGTCCAGCATGCTGGTCTGGCCGTCCAGGCCAAGATCCAGACGCAGGCCGTTGGTGGAATACGCCACGCTCTTGACCATGCCGTAGCTCAGCACTTCGGCATTAACCTTCTTGCTGTCGCCATCCGTCGCCAACACGGACACGGTGTACGCGCCCGGCTCCATCGCCGCGCCGTTGTCGTTCTTGCCATCCCAATCCAGCGTGTACACGCCGGCTTTCTGTTCACCCATTTCGATCGTGCGCACCACCGCGCCGTTCGCATCCGAAATGCGAACCTGCACCTTCTGCGCATCGGCTTGCAGATCCAGGCCGTACGGCGTGACCACACGTTCGGCGGCGTTGTCGCCGTCGACGCCAACCTTGATTTTGGAGCCTGGGATGAGCACGCCCTTGCCGATCATCGACACGGCGTTCATCGACTGCGACACGTCGATCTGGCCACTGATGGCCAGCATCGTGTTCTTCAGGTTGTTCACGCCTTCCACCGTCGCGATCTGCGCCATCTGCGAGGTGAGCTCGGCGTTCTGCATCGGGTTAAGCGGGTCCTGATTCTGCAACTGCGTCACGAGCAGCTTCAAGAATTGGTCTTGCAAGCCCTGCGCCGTGATGGAGCTGCCAGAGCCCGCTTGCGCCAGGCCCAGGCCGGTCGTGCTGGTGTTTTGATCGACGGTGGTCATGAATTCACTCAGTCAAGAAATTAGGATTGACCAATGGTCAGCGTTTTCTGCATCAGGGACTTCGCGGTGTTCAACACCTCGACGTTGGCCTGATAGGAGCGCGACGCCGCAATCATGTTGACCGTCTCGGCCACCGGATCGACGTTGGGCATACTGATATAGCCCTGGGCATCGGCCAGGGGATTCTTCGGGTCGTAGACCTGCTTGAGCGGCGACGGGTCTTGAATGACCCCAGCCACGCGCACGCCGCCGATTTCCTGGCCCATCGCCTGGCCGGGGGCCGGGTTGACCTGGAACACGACCTGACGGGCGCGATAGGGCTGGCCGTCCGGGCCGATGACGCTGTCGGCGTTGGCCATATTGCTGGCCGACACGTTCATGCGTTGCGACTGCGCGCTGAGCGCCGAGCCGGCGATATCGAAAATGCTCAACAAGGACATTGCCTGTCGCTCCCGTTATGGATCATTCTTGAATGGCGGACATCATCGTCCGGATGCGCCCGGAGACGAGCTGCATGGTGCTTTGGTAATGCAGCGTGTTGTCGGCGAACTGCACGCGCTCGATATCCATGTCCACCGTGTTGCCGTCCATGCTGGGCTGGTACGGCAGGCGGTACAGCAGGTCGGTCGGGCCTTGCGACACGGCCTTGGCGGGAATATGGCGCGCGGAAGTCAAGGTGAGCGAGGTGTCGGACAGGCGCTTTGAGCCTTCCATGGCGTTTTCCATCGCGGTCTTGAAATCAAAATCGCGGGCCTTGTAGTTCGGCGTGTCGGCGTTCGCGATGTTCGACGACAGCACTTCCTGGCGCTGCGCGCGCAGCGCGAGCGCCTGCTGGTAGAACCGGAAATCTTCGTTAAGCCTGTCTAGCATCGTGGCGCCTTCTTGCGTTGCAATTCGGATCGAGCAAGGGATTCCGGACACACCGTTATCCCATTGGATGACCGAATCATAGGGGCCGGCGGTGAAACACAATCAGCCAAATAACCCGCCATTTCTCATCCAATTCACGTATTGCCAAGTGCGGCGGACTTCTACAATTCAGTCATCATGAAAATCTCCGCACGACTCCTCCGCGCGCGCGCAAGCCTCACCGCCCTGGCGCTACTGGCCTTCTCCGGCGCCGCGCTGGCGCAGGACGCCGCCAGCCAGCCGCCCGAAGCGATCGTCATCGCGGCGCAGGGCTATCTGATGGATCAGCTGTCCGGCCTGCCCGGCCAGCCATCGGTGGCGATCGACCCGCCGCGCACCGAGCGGCTGGCGCCGTGCGATGCGATGTCCCCATTTATGCCGTCGGGCATGAAGCTGCGGTCGCGGATGACGGTCGGCGTGCGCTGCAACGCGCCCAAGCCCTGGACCACGTACGTCCAGGCCACCGTCAGCGTGCCCGGCTACTATTACGTCGCCTCGCGGATGATTTCGGCGGGCCAGGCGCTGACGCCGGATGACCTCTCCCCCCGGGATGGCGATCTGGTGTCGCTGCCGCCCGGCGCCATCACCGACCCGCAAACCGTGGTGGGCATGACGGCCGCTTACCGCATCAACGCCGGGCAACCGGTGCGGGGTTCGTCGTTGCGCAACGCGCAATCGGTGGTGCGCGGGTCGAACGTGCGGATCAATGCGCGCGGCAACGGTTTCGTGGTCAGCAGCGAAGGCCAGGCGATGGACAATGGCGCGCCGGGCGCGATGGTGCAGGTGCGGACGGCCAACGGCCAGGTCGTCAGCGGCGTGGTCCGCAACGCCGGTCTGGTTGAAATACAACTGTAGGTAGTGTTACAAATCGCGCAGCACCAACGGACGGACTGCCCTAAAGTTCCGGCCAGACCTGACGTTACAGAGACATAAGTAGGCGTATCCGTCGCAAACCGACCCAGGACGCCCTGCGGAGAAAACCTTGAAAATCAATTCGACCTCCAACCGGCCCCTCTCGGCCGACGCCGTTGGCCAACGCCCGGAATCCGCCGTTGCACAGGCGTATGGCGCCAGCAACGGGACGGGCTCCAGCAGCTCGCAAGTCGCGCTGAGCTCGGCGTCGCGCAAGATGCTGGCCCTGCAAGACGGTTCGAACGACATCAACGTCGAGCGTGTGGCCGCCATTCGTGCCGCGATCGCCTCCGGCCAGCTGAAGATCGACACCGGCAAAATTGCTGACAGCCTGATCGCCAGTGCGCGCGATCTGCTGAAGTAAATCCCGCGCAGCCCATCCCGTTCACCGCCCTACCGCCTTCGAAGCATGACCATGAATCCCGTCGACTCCCTCCAGGCCTGCATGCGGCAGGAAGATGCCCTGATCACCGAGTTTTCGGCCATCTTGGAAGAAGAGACCGAAGTCTTGGTCGGCCCGGGCAATGTCGGCGCGTTGCAGGCCATCACCGAACGCAAGGGCCGTGTCGCCCAGCAATTGGTGGACTTGAGCGACACGCGCGACGGCCTGCTGTCCGAAATCGGCCTGCCCATCGGGCACGCCGGCACGGAACAAGCGGCTGTGCTGCACCCGCAGCTGTCGGACACCTGGCATGCGCTGCTGACCAAGTCGGCCTCGGCAAACGAAATCAATATGCGCAACGGCGCGCTGATTGATGTGCATCTGCGCTATACCCAGCAATCGCTGGACGCGCTGCGCAACATCGGCGGCGTGGGCGTGAACGCCACCTATGACGCCAGTGGCCGTGGCGCGCGCGGCGCACCGGGACGCAAGCCGATCGTGGCGGGCTGATTCCGCGGGCGCATTTGCCCTTTCCCGGGCATAAAAAAGGCGACGCCATGCGTCGCCTTTTCGTTATGCGCAGCCCATCAAACGCTGCCCGTCATTTCCAGCATCGCAAACATTTTCAGAATGGCAACGGGCAGCAGGCGGCCCGATAGCTTGCGCTCGGAACCCATGATGCCCGACAAGGGGCCGCGCACTACGTCGGCCGAAGGCGAATGGGCCATCTGCCAGCAGGCCGCGGCCAACTGGCCGGCCATGAGCGACTGGCGCGCCAAGGTGTGTGCGCCATCCACCGCGGGCAACGCCTGCCAGGCGCTGGCCAGATACCGGAAGCTTGCCTTGGCCTCGTCTTGCAGCACGAGCCAGCGCGCCACCGTCGCGGCATCCGCCTGGGAGGCCGGCAGATTGGTCAGGCCGAACAGTTGGCCGGCGATCTCGCCGCTGGCCGTATCGATCAGGCGCGCGCAAACCAGACGCATCGTTGCGCTCTCGCCGCGCCCCGGCAAGGTGATTTCCGTGCCTGAGGCCCAAAGCGCCAGCGCCACGCGCTTGCCCGCCGTCTCGCTGATCAGGCCAGGCATGTCGCCCGGCTGGCCAACCGGCAGATAGCCGACGCTCTTGCCGACCGCATTCAAATTCGTCGGACATTCATCTTGAATCACGCGCATGCCGCCGGGGCTGCGCGCCACCCATGACACGCCCTGCCCGCTTAGCGATTGCCACAAAGCGGATGTGCCCGCCTCCAGCATGTGCACCAGCGGCAGGCGCGGCAACTGCTCGCCCAGCCAGCGCACGCGCGCCTCCAACGCCGGGCCGGCATCCGGCAAACCGGGCGCGGCGGGTGCGAAGGACGTCAACATGCCGTGGGCCAGCGCCAGCTGCTGCGCCGGCGCCGCGAGAGCCACGCCGCGATCGCTCATCAGCAGCGAGCCCATCAGCGAACCGCCCGGCAGGCCATCGCCCTTCATGCTGGTCTTGCCGTGCATCACCAGCAGATGACGGTTGCTTTGGGCCGAAAATTCGCGGCGCACCATAGCTAGCGGCTCATCGCCCAGCGAGGCCAGGCTTGCGCCCGCGCCGTCGCCGACATACTCGCGCCAGGACGCGCGGGCCTGCACGCAAGCCGGGTCGCTATCCAGCATGGCGATCGTGTGATCCAGATTCTGCGCGGCGGTAATCGAGGCCGAGCCGCCTTGCGGACGCAGAATCGCCGAGGCCAGCAGCTGGCGGCGGCGCGCCGGATCGACGGCGTCGGCATCACGGGCCGACGGCATCAGCGACGCCAGATCGGCCTCGCTCGGCGTGTACAGCGCGCGAGCGCGTTCCACCATGCTGAAAGCGCGGTCGATCAGCACGTCCGCGCGCGCCAGCTCCATGTGCTCAGGCACCTTCTGCCCGACCGACATGTAGTGGATGGGCAGCCGGTGGCGGATCGCCGTGTCCAGCGCCGCGCCCAGCCGGGTCGCTTCGTCCAGCTTGGTGATGATGCAACCGGCTACGTCCTCGCCCACGCCGTTGCGGTAGGCGTGCGCCACTTCGTCCAGCGTGTCGCCCTGACTGGCGGCGTTCAGCACCAGCAGGCGGCGCACGGGCTTGCCGGCGTTACACAGCATCGCGGCTTGCTCGGCCACCAGGCGGTCGCGCTGGCTGATGCCGGTGGTGTCGATCAGCACAATCTTGCGGTTGCCCAGTTCAGTCAGAATGCGGCGCAGCTCGCCGGCATCGCGCACCGAATGCGCCGGCACGCCCATCAAGCGGCCATAGATCTGCAACTGTTCCAACGCACCGATCCGGAACAGGTCGGTCGTCAGCATCGCAACCTGATCACGGCCTTCGCGGGCCACGCAGCGTGCGGCCAGCTTGGCCAGCGTGGTGGTCTTGCCTACGCCCGTGGGGCCAACCAGCGCATACACGCCGCCGGCCAGGAATTCGTCTTCGGACGCGACGACGGGCAGGTGCGTGACGAGCTCGTTGCGCGCCCAGGCTTGCGCGGCGTCGGCGGACATACCCTGCGGCAGTCGGTCCACCAGCGCGCGCACGAGCTTCGTGCTGAAGCCCGCGTCCAACAAGCTGCGGAACAATGCGGCGGCGGCAGGTTCGCGGGCCGTGCCTTGACGGCCACCCCAGAGCAGGCCGTCCATGCGAGTTTCCAGCGCGCCGCGCAAGGCGCTGATGGCGTCTTGCAAGCCTGCGGCGGTATCGGTCGGCAGCGCGGCGGACGGCGCAGGCGGCGCATGGCGCAACGGCGCGTCCGGTGTGCGGGCCATGGAAGGCGCGGGCGCGGCATAGGCGGCAGGGGCTGCCGGTGCCGCCGACGCAGCGGACGGTGCCGGTGCTGCCGGAGCGGCATAGGCAGCAGGCGCGGCGGGCGCAACCCGGCCCGGCGCGGGCATAGCCGCGGGCGGCGGCGCGCTTACGGATGGCCGTGCGGGGGGCAAGGCCGGCAGTTCAACCCGGGTTGCCGCAGCGGCAAGCGGAGAAAGTGCGGCGGGTGCAGCGGTTTGAAAGGCAGCGGGCGACGGGGCAGCGGGCTGCGCGGCAGCGGCCGACGGGGCAGCGGGCTGCAACGACACGGGCGGCGTAGCGGGCTGGAGCGGCGCGGGATATCGGGTGGAAGGCGGGGCGGCATGCGGCACGATGTCCTGCTCGTCGGCCCCCTCCTCTTCCGGCGACGCCGACGAGGCGTAGGCGGATTGGTAGGCAGCGATCGACCTGGACGGCGTCGAATAGCTGGTCTGCGGCATCGCGGCGGGCGCCGCATAAGCGCGCTCCGTTGCGGCCGGGGCCGGGGCCGCGTAGGACGGAGCCGGCGCCGCCGTTGCGGGCGCAGGCGCAGTCACTGGCACAGCCAAGGGCACAGACAAGGGCACAGTCAAGGGCACAGTCAAGGGCACCCCGGCCGGCGCCGCAGCGGGCGTCATCGCATGACCCGAAGCCGGCGCGGCCTCGCGTTGCGGCGTTTCCGACGCTGCGTCGTCGAACGCACCTTCAACCGTCGCCAGCACTTCCACGCCGCCATCCACACTGCGGTTCGACACGATCAGCGCGTCCGGCCCCAGCACCTGGCGCACCTGGCGCATCACTTCACGGCTGTTGACGCCAAAAAAGCGGCTTATCTTCATTGCCCATTGCTCCCGCCAATCAGCGCGGTCACGCGGACCATGCGCTCATCGGGAATTTCCGTATTCGACAACACACCCAACTGCGGCAAGTGGTGGCGCAAGAAGCGCGACAGCGGCGCGCGCAAGACCGGCGACACCAGCAGCACCGGCGCGTTGCCCTGCGATTCCTGGCGCTCGACCGCCGCTTGCGTTTCGCGCAGCAGCGTATCGGCCAGGCCCGGCTCCAAACCGCCGCTGGTCGTCATGGCTTGCGACAGCACACGCTCCAGCTTCACATCCAGCCCGATGACCCGCAGCTCGCCTTCGCCCGGGAACCATTGCTGCGTGATCGCGCGGCCCAGCGAACGGCGGACCAGCATGATCAGCTCGTTGATATCGGGCTGGCCGCCGGAGCCAGCCGCCTGCGCCGCCAGGCGCGGACCGTGTTCGGACAGGGTATCGATGATGGTGCGCATGTCGCGGATCGGCACTTCTTCCGACAGCAAGCCTTGCAGCACCTTTTGCAGCGCGGTCAGAGACAGCGTCTTGGGCACCAGGTCCTCGACCAGCTTGGGCGCATCGCGGCCGATACGGTCCAGCAGTTGCTGCACTTCCTGGCGGCCCAGCAAGTTCGAGCCGTGGCGGTGCATCAGATGGTTCAGGTGGGTGGCGACAACGGTGCCAGCATCCACCACGGTATAACCAGCCACTTGCGCCTGATCGCGCAAGCCCCCGTCGATCCACAACGCCGGCAGGCCGAACGCCGGGTCGGTGGTGGGCGTACCCTTAATCTGCATCGTGACGCCGCCCGGGTCGATGGCCAGCCACTGGCCCGGCATCGCCACGCCATGGCCCACTTCCACGCCCGACAGCAGGATGCGGTAGTCGTTGGGCTTGAGCTCCAGGTTGTCGCGAATGTGCACCACCGGCGGCAGAAAGCCGACGTCCTGCGCGAACTTCTTGCGCAGGCTGCGAATGCGATGCAGCAGTTCGCCGTTCTGCGCGTGGTCTACCAGCGGAATCAGCCGGTAGCCCACTTCCAGGCCCAGCTGATCCACCATGGACACGTCATCCCAGCTGGCTTCGGCCGCAGCGGCCTGCGCTTGGGTGATCGCCTGCGGCGGCACCTCTTCGGCCGCTTGCGCCGCCTTCTGGCGCTTCTTGGTCAACATCCATCCGCCCCAGCCCAGCGCACCGGCCAAGGTCAGGAAGGCAATGTGCGGCATGTTGGGAATCAGGCCCATGATGCCGATGATGCCAGCCGTCAGGAACAGCACGGCCGGGTTCGAGAACAGCTGGCTGATGATCTGCTGGCCGATGTCCTGGTCGGTCGACACGCGCGACACCACCACACCCGCGGCGGTGGAGATCACCAGCGCCGGGATCTGGGCGACCAGGCCGTCACCGATGGTCAGCAGCGTGTACACGCGGGCCGAATCGCCCATCGACATATCGTGCTGCGCCACGCCGACGATCAGGCCGCCGATGATGTTGATCGCCATGATCAACAGGCCGGCGATGGCGTCGCCGCGCACGAACTTGCTGGCGCCGTCCATCGAGCCGAAGAAGTCCGATTCCTGCGAGACTTCCGCGCGGCGGCGGCGTGCTTCGTCTTCGCCGATCAGGCCGGCGTTCAAGTCAGCGTCAATGGCCATCTGCTTGCCGGGCATGGCGTCGAGCGTGAACCGCGCGCCCACTTCGGCGATACGGCCCGCACCCTTGGTGATGACGATGAAGTTGATGATGGTCAGGATCACGAACACGATGATCCCGACGGCGAAGTTGCCGCCCACCAGGAAGTGCCCGAAAGCCTCAATCACCTTACCGGCCGCATCCGGACCCGTGTGGCCGTTGAGCAGCACGACACGGGTAGACGCCACGTTCAGCGACAGGCGCAGCAAGGTTGCAAACAGCAGCACGGCCGGGAACGCGGCAAAGTCCAGCGGCTTGCGCGTGAACATGGCCACCAGCAGGATCATCACAGACAACGCAATGTTGAAGGTGAACAGCAAGTCCAGCAGGAACGTGGGCAGGGGCAGCACCATCATGCCCAGCACCATCACGATCAGGATCGGACCCGCCAGGAGCCGCGCGTGGCCGGCCCCGCTACTCTTCAACATGGTGAGCAAAGCGCTCATTCCTTAGACTCCTTGTGCTGCGGTTGTTGCCTGCGGGTCCAGTGCGGCGGGCACGGCCAGTTTGGTCGGGGCCGTCGGTTCAACCCCCCATCCCGAGCGCCACGAACGCAGCTGGAAAACCCACGCCAGCACTTCCGCCACCGCGGTATATAGCTCGGCCGGGATTTCTTGCCCCAGCTCGACGTGTTGATGCAATGCGCGCGCCAACGGCGGCGCTTCCAATGTGGGAATACGGTTTTCAGCGGCCAGCTCGCGGATCTTCGCTGCGATCAGGCCGGTGCCCTTGGCGATGACGCGCGGGGCGCCGTTCTTGTCTTCGTCATACTTCAGCGCCACGGCATAGTGCGTGGGGTTGGTCACCACCACGTCGGCCTTGGGCACTTCGGACATCATCCGGCGGCGCGCCGCCTGGCGCTGCTGCTGGCGGATGCGGGCCTTCACGTGCGGGTCGCCTTCGCTTTCCTTGTGTTCCTGGCGCACATCTTCTTTGGACATGCGCAGCTTTTTCAGGTGGCTCCAGATCTGCCATGGCACATCCAGCATCACAATGACCAGCAGCGACGCGACGATGAACGCGCAACACATCGCCACCAGCGACAGCGCCTTGATCAGCGCGGCCGACGGGGCCACGTGCATCAGGCCCAGCATGTCGTCGTGGTAACGCCAGATCACCCAGACGGCCACGCCGCCCACCAGCAAGGCCTTGGCCAGCGCCTTGATCAGCTCAACCACCGTTTGCGACGAGAACATCCGCTTCAGGCCGGCGAACAAGCTGAGCTTGGAAAAATTGGCCTGTAGCGGCTTGCCCGAAATCACGATGCCGCCCAGCAGCACGCTGGACAGAATGGCGATCACGACCAGCACGCCGAACACGGGCATCGTCGCCAGCAAGGCGTGGCCGAAGCCATCAACCGCCAGCTCCACCATCACGCCCGGGTCCGTCACGATGCGCTGGTCGAACGCCAGGCCGTTGCGCAACACGCCGCTCAAGCCCTGGTAGAGCGAGCCGCCGCCCATCCAGATCACGCCGACACCGGCGGCCAGCATCATGAACGTTCCCAATTCCCGGGAACGTGCAATCTGCCCCTCCTCGCGCGCCTTTTCCAGGCGCCTGGGAGAGGCGGCTTCGGATTTTTCGAGGTCGCTTTCTTCGGCCATGCTCTGCGGTGTAATTGCGGTTCGCGGATTTTGGGATCACGAACCACCCGCCGAGATTCTAGGAGGCCTGGGCGTTTGGCGATAAGCCAAGAAAAGGGGGGAAAGCGGTGCTATTCCCGGATGCGCAGCGGCGGCACCCGGGCCGTCCGGCAGACCGGCGGTTCGGCGCTCCAGGCACCCTGCCCGCCCGCGACTGGGCCGCCGGCTGCTCAGCCTGCCGCGACGGCGGCCTGGCGATGGGGTTCAGCGCCGTCCAGCGCCGCCTGGAACCGCACGTAATCCAGGCCGATACGAACCGCGCCCCAATGCTCCGCGCCCACATACAAGGGCACGGAAATATCGTTGATGATCTCGCCGGTGTCCCGCGAATAGGTCTGGAACAGCATCGCGCCCGTGTTGGCCGCCAGCCGCGCGCCCACCGGGTCATTGAACATCCGCTTGTGGCGCGACCGGGCGATGTCCTGCTTCGGGTCGCCCGTGGGCGGATGGGAATACTGGCTGTTGTGCGCGGGCGCGTAGCCGCGGCTGTCGACCAGCAAGGTGTAACTTCCGCCCGGCACGGCGGCCAGCACGCTGTCCAGCAACTGGGTCAGCGCGCCATCGATGACCCGGTCATAGCAGGTATGAAAACGCGGCGGCTCGCTGCCCGGAATGCGCTGGTAGTGGCGGTCAAACACATCCACCCCTCTTTTGCGCGCATCTTGCAGCAACCTGCCGGCAGTGTCGCGAAAGTCGACCAGCAAGTCCGACAGCTGATCAAATGCCGTGTCGCCCGTGCGCATGTCGGCAAGCACTTCTTGCACGCTTTCCGTCTGCCGGCGAATGCGGTCGATCTCGCCCGACATATGCCCCACGCGCTCCAACACATCGGCGCTCAGCGCTGCGATGCGCCCGACTTCCTGGCTCATGCCGTGGTTGGTGGCGTCGACCTCGCCTATCGCCTGCACCACGTCGCCCACCTGCCGGTTCATGCTGTCGAAATCGCGCACAAAGCGCTCGAAATCCGAGCAGGTGCGGTCCAGCACTTCGCCCGACGCATCCACGTCGCTGCGCAGCGTGCCGGTCTGGCGCTGCGTGATTTCCACGAGTTCAAGCATGTCGGACGTATGGCGGCCGATGTCAGTCGTGGCGGCGTTGACGCGTTCGGCCAGCCGGCCCACTTCACTGGCCACCACCGCAAAGCCCCGCCCTGCATCGCCGGCGCGGGCAGCTTCCACGCCCGCGTTCAGCGCCAGCAGCTGCGTCTGTAACGCAATGTCCTTGATCAGCTTGCTGATATCGGCCACCGAACGCGCGCCGACGGTCAGCTTGCCCACCACCTCGGTGAAGGCGGCCATCTCGCGCGTCATGCGGTCCACGCGCATCTTCACGTCAGACAGCTCGGCCAGCGCTTGCTCGGCGGCTTGCAGGTTCTGGCCCGACATGGCCGAGATCTCGCGCGCGTGCGTCGAGGTGGACGCGGACAAGGTGGCGATCTGCGCACCGCTATCGGCCAAGGCGCCCGCCGCACGCGCCTGCTCCTGCGCCAACTGCGAACAGCGCCCCGCCTGAAACTGCGTGCGCGCCGCATTCAGCGCGATTTCGATACTGGAGCCGCGCACGGTCATGATGCGCCGGCGGATCTGCGCCAGAAACCGATGCAATGGAAATACCGCGGGGCTGACGGACAACGTGCGTTCCGAGAGCATGGCGTCGCCCCGGTTCAAACGGCGCAACAAGCCCCACATACCGCCCAGGCGGAATACGGATCTGGCCATGGTAGACCTCCTTTTGCGGCCCGGTTCGCCTGCGTTGGGCGCCCGTGGCCTGGCGCGCATTGCGCGCGCCGTGTCTCCTGCGTTGCCCCTTTTTATTCTTATAAGCGCGCCGCCAGAGGACATGCCTGGCGGCGCGGTCTTGCCTCACACGGGTACCACCACAGCCTTAGAAGCCCAGGCTGGCCAACAAATCGTCAACCTGGTCCTGGCTCGTCACCACATCCGTCTTGCCCTGCGGACTGATCTGCGGTCCGTTGAGCAGGCTGTTGGCTTCATCGCGGCGCTCTTGCGGCACGTTGTCCAGCAGCACTTGCAGCAGTTCGCGTTCAATCGCGCCCACCACATCCATCATGCGCATGATGACCTGGCCCGTCAGGTCCTGGAAATCCTGCGCCATGATGATTTCCATCAGCTTGGACTGCGTCTGCTGCGTCTGCTTGGGCACATCCGCCAGGAAGGCGCGCGTGTCCTTGACCAGTTCGCGGGCTTCGGGCAATTCCAGCGGCTGGTCATACCATTGCTGCCAGCGCGTATCCAGCGCCTGCGCCGAGCGCGACATGCCGTCCTGGATCGGGCCAGCCTGCTCGGTCGCGTTCAGCACGCGGTTGGCGGCCTGTTCGGTCATCTGGGCGACATAGCGCAGGCGGTCGCGGGCATCCGGGATGGCGTTCGCCGCATCCTTGATGGCCTGATCCAGACCCAGCTCGCGCATGCTGTCGCGCAACATGCGCGTCAGCGATGCAATGCGGTGGATCAGGTCAGGGTTTTCCGCTGCGGGTTCAACGTGTTCCGTTGTGCTCATTGCACACCTCAGCTGGCAATTTTCTCGAAGATCTTGGTGAGCTTTTCTTCCAGCGTCGCCGCGGTGAAAGGCTTGACCACATAACCGTTGGCGCCGGCCTGAGCCGCCGCAACGATGTTCTCTTTCTTGGCTTCGGCCGTCACCATCAGCACGGGCAAGGATGCCAACGCCGCGTCGGCACGGATCTGCTTGAGCATTTCCAGGCCATCCAGGTTGGGCATGTTCCAGTCGGACACGACGAACTGGAAGCCGCCGTTGCGCAGCTTCTCCAGCCCGATCGCGCCGTCTTCGGCCTCATCCACGTTCTCGAAACCCAGCTCTTTGAGCAGGTTGCGGATGATTCGTCGCATGGTGGGGAAGTCATCCACCACCAGAATCTTTATGCCCTTGTCTACCATCTTTCACTCCAGAAAAAATTTGCTTGAGAACGATCGTGAAGCGTCCGCGTCAAACGCGGTGTCCACGGTCGCCCAGGCGAGTCAGAATGCGTTCGCTAATTGCCGACAGCGTCACCACTTCATCCGCGGCGCCAATGGCGATGGCCTCCCGGGGCATGCCGAATACCACGCAGCTGGCTTCGTCCTGCGCAATGGTGTGCGCGCCCGCACGGTGCATGGCCAGCATGCCGGCGGCGCCGTCCTTGCCCATGCCGGTCAAGATGACGCCGATGGCGTTCTTGCCCGCGGCCACGGCGGCGGAATTGAACAACACGTCCACCGACGGGCGGTGGCGGTTGACGGGTTCGCTGGCTTCAAGCTCGATCACGTAGTTGGCGCCGCTGCGGCCCAGGCGCATGTGCGTATCACCGCCCGGCGCCAGATACACGTGGCCCGGCAGCACGCGGTCGCCGTGGACGGCTTCGCGCACCGTCACGGCGCACAGTGCATCCAGGCGCTGCGCGAACGAACGCGTGAAGCCGGCAGGCATGTGCTGCGTAATCAGAATGGCCGGGCTATCCGGCGGCAACGGCTGCAACACTTCACGGATGGCTTCGGTGCCGCCCGTGGAGGCGCCCACGATCACCAGTTTTTCCGAGCTGGCCAGCGGCCGGCGCAGCATCGGCGCGGGCGCGGCCTGCGCCGCGTGCGGCGTGGGCGCGCGCAGCTTGGCGCGTGAGGCGGCGCGAATCTTGTCGGCGATGAGTTCGGTGTATTCCAGCAGGCCGTCGCGGATGCCTAGCTTGGGCTTGGTCACGAAGTCGATCGCGCCCAATTCCAGCGCGCGCAGCGTGATTTCACCGCCGCGTTCGGTCAACGACGACACCATCACCACCGGCATCGGCCGCAGGCGCATCAGCTTTTCCAGGAAATCCAGCCCGTCCATGCGGGGCATTTCCACGTCCAGCGTCAGCACGTCGGGGTTATGGCGCTTGATGAGTTCGCGCGCAACCAGGGGATCGGGCGCGGTCGCCACCACTTCCATGTCTGGCTGGCTGTTGATGATTTCGGTCATCAGTCCGCGCACCAGCGCGGAGTCGTCTACACACAGAACGCTTATTTTTTTCATGGTGATGCCTTGGGCCGTCAGGCCTTACTCGCACATTCGTAGACCGTCTGCCCGCGCAGACGAAAATCCCGGCTGATGTAGGTGAAGTTCTCGGAGTGCCCCGCAAACAACAGGCCGCCCGGTTTGAGCAGCGGCGCGAAGCGTTCAAGAATTTTCGCCTGCGTCGGCTTGTCGAAATAGATCATGACGTTGCGGCAGAAAATCACGTCGAACTTTTCGTTGATCGCCCAGGAAGGCGCCAACAGGTTCAAGGTTTCATACCGCACCATGTCGGCGATCTCGGGGCGCACCCGCACCTGCCCCGCGTTCGCGCCGCGGCCTTTCAGGAAGAAGCGGCGCAGGCGCTCGTCTTCCATCTTCGCCACGCGTTCGGCCGGATACACTGCGGCGCGCGCGCGGTTCAGCACATTGGTGTCGATGTCGGTTGCCAGCACCGTGGACGACGCTCCGCGCGGCCCCAGCGCTTCAACGAGCGTCATCGCAATCGAATACGGCTCTTCACCCGTGGATGCAGCGCAGCACCACACCGACACCGGGCCGCCGCGCTTTTTCGCGAAGTCCGCCAAGATCGGGAAGTGGTGCGACTCACGGAAGAACGCCGTCAGGTTGGTCGTGAGCGCGTTGACGAACTCTTCCCACTCGGGCGCGTCAGGCTCGTTTTCCAGCTGATCCAGATAGCTGCCGAAGTCCTGCCGGCCAAGTGCGCGCAGACGCCGCGCGAGACGGCTGTAGACCATTTCGCGCTTGTGCGTGCCCAGCGAAATGCCGGCGCGCACGTGAATCATCTTGCGGACGCGGGAAAAATCCGCGTCGCGAAAATCGAATTGGCGGTCCACCGAAATGGACGGCGCCGAAGTTGCTGCAGTGGCCACTCGGTTCCTCAGTGCCCAAGCGCAAACGCGTCAGGCGCTTGCAAACGTGAGTCTTCATCGGACGAACGCACCGAAGACAGGCGATGCGCCGGCACTTCGATGACTTCGCCCGCATTGATCTTGAACACCGCCACGGCTTCCGCCAGGCGTTGGGCTTGTTCTTGCAGCGAGCCCGCTGCGGCCGCCGCTTCTTCCACCAGCGCCGCATTCTGCTGCGTCACTTCGTCCATCTGCGACACGGCGCGGTTCACTTGATCGATACCGCTGGACTGCTCTTCGGACGCCGCCGAAATTTCGCCCATGATGTCGGTCACGCGTTTAACGGACGCCACGATCTCTTGCATCGTTGCGCCCGCGCGCTCCACCTGTTGCGAACCCGCGCCGACCTTGGTCACGGAGTCTTCGATCAAACCCTTGATTTCCTTGGCGGCTTGCGCGCTGCGTTGCGCCAGCGAGCGCACTTCGCCCGCCACCACCGCAAACCCCTTGCCCTGTTCGCCGGCACGCGCGGCTTCCACGGCCGCGTTCAGCGCCAGGATGTTGGTCTGGAACGCGATACCGTCAATGACGGAAACGATTTCCGAAATCTTGCGCGAGCTGGCCGAAATGTCGTGCATGGTGTTGACCACTTCCGACACCGCGGAACCGCCCCGCTCGGCCACGTCCGACGCGCTGGCCGCCAGCTGGTTGGCCTGGCGCGCGTTGTCGGCGTTCTGCTTCACGGTGGACGCCAGTTCTTCCATCGACGCCGCAGTTTCTTCGAGCGACGCCGCCTGCTGTTCGGTACGGCTGGACAAGTCCGTGTTGCCAGCCGCGATTTCATGCGAACCGACGTTGATCTCGTCCACACCACGGCGCACGGTTGCCACGGTGCGCGTCAGGCTTTCCTGCATGCGCTTGAGCGCGGCGAACAGCTGGCCGATCTCGTTCGTGTTGCGCACGTCAACACGCGCCGTCAGGTCGCCGCCAGCGATGCGGTCAAAATGATGGCCCGCTTCCTTCAGCGGCTGCAACACACGGCGGCGCAGGAAGACATAGGTGGCGAACACCAGCAGCGCGGCGATCACACCACCCGCGCTAACGGCGATCAACACAAATTGGTAACGCACCTGCGCCACTTCGTGCGCATCCAGCATCTTGCTGGCGCGCCAGAAGTCAAAGCCTTCAACGGCGCGGGCAAAGCGGCCTTCCAACGCATCTTGCACCGTTTGCACCTGCTTCTGGTAGGCCGGCATGTCGGCCTTTTCCAGCGCGGCGATCAACGGCGTCAGCCCTTGCTGTTGCAGCGCCGCGTACGACGCTTCAATTTCCTTCAAGGCTTCCGCGGCTTCTGCCGGTTGCGGCAGCGTCTTGTAGTACTCGTATTCCGCCTGGCCCTTGTTCATCGAGGCCTTGGCGCGTTCGAGCAGGCCGGTGGCTTCCGCCGACAGGCCCGTAGTCAGCAAGGTGGCCTGGCCCACGCTGCCGACGATGTCGGCATAGTTGGCGGTGGCCGCGCGGCCCAGACCATTCATGGTGTCCTTGTAGCTGGACACGACCCGGCCGACGGCGTCGTCGAGTTCCTGCGATTGCTTGATTTCGGCGAGGGTCCCGTTGCTGATGCGCAAAGACAACACGCCAAGCGCCGCCCCAATCACCAACATGAATGAGAAAAACGCCAGCACCCACAACAGGCTGCTGCGTATCGTCATGTTCGCGAAAAACTTGCGCATCACAAGAACCATCCCTTGACTGCAATCGTTAAAGGAAAGCGCCACATCGGATTCAATATGGCGCCTCTACCCCGCTATCCGGCCGGATTCCGATCAGGAAGCGACCTTCTCCACCAGCGCCATTTCATCGCTGGTCATCATCTTTTCAATGTCCACCAGGATCAGCATGCGCTCATCCACCGTGCCCAAGCCCGTCAGGTACTCGGTGGACAGGGTGGCGCCGAATTCCGGCGCCGGACGAATCTGGCCGGCGTTCAACATCAGCACGTCCGACACACCGTCAACCACGATGCCGACGACGCGGCGATCCAGGTTGAGGATGATGACGACGGTCTGCTCGTTGTAGTCAACGCGGCCCAGGTTGAACTTGATGCGCAGGTCCACGATCGGAACGATGATGCCGCGCAGGTTCGTCACGCCCTTGATAAAGGGCGGAACATTGGCGATGCGGGTCACCGTGTCGGCGTCGTAGCCGCGGATTTCCTGCACTTTCAGGATGTCGATGCCGTACTCTTCATCGCCCAGCGTGAAGACCAGGAATTCGCTGCCGACATCTTCGTTGCGCGCGGATTGCGCTTGCGGTTTGGCTGCCATGATTTTTTAATGCTCCATCAATTCAAAATGGCTTCGGGCTGCGACCAACGTTCACGGTTGGCGCGCGCAAGCGCAAATACGTCGACAATCAGCGCCACGCTGCCATCGCCAAGGATGGTGGCGGCCGAGATGCCGGGAACCTTGCGGTAATTCGACTCGAGATTCTTCACGACCACCTGGTGCTGCCCAATCAGGTGATCCACCAATAGCGCAAAGCGGCGGTCTTCGGCCTGCATGATGACCGCGATGGCCTGCGTCGGGTCCGTCTGCGCTTCGTGCACCGAGAACACGCGGTGCATCTCGACCAGCGGCAGGTATTCGCCGCGCACATGCATCACGCGTTCGTTGCCGGCCACCGAGTAGATCTGATCGTTGGTGGGCTGGAGCGATTCCGTCACATGGTTCAGCGGCAGGATGAAGGTTTCTTCACCCACGCGCACCGACATGCCATCCAGAATGGCCAGCGTCAGCGGCAGCACGATACGCGTCGTGGTGCCATTGCCCGGCTCGCACGACAGCTGCACGTGGCCGCCCATGTCTTGAATGTTCCGGCGCACCACGTCCATGCCGACGCCACGGCCGGAAATGTCCGTGACCTTTTCTGCGGTTGAGAAACCCGGCGCAAAAATCAGCTGCCAGATTTCGTCATCAGGCGAATTCTCGTTGACGGCCAGGCCTTGCGCCATCGCCTTCTTCAAGATCTTCTCGCGGCTCAAGCCACCGCCGTCGTCGCTGACTTCAATGACGATGTTGCCGCCATTGTGTTGCGCGGACAGCACCAGCTGGCCGACCGGGTCCTTGCCCGCCGCGATCCGCTTTTCAGGCGTTTCGATGCCGTGGTCCAGGCTGTTGCGCACCAAGTGCGTCAGCGGGTCGATGATGCGTTCGATCAGGCTCTTGTCCAGCTCGGTCGCGCGGCCATAGGTTTGCAGTTCGATCTGCTTGCCCATCTTGCCGGCGATGTCGCGCACCAGGCGGGGGAAGCGGCTGAACACGTAGTCCATCGGCATCATGCGGATCGACATCACCGCTTCCTGCAGGTCGCGGGCGTTGCGTTCCAGCTGTTCCATGCCATTCAACAGGCGGTMGTGCAGCACCGGGTCCAGCGTGGACGCGGTTTGCGCCAGCATGGCTTGCGTGATGACCAGTTCGCCCACCAGGTTGATCACCTGGTCAACCTTTTCCACGCCCACACGAATCGACGTGGATTCCTTGTCGGCATGGGCGGGTGCAGCGGGACGGGCGCGGGCCGCGGCCTGGGTGATGGCCTCGGCGGCGGCGGCGGCGGACTCGGCCACTACCGGCGCAGGCGCGGCGGCGGCAGCGACAGGTTCGGCAACGGGGGCAGCAGCAGCAACCGCGGCGGGCGCGGCTTCGGCGGCGGCCGGTGCGGCCGAGCTGGCCGGCGCGGCTTCACGCGTGATGCTCAGCTGGTCGCCGTCAACGATGAAGCAGCAAACCGCTTCGATGTCGTCCGGCGTGCAGGTGCTGTCCACCCACACGGTCAGCACGCCATCGGCGCGTTCGCTGGCGCGGACGTTGCCCAGGTTGCCCATTTCTTCGAGCAGGGACGCGGCGTCCTTGTCCGACACCTTGGTGATCTTGACCTTGAGCGGCAGGTTGCCGGCCGCGGCATCGGCCACGGGCGCAGCCTGCTGCACGGGTTCGGGCGCAGCGATGGGAGCCGGTGCGGGAGCCGGAGCCGCTGCCACGGGTGCGGGCGCTGCCGCAGGCGCCGCGGCGGGGTCCTTATGCTCTAGCGCCAACTGCCTCAACACGGCGCAGATACGCTCAAACACGGCTTCATCGGGCTCTTCGGAGGCCCGGTAGGCATCCAGTTGGCTTTTGAGCACGTCTTTCGTTTCCAAGAAAATATCAATCATGTCCGTGCGCAGCGCCATTTCGCCGCGACGGATTGCGTCCAGAAGGTTTTCAAGCAGGTGGGTAGTACCCGCCAACTGCGTGAAACAGCCGAATGTCGCCGCCCCACCCTTGATCGAGTGGGCCGCGCGGAAGATGGCGTTGAGCTGTTCGATGTCGGGCGCGCCCACATCGAGTTCAAGCAGCAACTGCTCCATCTGCGCGAGCAGCTCATCCGCCTCGTCGAAAAAGGTCTCGTAAAACTGACTGAGGTCCAAACCAGAACTCATGACCCGTACGCCTTCATAAATGAACCTGCTTTACGCGCCGGCCTGCTCATCGAGCAGTTCGGTCGCTAATTCCACCAGCACATCAGGGTCGACCGGCTTGGACAGCCAGCCACAAACGCCCAGATCCCGAGCGGCCATCTTGCTGTCCACGTCGTCTTCGGTGGTCAGCACCAGCACCGGCACGTCCAGGTACTGGTCCATTTCCCGCAAGCCCTGAATCAGCTCCAGCCCGCCCTTGACCGGCATGTTCCAGTCACTGACAACCAGGTCTACCGGGTGGCTCTTGGCCACATCCAGCGCTTCCTGGCCGTTGCCGGCCGTCAGTACTTTCCATCCCGCGCCCGTCAGCGTCGCCTGCACGATCATGCGCATCGTCGCCGAATCGTCCGCCACCAGAATCGTTGCCGCCATTGCTATCGAACCCCTTCAGCTTGCGGCGTGGTCGCCGCGTCGCCTGGTTTGGTTGCCGTCGCGGCCTGGGCGGCGGCTTGCACCGCCTCCACGGCCGTCCCCACCTCGCGGGCATCTTTCGCGCTGACGTCCGCTGCCGCGGCGTTCTCGTTTTCGATGCGCTTCTGGGTGTTCATATTGAGCACCACGAGGCTGATACGTCTATTAACGGCTGCGTACGGATCATCTTTAACCAGACTCATGCTGGAAGACAGACCCTGGATACGCATGACCTTGCTTTCGCTCATGCCGCCGGCCACCAATTCCTGGCGCGACGCGTTTGCGCGGTCGGCGGAAAGCTCCCAATTGCTGTAGGCGCGTTCGCCGCGTGCGTACTGCGACGCGTCGGTGTGGCCCGAGATACTGACCTTGTTGGGCAGCTCGTTCAACACCGGCCCCAGCTCACGCAGGATGTCGCGCATGTACGGCTGCACTTCCGCGCGGCCGGTGGCGAACATCGGGCGGTTCTGGTTGTCGATGATCTGAATGCGCAGGCCTTCGGTCGTCAGGTCAATCAGCATCTGCGGCCTGAAGCTCTTCAGGACAGGGCTGGTCTCAATGACGTTTTCAAGGCGCTTTTTCAGGTTTTCCAGGCGATGCTGTTCGCGGCGCTCGGCGTCGCCCATTGGCTGCGACTCGACCCGGTTGCCCTGGCCACGGCGCACATCGCCCTCGCTGCGCAAGGGGTCGCGGCCGCCGCCTGGCACCGCGCTGGTTTCGGCGGAGCTGCTGGGTCCGCCCGTAATGGCCACGCGCAACGGCATGCGGAAGTATTCCGCGATGCCCTTGAGTTCTTCGCGCGGCACGATGCTGATCAGCCACATCACCAGAAAGAACGCCATCATCGCCGTGATGAAGTCGGCGTAAGCGATCTTCCAGCTGCCCCCGTGGTGCCCGCCGCCCTTGACCTTCTTGCGGCGGATCACCACACGGTGGTTGTTTACCGTGCTCATGGCCCGCTCCGTCAGGCCTTGCCGGTCGACTTGGTTTGCCGGACGTGCTCTTCCAGCTCACCAAACGTCGGACGCACAGACGAGAACAGCACCTTGCGGCCAAATTCCACCGCCAGTTGCGGCGGGTAGCCGTTCATGCTGGCCAAGAGCGTGGTCTTGATGCATTCCAGCACTTTCATGGCTTCGTCATTGCGGCGCTCAACGCGCGAGGCCAGCGGCCCCACAAAACCGTAGGCCAGCAAAATACCCAGGAAGGTACCGACCATGGCCTTGGAGATCAGGTCGCCCAGAATGGCGGGCGGCTGGTCCACGGCGGCCAGCGCCTTGATCACGCCCAGCACTGCGGCCACGATACCGAATGCCGGCAGGCCGTCAGCCATCTGCTGCAACGCGTGCGCAGGCACTTCGCGCTCGTGGCGGTAGGTTTCGATTTCCTCGTCCATGAGCGTTTCAATTTCAAACGAGCTCATGTTGCCGCTGATCATGATGCGCAGGTAGTCCGTAATGAACTCCATGAGCTTCGCGTCTTTGGCGATGCGGGGATATTCGCTGAAGATCGGGCTGGAGGCCGGGTCTTCAATATGCGATTCGATGGCCATCAGGCCTTCACGGCGCGCTTTGTTCAGCAACACATACAACAGAGCCATCAGCTCCATGTACACGTCTTTGCTGTAGCGCGAGCTCTTTAGCGCGTCGGGCAACGCCTTCTTCACCAGCATCAGCGACTTCTTGCTGTTGCCGGCCAGGAACGCGCCGAACGCCGCCCCGAAGATCAGCGTTAGCTCAAAGGGCTGGTAAAGCGCGCCCAAGTGGCCGCCCAGCGCTATGAAGCTGCCGACGACCGACACGATCACCACGAGAAAACCGATAACAATCAACACATCAGGCCCCTGCCAACGAAGTCTAAAACTGGCGTCAATGATCCCCTGTTCCCCCCGACCCAAAAAGGCGGGTTACGGGGAGTTTTCCAGGGCTTTTGATGTATTTGGACGCGGGAGGTCAAGGACGGGCGGCGTCGACGGCAGGCGCCGGACGGCTGCCCGCACGTGCTTTTGCCGCGGCGCGCGTCTTGCCGGCGCGAGGTGGCGGGCGGCAAATGGCGCACACAAAATCCGATTGCGGATCGTGAGCGTGGGCGATGAAGTGACCGCCGCATTGGCGGCAGGCGGACAGCTGGAGCATGCCGCTGTCAAAGAAGCGCACCAGCATCCAGGCGCGGGTGAAGCTCAGGACGGGTTCGGCGTTTTCCGCCGTGTCCAGGCCGGCGTTCTCCAGATACAGGCGATACGCGTCGATGGTGGCGCGGATGCCCTTGCTGCTGGTGCGTGCATTCAAAAACGAATACACGTTATAGAACAGCGAAGAATGGATGTTCGGCAACCAGGTCATGAACCAGTCAACCGAGAAAGGCAGCATCCCCTTGGGTGGCGAGCAACCGCGAATTTCCCGGTACAAGCGTGCAAGGCGGTCATGGCTCAGGGCGGTTTCCGCCTCGAGCACCTGCAGTCGGGCTCCTAGGGTAATCATGGAGCTAGCAAGCAGGATATCGTCCGCTTCCTGAGATACGCTTTTGGAGGCCATTACACGTTCCGTTTGAGGATTCGAGTGGCGGTTAAGCCAGTTCTTCTACAGGTTGCTTGGCCAACAGGATCGTTGCGTGGGCTTGTTGCAGTGCACCACCCAGTACGTCATGGGTCAGCGCCGACAGCAGGCTGTAATCATCAAAACGGAACCGGCACAGTAGCGAACTGGAGCTGGCCAGTTTCACCAGTTGTGCCGGCGACAGACGCATCAGGATGTCAGCAACTTCATTGCTGAACCCCAGACGGAACATCGACGCAGCATAGTCATCACGCAACATACGTTGCGCAAGTAACAGATATGACAGATTCACTTCACGAATGTCTGCCAGCAAAGAATTTTCGACTTGTTGCACGCCCTACTCCCTATCCCTATCCCACCCACGGGGCTTGATATCCAAAAGCATCGGCAACCTGCGGTTACCTGACGCTGCTGCATCCTGTTTTAATGCGAAATGTATCATTTGTTCGCAATTTAAGTAAAATTTACCACAGGTGATGTCATTTTCTATGACTTATATGACAAATCTTTGTTGATATTGCGCAACTTGTTAGATTAGACACACCTTGACATAGAAATCGGTGACGAATTTACGTCAATTTGGCAAATAAGCATTCAAAACATTGCGTACTTCGGGGAATGAAATGTTGTGCAGTGCCGACAATGGCACCTTGACGATCACCTGATTGCTAGCTTTAGTGCAGCCGCGCGTTTGTCGACAATGTCGCAAATTGACAACGACCGACAATGCGTCACGATGGACACCGCCTGACATTCCCGCAATGCCCCACGCAGAAGACAGCTTGGTCGAATATGCCCCGCTCGTGCGGAAGCTGGCCCTGCAATTGCTCGCCCGGCTACCCGCCAGCGTTGAGCTTGACGACCTGATACAGGCCGGCATGATCGGCCTGCTTGACGCCGTAAGGCGCTATCAGGAAACCGCAGACGCCCAATTCGAGACCTACGCCACGACCCGTATTCGTGGCGCGATGCTGGACGAGCTTCGTAGCCAGGACTGGCTGCCGCGCAGCGTCCGCGCCAAGGCGCGCAAAATCGAGCAGGCCATTTCCCAGCTGGAGCAGCGCTTGATGCGCTCGCCCTCCGAAGCCGAAATCGCCCAGCAGCTTGAAATTCCGATCGACGAATACCAATCATTGCTGCACGACGCGCAAGGCGTGCAGATCGTTCACTACGAAGATTTCACGACCGAAACGGATTCCGCATCGGGACAGTCGGATTGGGCCGCAACACTGAACCATGGTTCGGCAGGCGGCAATCCGCTGGATTCATTATTGGCGGGCGATTTCCGCCAGGCGCTTGTGCACGCGATTGACTCCCTGCCCGATCGGGAAAAATTGTTGCTGTCGCTGTGTTACGAGCAGGGCCTGAATCTGAAAGAGATTGGCGCGATCATGAATGTGACCGAGGCGCGGGTTTGCCAGCTGCGGTCGCAGGCGACGGCGCGGATCAGGGCCAAGCTGAAGGAACAGGCTTGGCAAGAGCTGCCCTTGGAGGGGCAGATCGCGCAGATCATCTAGCGCTCTCACTTACCCATGTATATAGACCCTTCTATATAGGGTTACGCAGACAGTGCAAAAACCAACGGGCGCCCCAGGCGCCCGTTTCGCATTTCGGGCCCTGGCCCACGCCAGCAGGCGCTCGCGGCGGATACAACAATAAATAAGACTTTCGCGAAATAGGGCTAAAGAATGATTTGGGACTGCCGTAATCCTTGCAACGGAGAGATTCTTAGACAAAAAGTCGACGAACTTTCCCGTTAACACCAGTGGGCGGCGTTGCTGCCCGGTTTGAAGAAGCCTTTCTCTCTTGGGAGCACCAACATGGCTGCCGTTATCAATACCAACTACCTCTCGATGGTTGCTCAAAACAACCTGAACAAGTCGCAATCGACGCTGGGCAGCGCCATTGAGCGTCTGTCGTCGGGCCTGCGCATCAACAGCGCCAAGGACGACGCCGCTGGTCAAGCCATCGCCAACCGCTTCACCGCCAACGTCAAGGGCCTGACCCAAGCCGCCCGTAACGCCAACGACGGCATCTCGATCGCTCAAACGACCGAAGGCGCGCTGAACGAAATCAACAACAACCTGCAACGCGTTCGCCAACTGTCGGTTCAAGCCGCCAGCGGCACGAACTCGCCGACCGACCTGGACTCGATCCAATCGGAAATCAAGCAGCGTCTGGACGAAATCGACCGCGTGTCGGCTCAAACCCAGTTCAACGGCGTGAACGTCCTGGCTAAGGACAACAAGCTGACGATCCAAGTTGGCGCCAACGACGGCGAAACCATCACGATCGACCTGAAGGAAGTCACCGCCAAGACCCTGGGTCTGGATGGCTTCAACGTGTCGGGCCCGAAGGGCACGCAAGCTGCTGTTACCACCGCTCAGTACCAAGCCGCCTACGGCTCGACCACCTCCATGACCGCCAACACCGTTGTCGAAGGCACCGCTGGCGATCTGGCTGGCCGTCTGGGTGTTGCTTCCGGCAACGTCACCGTCGGTTCGGCTGCTGAAGCTGACGAAAACGGCAACTGGTTCGTCAAGGTCGACGTGTCGGCTGCTGACGCTACCGAGTCCAGCAACCTGAAGGCCAAGGGCTTCGACGTCGCTTCGGGCGCATCGGGCTCCTACTACATCGCCGTGAACCCGAAGGACGCCGACACCACGACGACCGGTGGCACCGCCGCGTTCACGCTGAAGACCGACTCGCTGCCCCTGACCAGCCTGACCAAGGGTTCGACCTCCAACCCGCTGGCCAAGCTCGACGCCGCTCTGCAAAACATCGACTCGCAGCGCAGCTCGCTGGGTGCGATTCAGAACCGCTTCGAATCGACCGTTGCCAACCTGAACAACACGATCAACAACCTGTCCGCCGCTCGTTCGCGCATCGAAGATGCCGACTACGCTACGGAAGTGTCGAACATGACCAAGGCTCAGATCCTGCAACAGGCTGGTACCTCGGTTCTGGCTCAAGCCAACCAAGTGCCGCAAACGGTTCTGTCGCTGCTGCGTTAATTCCAGCGGACGGTTCCTCGGCTCCGGCAGAGAAGGAAGTTTCTTCTCCGCCGCTGCCGAAGCAGTATCAAAAACCAGCCTTCGGGCTGGTTTTTTTATGCCTGACGGATGCGGGGCTGCCGCATTCGCACGTTCACGTTCACATTCACGATGCGGTTCACGTGCATCGGGATCAAGGCGCAAAAAAAGGGGCGGAAAATTCCGCCCCTTTTTGTTTCCTTCCAACTGACCGCTTCGCGTTCGTTGCAACCGCTTCGGCCATCGGCAGTATCGGTGCTTACGCCGTCACCGCCCCCATGGCCTGCACCAACGCGGCCACCGCTACGGGGTTGTCATTGATGAGGTCATGCCCCCCCTTCACGCGTTCAACCCGGCAGCCCAGACCGCGCAGACGCGCCAGATCGGCTTCGTCCAGGCAGCACGGCACGGGAGGCATCTTGCGCTGCGGCTGCATCGGCACATCGCCGGTCACGACCAGCACAGGCTGCGTGACGCCCTCCAGCAGATGCCAGTATTCGCGCTCCACCGCGGCCGTTGGCGTCACGCCATAGATGTCCAAGGCGAAGCTGCGCAAGTAGCGGTCGTCCGGCCGGCCGGCAATGGCGCCGCGCAGGAACGCGTGGTTATGCCAAAGCTTCGCCGCACTGAAAGGCGTATCCAACAACACCAACGCCTGGCATTGCGCCGTGCGCCGTGCAATGGCCAACCCCACGCTGCCGCCGAACGACGCGCCGATGACGCCAAAGCCTGCCGGCAGCGCGGTCAGCAGCGCAGGCAACAGCTCGTCAGCAAAACCCGCTACCGACATGTCCGCGGGCGCTGTGCTGTTGCCGCAACCCGGCAAATCGACGAACAGCAAGTTGGCATCTGGCAGATGTTTTTCAATGCCTTGCACGGTGGCGATATTGCCCAGCGAGCCGTGCAGCACCACCCAGGTCGGACGCCCTTCCCGCCAGTTCGCCGAACGGCGTGCGCGCAGCTGGCCGGAGCGGCCTGACAGCATCTCGAACGGGGCGGCAACATCTTTGCGCAGCCGCGCATGCCAGGCCTCGCGCCCTTGTTCCAGCGCCGCCAACGCCTCGGGCGTGCCGCGCATGATGTCGCGCGCATGGCGCTCGATGATGTCTTTGGGCCAGTCCCACCAGCGCAGCGCTAGCAAACGTTCTGACACGACATCGTCAAAGCGGCGGCGGCGGAACTGCGCGGGGTTGCCAGCCCAGATTTCGTAGGGGCCAACATCGCGCGACACCACCGATCCTGCGCCGATCACGGCGCCGGTGCCGATCGTGACGCCCGACATGATCTTGCTGCCGGCCCCGATCCAAACGTCGTGGCCAATGTTGACGCCGCCCTTTGTGCTGGAGTAATCCGTGATGGATTGCGTGGACGAAAACAAGGTGCCGAAATGCGGCGCCGAGAAGGGGTAGATCGTGTAGGTGTCCTGGCGATGGTAAGCGCCCAGAATGATCTCGACGTCGTGCCCGATCGTGCAGAAGTTGCCGATCGTCAGCCGCGCGGGTTCGTGCGGCTGGTTATGCGGGAATACCGACGGCACGCCATAGGAATAGTCGCCAATGCTGTAGAGCTCGGGGTCCGACAAGCCCAAGGCCGTGAACACCAGCCCGCGCACGCCGTGCTCAAGCGCCATCGTCAGATGACGCGCCCCCTGATGCGCCGGCCGTGCGGCGTGGATCTGCCGGCTGATGTGCTCGGCTTCGGCACGCTTGCCTTCCCGCCAGTGACGCACCGCCAAGCCAAAGGCCTCATTCAGACCCATCGTTTGTCCGCCCGCGGCCCCCTGGCCGCCCTTCGTCGACGATGTCATTACAAACACTCCAAAATTAGTTGCTGCGTGCGCTCTCGCGATACCGCATGACGGCCGCCGGGCTGCCGCCGATGACTGCGTATTCAGGCCACTCGCCGCGCAAGACCGTGCCGGCCGCGACGACGCAGCCGCGCCGTAACACACAGCCGTCAAGCAGCACGCAGTTTGCACCGATCCAGCAATCGTCTTCGATGACGATGCCGCCCTTGCTGGGCATGAAGCGTTGCTCGATGATCGTTTTGTCGCGGCTGCGGTATTCGTGGTTGGTCGGCGCAAGCGTTGTGTTGGCGGCAATCAGGGTGCCACGGCCAATCGAAATGCCGTTGCCGGAATAGATCACAACACCGGAATTCAAATAGACCTGGTCGCCAATATGTACGTCGCCATCGCCGCCTGCGAACTTGATCTTCACGAAACTGTCGATGGTCACGTGGTCACCGATGACAACGGCGTTGCCTCGCACGGAGCGCTCGATGTCGGCCAGCGGGGAAATCTTGGCCAACGTGGAAATCTGGTTCATGCCTTGTGCTCCATCAGGTACGTCAAGGTTGCACGAAGAAAGGCAGCCATCGCGGCGTGCTCGCAGCCATCACGCGCTGGCAATTGCCGCGACTGGAATTGGTAGATCGGCGCGGCCGCTTCCTGCGCATCGCCTGTCTGCACCGGGATCTCTCGCCCAAGGAGCTCGCTGGCCTGACACGCCGCCAAGGTGGCCAGATCGCGAATCCGCCAGTCGCCGCCCGCCACGTGCAGCAAGCCCTGTCCGGCGGACACCAGGCGCAGGGCCGCTACGTCGGCAAAGTGCGCCACGTCCAGATAATTGCGCATGGCCAGGCCCTGCCCATGCAAGACGATCTTGCTCGCATTCACCGCCTGGCGGCAGAAATCAAACGGCGCCAGCGTCCAGCGATCAAATCCGCTCCAGGACGCCGGCATGCCGTAAAGGTTCGAAGGCCGAAGGATATCGACCGACATGCCTAGCGCACGGGCGGACCAGTCGAACAACTGTTCGGCTTGCCAATGCGTCAGCCCGTAATCATTGCCTGGCACGGCGGGCGCGGCCTCGTCCAGTACGCCCTCGGGGCGCCCGTATACGTGAAACGTAGAGACATACATCAGACGCCGGATGCTGGCGCGCTCGCAGGCTTGCAGCAACGCCCGGGTACCCGCCACGTTCACCACATAAGCCGCTTGCGGGTCCGCGCGGCAACCCACCTCGTGCATTGCCGCGGCATGAACACAGGCGTCGATGCCCGCGGGCAGCACCCGTTCGGCCACGCTGCGCGGGTCGGCCAGATCCAGTTGCAGATCATTGGCGGGCGCTCGGCCCGCTGTCACGACCTGCACACCCTGCGCACGCAAGCGCGCAGCGACCGCGCCGCCCGCATAGCCGTTCGCGCCGGTCACCAATACCCGTCGGATCATGGCTGCGCGGCGTAAATGAAGGGCGAATCAAAGGCGGCGGCTTGTGGCAGCGCGGCGTCGCGTGGCGACATCACGGGCGCGCCGATGTCCGCCTCTCCTGCCCACCAATCAATATCCGTGCTCTGCGCATGCACTCCCGCATCGCGCTCAGGGTCGTGTACGGACGTGGTGTAGTACAGCAACGCCGTGCCGTCGCGATGCGAGGCAAAGCCATGCGCCACGCCTCGCGGCACGTACACCGCCTGGGGCTCGGCGCCATCCAGCATCAGGGAAACCGATTGCCCATAGGTGGGCGAGCCCCGGCGCAAGTCCAGCAAACCGTCGCGCGCGCGTCCCACCAGGCAGGTGACGAGCTTGGCGTGATCGGACGGCGGCAACTGAAAATGCATGCCGCGCAATACCCCGCGATGCGATACCGACACGTAGGACTCCGTGAAGCCGGTCTCAAGCCCCAGCGCCGCTAGCGTCGGCGCGTGCAGCAGTTTGCGGAACTCGCCACGCGCGTCCGGAAAGCTCGGCAGCGTCAGCACATAGCAGCCCGGAATCGCCAACGCCTGGGCGCGCATGTCAGAAGCCCGCGCCGAAGAACAGCTCGATGCGGCTGGCGGCGTAGTCCAGCATGTCGGGGGTCAATGCGGGCTGTACACCGATCCAGAACGTGTTCTGCATGATGATCTCGGTATTGGCCAAGTCGCCCGACACGCGATAATTCTGGCCCACCATGGACGGCTGGCGCGTCAGGTTGCCGGCAAACAGCAGCCGCGTGCCCACCTTGTCCTGGTCCAGGTACGTCAGCAGGTCGACCCGGCGCACGTTGGCTTCGGGACGCAACGTGATGGGGAAGCCAAACCACGACGGGTCCGAACCCGGGGTGGCCTCGGGCAGGATCAAAAACTCTTCGCAGGACGCCAGGCGTTCTTTCAAGAAGCGGAAGTTCGCCTTGCGCTGCGCCACGAATTCTTCCACACGATCCATCTGCGCCAGGCCACAAGCCGCCTGCATGTCGGTGATTTTCAGGTTGTAGCCGATATGCGAGTACGTGTACTTGTGGTCATAGCCTTCGGGCAGGCTGCCCAGCTTCTGACAAAAGCGGCGGCCGCAGGTGTTGTCCTTGCCCGGCGCGCAATAGCAATCGCGGCCCCAGTCGCGGAACGATTCAGCGATCAGCTTCAGGTGGGGATCGTTGGTGAAGACCGCCCCGCCCTCACCCATCGTGATGTGATGCGCGGGGTAGAAGCTGAGCGTGCCGATGTCGCCGAAGGTGCCGACCATGCGGCCGTTGTAGGTCGAGCCCAGCGCGTCGCAGCAGTCTTCAATCAGCCAAAGGCCGTATTTCTTGCACAGCGCCGTGACCACGTCCAGGTTGTAGGGGTTACCCAACGTGTGGGCCAGCATGATGGCCTTGGTGCGCGGCGTAATCGCGGCTTCCAGGCGGCTTGCGTCCACGTTGTACGTGCCCAGTTCCACATCCACGAACACCGGCACCGCGCCGAATTGCAGGATGGGATTCACCGTGGTGGGAAAGCCCGCCGCCACGCCAATGACTTCGTCACCACGGCGGATGGCGCGATCCCCCAGTTTGGGCGAGGTCAGCGTCGAAAACGCCACAAGGTTGGCCGACGATCCCGAGTTGACGGTGATCAGGTGCTTGACGCCCAGATACTGCGCCAGCCGTTGTTCGAAGGCGTCGTTGAAGCGGCCCGTCGTGAGCCAGCCGTCCAGCGACGCCTCGACCATGGCTTTGAGTTCCGCCGCGCCGATCAGCTTGCCCGATGGCGGCACCGCCGTCTTGCCGGGCGCAAACGCTGCACGCTCGCGCTCCTGGGCCTCGTGGTACTGATCGACCAACTGGGCGATCTGCGCCCGGATTTCGTTAGGATTCATTGCTTGTTCTCTAAAACCGTTATGTTCTTGGCGCCGCAGGCGGCTCAGACCGCACCATAGGCCGCGATTTGCGCGTCGCACAAGGCGCGCGCGTCAGCGCCTTCATGCAAAGCGCGATACCACTGCATGGTGTTGGCCACCCCTTGCGCCAGGCTCCAGCGCGACGCCACACCCAGCACCGACCGGGCGCGCGACGTATCCAATGCCAGCAAGCCCGCTTCGTGCGGACCCTGGGCCGACTGCCCGTACACCACCTCGCCCGAGCCGTACGCCGCGCGCGCGAGTTCGACCACGTCGCGCACCGTCGCGGTATCTTGCGATGGCGGCCCGAAGTTGTAGGGGCCAGCCAGCTCTGGACGCGTCCACAGCATCTCGGCCAGGCGCAGATAGCCCCCAAGCGGCTCCAGCACATGCTGCCAGGGCCGCACCGCATTCGGGCTGCGAATATCCAATGCAATCTGGCCTTGCCACGCGCGCACAGCGTCTGGCAGCAGCCGGTCTTCCGACCAGTCGCCCCCGCCAATGACATTGCCTGCACGCGCCGTGGCCAGCGCTACCCCCTGCGCCGCCAGGAAGGCATCGCGATAGCAGGCCGCCACCAGTTCGGCCGCAGCCTTGCTGGCGCTGTAGGGGTCATGGCCGCCCAGCGCGTCGCTCTCGCGATACGGATGCGGCCATTCCTCATTGCGGTAGACCTTGTCGGTGGTGATGCAGAGCGCCACGCGCACGTCCGGCAAGCCCCGCAAAGCGTCCAGAAGGTTCGCCGTGCCCATCACATTCGTGTCAAACGTCTGCAACGGCTCGCGGTAGCTCAGACGCACCAAGGGTTGCGCCGCCAGATGCAGCACCACCTCGGGCCGCGCCTGGCGCACGATAGCGGCCAACGCGCCGGCGTCGCGGATGTCGCAAAAATGGCTGTCCGTCACGCTGGCGATAGCGGCCGCGTCAAACAGGCTGGGGCGGTCCGTGGCGGGCGGCAGCGCCACCCCGCACACCTGTGCGCCCAGGCGATGCAGCCACAGTGCCAGCCAGCCGCCCTTGAAGCCCGTATGGCCCGTCAGCAGCACGCGCTTGCCGCGCCAGAAGGCGCCGGGCGCCTCGTTCACCACACTCTCCAGGGCGCCTTGTTCGCGTCCCAAAGCGCTTCCAGCATGCGTTTTTCGCGCAGCGTGTCCATGGGCTGCCAGAAACCCATGTGCTTGAACGCCATCAGGTCGCCGCCGCGCGCCAGCGATTCCAACGGTTCCATCTCCCAAGAGATGTGATCCGCTTCGATCAGCGGCAGCACCTTGGGCGACAGCACGAAGAAGCCGCCATTGATCAAGCCGCCGTCGCCGCGCGGCTTTTCCGTGAAGCCGGCGACCATATCGTCTTCCATCTTCAGCGCACCGTAGCGCCCGGGCGGCTGCACCGCCGTCACCGTCGCCAGCTTGCCGTGCTGCCGGTGGAACGCGATCAGCGCCGAGATATCCACGTCCGCCACGCCGTCGCCATAGGTGAAGCAGAATGCCTCTTCGTCCTTCACGTAACTGGCCACGCGCTTGAGACGGCCGCCGGTCATGGTGTCGTCGCCCGTATCCACCAAGGTCACGCGCCAGGGTTCGGCATGGCGTTGATGCACTTCCATCTGGTTGTTCGCCATGTCGAATGTCACGTCCGACATGTGCAGGAAGTAGTTGGCGAAGTACTCCTTGATGACGTAGCCCTTGTAGCCGCAGCAAATGACAAAGTCATTCACGCCGTGGGCCGAGTACATCTTCATGATGTGCCACAGGATCGGGCGCCCGCCAATTTCCACCATAGGCTTGGGCTTGACGTGGGTTTCTTCAGAGATGCGGGTACCGAGCCCGCCCGCGAGAATGACGGCTTTCATACGGATCCTTCACACCACTTTTTGAACATGCCGCGATAGGCGGCTTCGACTTTGCGCGCAAAGGCGGGCTCGTCCATCAGGGCGCTGGCCTGCATTTCCTGGCGCAGGCCGGCGCGGGTGCGCGCCAGTGCGGGGATGTCGCTTGCCAGGGCCACCACCTTGTCGATGTATTCGGCTTCAGTCTGCGCAATCCATTCCTTGCGGCCCAGGCCAGCCAAAGTGGATGCACCGATTCGGCCCACGCCCATTCGCCCCGCCAAGGTCACGTATGGCAGGCCCATGTACAAGCTTTCGAACAGGGTCGTGCCCGAGTTGTGCGGGAAGCAATCCAACGTGATGTCGGCACTGCGCAGGACGTTCCAGGGCGGGCTGTGAAAGCCGATCTCGATCCGGCCCGCATCGATGCCATGCTGCGCAAACAGGTCATGCAGATCCTTCTGCATGCGCTCGGAGAAATAGCTGTTGCTGTCGACGACCAGGCGCGAACCCGGCACGCGGTGCAAGATTTCGGCCCAGGTGCGCACGACCCGGTAATTGAAACGGATAGCGCGTGAGAGCGTGATGAACCGAATGTGGCCGTTCTGCAGCGCCGGCAATTCAGAGACCTCGCCCATGCCCAGCTTGGGACGGTAGGCAAAGTTCGTCGTGTCCAGGCGCCAGGGCTTCTCAGCGAACAGCGATTCGGTTCCGGGCGGCGCCATCTCGTCATCGATCAGGATGTAATCGATGGCCGACAAGCCGGTGGTGCAGCCGAATCCCAGCCACGTCACCTGCACCGGCGCGGGCTTGCGCACGAACGTCGCCAGGCGGTTCTGGGCGGTATGGCCGGCCAGATCCACCAGCACATCGATCTTGTCATCGCGAATGCGTTGCGCCAGCGCGTCGTGCGACAGGCCGTTGGTGCGCACCCAGTGATCCGCATAGGTCTTGAAGGCGGCGGTGCCTTCGTCTTCCTGGTCCAGCTGCGCGTAGGCGTAGATCTCGAAGGCCGACTTGTCGTGCCGGGCCATCAACGGCTCAAGAAACAGACGCACCGGGTGGGTGCGGAAGTCCGGAGACACGTACCCGATCCGCAGCTTGCGGCCCGGATCGCGTGTATTGGAATGCGGTTTCCAAGACGCCCGATGCGGCGCGCCCAGACGCTCGTCAAACGCGCGATAGACCTCGAACACCTCTTCCGCCGTACGGTCGGGGAAGTAGTTCATGCCAAAGAAGCGGGAATGCTGCACCGTGGGGTTATCGGGCTGGACTTCCAGCACGCGCAGATACTCGGCTTCCGAGCCTGCGAAGTCACCCATGTCGGCCAGGGCCACGCCCAGGTTGCCACGCGCTTCCACGTTGGCCGGATTCAGTTCGAGCATGTGGCGGAAGGTCGCCACCGCTTCATGGAACCGGGCAGCGCTGCGATAGCAATTTGCCAGCACGTTCAGCGCCTGGGGATGGCCAGGCGACAATTCCAGCGCCCGGCGGCAAGCCGCGTCCAATTCCACGGGGCGGCGCAAGGCGCGCAGCGACATCGCCACACCCACATAGCAATCAACATCCTCGCCACCGACCTGAAAGGCTCGCAGGAAGGCGGCCAGCGATTCGCCAGACTTGCCCGTGTCGCGCAGCACCGTACCCAGCACTTCCCAGGACGTGCTGTATTCCGGTGCGCGCTTGGTCAGTGCCCGCGCACGCCCCTCAAGGTCACCATCACTCTTGGCGTTGACCAGGGCCGCCAGTTCTTGCGCTTCTTTGAGCACCGCCTTGGTGATGCCCTGCGCGCGCGCCGGGGCCGAGATACTGCCACCATAGCGTTGCTCGAAACCACAACGCGCCATGGCGTCGATGTACAACGCCCAATAGGGTCCGCGCGCATCGCTGGCGCTCAGGCCGGCCTCAATGTAATCGCACCAGTCACGAGCCCCTGCGACCGTCAGGCCGTAATGCCTGAGATGGTCGAGCAACCCGTCCACGGGCTGGGACGCTGATACGGCTGGCGCCTCGGGCGCGGGAGCAACAAAGTCCCCCGCCGACGTGAACTGCAATACCGGCGCCGCGATCTGAACGCTATCGCGCAGCCGATTCAGCGCCGCGCCGGCCTCCAATTGCCGCAAGGGCAGCACGTCGTGGTCGGCAAACGATGTCCTGACCGCCTCGTGCCACAGGTTGAACAGCGGCGCCCTGCCGTCTATCGCCGCCACCACGCCGGGAACAAGGCTTACCCCACCGGCCAGATCGTACGGCGTCTTGTCGACGCTGTAGCGTCCGATAGCGGCGTCGAACAAGGCTTGCAGCGCCTTGCCCACCGCCTCATCCGCCGTGCTACCCGCCGCAAGCTTCTTCTCAGCCACGTACTGGACCAGCGCCGCTCCTGGCACGGACGCCGGCCAGGCGTGGCCCAGCACGTCCGCAATGGCTTCCAGCACCGGGTTGTCGGTGCTCAGAATGTGGCCGGCATGCGTGACGAAATGGGTTTGACTGATGCTGCGCAGCCCTGCCGCCAAACGGCGGAAGCTGCCGGCCCAGCGCAGCTTGGGCAGCCGCGACAGGTCGGGACGCGGCAGCACTTCCTGCTCGCGCTCATGGTGAGTCAGCAATGTGCGGCGATAGGCGCGGCCAATGGAAAAGTCCAGGTATTGCTGCCTGAGCGCGCGCGGCTTGCCGAAACCCAGCAGGCTTTGGGTCAGCGACACGTTCGCGCCATAGTTCGGCGCAAGCTCGTGGCGGGGCTCGGCGTCGCCCACGCACGTCATGCCAAACTGCGCGGCCATGTCGGCGAATTCAGCGTAGTAATACGGCTGGCGAGCCAGCAGGCTCAAACCCGCCGCCCCCTGCTCATCTAACGCCTGGGCGAAGCGCGTTGCCGCCTCGTGCAGCGAAGCCGCCAGCGGATTGGCGTTCGACACGCCATCGGTGAACAGCCCCAGGGCAGCGCGCGCGGCGGCAACTTGCTCGTCAGGGCTGGACGCGGCGTGCGCGTGCATCAGCACGGCTTCGCGGACGATTTCGGCCGCCTTTGCGCCCGGATAGGCATCGAAACTGAGGTAGGCAACGCCTTCAAATGCCAGGTTCAGGCGGCAGATGCGCAGCAGATCACCGGTGCTTTCGCGCGGGACGGTGCTGTAAAGGTCGTGCGCGATGATGTAGTCAAATTCGCCGAAGTCCTGGCCAATGTCAGCAAACGACAAAGTATGCAAGGTCAGGTTGCCCAGCCCGATGGCGTCGGCGGCCCGGCGGCCCGCTTCAATGCGGCGGGGGTCGGTATCGACCCCGACCACTTGCGCTTGCGGATAAGCCACCGCGAAGGGCAATAGATTGCTGCCCGCGCCGCACCCGAGCTCGAGCACGCGCGCGCGCTCCAGCGGGACCGTTTCAACGCCATAGAGGAATGCCGCCGCGCGCATCTGGCCCGGCGAACACAGGTAGCTGATAGCCGGATCAGACACCGGGGGGGCCAAGTCAATGGCAAATGAGTCCTCGGGGACTCGATCAGGCGCGTTCAATCCGTACTCCACGGGCAGGGTAATTGCGCAGCAGCATAGCAGCGGCTTTCAAGGGGGAAATGGGCGAAATGACGGGCTTTTTTGCCGGTTCTTGCGTGATGGCGAAAGTGCGCAAACTCCGCCGCAAAGGGAGTGGCGGCTTTTTGCACGCTTATTCCTTTTTTTGACCCGCTCGACTCACGTCATAATGACGGCGCAGATTTTGTATCATTTTCTTTCAGCACTATGACCGCCACGCCCCCAGATCCACTCGCTACGCAGCACGACAGCAATACGGATCTCGATGATCAGGCGCCGGTCGATGCGCAGACCTTGCGTCTTCGCGAAGAGAACCGCGCATTGCGCGAATTGTTGGCGGCCCAGGTACACGCCGCCTTGCCGCCGCCGGCCCCTGAACCCGGCGGGTTGCGGCGTGTCTGTTGGTGGCTGATTTCAGCGCCGGGTGCGGCCCTGGTCGGCTGGCGCCGCTTGCTGGGCCGGGATGACGCGCCCCCCATCACGGGGCGGCGCGTGGGGTCGGCAACGTTGACGGTGCTCTACACCCTGGCCATTTACGGCGCGCTGGTGCTGCTGGTGGTGTCGTGGAATGCCCCGAACAATGGGATTACCGGCGCCACCGCGGCCAGYCCGGTCCGCGTGCCGCTGATGCCTCCGACCGCGGTGCCGGTCCAGGAGCCGCCGAGCGATTGGGAGGCGGATGCGTTGGCGCCGCCAGCGCCGATTGTGCCGACGGGGCCGGCGAAACCGGAATCGCCATCCGGGACCCCATCCGAGGCAACATCCCAGGCAGCACCCGGCTCAACAACCGAAGCCGCACCCGGGACTGCACCCGGCACAGCACCCGCCGCAATCTCCGAAGCGGCGCCCGCGACAGCACCGTCCGCCACGGGTGAACCGGCCGCTTCGGCTGTTGAACCTCGCGCGATGCCTCCGGAAGCCCCCCCCCCCCAGCCGCGCACCAACGCCGCCGCCACGACGACGCCCGCCTCAAGCGGCCCGCAATCGACATTGCGCATTACCGAAATTCCGGCGCAAGACCCGATGGCGTGGCTCAAGGCGCTGCAAACCGAATTAGCGCAATGCGCCACGTTGGGATTCTTTGACCGGCCTGATTGCGCCTGGGCGGCCCGCGATAAGTATTGCGAGGCGAACCGTGGCTGGGGTGTTGTGAAGGAATGCCCGAAGCGGCCATAGGTTGGTGCTTGGGATAGATGCTCGCAATGTCACACATCCGCCATGTCCCGGTACGACAATCCTTTGCATCAAACTGAAAATGTACGCAATAATGCGAACACTTCGGGCTCACGCCCTGCCTTCCTTTTAAGGACCCTGTGACCATGGATTCGATCAACAACACCGTCAACACCGCGCTGGCTTTGAAGGACGCGAATGTGGTTCAGGAAGTGCAGGCCACCGTGTTGAAGAAGGCGCTGAACGCGCAAGCCGATACGGTTGCCACACTGATGCAGTCCGTGGCCCCGATGGCGATCGACAGCCAACTGGGTTCGCGCATCAATACCCAGGCCTGACGCGCACGCATTACATCCCGCGGGGCCGCCTTCACGTGCGGCCAAGCGATAAAAAAGCGCCGGACCCTGAACAGGGCCGGCGCTTTTTATTTGCCGTTGCATGACTCAGGTGAGGCGGAAAACCGCCTCACCGGTCATTGGCCATCGGCCATTACTTCTTCTTCATCGGCGGCAAGTCGGTGCAGACGCCTTCGGCCACTTCAGCCGCCATGCCCACCGATTCACCCAGCGTCGGGTGCGGGTGGATGGTCTTGGCGATGTCGACGACATCCGCGCCCATTTCCACGGCCAGGGCCAGTTCGCTGATCAGGTCGCCAGCGTGGGTGCCCACGATGCTGCCGCCCAGGATGCGATGCGTTTCCGCGTCGAAAATCAGCTTGGTGAAGCCTTCGTCGCGGCCATTGGCGATGGCGCGGCCGGAAGCCGCCCACGGGAACACGCCCTTCTCGATCTTGATGCCTTGCTTCTTGGCTTCGTCTTCGGTCAGGCCCACCCATGCCACTTCCGGATCGGTGTAAGCCACCGACGGAATGACGCGTGCGTCAAAGAACGACTTCTGGCCGGCCGCGGCTTCCGCCGCCACGTGGCCTTCATGCACGGCCTTGTGCGCCAGCATCGGCTGGCCGACGATGTCGCCAATGGCGTAGATGTGCGGCACGTTGGTGCGCATCTGGCGATCGACCTCGATGAAACCGCGGTCGGTCACGGCGATGCCAGCACGGTCGGCGCCGATCTTCTTGCCATTCGGGCTGCGGCCCACGGCTTGCAGAACGAGGTCGTAGCGCTGCGGTTCCTTGGGCGCGCCCTCGCCTTCGAACGTGACGTAGATGCCGTCTTTCTTGGCTTCGGCGCCCACGGTCTTGGTCTTCAACATGATGTTGTCGAAGCGGTAGGCGTTCTTCTTCTGCCACACCTTGACCAGGTCGCGGTCAGCGCCTTGCATCAGGCCGTCGAGCATTTCCACGACGTCCAGGCGTGCGCCCAGCGTCGAGTACACCGTGCCCATTTCCAGGCCGATGATGCCGCCGCCCACGATCAGCATCTTCTTCGGCACTTCACGCAGCAGCAATGCGCCGGTGGAGTCGACGACGCGGTCGTCCTTGGGCATGAACGGCAGCTTCACCGACTGGCTGCCGGCGGCGATGATGGCTTGCTTGAAGCGCAGCGTCTGGCTCTTGCCGTCGGCGGACGTCACGGTCAGGTGGTTGGCGTCGGCAAATTCGCCCACGCCCGTTACCACGGTGACCTTGCGCGCCTTTGCCATGCCAGCCAGGCCGCCGGTCAGCTTGGCGACCACGCTGTCTTTGTAGCCGCGCAGCTTGTCCAGGTCGATCTTCGGTTCGCCGAAGCTGATGCCGTGGGCAGCCAGCTCGCGCGCTTCGTCGATAACGGCGGCGTTGTGCAGTAGCGCCTTGGACGGAATGCAGCCCACGTTCAGGCAGACGCCGCCCAGCGTGCTGTAGCGCTCGACCAGGACCACGGACAGGCCCAGGTCAGCGGCGCGGAAGGCGGCGGAGTAGCCGCCCGGGCCCGCGCCCAGCACCAGCATGTCGTATTCACCGTCGGCCGAACCCTTGAAGCTGGAGGCGGCCGGGGCCGCCGTGGCAGCCTTGGCGGCGGGTGCAGCGGCAGCGGCCGGCTTCGCAGCCTCGGCAGCCTTGGGGGCTTCCTTGGCGGCCGGTGCGGCGGCGGCATCGCTGCCAGCCGCTTCCACTTCCAGCACCACCGCGCCTTCGGCGACCTTGTCGCCGACCTTCACGGCAATCGACTTCACCACGCCGCCTTGCGACGCGGGGATTTCCATCGACGCCTTGTCGGATTCAACGGTGATCAGGCTTTGTTCGGCCTTGATCGTGTCGCCCACGGCGACCAGCACTTCAATGACTTCCACTTCCTTGAAGTCACCGATGTCCGGCACTTTGATTTGAACGGTATTGCTCATAGGGCTCCCCGTTTACAGCGCGATGCGGCGGAAGTCGGCCAGCAGCGCGCCCAGATAGGCGTTGAAGCGGGCAGCGGACGCGCCGTCGATGACGCGGTGGTCGTACGACAGCGACAGCGGCACGATCAGGCGCGGCACGAATTGCTTGCCGTCCCAGACGGGTTTGTGCGCAGAGCGCGACACACCCAGGATGGCCACTTCCGGCGCGTTGATGATCGGCGTGAACGAGGTGCCGCCGATGCCGCCCAAGGACGAGATCGAGAAGCAGCCGCCCTGCATGTCTGCGGGCGAGATCTTGCCGTCGCGCGCCTTCTTGGACAGGTCGGTCATTTCCTGCGCGATTTGCAGGATGCCCTTCTTGTCGGCGTCGCGAATCACCGGCACCACCAGCCCGTTGGGCGTATCGGCGGCGAAACCGATGTGGTAGTACTGCTTGAGCACCAGGTTGTCGCCGTCCAGCGAGGCGTTGAACTCGGGGAATTTCTTCAGGGCCGCAACCACGGCCTTGATCAGGAAGGCCAGCATCGTGACCTTGACGCCCGACTTCTCGTTTTCCTTGTTCAGCGTGACGCGCAGCGCTTCCAGGTCGGTGATGTCCGCTTCGTCGTTGTTGGTGACGTGCGGGATCATGACCCAGTTGCGGTGCAGGTTCGCGCCGGAAATCTTCTTGATGCGCGACAGCGGCTTGGCTTCGATGGGGCCGAACTTGGTGAAGTCGACCTTCGGCCACGGCAGCAGGCCCAGCGCGGCGCCATCGGCCGAACCACCGGCAGCGGCGGTTGCGGGGCCGGCGGCCAGCGCTTGCTTGACGAAGCCGCGCACGTCCTCGGCGGTGATGCGTTCCTTCGGACCCGAACCCTTGACCTTGCTCAGGTTCACGCCCAGTTCGCGGGCGAACTTGCGCACCGAAGGCGACGCGTGCGGCAGTTGGCCGGGCTTCAGGTTGGCGTCTTCCAGCGCGGCGGCCGGAGCCGGACGCGAAGCCGGCGCAGCGGCGGGCGCTTCAGCCTTGGCTTCGGTCTTGGCTTCCGCCTTTGCAGCGGGAGCGGCGGCGGCTTCCGTCTTCGCAGCGGGAGCCGAGGCAGCGCCCCCCTCCACCACCACGACGACCGAGCCCTTGGCGACCTTGTCGCCAACCTTGACCTTCACTTCCTTGACCACACCGCCTTGCGAGGCCGGGATCTCCATCGAGGCCTTGTCGGACTCCACGGTAATCAGGCTTTGCTCGGCCTTGATGGTGTCGCCCACGGCGACCATCACTTCGATGACTTCCACTTCCTTGAAGTCACCGATGTCCGGCACTTCGATTTCGACCGGGCCAGATGCGGCGGCAGGTGCAGCCGCTTCAGCCTTGGCGGCCGGAGCCGCCGCAGCCGCTTGCTTGGGCGCTTCCTTGGCGGCGGCCTTGGGGGCTTCTTCCTTGGCGGCCGGTGCGGCGTCCGAGGCTTCGGCTTCCACTTCCAGCACGACCGCGCCTTCCGCAACCTTGTCGCCCACCTTCACGGTGATGGACTTCACCACGCCGCCTTGCGACGCGGGGATTTCCATCGAGGCTTTGTCGGACTCAACCGTGATCAGGCTCTGTTCGGCCTTGATCGTGTCGCCCACGGCGACCAGCACTTCAATGACTTCCACTTCCTTGAAGTCGCCGATGTCGGGAACCTTGATTTGCACGATGTTGCTCATGTCTCTTTACCCTCAGGCGTATTGCGGGTTGGCTTTGTTCGGATTGATGCCGTACTTCTTGATGGCTTCCGCCACCTTGGCAACCGGCACCTTGCCTTCGTCGGCCAATGCGCGCAGCGCGGCGACGACGACAAAGTGGCGATCCACTTCAAAGTGCTCACGCAGCTTGGCGCGGAAATCCGAGCGGCCGAAACCGTCGGTGCCCAGCACCTTGTATTCGCGGCCCTTGGGCACGAACGGACGGATCTGGTCAGCAAAGAGCTTCATGTAGTCGGTCGATGCGATGATCGGGCCTTCCGTCTTGGCCAGCTGTTCCGTGACGTAAGCCACTTGCGGCTTCTTTTCGTCGGGGTGCAGCATGTTGTGGCGGTCGACGTCCAGGCCGTTGCGGCGCAGTTCCGTGAAGCTGGTGACGCTCCAGAGGTCCGACGCCACGCCCCAGTCGGCTTCCAGCAGTTCTTGCGCGGCCATGACTTCGCGCAGGATCGTGCCCGAACCCATCAGCTGCACGCGGTTCTTGCCCTTGCCGTGCGACTTCAGCTTGTACATGCCCTTGATGATGCCTTCCTCGTCGCCCTGGGTCAGACCGGGCTGCGGGTAGTTTTCGTTCATCACCGTCAGGTAGTAATAGACGTTTTCCTGGTCTTCCACCATGCGCTTCAAGCCATGCTGGATGATCACGGCCAGCTCATGGCCGAACGTCGGGTCGTAGGACACGCAGTTCGGAATGGTGGACGCCAGGATGTGGCTGTGGCCGTCTTCGTGCTGCAAGCCTTCGCCGTTCAGCGTCGTGCGGCCGGCAGTGCCGCCCAACAGGAAGCCACGCGCTTGCATGTCGCCCGCCGCCCAGGCCAGATCGCCAATGCGCTGGAACCCGAACATCGAGTAGTAGATGAAGAACGGGATCATGATGCGGTTGTTCGAGGAGTACGACGTGGCCGCCGCAATCCACGAGCTCATTGCGCCCGCTTCGTTGATGCCTTCCTGCAGAAGCTGGCCGTCGGCCGCTTCCTTGTAGTACATGACCTGGTCCTTATCGACCGGGGTGTACTTCTGGCCTTCCGGCGCATAGATACCAATCTGGCGGAACAGGCCTTCCATACCGAAGGTACGCGATTCGTCGGCCAGAATCGGCACCACGCGCGGACCCAGTTCCTTGTCGCGCAGCACCTGGTTCAGGATGCGCACAAAGGCTTGGGTGGTGGAGATTTCACGGCCTTCGGCGGTGGGTTCCAGCACGGCCTTGAAGGCGTCCAGCGCGGGGGCCTTCAGTTGCTCGTCGGCCTTGGCGCGGCGGCGCGGCAGGTAGCCGCCCAGCGCGGCGCGGCGCTCGTGCAGGTACTTCATTTCGGGCGAATCATCGGCCGGCTTGAAGTACGGCAGGTCTTCCAGCTTGTCATCCGGAATCGGGATGCCGAAGCGGTCGCGGAATTCGCGGATGGATTCCAGTTCCAGCTTCTTTTGCTGGTGGGTCGGGTTCTTCGCCTGGCCCACGTGGCCCATGCCGTAGCCCTTGATGGTCTTGGCCAGGATGACGGTGGGTTGGCCGGTGTGGCTGGTGGCGGCGTCAAACGCGGCGTACACCTTGTGGGGATCGTGGCCGCCACGGTTCAGGCGCCAGATGTCTTCGTCGCTCATGCGCGAGACGGCTTCCAGCAGCTTGGGGTGCTTGCCAAAGAAGTGTTCGCGAACGAACTTGCCGTCGTTGGCCTTGTACGCCTGGTACTCGCCGTCAACGGTGTCTTCCATGATCTGGCGCAGGATGCCTTCCTTGTCGTGCGCCAGCAGCGGGTCCCAGTAGCCGCCCCAGATCAGCTTGATCACGTTCCAGCCCGAACCACGGAAGTCGCCTTCCAGTTCCTGGATGATCTTGCCGTTGCCGCGCACCGGACCGTCCAGGCGCTGCAGGTTGCAGTTCACCACGAAGATCAGGTTGTCGAGCTTTTCACGGGCGGCCAAAGCGATGGCGCCCAGCGATTCGGGTTCGTCCATTTCGCCGTCGCCGCAGAACACCCAGACCTTGCGGTTGCTGGTGTCGGCGATGCCGCGGGCGTGCAGGTACTTCAGGAAGCGGGCCTGGTAGATGGCCATCAGCGGGCCCAGGCCCATCGACACCGTCGGGAATTGCCAGAAATCCGGCATCAGCTTCGGGTGCGGGTAGGACGACAGGCCCTTGCCGTCCACTTCCTGGCGGAAGTGGTTCAGCTGGTCTTCGGTGAGGCGGCCTTCAAGGTAGGCGCGGCCGTACATGCCGGGGGACGTGTGGCCTTGGAAGTAGACCAGGTCGCCGCCGTGGCCTTCGTCTTCCGCGTGCCAGAAGTGGTTCTGGCCGCAGCCGATCATGGTGGCCAGCGAGGCGAACGACGCGATGTGGCCGCCCAGGTCGCCGCCGTCCGGCGGGTTGTGCTTGTTGGCCTTGACGACCATGGCCATCGCGTTCCAGCGCACGTACGAACGGATACGCGTTTCCAGTTCCAGGTTGCCCGGATGCGCGGGCTCCAGGCCCGGGGGAATCGTGTTGACGTAAGCGGTATTCGGCGAGAACGGGATGTGGGCGCCGGAACGACGGGCTTCGTCGATCAGGCGTTCCAGCAGGTAGTGCGCGCGCTGCGGCCCTTCGCGATCAAGGACTGCCGCCAGGGCTTCGAGCCACTCCTGGGTTTCAAGGGTGTCTTCGTCGTTGGCAGCCTGCGGGGCGCCAGCCTGGGCGAAAGAGGACATCGTGTGTCTCCTGTTGGGGTTCGTTCGTGACCACACCCGCTTCGTTCAACTCGCGGACTCTGCATGGTAGCCGGGATCATCCGGGCTACCATGTCAGGCATGGGTCGGGGTGTTTTTCTAGAGACCTGCTTTGGGTCGGTTCCCTATCAGCCGGCATTCTAAGAAAGAAGAATAACCGGTCGCAAGCAAAATTTCATGTTGCGGTACGGCATTTCATAATGTGAAATTATGAACGCAAGCTGAATGCTTCCTTACCGGTCTTTTTACGCGGTACGCCAAAAGCGGGGCGTGTTTCCCGGGACTTCACCCCGAACACGCACTAAAATGCGCGGTCTATCTGGCCCGAATTCCATGTCCAGCGCGCCCAAGTCCAATATTCCTACGCCGTTTCACGATCACGCCCGCACCCGCCGCCGCGGCGTGTACTGGGTCACGCCTGCCATGGTGCTGATTCTGTACATCTGTGTGATGGGGGTGTTCTTCTGGCTGCAACGCATTCATGACGATAGCGTCATGTTTGTGACGATCGACCAGGAAATGCGTCAGCAACGCCTGATCTGGGTGGTGCTGGCATTGTCATGCGTGATCGTCATCAGCTTGCTGATGCTGTGGCGCTATACCCGCTTTCGCTCCTCCGCCGAAGCCGCGCTGATCGCTGAAACCGGATTTCGCCGCGCCATGGAAAATTCCATGTCCACCGGCATGCGCGTGCTGGATATGGAAGGCCGCATCGCCTACGTGAACCCCGCCTTCTGCCGCATGATCGGCTGGAACGAGGCCGACCTCATTGGCCGCAGCCCGCCCTTCCCCTATTGGGTGCCCGGCCGCCACGAACAGCATCAGCACACGCTCGACGTCCTGATGTCGGGCAAGACGCCCAGCAGCGGCCTGGAAGTGGAAGCGCAGCGGCGCGACGGCTCGCGCTTCACGGCGCGCATGTATGTGTCGCCGCTGTTGGACCCCAACGGCAACCAGATCGGCTGGATGACCTCCATGACCGACATCACCGAACCCAAGCGCATCCGCGAGGCCCTGACCGCCGCGCACGAGCGTTTCATGACGGTGCTGGAAGGCCTGGACGACGCCATCTCGGTCACGGCCGACACGCACGACGGCCTGGAATTGCTGTTCGCCAACCGCACCTACCGCCGCGTGTTCGGCGCGCAGACGGGCGGCCACGACGAATTGCTGGCCGGCCGCCGCGGCCGCTTCACCGACGAATCGGTGGAAGTGTTCGCGCCGTCGGTGCAGCGCTGGTTTGAAGTGCATCACCGCATGCTGGCCTGGACCGACGGCCGCCGCGTGCGCATGCAAGTCGCGCGCGACATCACCGAACGCCGTGGCCACGAAGAGGCCTCGCGCGTGCAGCAGGAAAAGATCCAGCTCACCAGCCGCCTGACGACGATGGGCGAAATGGCCTCGTCGCTGGCGCACGAACTGAACCAGCCGCTGACCGCCATCGCCAACTACAGCATGGGCGCCGTCGCCCTGGTCAAAGCTGGCCACACCAGCCCCAACATGCTGTTGCCGGCGCTGGAAAAGGCCGCGGCGCAGGCCGAGCGCGCCGGCAAGATCATCAGCCGCATCCGCGAATTCGTGAAGCGCAGCGAGCCGCGCCGCCAGCGCGTGGCCATTGGCCGCATTGTCGACAACGCCATCGGTTTCGCCGAAATCGACGCCCGCAAGCGCCGCATCCGTATCGACAGCTTCGTGCCGTCGAACGCACCTGACGTCCTGGCTGACCCCATCCTGATCGAACAGGTGCTGTTGAACCTGCTGAAGAACGGGCTGGAAGCCATGGAAAACAGCGAGTCCGACGAGCTCAAGGTGGCGGTCATCCTGCACGAGCAGCACATCGAAGTGGCCGTGGTTGACCGCGGCCATGGCCTGGCTGAACCCGAGCGCCTGTTCGAACCCTTCTTCAGCACCAAGACCCAGGGCCTGGGCATGGGGCTGAATATCTGCCGTACCATTATTGAATCGCACCACGGCCGTCTTTGGGCTGACCCGAACCCCGCCGGCGGTACTATTTTCCGCTTTACCCTGCCCTGCGCTGCGTCCCAGACGCAGGCCCAGAATGATCAGTCCGAGGAGTTGCACGCATGAACACGCCCCACCTGTCGAGCACGGTATTCATTGTTGACGACGACGAAGCGGTCCGCGATTCGCTGCGCTGGCTGTTGGAAGCCAACGGCTACCGCGTTCGCGCCTATGCCAGCGGCGAATCCTTCCTGGAAGACTACGACGCCAGCCAGATCGGCGTGCTGATCGCCGACGTGCGCATGCCCGGCATGAGCGGCCTGGAGCTTCAGGAACAACTGATCGCCCGCAACGCGCCGCTGCCCATCGTGTTCATTACCGGCCACGGCGACGTGCCGATGGCCGTGTCCACGATGAAGAAAGGCGCAGTCGATTTTCTGGAAAAGCCCTTCAACGAGTCGGACCTGCGCGAAATCGTTGCGCGCATGCTCGAGCAAGCCACGCAGCGCGTCAGCAAGCACCAGGCTCAGAAGGACCACGAAGCCATGCTGGCACGCCTGACCGCGCGCGAGCAGCAGGTGCTGGAGCGCATCGTCGCCGGCCGCTTGAACAAGCAGATCGCCGACGACCTGGGCATCAGCATCAAGACCGTCGAGGCGCACCGCGCCAACATTATGGAAAAACTGGAAGTGACTACCGTTGCTGATTTGATGAAAGTGGCCTTGGCCAAACCCGAGGCACACGCATGACCGCAAGAGTTATCGATGGCGCAGCACTGTCGCTGCGCATTCGCGAAGAAGTCGCCCAACGCGTCGCCGCTCTGGCTGCCAAGGGCACCCGCCCCGGCCTGGCCGTGGTGCTGGTGGGCGCGGACCCCGCGTCCCAGGTTTACGTGCGCAACAAGGTTGCCGCCTGCGAGAAGGCCGGCCTGCATTCCGTCAAGGAACAGTACCCGGCCGAGATGACCGAGGCCGAACTGCTGGCCCGCATCGCCGTGCTGAATCAGGACCCGACCATTCACGGCATCCTGGTGCAGCTGCCGCTGCCCAAGCATATGGATTCCCACAAGGTCATCGAAGCCATCGCGGCCGAGAAGGACGTGGACGGGTTCCATATCAGCAACGCCGGCCTGCTCATGACCGGCCAGCCGCTGTTCCGCCCCTGCACGCCCTACGGCGTGATGAAGATGCTGGAATCGGAAGGCGTGACGCTGCGCGGCGCTGAAGCCGTGATCGTTGGCGCCAGCAACATCGTCGGCAAGCCGATGGCCATGCTGCTGCTCCAAGCCGGCGCCACCATCACCATCTGCAACTCCAAGACGCGCGATCTGGCGGCCCAGACCCGCCGCGCTGACGTCCTGGTGGTTGCCACCGGCAAGCCGGGCATGATCGACGGCTCGATGATCAAGCCGGGCGCCGTCGTCATCGACGTGGGCATCAACCGCGGCGAAGACGGCAAGCTGTGCGGCGACGTGGATTTCGCTTCCGCCAAGGAAGTGGCCGGCGCCATCACCCCCGTCCCCGGCGGCGTGGGCCCCATGACCATCGCCATGCTGCTGGTCAACACGGTTGAAGCCGCGGAACGCGCCGCAGGCTGATCGTGACACGGCGATGCGCACACCCACACGGGTGCGCATCGCCCTATCTTTTGCAGGCGCCCCAGGCCCCTTGCCCTTGCCCTTGCATTCGGGCGTATCGCCCCTATCTGATTCGTATGTCTTTCGCCGGCGCCGGGCTGCTTGTCTCGCGCGCCGCCTGCTACGTCTTACGCCGGTAACACCATGACCCAGAACCCCCTGCTCGCTCCCGTCTCCGACCTGGTCGACTATGCGGCCGTCAAGCCCGGGCACATCGTGCCCGCCGTCGAGGAACTGCTGGGCATCGCCCGCAAGGCCGTCGACCACGCCGCCGATGCTGCGCTGGCGCCCACCTGGGAAGCGGTCGTGGAACCGCTGGATACCGCTTCTGAGCGCCTGTGGCGCGCGTGGTCGGTGGCTGGCCACCTGAATGCGGTGGTCAACACGCCGGAACTGCGCGAGGCCTATAACGCCGCGCTGCCGCTGATTACCGAATTTTCGACCTGGGTCGGCCTGCACGAAGGGCTGTACAAGCAGTACCAGCGTCTGGCTGCCGCCCCCGATTTCGCCACCTGGTCGCCCGTGCGCCGCCGCATCGTGGAAATGGCGCTGCGCGATTTCCGCTTGAGCGGCGTTGAGCTGCAAGGCGCCGACCGCGAACGCTACGCCGCCATCTCCGACCGCGAAGCCCAGGCCTCGCAGAAGTTCTCGGAAAACGTGCTGGACGCCATTGACGCCTGGTCGCTGCTGGTCGAAGACGACGCCCGTCTGGCCGGCATCCCGGCTGATGTGCTGTCCGCCGCCCGCGCCGCCGCCGAAGAAGATGGCAAGCCCGGCTGGAAGCTGACGCTGAAAATGCCCTGCTACCTGCCCGTCATGCAATACGCGCAAGACCGGTCGCTGCGCGAAGCGCTGTACCGCGGCTACGGCACGGTGGCGTCCGAACAAGGCGACGCCAAGTTCGACAATTCCCCCCTGATCGAAGAACTGCTCTCGCTGCGCGCCGAAGAATCCGGCCTGCTGGGCCTGGGCACCTACGCCTCGCTGCGCCTGCAAACCCGCATGGCCCGCGACGCCAGCGAAGTCACCGTATTCCTGCGTGATCTGGCTGCCCGCGCCAAGCCTTACGCCCAGCGCGACTTGGCGGAACTGAAGGCCTACGCCACCGGCGAGCTCGGCCTGGACGAGCTCCAGCCGTGGGATGTGGCCTTTGCCTCGGAACGCCTGCGCGAATCGCGCTACGCCTATTCCGAAGACGAAGTGAAGCAGTACTTCACCGAGCCGCGCGTGCTGGCGGGCTTGTTCGAAGTCATTGAAAAGCTGTTCGACGTCCGCTTGACGGAAACGCCCGTCTCTACCTGGCATAGCGACGCGCGCGGTGTGCGTGTGGAGCGCGCCGATGGCGGCCTGATCGGCTATCTGTACCTGGATCTGTACGCCCGCTCCGGCAAGCAAAGCGGCGCGTGGGTGGATAGCGAACGCGCGCGCCGCGTCATCGCCGGCCAGGTGCAGACGCCCGTTGTTTACCTGACCTGCAATTTCTCGCGCCCCAACGGCGACCGCGCCGCCGTGCTCACGCACGACGACGTCATCACGCTGTTCCACGAAACCGGCCACGCGCTGCACGCCCTGCTGTCGGAAGTTGACGAGCCCGGCGCGGCCGCGTTCGCCAGCGTCGAATGGGACGCCATTGAACTGCCCTCGCAGTTCATGGAGAACTTCTGCTGGGAATGGGCGGTGGTGCAAAAGCTGTCGGCCCATGTGGACACCGGCGAACCGCTGCCGCGTGCGCTCTACGACCGCCTGGTCGCCGCGCGCAACTACCAAAGCGGCATGCAGGCCGTGCGCCAGATCGAATTCGCCTTGTTCGACATGCTGATGCATGACCGCGCCAAGGGCGCCACCATCACCGAAGTGCTGGCCTTGCTGCAAGAAGTGCGCCAGGAAGTGGCCGTGCTGTTCCCGCCCGCCTGGCATCGCCTGCCGCACGCGTTCTCGCACCTGTTCGCAGGCGGCTACGGCGCGGGCTACTACAGCTACAAGTGGGCCGAAGTGCTGTCCGCTGACGCGTACGAAGCCTTCGAGGAAGCGGCGGCCAAGCAGCCCGGCAACCCCTTGGGCACGCTTGATCCGGAAACCGGCGCGCGCTTTCGCCGCGAAGTGCTGGCCGTGGGCGGCTCGCGCCCGGCGGCGGATTCGTTCGCCGCCTTCCGTGGCCGCGCACCGCGTATCGACGCCCTGCTGCGCCACAGCGGCATGAGCGGCAACTGATCACGCCGCTTTATCGTAAAAGGCCCACGGTGGCCCCATCGTGAAAGGCCCCCAGCAGCTTGCTGGGGGCCTTTTTCATGCCTGCGCTGAAACCGGTTCGTCCGGCCGGCGCGCCGACACCACCAGCCAGCGTCCATGCACTGACTGATCAGACCCGGCCTGCTTCCAGAAATGGCGCACGTCTTCGTTCTCGGCGCGCTTGACGCGGCGCCGGTTATACAGGCGCGAAGGAATCGCCAGCAGACGTTCGATCATCCGCTTGGGCTTGGGCTCGTCGACCTCGTGCAAGGTAATGTCCGTGAACCCGTAGTGCGATAGCAGCAGGTGCAGTTGCGGAAAGCTGAAGGGGAAATACGTGATGTAGTCTTCGCCGCGCTGCCGCCCGACCATGGGGCGAAAGCCAGAATGAAACCCCCGCATCAGGAACTGCAACCGTGACCGCAGATACCACGTATTGGGTGTGGTGATGATCAGCGTGCCGCCCGGCCGCAGCGCGCGGTACAGGCTTTGCACCAGCACGCCCGGGTTGGTCATCAGGTGGATGGCCTCGCAACACACGGCCGCATCATAGGCCGTGCTGACGGCCAAAGGCGTGTCCAGATCGTGTTCGGTAACCGACTGATAGCCTGCCGATGCTGGCGGAAATTCCCACAGGCCCACGCCATCCACGGCGGTTTTGCGCGTACCGGTGGCCGACAACATATCGCCCAGCCAGCCGGTGCCGCAGGGCGCATCCAACACCCGATCGGCGTTGCGGCTGCGCAGAACATCGACCACTACCGGGTAATACGGGAACAACGGATAACGAATTGCCGTGCCGGATGCCATATCCACGTTCAGGACCTTCCTGTAGCTGTATTGCTGGACAAGGCTCTGAATATAGACTGCACACCACGCCGATGGAATGACTTTGCGCGCCTCTCGAACACTATCCCCACAAAGCTTCACAAATGGCCCGGGGCCGTGCGCCCGCAACGAATGTTTGCGCCAGAACAAGAAGCTGGCTCGCGCCACACCGCTTAGGGCCCGCCCGGCGCCAGTCAGCCGGGCGCGTGCAGGTAGAATCATCGGGTTTGACCGGGCTTGTTCCTGGACGTATCGCTCCTACAACTCTTTCGGCCTCTCCTGGACTCATGCGACACCTTCTTACCGGCCGCGCCTGGCGCGGCCTGCTGTTGGCCTTGTGCGTGCTGCTTGCGGCTTGCGGCGATCGAAACGTCGACTGGACGCTTTACAACGTCAAGGGCCACCTGCCCGACCTGAAATTCTCGCTGCCCGGCGCGGGCGGCAAGACCGTCAGCAGTGACGACTTAAAGGGCAAGACGGTGCTGCTGTTCTTCGGCTACGCCAGCTGCCCGGACATCTGCCCGACTACCATGGCGCAATTGACGGCCGTGCTGCAAAACTTGGGCGACAAGGCCAAGAACGTGCGCATCCTGTTCGTCAGCGTGGACCCGCACCGCGACACGCCCGACATCCTGCAAGCCTACGTCAATGCGTTCAACAACAGCGCCATTGGCGTAACGGGCGACGAAAAGCAGATTGCTGACCTGGCGCGCCGCTACCGCGTGGCCTATCAAATTGAAAAACCCCGCCCGGGTGACGACGCCGACATGTACGAAGTGACGCACAGCCGCGGTGTGTATATTTTCGACAAGGACGGCCGCGCACGCCTCTTGGCGTCCGACACCGACAGCATCGAAGCGCTGACCAAAGACGTACGCCAGTTGATCGACATCACCTCCTGAGCCAGGCCGTTCAGAACGAACCCCCGCACACCAGTTGTTACAGCCGAACGATTCCGAGCATGAGTATCATCACTGCACATCGTCCCTTTTTCCCTGGTAAGGAGTAAGCGCATGAGCATTGTCATCATGATCATCGTCGGATTCATCGTGGGCCTGATCGCCCGCGCCATCATGCCCGGAGACCAGAACATGGGGATCATCATGACCACCATTCTGGGTATCGTCGGCGCGGTGGTCGCTGGCTTTCTGGGTCAGTCGATGGGCTGGTACGCCCAGGGCGAACCGGCCGGCTGGATCGCGTCGGTGGTGGGCGCCATCATCGTCCTGTTCGTGGTGGGCCTGATCGCCAAGAAACGCACCTGACGATTCCTGCCGGGTAAGCAATAAAAAACGGGCCGATCTTTCGATCGGCCCGTTTTGCATTCCGGCGCGCGGGGTGCGGCGGATATCGCTTAAGACCCGGAACCCGTCACCGCCGGCGCCGTCTGGCTTGCCGGCTGCGCTCCGGGTTGAACGGCGGGTTGAACGGCGGGTTGAACGGCGGGTTGAGCTGCCGGTTGAACTCCGGGTTGAGCGGCGGGTTGCGCTGCCGGTTGAACTCCGGGTTGCGCTGCGGATTGCCCCGCTGACTGCTGCGCCATCACCGTGCGCTCGGTCCAGCCGCCGCCCAGCACCTTGTACAAGGTCACCAGATTCGACAAGCGGGCCAGGCGCGTGTCCACCAGCGCCTGCTGCGCGCTGTACAGCGAACGCTGGGAATCCAGCACGCTCAGGTAGTCATCGATACCCTGACGGAAGCGCTGATCCGACGCGTCGTAGGCGCGTTGGTTGGCGTTGACCAACAGGCGCTGCGCCTGAATCTGGTCGTCCAGCGTACCGCGTCCGGCCAGCGCGTCCGCCACTTCGCGGAATCCCGTCTGGATGGACTTCTCGTACTGCGCGACCTGGATGTTCTTCTGCACCTTGGCCAAATCCAGACCCGCCAGCAGCGAGCCGCCCGCGAAAATCGGCACGGTGATCTGGGGCACGAAGCTCCAGGCGCCGGAACCGCCGTCGAACAGGCCGCCCAGACTGGCGCTGGCGGTACCCGCCTGGCCGGTCAGGCTGATGGTGGGGAAGAACGCCGCGCGCGCCGCGCCGATGTTGGCGTTGGCGCCCTTCAACTGATGCTCGGCCGCGCGGATGTCCGGACGGCGCGCCAGCAGGTCAGACGGCAGGCCGGCGGGCAAGGTCGTCGGCAGCATGCCGTCGTCCAGCTTCATGGCCTGATCCAGCGCGGCGGTGATCTCGGGCGACATGGGCTGGCCCACCAGCAGCGTCAACGCATTGCGGTCCTGCGCAGCCTGGCGCGTGTATTGCGACAGGTTGCGCTGGGCCGTGCGCAGCGACACTTCGGCCTGGCTCAAGTCCAGCGCGGTGGCCAGGCCCTGGTCGTAGCTTTGCTTCGTCAGCTGGAAGGAATCTTCCTGGCTCTTCAACGTGTCGCGCGTCAGGCTCAGCAGTTCCTGGTCGGCGCGCAACGTCAGATAAGCGTTAGCCACTTCGGCAATCAGCGTCAGTTGCGTGGCCGTGCGGGTTTCGTCCAGCGCCAGATAGGATTCCAGCGCCTTGTCGCTCAGGCTGCGGATACGGCCGAACAGGTCCAGTTCCCAAGCCGACATGGCGGCGCCCACCTGGTAGCTGTGGCTGGTCGTGGCGCGGCCGCTGGCGGACAAGTCCGCCGGCGTGCGCTGGGCCGATTCCTGGCCGGCGATGCCCACGCTGGGCATCAGGTCGGCGCGCTGAATGCGGTACTGCGCACGCGCCGCTTCCACGTTCAGGGCCGCCACGCGCAAGTCGCGGTTGTTCGCCAGCGACAGTTCAATCAGCTGCTGCAAAAGCGGGTCGCTGAAGAAGTCGCGCCAGCCGATATCGGCGGTGGACATCCCCAACGCCGCCTGCGAACCGTCCGCCTTGTAGGCCGGGCCGGTGGGGTACGCGGCGTCGACCGGCGCGTCGGGCCGTTCGTAGGTCGGGGCCAGCGAGCAGCCCGCCAGGGCCGCCGCCAGAGAAACAGACAACAAGGTTCTCATCGGAAATTTCATTACGGTCGTCCTTCCGCGGACACGTCCTGCGAGCCATTGGCGCTGGTGTCGTGCTTGTCGAGGTTCTCGCTCATGCGCTTCACCTTGAACATGCGCAGCATGATCACAAAGAACGCGGGGACAAAGAAAATAGCCAGGAAGGTGCCGGTCAACATACCGCCGATCACGCCGGTGCCGATGGCGTTCTGGCTGCCCGACCCCGCACCCGACGAGATCGCCAGCGGCGTCACGCCCAGGATGAACGCCAGGGACGTCATCAGAATCGGACGCAGGCGCTGGCGGGCGGCGTGAATGGCCGATTCCGTCAGGCTCGCGCCGGATTCAAAGTGCTCTTTGGCGAACTCCACAATCAAGATGGCGTTTTTGGCCGCCAGCCCCACTGTGGTGAGCAGCCCCACCTGGAAGTACACGTCGTTGGACAAGCCGCGCGCCAACGTCGCCAGCAGCACGCCGATAATCCCCAGCGGCACCACCAGCATGACCGCCGTCGGAATCGACCAGCTTTCATACAGCGCGGCCAGGCACAGGAACACCACGATCAGCGAAATGGCGTAGAGGGCCGGCGCCTGCGAACCCGACAGGCGCTCTTCAAACGACAAGCCCGTCCATTCAAAGCCCACGCCCACCGGCAGCTTGGCCGCCAGCTTTTCCATTTCTTCCATCGCCGCGCCCGAGCTATAACCCGGCGCCGCCTGGCCCTGGATGTTGTAGGACGGCACGCCGTTGTAGCGGTTCAGCTTTTGCGGGCCGAAGCTCCACGTCGCTTTCGAGAACGCCGAGAACGGCACCATGTCGCCCGCGCTGTTGCGCACATACCATTTGTTCAGGTCTTCCGGCAGCATGCGTGACGAGGCCTCGCCCTGCGCAAACACCTTCTTCACGCGGCCACGGTCGATGAAGTCGTTGACGTACGACGAGCCCCACGCGGTAGCCAGCGTGCTGTTGATGTCCGACACGGCCACGCCAAGCGCACGCGCTTTTTCGCGGTCGATATCCAGCTGGTACTGCGGCGCATCTTCAATGCCGTTGGGGCGCACGCCCACCAGCACCGGGCTCTTCGCGGCTTCGCCCAGCAGCTGATTGCGCGCGGCAAGCAGCTTTTCATGGCCCACGCCTGCGCGGTCCATCAGTTGGAAGTCAAAGCCGGTGACGTTACCCAGTTCCATCACGGACGGCGGCGGCACCACGAACAGTTGCGCACGGCGCTCGGTCTTGCCGAAGTGCGCGTTGGCGCGTGCCGCCACGGCGCCGGCCTTCAGCTTGGCGTCGCCCCGCTCTTCCCAGTCTCGCAGCTTGATGAACAGGATGGACGCGTTCTGGCCGCGGCCGCCGAAGTTGAAACCGTTGACGGCGAACACCGAGGTCACGGCGTCTTTTTCTTCGGTCAGCAGGTACTTCGTGGCGTCATCGATAACGGCCTTGGTCGCTTCCGCCGTGGCGCCCGCAGGCGTCTGGATCTGGGCGAACAAAATGCCCTGGTCTTCCGCCGGCAGGAACGCCGTGGGAATGCGCGTGAAGAGCCAGCCCATTGCAATGACCAGCGCCAGGTACACCACCATCAGACGCTTGGTGCGGTTAAGCCCGCGCGCCACGCTGTTGGCGTAGCCGTTGCTGCTGCGTTCGAAGGTGCGGTTGAACCAGCCGAAGAAACCCCGCTTCGTGCCGTGATGGCCCTTCGGAATGGGCTTGAGCAACGTCGCGCACAACGCCGGCGTGAAGACGATGGCCACCAGCACCGACAGCACCATCGACGACACGATCGTGATCGAGAACTGGCGATAGATCACGCCCGTTGAACCGCCAAAGAACGCCATCGGGATGAACACGGCGGCCAGCACCATGGCGATACCGATCAGCGCGCCGGTGATCTGGCTCATGGACTTGCGGGTTGCCTGCTTCGGTGTCAGCCCTTCTTCGGCCATCACCCGTTCAACGTTTTCCACCACCACGATGGCGTCGTCCACCAAGAGGCCAATGGCCAGCACCATACCGAACATGGTCAAGGTGTTGATGGAATAACCGAAGGCGGCCAGCACGCCGAACGTGCCCAGCAGCACCACCGGCACGGCCAGCGTGGGGATGATGGTGGCGCGGAAGTTCTGCAGAAACAGGTACATCACCAGGAACACCAGGATGATGGCCTCGACCAGCGTCTTGAACACTTCGTGAATCGACAGGCTGACAAACGGCGTCGTGTCATACGGATACACGACGTCCATGCCCGGCGGGAAGTACGGCTTCAAGTTGTTGATGGTGTCGCGCACGGCCTGCGCCGTGTCCAGGGCGTTTGCGCCCGGCGCCAGCTTGATGGCCAGGCCCGAGGCGGGCTTGCCGTTGTAGAAGCTGTCGATGGCGTAGGTCTGGCCGCCCAGTTCAATGCGCGAGACATCAGCCAGGCGCACTTGCGAACCATCGGTGTTGACCTTGAGCAGGATGCGGCCGAAATCTTCCGGCTTCTCCAGGCGCGACGGCCCGATGATGGTGGCGTTCAGCTGCTGCCCGCGCACGGACGGCAGGCCGCCCAGCTGGCCGGACGACACCTGCACGTTCTGTTCCTTGATGGCCGCCACCACGTCAACCGTGGTCAGCCCGTAGTTCACGAGTTTGGCGGGGTCCAGCCAGATGCGCATCGCGTACTGCGAGCCAAACAGCTGGAAGTCGCCCACGCCCTGCGTACGGCTGATGGGGTCCTGGACGTACGACGCGACATAGTCGGCCAAGTCGTCCTTGGTCATCGTGCCGTCGGTGGACACAAAGCCCGCCACGATCAGGAAGTTCTTTGTGGCCTTGGTGACGCGGATGCCCTGCTGCTGCACTTCCTGCGGCAAGAGCGGCTGCGCCAGCGCCAGCTTGTTCTGCACCTGCACCTGCGCCGTGTCCGGGTTGGTGCCTTGCTTGAACGTCAGCGTGATGGACATGCTGCCGTCGGAGTTGCTTTCCGACGAGATGTACTGCAAGCCGTCCAGACCGTTCATCTGCTGCTCGATCACCTGCACCACGGTGTCCTGCACGGTCTGCGCGGACGCGCCCGGGTAGGTCACCGCGATGCCGATGGCCGGCGGCGCGATGTTGGGGTACTGGGAGACCGGCAATTGCAGGATGGACAGCGCGCCGGCCATCATCAGCACGATCGCGATCACCCAGGCGAAAACCGGCCTATCGATAAAAAACTTTGCCATGCATGGCTCCCTGATTACTGCTTGGCCGGCGCGGCGTTCGCCGCGTTAGCCGCATTCGCCGCTTGCGGCTGCTGCGCATTGGCGCCGGCTTCCGTCGCAACGACTTCCACGCCCGGACGCACCATTTGCAGACCTTCCACGATCACCTTGTCGCCCGCGGCCAGGCCGTCGGTGACCAGCCACTTGTCGCCAATGGCGCGGTCGGTCTTCAGTTCACGCAGTTCCACCTGGTTCTTGGCATTGACGACCAGCGCCGTCGGCAGGCCGCGCTGGTTGCGCGTCACACCGCGTTGCGGCACCAGCAGGCCGTCGGCGGCCACGCCATCAGCCAGGCGGGCACGCACGAACATGCCGGGCAAGAGACGGCGATCCGGGTTGGGGAACACCGCGCGCAGCGTGATGGAACCCGTGCCCTGGTCCACGGTCACTTCCGAGAACTGGAGCTTGCCGGTCTGCTTGTATTGCGAGCCGTCTTCCAAGGTCAGCGTGACCAGCGCGGCTTGTTCGCCGTCGGCCCGCTTCAACTGGCCGCTGGCCAAGGCGTCCTGCAAACGCAAGAGCTGCACGCTGGACTGGGTCACGTCAACGTAGATCGGGTCAATTTGCTGCACTGCAGCCAAAGCGCCCGTCTGGTTGGCCGTAACCAGCGCGCCTTCGGTCACGGAAGAACGGCCGATGATGCCGTCAATCGGCGACAGCACCTTGGTGTAAACCAGGTTGATACGCGCAGTGTCCAGCGCGGCCTTGGCCGACAGCACGTCGGCGGCGGCCTGGTCGCGCGAGGCCACGGCGTTGTCATAGGTCTGTTGGCTGACGGCGCGGGTGGCAACCAGCGGCTTGTAGCGTTCGGCCAGCAAGGCAGCCGTCTTCTGCTGCGCCTGTGCGCGGGCCAATGCGGCCTTCTGGCTATCGAAGCTGGCTTGGTACAACGCGGGATCGATCTGATAGAGCTGTTCGCCGGCCTTGACCTCGCCGCCTTCGGTAAACAGGCGCTTCTGAACGATGCCGTTCACCTGGGGCCGGACTTCAGCCACGCGGAATGCGGACGTGCGGCCCGGCAATTCAGTGGTGAGCGAAACGGGCTGCGTCGTCAGGGTCACCACCGAAACTTGCGGCTTGCCCGCCTGCGGCGCGTCCTGCTTCTTGCCGCAAGCGGCCAGCGTGAGAGCCGATGCCGTCAGCGTGACAACTGCCGCGCTGCGCCACATAGCGCTTTTCTTATTCATAGATTGCATTCCCGAAAAAAATAGTCGGCCCCCACGCAGCGTCCGCTCTCGCGGATGTGCGGGACCATGTGCATCAACTGGGTGGATTCGCGTTGAACACGCAGGCTGGGCTTTATCGCATTGCTGCATTGCGGAACCCGCATTTTGAGTTATCCCGCCCCAGAAACAAAGGGGCGCAATAAGAAAACATCATTCCATTTATGGGACAATTCCGAGCACCCGGTCTATGACAGAATCTCGCCATGAAACGATTACAAGGCATGGAACTCTTCGTCGAAGTCGCCAAAACGCATAGTTTTAGCCGTGCTGCCGCGACATTGGGCGTCCCGAAATCCACCTTGTCTCGCCAGGTGGCCGAATTGGAACGGTCGGTCGGCCTGCGATTGCTGAGCCGCACCACCCGCAAGGTCGAACTGACCGACGCCGGGCGCTTGTACTTTGAACGCTGCCAGCGCATCGTCGCCGAAGCGCAGATTGCCCATGAAGAATTGCAGAAGCTGGTCGATACGCCAGCCGGGCCGCTGCGGGTGAACATGCCCGCGGATTTCGGCACGGACTTCCTGGCTGAATCGTTCATGGAGTTCTCCCGCCGCTATCCCGACGTCACGTTTTTCCTGGATCTGGCAAATCCGGACCACGCCTCACGCGTGTTCCAGACTTGCGATATCTCGATCGAAATCGGCGACCTGCCCGACTCGACGCAGATTGCAAGGCTGCTGGGCATGCTGCCCGCCCATCTGTATGCCTCGCACGAATACCTGGAGAAGCACGGGGAACCCAAACATCCCAGTGACTTGACCCGCCACGAGTGCATCGAATTCCGCGCAGAAGGCGCTGGCCGCGTCACGCGCTGGCCGCTCAACTGCGGTGACCAGCACATCGAGTTCACGCCGGGCAACCGGTTTTCCGTCAACGGCGTGGCCATGGCGCGGCGCCTGGCCATGCTGGGCGCGGGCATCGCGGTGCTGGTGGGCGGCCAGACGGCCGAACAGCAGTCCGGGCAGTTGCGGCGCGTGCTGCCAGATTGGCAGCTGGGGCCGTTTCCCGTTTATGCGGTCACCGAAACCCGGCTTCTACCCGCCAAGACCCGGATCTTCATCGAATTTCTGATGGAGCGTCTGGGCAGCGGCGGGCAAACGAAGGATACGCCCGCTTTCATGAAATAGCGGGGGCACGGAAACAGATTGAAAAATCTACTGACCGCCGACATCACTTGTCGGCGGAGCCGATCAATTCAAAATCCCTCGTCGTCGCGCAGATAGCGCCACTGCCCCAGGGGAAGATCGCCTAGCGACACGCGGCCAATGCGCACGCGTTTCAAGCCTATGACCTTCAGGCCAACCAGTTCGCACATGCGGCGGATCTGGCGCTTTTTGCCTTCGCGCAGCACAAAGCGCAGCTGGTCGTGATTCTGCCAACGCACCTGCGCGGGTTTCAGCGCCTTGCCGTCCAGCGACAGGCCGTGGTTCAGCAGCGCCAGCCCACGGTCGGACAAGTCGCCCTGCACGCGCACCAGGTATTCCTTGTCAACGCTGGAGTCTTCACCGATCAGATGCTTGGCGATGCGGCCATCTTGCGTCAGCACCAGCAGGCCCTGGGAATCAATATCCAGCCGGCCGGCCACGGCCAGCCCTTCCAGATGCGCGCGCTCGAAGCGTTGCGGATGCCGGCATCCAGCAAAGCGCGAGCGCGAATCAATGAGCGCCACCGCGGGCGTATAGCCTTTTTCCGCCTGGCCCGACACATAGCCCACCGGCTTGTTGATCAGGATGGTGACGCGCGAGGTCTGGCGCGCCTGCGCGGCGCGCTCCAGCGTGATGACCTGATCGGGATACGCCTTGGCGCCCAATTCGGACACCACAACGCCGTCCACGCGGACCCAGCCGCGTTCGATATAGCTGTCGGCCTCGCGGCGCGAGCAGAGTCCGCGCTCGGACATGAGCTTGGAGATTCGTACTTTTTCCATGGGCGGTATTGTATGCGGACGCGGGTGACCTGCATGGGCCGCCCGCATGTGCACGTCAAGCGCCGGCTGAGCGCCGCGCCCCCGCCTGCGGCATTGCGACGCAGGCAGGCCGCCAGCAGGGCTTGGCATAATACGCAGCCATGATGAAACCCGCAGCCCATCACCCCCCTCTTGCCGCAGGCTGGCTGGCCGCCGCGCCGCCCGTCCTGCCCCCTGCCCTGCGCCACTGGCTGTTCCGCCCGGGCGCACTCACCGCCGGCCTGCGCCAGGTTGGCCACGTCCGCCTGCGCGTGCTGGCCGAGTACGCCGACGGCGCGCCCCGCGACGAAGCGCTGGCCATGGGCATCGCCCCCGGCTCGCCGGTATGGATACGCGAAGTGCTGATGTCGGTGAACGGCGTGGACAGCGTGCCCGCCCGCAGCCTGACGCCGCTGCGCGCCTCGCACGGCGCCTGGCAAGGCATGCGCCGCCTGCTGACCCGGCCGCTGGCCGACATGCTGTATCACGACAGCACCGTCATCCGCTCACCGTTCGCGTGCCGCCGCCTGGCCTCGCCCGTGCCGTTTTACGCCACGGCGCGCGATGTGCTGCCGGCCAATCGCCGGGAACAGGATGCGGGCCGCGTCTGGGCACGCAGGTCCGTCTTCTGGCGCCAAGGCCAGCCGCTGCTGGTGGCGGAGTGCTTCCTGCCCGGGTTCTGGGACTTGATCGCCAATCAGCCGGCGCCGCCGCTGGTGCCGCATCAACGCACGGCGCGGTAAGGGTTACAGACTACGAGCCGCAGACTGAGGGTCGTCGTCTGAAATCGGCAGGCCGAAAATTGGCAAGCCGAAAGTCATAGGCCAAAAGTCATAGACCCAGATAATTGTCCACGGCGCTTTCCACTGTGGGATGAAAGTGGTCGTCGCCCAGAATCTCCGTCAGCTCGAAACGTTTTAGCTTGTCGCGGACCGGGTCTTTCATCTCGGCAAAATGCAGGGCGGCGCCTTCCTTTGCCAGATGTTGGCTCAACTCGCGCAACATGTCCGCCGACGTGACGTCGACGCTTGTGACGGGCTCGGCCGCGACCACGACGCGCCGCACTGGCGTGGGTGACGCCTGCACGGCTTCCAGCAGCCGTTGCTGAAACAGCTCGGCATTCGCAAAGAACAGCGGCGCGTCCCAGCGGAACAGCACCAGCCCATCGATCAGCGCGGCATGCGGATACCGCTTCAAGTCGTGGTAGCCGCGCAAGTTCGGCACACGCCCAAGCACCGCAAAATGCGGCCGCCAGCCGTCCCACAGGAATTCGATGACGGCGATGACCACGGCCAAGCCGATCCCGGGTATGGCGCCGAACACCGCCACAGCGGCAAAACACAACATCGACAGCCAGAACTCCCATTGCTGGATGCGGTAGATGCGCCGCAAGTCCTTGAACTCGAACAGGCCGAGGGCGGCGGCGATCACCACGGCGGCCAGCGCGCTGCTGGGCAAATAGCGCAGCAGGTTGGGCGCAAACACCAGCAACAGCGCCACGGCCGCCGCACCGATCACCCCTGTCAGCTGTGTCCGCGCGCCTGCTGCCTCGGCCACGGGCGTGCGCGATGCGCTGCTGCTGATGGGGAAGCCTTGGAAGAAACCCGCCGCCAGGTTGGCCATGCCCAGCCCCACCATTTCCTGGTTCGGGTCGACGCGTGTGTGCGTGCGCGCGGCATACGTGCGCGACAGCACGCTGGTATCCGCAAACGAAATCATCGCCACGGCGCAGCCGCCGAGCACGATCGTGGCCCAGTCCGCATTGCTGAGCCATGGCCACGTGAATGTCGGCAGCCCCTGCGGAATCTCGCCCAGCACTTTTACCCCCTGGACGTCCAGCCGCAGCAGGCTCACGGCCAATGTCGCCAGGATCACGGCGATCAGAATGCCTGGCACCCGGTCAAAGCGCTTAAGCAGCAAGATCGCGGCCAAGCTGGCCGCCCCCACCGCAAAGGCATACCCGTTGGCCTGTCCATCGGCCACCGCCTGCGCGAGCCGCCACAGTTCTTGCAATGGGCCGGCATCCTCAATCGGAATCGCGAACAACTTCGGCAACTGGCTGACCAGCACCGTCAGCGCAATGCCATTCATGTAGCCATAGCGGATGGGCTTGGACAGCAGCTCGGTAATGAACCCGAGCCGCAGCAGACCCAACACGATGCAGAACAGCCCGGCGATGATCGCCATCAGGCTGGCCGCGGCCACCGCGCGCATGGGGTCGCCGCCCGACACGCTCAGCACCACCGCCAGAATCGGCGCCGCGAGCGCGGAGTCCGGCCCCAGCACCAGAATGCGGCTAGGACCAAAAATTGCATAGGCCAACAACGGCACAATCGTGGCGTACAGCCCATAGACCCCCGGCACGCCCGACGCCTCGGCATAGGCAATGCCCACAGGAACCAGCATCGCCGTCAACGCCAGGCCGGCAGCCAGATCCCTCGACAGCCAAGCCGCTTGATAGGACCGCAACACGGCCAGCCCGGGCAGCCAGCGCAGCCACCGCTGGGCCGGACCCTCATCAGAGGCGGGCGTGGGCATGGTGGCAGGCATGAAGGCGCAGGCCGATGGGCACGATCGTCAAACCAGCAGCCAAACGATCACCGTTCCCCACGTGGTCAGCAGAATATGCCCGAGCGCCACGGTGCCCGAGTAACCAATGACGGCGACCGGGCTATCCGATTTTTCCTGAACCGCGGCCAGGCCGGCCGTCATCGTTTGCGCCCCGGCCAGCGCCCCCAACAGTAAAAGCGGTTCCAGGCCAAGCAGATATCGTCCCACCAGCAATCCGACGAATTGCGGAACCATTGTCACCACAATGCCCGCCAAGAATATGGTCAGCCCGACTTCGCGCAGGGCATCGACGAAGACCGGGCCTGCCTTCAAACCGATCATGGCCACGAAACCGGCCAAGCCGATTGACTTCATGAACTCAAGCGCGCCATGCGAGATGCGGCCAAACAAAGGCTTCGCCGAATTCCGCCAGCCCACTAACAAGCCCAGGATCAGCGTACCCACACTGCTTCCAATGGCGATATGCATGCTGCCAATCGGCAGCACAAGCGACGTCCCCACCACCGCGCCGATGAAAATTCCAAAACCCAACGCAACAAAATCCGTGGAATCCATATCCCGCACCACGCTGCCGATACGCGCGGCCACGCGTTCAACGGCAGGCTCAAGCCCAACAATGCTGAGCACGTCACCACGCTGAAGCACCGTGCCGGAACCCACCGGTATTTCTACGCCATCGCGCCGGATTCTGCGCAGAAACACGCCGCGCACTTCCTCGGCTTGCTCCGCAACCTGAGCGACCGTCTTGCCGAACAGCCGCGAGTCAGACAGCACGACATCGAACACCGCGCTTGGAATGTCACGCAGTTCCCGGTCGGGTTCTTCGACGGCGTTGCCGTCCAACAGCTTGATGATCACGTCGCTTTTGCCAGAGACGGCAACGATATCCCCCGCGCGCAAGACGGTATCGGGCGCGGCCAACAGGAGGGAGCCGTCGCGCCGGATGCGTTCCACGAACACGCGCTCCGGGGCGTACAGCGATTCAACCCAGGCGACGGTTTGGCCCACCGCGGGGTGATCAGACTGAAAGCGATAGGCACGCAAGTCGAACTTGCGCCACGCGGAAGTCACGCCCGCTTTCTGCCGCTGAATTCCATAGACCAACTCAAGCTTGGCGCCTTCGGCCTTCAGATCCAAGCCCAATAACTTTGGCCCCAAACTCGAGCAGAACCAGATGACGCCGAACGTACCAAAGATGTAGCACAGCGCATCGGCCACGGCGATTTGGCTGATCAGCCGGTCTTTCTCCTCGACGCTGATGGGAAGATTCCGGATCGCTTCGCTGCCTGTGCCAATCGCTGGCGATTCCGTCAGCCCGCCTGATAGCAGGCCAACGGCATACCCGACCTCGAGCTTTAGCAAGACCGCCAGCCCCCATGCCGTGAGCAAGCCCGCAACCGGCACCACAATGCCAATCACCACCCACCGCCATCCGCCGTCCTTCATGCCTCGAAAAAAGCTTGGGCCCACGGAGTAGCCAATGCCGAACATGAACATCAGGAACAGCACCTGCTTGGCGGTGTCGGACACCGGCACACGGACGAAGTAGCCAATCAGCAGCCCCGCGAGCAAGGACCCGGTCACCGGCCCGAAGCCCACACCGCGAACCTTGAATCCACCGACCCAATAGCCCAGTCCGATTGCAAGGAAGACGGCTAGCTCGGGATAGCGCTGCAGCATGTTGCTTAGGAAGTCCATGGCGTTCGGCCCTCGAAAGTCGACGTTCTGGATCGTGGATGCGGCGCGCACCTGGGTGCTGGCGTCCTCCGGCTGCGCGCGCGGATATGTGATGCATTGTTGCTACCGATCAAGCGCAAAGTCCATGCTAATTTCGGCAAAATACCGTCAGTCCCCGCAAACGAAGAACGCGATGAATCGTCATCACGCCAAGCCGAATGCGACAGCGAGCTTGAACGCGCCGGTTCGATTCTTACGCCTTTTCGCCGGGATCATCATGGACGTCACGCGTTGCCCGGGATCACAATCAAATTCAGCTGCCAGCATCGGCAGCATCAGGTGGTGGCTCCCGGAGGCCCGCCATGAAAATCGAAGCGCCGGGAAAATCTGGACGCCGGCCGCACCTGCCTGAATGGTTACGCCATTACGACAAGCAGTGGATGGTGAAGGACGTCACGGCGGGGCTGACGGCGGCAGCCGTGGTCATTCCCAAGTCCCTTGCCTATGCCACCGTTGCAGGCTTACCGGTGCAGGTGGGGCTCTATACCGCGTTCGTGCCGATGATCGTGTATGCCTTCCTTGGCACGTCCCGGCCGCTCAGTGTCAGCACCACCACCACGCTGGCCATTCTTACCGCAACCGCGCTGGATCGCGCCGTGCCTGGCGGAGAGCCCGCTCAACTTCTGATTGCGACCGCGACGCTTGCGCTGCTGGTGGGCATCGTGCTGATCGCGGCGTCGCTCTTTCGGTTGGGATACCTGGCCAACTTTATTTCCGAGCCCGTATTGACGGGATTCAAGGCGGGCATTGCGATTGTGATCGTGGTTGATCAGGTGCCCAAGCTGCTCGGCATCCACTTCCCGAAGGGCTCGTTTCTATCGAACGCACTGTCCATTTTGCAAGGGCTTCCGCACCTCTCAATCGCCACAGCCGCCGTCGGCGCCATCACGTTGGTCCTGCTCCTTGTGCTTGAACGCGGCATGCCGCGCGTCCCTGCACCGCTGGTGACCGTCGCCATCGCCATCGCGGCCGCCAGCCTGTTCGGCCTAAGTGATCTTGGCGTGCAGACGGTGGGCGCGGTACCCACGGGCTTACCGTCGTTGACCCTGCCGGACGCTGCGTTGATCGGTCAGCTCTGGCCCATGGCGCTTGGCATTGCGTTGATGAGTTTCACCGAGACGATCGCCGCCGGACGCGCCTTTGCGAAAGTGGGCGAGGCCTTGCCCGACGCCAATCGGGAATTGATCGCCACGGGCTTTTCGAATGTGGGCGGCGCCCTCTTCGGCGCCATGCCTGCGGGCGGCGGCACCAGCCAAACCGCAGTGAACCGGCGCGCCGGCGCCTGCACGCAAGCAGCCGGTTGCGTCACGGCCGCCGTCACGCTGGGAGTCATGCTGCTATTGGCCCCCTTGATTGGCATGATGCCGCACACCACCTTGGCGGCGGTCGTCATCATGTATTCGGTTGGCCTGTTCAATCCGGCTGAGTTCAAAGCGATTGCCAGGGTGCGGCGCACCGAGCTGGTTTGGGCGCTGGTTGCGCTGGCCGGGGTGGTGCTGCTTGGCACGCTGCAAGGCATTCTGGTGGCCATCATCGTGTCGCTGGCCGCCCTGGCCCATCAAGTGTCCAACCCTCCCCTGCACCGGCTGCTGCGCAAGCCGCACACGAACCTGTACCGGCCTGCGTCCCCCGATCACCCCGACGATGAGGCGCTTGCAGGCCTTCTGCTGCTTCGGCCCGAGGGACGCATATTCTTTGCCAACGCGGACAACATCGGCCGGAAGATCACGCAGTGGATCGCCACGACGCGGCCCAATGTCGTCGTGCTGGATATGGGCAGTGTGTTCGATATCGAATACACCGCGCTGAAGAGAATGAGCGAGGCGGAGAGCCGGCTGAGCCGCGACGGCGTCTCGCTGTGGCTGGCGAACCTGACCCCCGGCGTGCTTGCAACGGTCAGGCGGTCACCGCTGGGCGAAACGCTCGGCGCAGACCGTCTGTTTCAAACGATTGAAGGGGCGGTTAACCAGTACCAGGACACCTTGCTGCAACGCCCTTCGCCGACAACCGGCGTGACTAGCTGAGCTTTCGCATTCGCGTTTTGGCGGCAACGGGGCGGTCCTCATCAAGCGGGGCAAGGATGGGAAAACAGAATACGCCACGCTGCCGCAACTCAATAATTGACGACGCCGACGCAGACAGCGCGTGATTAGCGTTCGGTGCTCTTATCCGGCGCCGCCGGCGCCGAATACCACTGTTCCGGCGCCACCACCTTCGGCACGTCGGGATCTCCTTCGTAGGCGGGGGTCATGATTTGCACGCCGTATTCGTTGAACACATCCAGGATATGGCGGTGCAGATCTGCATAGGTTTTGGCAATTCTCTGCGTATCGCGGACATACACATTCAGTTCATAGGTAACCGCAAAGTCTCCTAATTTGGTCAGCAGGATGAAGGGCTTGGGATCGGTAAGCACGACCGCCGTCCGCTCAGCCGCGGCGCACAACATGGCTTCCACCTGACGCCACGGGGTCTCATAGCCGATGCCGACCGTGGTGTGAAGAATCAGCCCTTGGGTGCTGGCCAGCGAACTGTAGTTGGTGACGTCACTGTTCAGTATCTGGGAATTCGGAATTGTGATTTCCTCGTTCTTGTTCGTCCGAATATGGGTCACCTGAAGGCGAACGGAGACGACTTCGCCGATCACGTCACCCACTTTGACCCGGTCCCCCACCTTGAACACCCGTCGATACGTCATCAGATAGCCGGCGATAAAGTTCGAAATCGCCGTCGATGAGCCCAGCGATATGACCAGGCCAATGAAGATCGAAATGCCCTTGAACGCCGCCGTTTCAGAGCCGGGAATATAGGGGTACGCCACGATGAACGCGAAGGCCAGAATCAGCACCCGGACCAGCTTGTACGTGGGCATGCCCCATTCCGGCTCGAACTGCGCAAACGTCACGCGCTTGTGCTCAACCGCATCGAAGAAATGCCTGACCCGCCGCAGAGCAAACCGTGCCAGGTAGAAGATGAGGACAAGGATAAGAATGTCCGGGATCACTGCCGCCGCGGATTTCCCCAGGTTCTCGGCGGTGTCAGTGGCCACGTTCAACAGGCCGTTGGACAGGGACCGGGTCCAGGGAAAGAGCGCAAGCACGTATTGCAGGTACACATACACCGATGCCACCACGGTCACGACACCAATCGCCAGCACCAGGCCGTGCAATGCCTTCCAAATGGTGTCTGAACGCAGAATCTCAAAAGACTGGATATCGACCGCCTTGACACGACTCTTCAACAGCTTGGATACCGCCTTGTCCAGCCACCGGTTAAGCAAGAGCAGCACGGCAATGACCAGCGCCAGCAGGACCGTAGCCCCGGCGCAGTAAAGGCCAGCCTTGAGCAACGTGTCGGCTCGGCGCGCCGCCCGGAATTCGTCAATGGCTTGTTTGATTCGCAGCAAGTGCAACGCCGCAAGATTGTCGCGGGTGGTCTGTTCAAGCTGGGCGTCCGCGTCGCTCACAATGATCAACGGGTTCTTGCCCGCCATGATCACCGTCCCGTTCCCAACGGTGTCGGTTCGGAGATCGGCGCTTGCAAACGAGGCATCCGCCGCCGCGTTCTTGATACGCTCGGTGATGGCCTCGGCGCGCTTACCGGCAGGAAAAGAGGACAGCCCCCGGACCTTGAACAGCACTTGCCCGTCGATCTCGACCGGCGCCGTCTCCAACGCCAGTTCAAGCGACGCCGCTTCCGAACGCGCGTCGTCCGCCGCAGCACACAGCGCTGGCGTCAAGATCAGCAGCAACACAGCAAGGATGGAGACCCGAATTCTTCTAGTCATTTTGCCCCCTCGTGCCGATACCGCCGTCTTCGTCCAGCACAGACAGCGCTTGCCCGGCCAGCACAATAGTTGGCCGAGTGGTCGCAGCGAATCCATGTTAGCGCCGTTGATCGGCGAAGTGCATTGCCTGCGACGAATTTCTGAGCATGCCGCGGGCGAAGGCGCGAGCGAAATGCTGGCGCCTTCGACATCAACAAGGCAGCGCGCTTAGGCCATCAGGAATAAGACCGCACTGCGGCTGATGCCAGGGCCGGACACCAAGGGGTGCAGTCGTACCCTTGCCTGTCTACCCTTCGTAACGCCGCCCTTGCTCCAGCAATTCCGGCGTGCCGATCACGGCGTTCAAGCCGTCGAAATCCAGCATCTGATCCTTCCACGGCGCCGTCGTGCCGTGCTGGCGCAGGCTGCCGTAATAGCCCTGCAAGGTGTGCGCCACGGCGCGTGCCGTGCCGCCCGGGAAGATGACGATGCGAAAGCCCAGCGCGGTCAATGCGTCAGCGCTCTGGACTGGCGTCTTGCCGCCTTCGACCATGTTGGCCAATAGCGGCACGCGGGCGGCAAAGCGGGCGCACGCCGCCTGCATCTGTTCAGGGGTGCGCAAGGCTTCGATGAACAACGCGTCGGCGCCCGCTTCCAGATAGGATTCGGCCCGGTCCAACGCGGCGTTCAATCCGTCGACCGCCAGCGCATCGGTGCGCGCCAGGATCAACGTGGACGACGACGCCCGCGCATCCACCGCCGCGCGCAGCTTGCCGCACATCTCAGAGGCGGGGATCACCGTCTTGCCGTCCAGATGGCCGCACCGTTTTGGAAACGTCTGGTCTTCCAGCTGGATCATCGCGGCGCCCGCGCGTTCAAAGCCGCGCACCGTGCGTTGCGTGTTCAACGCGTTGCCGAAGCCCGTGTCGGCGTCCACGATGACCGGCGTGGCCACACGTTCGGTGATGCGGGCCAGCGTGTCTTCAACTTCCGAATAGGTGGTCAGCCCGATGTCCGAGCGTCCCAGCCGGGTGTACGCGATTGACGCGCCCGACAAATACAGCGCGGAAAAGCCTGCCTGCTCGGCGATCAATGCCGACAGGGGGTCGTAGACGCCCGGCGCCAACACGGCGCCCGTGGCCAAGTGCGCGTTCAAGGGTTGCATCATGAAGATTCCTGTACAAGCGTGCGGTGAAGCAGCGTGGCCGCGGTGGCGGCGGCAATATGGCCGCCCGCCACTGCACTAAGCAGTCCGTTGCCGGACAGATAGCCCGACACGTCGTTGCCCGACACGCCGCGCGCCGCGCCGCCCGCGGCCAGCAGGTTGGGCAGCGGTTGGCCGTCGTGATTCAGCACACGGCATTGCGCATCAATATCCAGCCCGCCTTGCGTGTGGAACAGCGCGCCCGTCACCTTGATGGCGTGATACGGCGCTTGCAGGCTGCGTTCGAAACGGCGGCTGTGTGGGTCAGGGTTCGGGTCAGGGTGAGGGTCACCGCCCGAGCCGCTGCCCGAGTCAATGCCCGAGTTACTGCCCAAGCCCGGGTCGGAAGCCGTTGCATTCGGACGGACCCCTTCCAAGGTCTGACGCAATGTCTCCACGTCGCATCCGATCAGCGCGGCCAGTTCTGGCAGGCCGGCGCACGTCTTGACGGCGTGGCCCGCTTCAGCTGCAACGAAATCCGGAAAACCGCGCGCCAACGCCAGCGTGCGGTCGTCGAACACATTCCAGGCCACACCGCCCGGCTGCGATAGTACGTGGACGGCGGCTTCGGAATAGCCGTGCGTCTCGTCATGAAAGCGCTGGCCGCGCGCGTTGATCTGCACGCCGCCGTCCATCATCACGGCCCACGAGATCAGCGCCCCTTGCGGCGTTGCCCAGGAACCATGTCCCTGGTAGCCGCCCAAATCCGCCAGCCGTGCACCCAACTGCCTGCCCCATGCGATGGCGCTGCCGTCGTTACCGACATGGCCACCGTAGACGGCCTCGCGCATGGCGGGCAGATGCTCGGCCACCATGGCCGTGTTGCCGCCAAAGCCGTTGCAGGCCAGCAGCAGCACGTCGCAGCCGATCACATCCATCGAGCCATCGGGCCGTTCGCATCCAACAGCGGTCACGCGGCCGTCGTCATCGACCCAGATGTCTCGGGCGAGTGCTCGCGTCAGCAACATCGCGCCCGCCGTGGTCGCGGCGCGTTCCAGCGCGGCCACCAGCGCCTGGCCGGTGCGTTCCGGCAACGTGTGCATACGGCGCGCGGAATGGCCAGGGTAGAGAAAGCCGTCCAGCACGTCGAACGCCAGGCCGTGGCGCGCCAGCGCGTCCATGGCCGCGGCGGCAGCGCCGGTGTAGGCAGCCACCAGATGCGGCGCGGCCGTGCCGTGCGCCTTGGCCTGGATGTCGGCCGCAAAGCGCGCGGCGTCATCATCGATGCCGGCCGCGCGCTGCACGGCGGAACCCGCCGCCGGAATGAAGCCCGACGACAGCGCCGTCGACCCGCTGGGCGTGGCGTCGCGCTCGATCAATACCGTTTCAATGCCAGCTTCCGCCAGCCGCAACGCGGCGGTCAGCCCGCAAGCGCCCGCGCCGATGATGAGCACGGGCACATGCATGGCATCGGCGTGGGTCGCGGCATCTGGCTTGCCCTGTTTGATGGCGGGTGCGCTCATCCTGCCAGCCGGTCCAGAAAGCCCTGGCAGGTGGTGATGTCGGCCACCGTGCGCAAATCAGCCAGCGCGGCATCGTGCATGGCAGGCGTGGGCGCGGCGCAGCCGTCGGCCAGCACCGTCACGTGATAGTCGCGCATATGAGCATCGCGCGCCGTGCTGGCCACGCCACCGTTGGTGACGATGCCGGCGATGACCACGTTGGACACACCCGCGCGGCGCAGCACCCAGTCCAGCTGCGTATTGAAGAACGCTGAATACGCCACCTTCCAGACCGACACGTCCACCAGCCCGTCCAGCTCGGCCACGTTGGCCTGACCGCGCGACCCGGCGGCGAAATCGCCTTTCGCGAGGAACGGGCGTAACTGCTTCAGATGCGGCGAGATCATGGGTTCGCCATGCGCATCAGGCCACAAGGTGAACAGGCTGGCGGCCACCAAGCCGCCATGCGCCTTGACTGCGCGGGCAACCGGCGCCACGCGGGCTGGCAAGGCGCGCGCCTCGCGGCTGACGGCGCCGCCCCGGTCATACGCACCGCCCGGCGCCAGAAAATCGTTTTGCAGATCGACGATGAGCAATGCCGTCGTGCGAGGGTCCAAGGGATGCATGGTGGTCTCCTAGGCGTCTTGACGGCTGATCAACAGATTGCCCAGCGCATCGACGCGGCCGGCAAAGCCGGGTTCGATCCAGATGGTGGTGTCCGGCTGCTCAAGAATGGCGGGGCCCGGCACCTCGGCGCCTACCGGCAAGTCCAGGCGCGCATAGCGCACGGCGTCGCGCCATTGCCCAGCGTGAAAGACGTGTTGCGTACCCAGCGCTGCGGGCATGTCCTGGCAGGTCGGCGCCAGCAGCGACAGGTCAAACTTGGGACGCTGGCCGATGCGGGCATAGCGCAGGTTCAGAATGCGCACGGCAATGCCGCTCAAGGTTCTGCCAAACGCCGCGCGGTAGGCGCGTTCGAAGGCGGCCGCAATGCCCGGGCGTGTCAATGCATCGCGCGTGACCTCCACGCGCACGGTGTGGCTTTGGCCCACGTACAGCATGTCCAGCTCGATGCTTTCACGGATGCCCTCAAAGGCCACACCCGCCGAGTCCAACCGTTCCTGGCAAGCCGCCGCCAAGCCGTCAATGCGCGCGACCAGATCCTCGGTATCCAGCGCATCCAGCGCCGTGTTCAGCGTCTGCACGCCGTCGTGCCGCATGTCGGCCATGACGCAACCCAGCGCAGACGTCACGCCCGGGTAGCGCGGCACGATGCCGTGGGCGGCGTCGACTTCATTCATCATGGCGCACACGTGCAGCGCGCCGCCGCCGCCGAACGGCATGTAGGCGAACTTGCGCGGATCGTGCCCGCGTTCAATCGACACCACGCGAATGGCGCCCGCCATCTTGGCGTTGGCCACCGTCAGGATGGCCTCGGCTGCGGCGTGTACGTCCAGGCCCAGGGGTTTGGCGACGTGCTCGTCGATGGCGGCGCGCGCCAACTCCACGTTCATCGTGGCCAACAGGCCGCCACCCAGCGGGCGGTCTGCCGAAATGCGGCCGAGCAGCACGTTGGCGTCGGTGACGGTGGGGCGGGTGTTGCCCCGGCCATAGCAAGCCGGGCCGGGGTTGCTGCCCGCGGATTCGGGGCCGACCTGCAACAGGCCGCCCGCATCCACGCTGGCAATCGAGCCGCCGCCCGCGCCGATGGTTTCGATCTGAATCATCGGGGCGCGCACGACCATACCGAAGTCGATCACGGTCTGCGCCGACAACGAGGCTTCGCCGCCCGCCACCAGCGACACATCGAATGACGTGCCGCCCATATCCCCAGTGACGACGTTGGGAAAGCCAGACGCGCGCGCAATGGCCGCGCAGGCGATCACGCCTGCCGCCGGGCCTGACAGCGCGGTGCGCACCGGCACATCGCACGCCGTCTGCCGCGACATCACGCCGCCGTTGCTCTGCACCACCAGCAGTTCGCCTTCGAAGCCGTGCTCGCGCAGGTCGGACTCCAGACGGGTCAGATAGCTGCCCACCACCGGCTGCAACGCCGCGTTCAGCACGGCGGTGGAGCAACGTTCAAATTCGCGGATTTCGGGCAGCACTTCAGTCGCCGCAGTGACATGGCTGTTCGGCCAGATCGCGCGCACCCGGGCCACGGCCTGCGCTTCGTTGACCGGGTTCGCATACGCATTCACGAAGAACACGCACACCGCTTCGCAGCCCTGCTCCAGCAACGACCGCGCCGCCGCCTCGACCTGGTCCAGGTCCACCGGCGTATGCACCGTGCCGTCGGCCAGCACGCGCTCGCTGACTTCCAAGCGCAGGTCACGCGGAACCACCGGCTCGTAGTTGCCGCGCAGGCCCCAGGTTTGAGGACGATCGCGGCGGCGCATTTCCAGCACATCGCGAAAGCCCGCCGTGGTGATGATGCCGGTGCGCGCCACTTTGCGCTCCAGCAGCGCGTTGGTGCCAACGGTGGTGCCGTGCACGATGGTGGCGATGGCGCCCGCGCCATCCGCCACGCGGGCAATGCCGTTCATGAAGCCGCGCGCTTCTTCGCCGCGCGTGGACGGCACCTTGACGACACGCGCCGTGCCGCCGGCCTCGTCCAGCACGAACAGGTCCGTAAACGTGCCGCCCACGTCCACGCCGACGACCAATCCTTGAGTGGGTGTTTGATCTGCCGCGCTCATGCCAACTGCTCCTTCTTGTTGTTGGCGATATCGCCCACATAGCCCATCTTGCGATCATGCTCACGCGCCGTCGTGCTGCGGCCGGCGGGGTCGCCATACCCGCCCCCGCCCGGCGTCTCCAGCCGCACGCGGTCGCCGCGCTGCAACTGGATGCCCAGCATTTTTGAACTCATGGGCGGCGTGCGCCATTGCCCGTCCTGCTGATAGCGGAAAACGTTCAGCGCGGCCTGGCCGCCGCCCGCGATGCCCTTGGGCGCGCTGCGCCCGCGCTCACCAAAGATGAACGCCTCGGCGCTGTCTTCCAATAATTCAATTTCGTAGATGGCGCCCAAGCCGCCGCGATGCGCCCCGTCGCCCGCCGAGTCCGGCCGCAACGCCCATTGCGTGAAGCGCACGGGATAGGCGGCCTCAAGGATTTCCAGCGGCGGAATGGTGGCGGTGGAGATCGGCGCATTGCCGTGGCTCAGGCCATCGCCATCGGAATGGCCGCCGTGGCCGCCGCCAAAGAAACTGAACATCACCCAGCGCTGGCCCTTGCGTGCCGCATCGCTGCGATAGCCGGCAATGGACAGCGCGTTGATCGTGCCGTAAGCCTGCGCCATGGCGCGTTCGGGCGCGGCTTGCGCCATCGCGCAGAAGATCACGTCGATCATGCGCAGAATGGTTTCGGTATAGCCGCCCACCGGACGCGGCCGGTCGGCCGAGATGACCAGGCCATCGGGCAACACCACGTCCACCGCGTCCAGCACGCCCGCATTGGCCGGCACATCCGGGAACAGGTGCTTCAGCGCCACGTAGCAAGCGGCGATGGCGGTGGCGCGCGAAATATTGACGGGGCCCGCGCAGGCGGGCGACGTGCCGGTGAAATCCAGCGTCAGCCGGTCGCCCGCGATCTTCAGCGTGAGCGCGATGCGCAGCGCCACGTCGCGCACGCCGTCGTTGTCCAGCATGTCCTCGAACGCGTATTCGCCGTCGGGCAGCTGCGCGATGTGGTCACGCATCAAGCGGCGCGCGCGCTCGCGCAAGGTGTCCAGGGATTCCAGCACGATGGCGTCGCCGTACTCATCCAGCAGGCCATCCAAGCGGCCGGCGCCCAATTCCAGCGCAGCCAGTTGGCCATTCAAGTCGCCCCACAGGCTGTCGGGCAAGCGGGTGTTGGCTTTCAGGATGGCCAGCACGTCCAGGTCCAGGACGCCCGCGCGCACGATGCGCACCGGCGGAATCTGCACGGCTTCCTGCCAGCATTCGGTGGCCGCCGGGTTGTAGTTGCCCGGCACCGCGCCGCCCACATCGTGCCAATGCGCGGCGGACGCCAGAAAGCAGAACAGCTGGCCGCCACGGAACACCGGGCGCACCAGCTTGAAATCATTGGCGTGCGTGCCGCCCTCGTAGGGGTCGTTGAACAGCCAGACGTCTCCTTCCACCATGCCGCCGCGCTCGGCCGCCACCTTGGCGGCGGCCTTCACCGCGAAGGCCATCGCGCCCACGAAGACGGGCAAGCCAGACTTGCCCTGGATCAGGGTGGCGCCCGTGGCCGCGTCGTACATACCGTGGCAGGCGTCGTGGGCCTCGGCAATGATGGGGTTGAACGCGCTGCGGTACAGCGTCGCGTCCATCTCATCGGCAATCTGTTCCAGACGGCCCTTCAGGACCGCCAGGGTGACGGGATCAAGCATGGTGTTCTTCCTAAGAGGTTTGACGCTGTTTCAGCAGATTCAGCAGTCCGCCGGCCCGCACCATGTCCATCAGGAAGGCGGGAACGGTCTCGCAGTGCAATTCAGAATGTGTGCCGCCCTGCTCGCGGCCGACGCGCCCGGCGGTGGCGTCGAACGTGATGCGTTCGCCGTCCGCCAGCGCTTCCGCTTGCGGGCACGTCAGCAGCAGCAAGCCCACGTTGAAGGCGTTGCGAAAGTACAAGCCGTTGAACGACGGCGCGATGACGGCGGCCACGCCCAGCCGCACCAAGGCGGCGGCGGCCTGCTCGCGGGATGAGCCGATGCCGAAGTTGGGTCCGGCCACCAGCACGTCGCCCGGCTGCACCTGCGCCGCAAATTCCGGCCGCACGCGTTGCAGGCAGTGGCGCGCGATTTCGTCGATGCCGAACTTCATATAGGCGCCCGGGGCGAGCGCGTCGGTGTCGATATCTGCGCCCACGCGCCAGACGCGGTGCGACCTTGTGTGATCCGTCATGCCATGAACTCCCGGGGGTCGGCGATGCGACCGGCCACTGCCGACGCCGCCACGGTGTAGGGCGACGCCAGATAGACCTGCGCCGTCTCGGAGCCCATGCGTCCTTTGAAGTTGCGTGCGGTGGTGGAGATGACCGTAGCGCCGTCTGGAATGGAACCGCCATATCCGGCGCAAGCCCCGCATGACGTTGCCAATACGTCCGCGCCCGCGTCGCGCAGCACCTGCATCACGCCTTCCTGATCCGCCAGTTGCTGGTCTTGAAGGCTGGCGGGCGCCACCATCAGGCGCATGCCCGCAGCCAGTTTTCGTCCGCGCAACACGGTGGCAGCGGCGCGCAAGTCGTCGAGCTTGGCGCCCGTGCAGGCGCCGATGTATGCCACTTGCAGCGGCACATCGGGGTAGTGATCCACGTCGCGCGCGTTGGCCGGGCTGTGCGGGGCCGCCACTTGCGGCGCCAGCGACGCGGCATCGAAGTCGTGCCATTCGGCGTCCGCGCCCGCATCGCTTTGCCAACGGGCAAGGTCCAGCTCGGCCGTGACGCCGGCCTGGCGCAGATAGGCGGCCGTGGTGTCGTCAGGCGCGATCAGCCCAACCTGCGAACCCAGCTCGGCGCTCATGTTCGACAAGGTCATGCGTTCCTGCATGGACAGCGCGCGCACGGCCTCGCCGCAAAATTCCACGGCCTGATAGCGCCCGCCATTCATGCCGTAGCGGCCGATCATGTGCAGCATCATGTCCTTGGCGGTGACGCCTGCGGCCAGCCGCCCGCTCCACCGCATCATCAGCGTCTTGGGCACCTTGACCCAGATCTGGCCGGTAACGGCCACGCCCAACATCTCGGTGCTGCCGATGCCAAACATATAGGCGCCGAACGCGCCGCCCGTGGGCGAATGCGAGTCGCCGCCTACACAGAACATGCCGGGCCGGATATGGCCGTGCTGCGGCACCACTACGTGGCAGATGCCGACGGAGTCATACACATTCGGCAATTGCTGCCCCGCCGCCCAGTCGCGGGCAATGCGGACGATGCGGCGCGATTCGTCGTCGGATTCGGGCACGTAGTGGTCAATGACGAGCACGATCTTTGCCGGGTCCCACAGCGACGCGCCCAATTCTTCCAGCATGGGCTGCAAGCGCCGGGGGCCGCTGGAATCATGGAACATCGCCAGGTCCACGGCACAGGTCACGATTTCGCCTTCATCGACAGCGGGCCGGCCGCAGGCGGCGGCGATCAGCTTTTGCGCCAGGGTTTGAGGCCGGTGGGTTTGAGGCTGATTGGCTTGAGGCTGATGAACTTCAGAAGCAGACATCGCTACATCCCCAGATAGGCGCGGCGCACGTCGTCGCTGGCCATCAGTTCCGGGCACGATCCGCTATAACGCACCGCCCCGTTTTCCAGCACATAGGCGCGTTGCCCCGTTTCCAGCGACTGGCCCACGTTCTGCTCCACCAGCAAAATCGCCAGCCCGTCGGCGTGCAGGCGCTGGATCAGTCCAAACAATTCCTCGACCATCAAGGGCGACAAGCCCAGCGATGGCTCATCCAGAATCAGCAGCCGGGGTTCGGCCATCAAGCCCCGGCCAATCGCCAGCATCTGCTGTTCGCCGCCCGACATGGTGCCGGCCAGCTGCGTCAGGCGCTCGCGCAGGCGCGGGAAAATATCCAGCACCTTGTCCACGTTTGCGGCGCGATGCTCGCGTGCCCGGGTGAAGGACCCGAGTTCCAGGTTTTCAAGCACGCTTAAGTTCGGGAAGATGCGGCGGCCTTCAGGCACCTGGATCAAGCCCGCCTTGACCACGTCGCGATAGTGGCGGCCGGTCAGGTCGTGGCCGTCGAAGCGGACGGAGCCGCCCCAGGGTTTGCACAGCCCGCACACGGTGTTGTTCAGCGTGGATTTGCCCGCGCCGTTGCTGCCCAGCAGCACGACAATTTCGCCCTCGCCCACCGTCAGGTCCACGCCGCGCAGCACTTCCATGCGCCCGTAGCCTGCCCGCAGGCCGCTCACTTCCAGCAGCGCGCTCATGCCGGCGCCCCTTGCGCGGCCAGGCGCGCCGCCGCGCCATGCCCCAGATAGGCTTCCACCACTGTCGGGTCGCGCGTGACTTCGCCGGGTGTGCCCGACGCAATCAAGCGGCCCTGGGCCAGCACCCACACGTGTTCGGCCAGGCTCATCACCGCACGCATCACGTGTTCGATCATCAATACGGTGACGCCATCGTCCACCAGCTTTTTCACGACCGGAATCATCTCGTCGATCTCACTCGGGTTCAGGCCAGCCAGCACTTCGTCCAGCAGCAGCAAGCGCGGCCGCGTGGCCAGTGCGCGGGCCAGTTCCAGGCGCTTGCGGCCCGCCACGGTCAGGTCGGCCGCGGGCTTGTCCAGCGCCCCTTGCAGGTTGACGCGTGCGGCGACGTCTTCGGCCGCGGCCAGCGCCGCCCGCCGGTCACGCAAGCGCAGATGCGCGCCCACGGCGATGTTCTGGCGCACCGTCTGCGCGCCAAACGGCTGCACGATCTGGAAGGTGCGGGTCAGGCCCAGTTGCGCGGATTCGTGCGGTGCGCGGCCCGTGATGTCTTCCCCGGCAAAATGCACCGAGCCAGCGCTGGGCTTCAAGAAACCCGACAGCAGCGCAAACAGCGTGGTCTTGCCCGCGCCGTTGGGGCCAACCAAGGCGGTCAACGACCCTTGCGGCACGGCCAGGTTCACGTCCTGAACGGCCTTCAGGCCACCAAACGAAATCGACAGATTGCGAGCTTGCAGCAGGATCTCAGGCACGGGCGCGCTCCTTGCCAAACAGGCGGCCTAGCGATTGGCCGCCGCCACTGATGCCGCGCGGCAGGAACATCACGATCAGAATCAGCACCACGCCGTAGATCACCATGCTGATGCCCGGCAGTTCGCCAAACAGGTTGCGTGTCAGGTCGGCCAGCCCATGCAGCGCGACCGCGCCCAGCACCGGCCCCCACAGCGTGCCCATGCCGCCCACGATCGCGCCCACCAGGGCCTCGACCGACACCGCCGAGCCAAACGCAATACCGGGGTCGATGTACTGGAACACCTGCACATAGAACGCACCCGCCGCGCTCATGAACGCCGCCGACAGCGCAATGCCGCCCAGCTTCACGCGCAGCGGATTCACGCCGATGGCGCGCGCCGCGTCTTCGTTGTCGCGCACTGCTTGCAGGTACGCGCCAAAGCGCGAATGACGCAGCCAGGCGGTGACCATCAGCGCGAGCACCACAAAGGCCAGCAGCAGATAGATGTAGCCACGGCGGGACGCGAACTGCATGTTCGCCGCGCCCTCTTGCAGCGGCACCATCAGCCCCACCCCGCCTCCGGTGAAGGACGCCGACAAGGCCAGGATGCGAAACACCTCGGCAAAGGCGAGCGTCACCAGCGCAAAGTACGAACCCTTCAAGCCGTAGCGAAACGTCAGCCCGCCCACGGCCATGCCAACCAGCGCGCCCAGCGCAATGGCCATCGGCAGCGCCAGCCAGGGGTTGATGCCTAAGTTCAGCTGGCCCAGCGCCTGCGCATACGCGCCCACGCCAAAGAACAGCGCATGGCCGAAAGACAGCTGGCCGCCATAGCCGCCCAGAATGTTCCAGGCCTGCGACAACAGCGCCGCGTACATCGACATCATCACAAAAGTCAGCAGCACGCCTGACTGCGCGAACGTGGCCAAAGCGGCCACCGCCACTCCGAACAACGCAATTGCGGAAAGATCCCGGTTCATGCTCAGCCCCTCGCCCCGAACAGCCCCTGCGGGCGAAACAGCAGCACCGCGATGAAGATCGCGAAAATGCCCATCTGACCCAGCGAGTCGCCCAGGAACAGGCCCCCGATGGACTCCACCACGCCAATCAACAAGCCGCCCACGAGCGCGCCCACAAAGCTGCCCATGCCGCCCAGCACCACAATCGTGAACGCCACCAGCACGAAGCCGCTGCCCACTTGCGGGTTGACGTAGTACGCGGGCAGCAAGAAGCAGGCGGCCGCGCCCAGGCAGGCCATGCCGATGCCGAACGACAGCGCATAGACCTTTTCCACGTCGATGCCCATCAGCTTGGCGCCCTGCTTTTCACGCGCCACGGCACGGATGGCGCGGCCCAGGTCGGTGCTGCGGATGATCCAGAACAGCACCGCCGCCACCGCCAGCGCGCCGCAAAACGCGATGACCTTGGGCAGCGCAATCATGGCGGGGCCGATCTCGACGGTAGACAAGGTGTAGGCCGTGTCGATGCTGCGCGTGTCCGACTTGAACCACACCAGCGCCAGGTTTTCCAGCACGATGGCCAGCCCCAGCGTCACCAGCAGAATGTTCTCGTCCTTGCCGTGGCTGGCGCGGTTGATCACGAAGCGCTGCAACGCATAGCCCAGCGCGAACATGCCGGCCACCACCAGCGGCAACGCCGCGTAAGGGTCGATACCCAGCCGGTCTTTCAGCAGGTAGACCGCATACAGCGCCACCATCAGGGCGGCGCCGTGGGCGAAGTTGATGATGTGCAGCACCCCGTAGATCAGGGTCAGCCCCAAGGCGATCAGCGCGTACACCGCGCCGGTCGTCAGGCCGTTGAGCACCGACGAAAAGAGGATGGCAGGGTCCAGCATGCTTGCCCTCAGGCCTTCAACGGGAAGATGGCGTCGGCCTGGCGGTATTGCGCCGGGATGATCACCTTGATGTCGCCGCCGATCACCTGCGTCAAGAGCGGCTGTGCGCCCGTGTTCTGGCCGTTGACGAACTTTGTGGGGCCATACGGCATCAGGTTGTCGTGGAAGGTGCTGGCGGCCAGCGCGTCGATGATGGCGGCGCGGTCAGCGGACTTGGCGCGCTCGATGGCATCGGCCAGCAACTGCACCGCAACGTAGGTCATGAACACTTCATAGCTGAAGTACGCGCCCTTCTCTTCGACGCGCGCTTTCAGCGGCGCCACGCGCGGGTCCTTGGGGTTGAACCAGTGGTTGCAGTCGATGATGCCGTTGGCGATGTCCGGAAATTCCTTCAGGAACTTGTAGCTGGACGCCGCGCCCCCCAGCACCGAATAGATGGCCTTGGGCTGCACCTTCTGCTGCTTCATGGCGCGCAGCAGCAGCGCGTATTCGTTGTAGTAGTTGGCCGGGATGACAATATCCGGATTCACCGACTTCATGCGCAGCACGATGTTGTTGAAGTCGCGCGTGGGGTTCGGGTGCTTCACCACTTCCTTCACTTCGAAGCCGTGCTCCGGCAGCGACTTCGCCAACAGCGCCGCCGTGCCGGTGCCGAACAAGGAATCCTCGTGCACGATCATGACGGTCTTGGCCGGCTTGCCAGCCGCGTCGTTCAAGGCGGCCAGGTCGGCGATGGCGCGTTCGCTACAGGCGCGGTAGCCGGGTCCGAAGCGGAAGGTGTTCTTCAGGCCGCGCTCCACAATCTGGTCGGCCACCCCCACATCCACCACGTGCGGCAGGTTGTACTTGGCGGCGGTCTGCGTCGTGGCCAGGCAGATGGCCGACGCATACGCGCCCACAATGGCCGACACGCCCGCCTCGTTCATCTTCTCGACTTCGGCCGAACCCGCTTCGGGGCGCGACTGCGCATCCCCCAACACCGCCGACAGCGGCGCGCCGCCCAACGACTTGATGCCGCCCGCCTTGTTGATGTCTTCGATGGCCAGCAGCGCGCCCAGCCGGCATTGCTGCCCCGAGTACGCCAGTGCGCCCGTCACCGGGTGCAGCACGCCGATCTTCACGGGCGTTGCGCCTTGGGCGCGCGCCACCCAGGGCGTGGACACGAGCGCCGCGGCGGCGGCGGAGCGATAGAGGAAGGTGCGGCGCGAATTCATGGGTGATCTCCGAAGGGGTTCAATGAAATTGGGCCGACAGCTCTTCGCTGACCCAGACCTTGGCGTCGATGCTGCCGACGCGCGACAGCTGCAATTGGTATTGATAACGGTCGGGCCGGTACAGGCCCTGCAATAGCTGAACAGGACGGTCGTTCACGTCGCGCACGACGCGGGTAACGGCCAGCAGCGCCGAGCCCACAGACACATCCAGATGGCGCGCCACCTGCGCATCGGCCAGCCGCGCAGATATCGTCTGCGTGGCGCCGCCAAATTCCACGCCGGCCGCCTCAAGCAGCATCAGCAAGGGTTCGCGTTCCAGGTCTTCGCGCGTGAAATCGGCCACGGCTTGCGGCACGTAAGTCGTGATGTGGGATAGCGGCCCGGCCTCGGTGCTGCGCACGCGCAGGCTCTTGTGCACGGGTGTGCCGGGCGGGATGCGCAGCGACTCGGCGACGGTTGGCGGCGCAAACACCAGCGAGCTGTCCAGCACCTGCACCGAGGTGCGCAGCCCCATGTTGACGATGTTCTCAAGCAGCCCGGTCAGGTGCGCCTTCTGTGGCGCATTGGCGGCGGGCGCGGTGTGGGCGGCGGACGCCCCGCGCAACGGCCACGTCCCCAACCCGGGGCGGCGCGACACCAGGCCGTCGGCCACCAGCATCTCCATCGCCTTGCGGATGGTGATGCGGGCCACGTCGAACTGATCGGCCAGCGCGTGCTCGCCAGGCAGTCCATCCTGATCGAATCGCCCTTCCTGCAACTGCTCGCGCAGGACGAGGTAGATCTGGTGGTACTTCGGCAAAGGTAGTGAGGTTCCCATGCCGGGAACTCTAGGGGTGTCCTAATGTACCGTCAATGGAACAAACACCCTGACGGGCTGTTCTATCGGGAAAACACTAAGCCCTTTTTGCCGATCACAATCTGTCACGTTCGCGCGCAAATCAGCATCATCTTGGGCGATATCATCGCGCCCTATGCACACACACTCCGACAAGAATATGCCGTTGTCCGCCGCAGGGCTCCGGCGCATCTGGCTGCTGGCCACCGCCGTGCTCTTTACCGTGCTGATTGCGCTGCACGCCGGCACAAGCCACGCCCAAACCTTTGATCGCCAGCAGGAAAACCAGCGCTATCAGCAATGGCTGGAAGCCTTCCGGCAAGACTTCCAGAGGCTGCGCCAGCTGCCCGACCCGGCCAGCGCGGATGTGGATGCGATGTTTGCCAACACGCTGGTGCCGGGTTCGCGCGCCACGCAGCTGGTGAAGGAACTGGCGAAGGCCAAGGGCGGCAGCACCAGCGGCGAGATTCACTTCGTGGGTATCGCGCGCGTGTTCATGGCGGCCTTGTCGGACTCGGTGGTCGCGGGCGACGGCGGCGTCTATCCCGACACGCACGCCACCTACAAATCCCAGACGCTGCGCGTGCGCTACATGCATGTGGATGGCGGCGGGCGGCTGGAACGCTACTTCAATAATCCGGAAGTCTTCACGCCCTACCGGCTGCCGGACAACGGCGTCTACGCGCGCAACGCCTACCCCTTTCTGCTGTTCGAAGACACCCAGGGCAAGCTGCGCCTGGGCGGCGTGTCCAAGGAATTCTGGGACCTGGTGAAGTTCATGGACTCGCTGCAATATGCATAAGCCGCCGCGTGTCTTACGCGTTGCCCTGGCCGCCGCGCCGCTGCTGTTCGCCTCGGCGGCGCACGCCACCTGCGGCCCGGCGGATACTGATTTTTCAGTGGCGTCGACCTTGCCTGCCGTATCGATCTCCGTTGATCTGGACGGCGAACGCGTGCTGCTGGGCAAGCGCGGCGAACGCGTCCCAACAAATTCCCGGCTGGCCGTGCTCGACGACGGCGAACTGATGCCGCGCACGTGGATGGACAAGGTCGACTGGTCCGCGTATCGGGTCAGCGACAAGCGCGCCCGCCCCGCCCCCACCAAACTGTATTTCGACCCGGAAGGCCAGCTCTGCCGGGTTGAACGCTACCGCTCGATGCGCGGCGAGGCCGTGCTTGAAAGCGGCTACACGCTGTCGTACAACGCCTCGGGCGCGCTGACCGCGTACACCGAATATTCCCTGTCCAGCCCGTCCAACCCGCAGCCCTACTACGCCACTCGCAGCGCCTGCCTGCAACGCGACGCGCAAGGCCAGCTGACTACGTTCATTGACGATGGTTGCGGCGACACGAAGAGCGCCGGCGCCCGCCGCCACTTTGTGCGCGACGACTCGGGGCGCTTGCTGCGGGTGATCGATCTGGTGTCGCCGGGGCAGCCGGTGTCGGTTCAGCTGTTGGATGCGCAAGGCAAGCCGGGGCCGCGTTACGTGCGCCTGGCCACCAACTACTTTGTGCCGGGCGCCGACCAAACGCCCTTGGCGTACGCGGCCCCGCCCGTCAAACCGCGCGAACGCGTTTACCCTTTGGAACAGAAAACGCTGGCCGCCCTGCCGCTCGAGGTGCCTGAAAATCCATGGCGCATCGTCCGGATCAAGGACGATGTGCCGATGGATGACGACATGATGTCTTGGGACCCCGAGACGCAGATCGTGCTGGCCCAGGGCGCCGACAGTACGCAGAACGTGGCGGTCTTGACGCCCGCGCAGCAGCAACAGGTTTGGAAGACGATGGGAGACCACCCCTGGCGCGTCTATTTCTACCCTGACCCGGCGACGCGCATCCTGTTGGTGCCCGCCATGCCGCCCGAAAAATGGAAGGCTTGCAGCGACCCCGCCAACACGGCGGCGGACGCCTGCGCGGGCTGACCGCCATCCCGGGCCGACGCCATCAGGCGGCATCAAGCGTCGAACCAAAACGATCAAAGGGACGAAGCATGACGCTCTCGCTGCACGCCTTTGCCGAGATCCCGACCGAGGACTGGATTGGCCTGCTCAACCACCCCGACGTGATACGGCACATGCCGCTTGCCACCGGCGAGTGGACCGAAAAAGCCGTCGCGGATTGGGCCAAGGGCAAAGACGCCCAGTGGCTCGCGAACGGGTATGGCCCCTGGGCACTACGGATTGATGGCAGCTTTGCTGGCTGGGGCGGTTTTCAAAAGGAAGGCGACGAGGCCGACCTTGCATTGGTTCTGCTGCCGACGTACTGGGGGCACGGTGCGATGATCTTTCGCCACTTCATGGCCCGCCGCCATGCGCTGGGCATCGGGCCGGTCAGCATCCTGCTGCCGCCCAGCCGGACACGGCTTAGAGGTCTTGCCAGGCTGGGCTTCCAATTGGTGGGTGAGTTGGCCTACGAAGGCCAACGTTTTCTGAAGTTTCAAACCGCAGGCTAAGGACAGCAAGGGATCACGGCACAGGGGCCATCACCCTTTCCCCGGCCGCGTGTCCACCGCCAGGCACAGCAGCGCCGTCACCAAAGCCAGGGCAACATGCCCCACATACAGCGGTGAGAATGCCGCGTGGCTGACCGCGCCGTGCCCCAACAACAGCACCGTGATCGCCACCCCCATCACCCCGCCGATCTGGCGCGTGGCCTGATTGACCGCGCTGCCCACCGCGTAGTGCTGGGGCGGCAGCTTGCTGACCGCCGCGCCCGACAACGACGGCAGCACCATGCCTACGCCAATCCCGCTTAGCAGCAAGCCCGGCAGCCATTGCGTCAAGTACGCGGGCTGCTCGCCCGGCACCAGCAAGAACCACAGGCCGCTTGCCGCATAGATCAGCGCACCGCCCACCAGGAACGGCCGATGGCCCATGCGCGCCGCCAATCGCCCGGTCAGAATCGCGGTGGGCATCACCAGCAGCGGCCCCGGCGTCACGGCCAGCCCGGCGCGCGGCAGGCTGTAATGCCACACGCCCGTCATGTAGAAAAAGAACGCGAAGAACATCATCGCAAACGCGATGCCAAAACTCAGCGTGGCCAGGTTCACATAGCGATACGTACGGTGCTTGAACAGCGCCAGATCCACGAGCGGATGCGGCGTGGCGCGCGCCCAGGCCACAAACGCGCCCAGCGACACTACGCCCACCGCCGCCACCACACCCAGCTCCAGGCGTGTCCAGGTGGGTGATTCCGACTGCACAATCGCCAACGCCAGCGCGCCCACCGCCACCATCAGCAAGGCCATGCCCACGCCATCCACACGCCGCCGCGCTTCCGGCTTCACCGATTCCTTGAGCAGCCCCGCACCAAACCACAGCGACAACGCGCCCAGCGGCAGGTTGATGTAGAACGCCCACGGCCAACCGGCCCAGTCAACGACGAACGCGCCCAAGCTGGGACCCACAGCCGCCGCCAATCCGCCCACCGCGCCCCACAAGCTGACCGCCACCGCGCGTTGCGAGGTCGGAAACGCGGCCAGCACAATCGACAATGACGCCGGCGTCAGCAAAGCCGCGCCCACGGCCTGCGCCACGCGTGCGGCAATCAGCCACCCCACGCTGCCCGCCAGCCCACACGCCGCGGACGCCGCCAGGAACAGCACCACGCCCACCATGAACATGCGTTTGCGGCCGTGCGTGTCAGCCAACCCGCCCGACGGAATCAACATGGCGGCGAAGACGACCGTGTAGGCGTTAAGCACCCACGACATATCCGCCGCCGACGCCTCGGGAAACCCGGCCCGCAGCGCGCCGAACGCGGCGTACAGCATGGTGCTGTCGAGCGACACCAGGAACACGGCGATGCTGGCGACCCAGAAGATCGGCCAGGGAGAGGTGGCGGCCGGAGCGGCGGCAGGCGATCCTGCGGCAGCGGAACCTGCGGCAACCGATGCTGCGGCAGCCGATCCTGCGGCAGGCGAACCTGCGGCAGGCGCAGAGGAACGAGCGGTAGCGTGCATGGCCGTCTTATCCCAGCGCCTTCAGATACACCGCCGGCTCGGCGGACAAGCCCTGCTTCACCAGACGCGTCCGATCATCGGCCAGCACTTCCTCGGCGCCCGCTTCCAAACCATCGAACGCCTGGGCAACGATGGCTTCCGGCGTGGACTTCGGGCCATCCAGGCCCTTGGTCAGATCCGTATCCACGAACCCCATATGCAGCCCCAGCACCTGCGTCTTCTGCGCACGCAGCTCGTTGCGCAGGCCGTTCGTCATGCCCCACGCCGCGGATTTGCTCATCGCGTACACGCCCAGCAGCGGCCCATTGATCCAGCTGGCGATCGACAGCACGTTCAGCAGCGCGCCGCCGCCGTTTGCGGCCAGCACGGGAGCAAACGCCTGTGCGACACGCAAAGAACCAATCAGATTGGTGTCCAGATGGCGTTGCACCGATTCGATGCTGCCTTCCGCCAAAAAGCCGCCTGTTGCCGCGATACCAGCGTTGTTGATCACGAGCGTCACGTCCGACGCATGCTTGGCGGCGGCCGCCACATCGTCGGCATTCGTCACGTCCAGCTTGATGGCTTCCACGCCAGGCAAGGTGACGGTGGACGGATCACGCGCGCCGGCATACACCTTGCGGGCGCCACGGGCCAACGCCTCGCGGGCGAATGCCAGCCCCAATCCGCGGTTGGCGCCGGTAATCAAAACAACTGCATTCTTCAAATCCATGATGAGTTCCTTAGAACAAGGGGGACTGCGCGATCAAAATATGATGATCATCATATTTAGGTTGGGTAAAAAGGCCACGTAATGCGGCCTTGAAAAAATCGGTAAGTCTTCAGGCGGACAGCGCGGCGTCCTTGTGGTCGTACTGCTCCAGGATGGCTTGGCGGGCAGAGGCCAACACGGCGCGCCCCTCGTCGTTATCCCCCAGCGCGCGGGCCAACTGCAACGCGCCCACCAACGTGCTCGTCACCGCCACCGCGGCATGCTCGCCAGCAGTGGGCGGCAGCACCTGCCGCAGCGCATCCAGCAAGCGCCGCACACGCAACGCCGACACTTCGCGGACTTCGGCCGATTGACGCGGAATCTCGGATGCCAGCGCCGACACCGGGCAACCACTCTCGCAACCCGTCAAATGCGCATCACCCAAATACGTTTCGACCCACGCCCGCAACGGGCTCGCGCCCTCGGCCTGCCGTTCGGCCATTCTCTTCATCATGCGCGCGGCGCCATCGCGCCCGGCGCGCTCCATGGCGGCGGCCAACAAGGCCTCGCGAGACGGAAAGTGCGCATAGAACCCGCCGTGAGTCAGACCGGCTTCCTTCATGACGTCCGCCACCCCCACGCCCCCATACCCTTCGCGCCGGATCGCGCGCGCGGCGGCGTCGACGATACGTTCGTGAGAGAGCTCTTTGCGGGAGGACGGGCCAGCCATGATGGGGACCTTGGGATTTCTAAATATGATGATCGTCATATTAATCCCGCAAAAATCCGGCGCGCAAGCGATTTTTAAGGCGGATTTGTAACGTGCGCCGCCCGGCGTGGGGGCGGCGCAAGAAGTCTGATGACTTAGCGCCAGACTTCCGGGTCGACAAGCAACGGCTGACGGCCTAGCGCCAGACTTCCGGGTCGACGGGCAACGGCTGAGGGCTTAGCGCCAGACTTCCGGGTCGACGAGCAACGGTTGACGGCCTAGCGCCAGACCTCCGGGTCGACGAGCAACGCCTGACGGCTTAGCGCCAGACCTCTGGCTCGACGCTGACTTCGCCCTTCTCGGCGGAGAAGTAGACGATGCCGTCCGAGATATTGGCGTTCAGCTGCATGGTGCGTTCGGCCAGTTTGGCCAGCGCCTTGCTCTGGTCCGACGGCAGGTTGATGACCTTCAAGTTGCGGGTGCGCTCGAGCTTGTTACGCACGCCATCCCACCAGATCTTGCTGGCCGAGCCGCCATAGCAATACACGATGACTTCATCCGCACGGCCACAGGCGCGCAAGATGCGGCGCTCTTCAGGCTGGCCCACTTCGATCCACAGCTTGACGGCGCCAGTCAGATCCTTGACCCACAAGTCCGGCTCATCGGTGTCGCTCAAGCCCTTGGTGAACGCCAACTCTTCCTGCGCATGCAGGGCGAAAGCGACCAGGCGCACCATCATGCGTTCGTCGGTTTCCGACGGATGACGGGCGACGGTCAGCGAGTGGCTGCCGTAGTAATGACGGTCGGTATCGGCGACGTTGAGTTCGGCCTTGTAGATGGTGGCGCGCAGGGCCATGGCGGTGATCCGTGAAGTCTTGCTAATTGCTTGGAGGGCGCAATGATAACGCTTGATGACCGTTGGGGGCTTTGGTCGGATGTGGGGGGGGCTTCGTAGGGGAGGCGTTCAAGAGGTGCTTCGTGGGAGGGGCGTTCAAGAGGTGCTTCGTAGGAGAGGCGTTCGAAGGGTGCTTCGTGGGGACGGCGTTCAGGGGGGCACTTCGTGGAGAGGCGTTCAAGAGGTGCTTCGTAGGTCGCTCGTCGCCGTGGCCGTCATGGCTGCTCGCGCCCACGATTGCGGTCCGGAGCCTTCGCTCCGGACTGCCCCCTCGTCATCTTCGTTGCGGCCTACGGCCGCTGCCTTCAGATTCCCTCGGGCGCATCGAGGTTGCTCGCAGCCATGACGGCCACGGCAACGAGCTGCCGATGTCTGGGCTTGATGCGCTGCTAGAGCTGTGGTCAGGGACGAGGCGTGCGGGGCCCGCCGAATTGCTGCCGCCCGGGCGGCGGCAATCGGCATACGCAGCGGTCGTGCGTGGGCGATGGACGCTTGCGCGCTTGCGGAGAGCCGCTAGTTTAGGGGGCCGCCATCGTGGGGGGTGGGTAGAGATGGGCGGCGCGCGGCGGCGGGCTGATTTCTTGTGGTGACTTTCTGGCGCGCCGCCCATCCGGCACTGGGGTTCAAGTGACGGAAGGCGGCGTACACTTTTTGTTTGGTGGCGCTCTTGGCCCTTCGCGCTTTCCCTTCGATCTTGCTCCTTTTATGACCGCTAACGCTGCGTTGCTCGCCTTCACATTGGCTGCCGCCATCCTCACGATTACGCCGGGGCTGGATACCGCATTGGTGCTGCGAACCGCCGCTGTCGAAGGCGGACGCCGTGCGCTGATGGCAGGCTTGGGCATTTGTGCCGGGTGCCTGATTTGGGGCGCTATCGCCGCTTTTGGCTTGGGGTCGTTGTTGGCGGTGTCGACGTTGGCCTATGACACCCTGCGGATTTGTGCAGCGGCGTACTTGTTTTACCTAGGGGCGAAATTGCTGTGGCGCACACTGCCTGGCAAGAAATCGACGCCGTCGCACCCCGCCGAACCCGCCGCCATCCCCTCGGCAACCAGCGCCACCGGCTGGTTCTTGCGAGGCTGCCTGACCAACGCGTTGAATCCGAAGGTAGGCATTTTCTACATCACCTTCCTGCCCCAATTCATCCCAGCCGGCACCAACGTGCTGACTTTCAGCCTGCTGCTCGCCGCGATCCACGCGCTGCTGGGCGTACTCTGGTTCGCATTGCTAGTCGCCGCAACGCGCCCGCTAGCAAAATGGCTGTCAAAGCCCGCAGTCACCCGCAGCCTGGACCGCATGACAGGCGCGGTCTTCATCGCGTTTGGATTAAAGCTGGCCTTGCAAAGGCGGTGATACCACCGACAGCAGCCGGCTCAAATCATGGAGATCATTTGTAGAACGGATGAAGTGTGGCCAGCCGTGCAAGTGACTTAGCATACTGATCGCCCAAGCCCTGACGCCAGCCTCCAATCCAACACCGCCACGACGCCCCACCACCCAAACGCCAAAAAAGGCCGCCCGCGCGGCCGGCTTTGGCGGCCCCGCAAGATCTTCCACCCCACTAAAACCCGAGGCAAAAATGCCAAGCAAACCGCCCTCCCCAGCGCCCGTCACTGGCCGCTATTGCAGCGTGTGGCGTCGGGGCGGGGGTGAGCGGGGCGAGTCGATGCGCCCGAGGGAATCTGAAGGCAGTTGCCGCAGGCAACCACGAAGATGACGAAGGGGGCGTCCGGAGCGAAGGCTCCGGACCGCAATCGTTGAGCCCCGCTCACCCCCGCCCCGACGCCACACGCGGGTTAAGAACCCAAACCGGAACTCAAAACGAACGGACTCAAAACCCGCTACACCAAAAAAACCAGCCTCAATAAACCCCCACCGAATGTCGGGCGACAAAATGCCCGTCTCCGACGGCAACCAACGGCTCCACCAGCGGATCATCCCCCAGCTTCCTCATCGGGCTAGGAATCTCATCCACCAGCAATGACCGCTCCCGATGCCGCCGCTGGGGATCAGCGATCGGCACCGCAGCCATCAGCTTCTTCGTATACGGATGCTGCGGATTTTCGAAGATCGCACGGCGCGGGCCGATTTCCACAATCTGCCCCAGATACATCACCGCCACCCGGTGGCTCACCCGTTCCACCACCGCCATGTCATGCGAGATGAACAGGAACGACACCCCCAATTCCCGCTGCAAATCCAGCAGCAGATTCACGATCTGCGCCTGAATCGACACGTCCAGCGCCGACACCGACTCGTCCGCAATCACCACCTTCGGATTCAACGCCAACGCCCGCGCAATGCAGATGCGTTGACGTTGCCCCCCCGAAAACTCATGCGGATAGCGGTCGATCATCTCAGGCAGCAGCCCGCACTTGTCCATCAGCCAGCGCACGCGATCCTGCGCCGCCTTGCCGCGCGCCACGTTATGGATCAGCAGCGGTTCCATGATGGAATAGCCCACCGTCATCCGCGGGTCCAGCGACGCGAACGGGTCTTGGAAAATGAACTGGATGTGCTGGCGCAACGTCTGCATCGCGCTGCCGCGCAACGCGCCGATATTCTTGCCGTCGAACTCAATCGTGCCGCTCTTGCTCTTCACCAGCTGCAACAGCGAACGGCCCGTCGTGGTCTTGCCGCAACCGGACTCGCCCACCAGCGACAGCGTCTCGCCGGGATACAGGTCGAAGCTGACCTTCTCCACCGCGTGCACGCGCTTCTGCACCCGGCCCAGAATGCCGCCGGTGATGTCGAAACTGGTCGTCAGGTCGCGCACCTTCAGCACCGGGCCGTTCTCGCGGCGCACGGTTGACGGCGCCGCCACCGGGGCATCCACCAGCGCAGCCGGGTCCGCCACATGCGCGGCCTCTTCCACCTTCAAGAGCGGGAACGGCGCGGGTTCATCCGTGCCATGCATCGCGCCCAGGCGCGGCACCGCCGACAACAGCGCTCGCGTATAGGCATGCTGCGGACGCGCGAAGATCTCGTCCGAACCGCCCTCTTCCACCTTGTCGCCGCGATACATCACCAGCACGCGGTCGGCCACTTCAGCCACCACGCCCATATCGTGCGTGATGAAAATCACGCCCATGTCCATTTCTTCTTGCAGCTGACGAATCAGTTGCAGGATCTGGGCCTGGATGGTGACGTCCAGCGCCGTCGTCGGTTCGTCGGCGATCAGCAACTGAGGCTTGCACGACAACGCCATCGCGATCATCACACGCTGGCGCATGCCGCCCGACAACTGGTGCGGATAGCGGTCCAGAATGGCGCGGGCTTCGGGGATGCGCACGCGTTCCAGCATGCGCAGCGTCTCGGCGCGCGCGGCTGCCGCGTCCAGGCCCTGGTGCAATTGCAGGGCTTCGGCGATCTGGTTGCCGGCCGTGAAGCTCGGGTTCAGCGAGGTCATCGGCTCTTGGAAAATCATCGCCACGTCCGCCCCGCGCACGCGTTGCAGCGTGGTGTCGGGGGCATGGGCCAAGTCCAGCACCTCGCCATTGCGGCGGCGCAGGAACATATCGCCATTGACGATCTTGCCGCCGCCGTATTCCACCAGGCGCATTAGCGCCAGCGACGTTACCGACTTGCCCGAACCGGACTCGCCGACAATCGCCAGCGTTTCGCCACGGTCAACGTGGAACGACACATTGCGCACGGCTTCCACCGTGCGGTCGGGGGTCTTGAAGCGCACGGTCAGGTCACTGACCTGAACGACGCGTTTAGGGTCCATGGTTGCCATAGTGATTACTTTTCCTGACGCGGATCAAGCGCATCGCGCAGGCCGTCGCCCAGCAGATTGAAGCCCAGCACCACCAGGAAAATGGCCGACCCGGGGAAGATCGACATCCAGGGCGCCTGGGTCATGAAGTTCTTGGCCGTGTTCAGCATCGAGCCCCACGACGGGGTCGGCGGTTGCAGCCCCAGGCCCAGAAACGACAGGCTGGCCTCGGCGATGATGGCCGTGGCGATGGTGATCGTGGCTTGCACGATCAGCGGCGGCATCACATTGGGGAACACGTGCCGGCCGATGATGCGCAGGTCAGATGCGCCCAACGCGCGTGCGCTCTGCACATAGTCTTCGTTCTTCACCGCCAGCACCTGCCCGCGCGTCAGACGCACGAACTTGGGCGCGGCCGATACGCCGATGGCGATCATCGCGTTGGTCAGGCTCGGCCCCAGGAAGGCGGCCAGCGCGATGGCCAGGATCAGGAACGGAATGGCCAGCAGCGCTTCCGTGGCGCGCGAGATGATGCTGTCCGTCCAGCCGCCGAAATAACCGGCGGCAAGCCCGAACGGCACACCGACCACCAGCGCGATCAGCACCGACACCAGGCCCGCCATCAACGACGCGCGGGCGCCATAGACCATGCGGCTGAAAATGTCGCGGCCCAGCTCATCGGTGCCCAGCCAGTACGACGCCGACGGCGCCTTGCGGATGGTGGTGAAGCTGGTCTGCAAGGGGTCGTGGTTGGCGATAAACGGCGCCAACACGGCCAACAGGACGAAGAACGCAACGATGGCCAGACCCAGCATCGCGATGTGATTGCGTTTGAATTTTCCCCAGGCGCGATTGCGGCTGCGGGGCGGCGTGACGGCAGCGGCCGTTGCAGGAAGTGCGCTCATGAGTGCCTCAGGCGGGGGTTGACCAAGATGTACAGAATGTCGGCCAGCAGGTTCATCAGAATGAAGCCCACCGCCACGCAGAGCACCACGCCCTGCACCACCGCGTAATCGCGCGTGAACACCGCGTCCACCACCAGCTTGCCGAAGCCCGGAATCGTGAAGACCTGTTCGGTCAGCACGGCGCCGGCCAGCAATTCACCGAACAGCAAGGTCACCAGCGTCACAATCGGCATCAGCGCATTGCGCAGCGCGTGGCGCAGCACGACCTGGCGCGGCGACACGCCCTTGGCGCGCGCGGTGCGCACGTAATCAGCCGACAGCGCTTCCAGCATGGACGAACGCGTGTGACGCATCAGGTAGGCGGCAATCGCGGTGGACAGCACCAGCGACGGCATCAGCATGGTCTTGATCGACAGCCAGAAATCTTCCGCGGGCGACACATAACCGGACGCCGGCAGCAGCTTCCACTGCACGGATACCACCATGATCAGGATGATCCCCAGCCAGAAGTTGGGGATGGACATGCCGGATAGCGCCGCGATGTTGGCGCCCATTTCAATGGGCTTGCCCTTGCGCACGGCGGCGATGATCCCCATCGGGATGCCGATCAAGAGCGCAAAGAACATGGCCATGGCTGCCAGTTGCAGGGTAACGGGCAGCTTTTGCGCGATCAGCGTCGTGACGGGCACGTCGGTGCGCAGGGACTTGCCCAGATCGCCTTGCAGCACCTGGCCGGCCCAGGCCGCGTATTGCATCGGCAGCGGATCGTTCAGGCGGTATTTGTCGCGCAGGTAATCCAGGACGGCCGGGTCGCGCTCTTCGCCGGCCAAGGTCAGCACCGGGTCGCCGGGCAGGATTTTCTGCAGCATGAACACGATCATCGACACCAGTATCAGTGTCGGTATCGCGACGATCACGCGGCGCAAGATTAGTTTAAGCATGTGGGAAAAACCGTAGAACAGGAACGGCGGACGGCGTCAGGCCAACAACACCTGGCGCGCGGCCGCCGCAAAGAACCATGGGATGCGTCGCCGCATCCCATGTGCGCAGCGCCCCAAAAGGCGCGCCGCGCGTCGTCATTACTTTTGCGCGAACGTCACACCCTTCAGGCGGATCATGCCATCAGGATACGGCGTAAAGCCCTTGACCTTCTTGCCCATCGCAAACGGCCACGGCTGGTAGTAGTTGTACACGCCCGGCAGTTCGTCCTGGATGATGGTCTGCGCCTGCTCGTAAATCGCTTTGCGCTTGGCTTCATCCGTAACGGTGCGGGCCTCGTTCAGCAGCTTGTCCACTTCCGGATTGCAGTAGTGGCCATCGTTCAGCGCGCCCTTGCAGGTGACGAACGAATGGATGTTGCCATCCGGGTCCACGCGGCCAGACCAGCCCAGCATCACGACCTGGAAGTTGCCGCCCGACGATTCCTTTTGCAGGGCCGCGTATTCCGTGGGACGCAAGGACAGGTCAAAGCCCGCCTCGGACGCCATCGCCTGAACGATTTCAGCCACCGACGAGGTCGTGGTGTTGTTGCCGAATACCAGCTCCGCCTTCACGCGGTCCAGGCCCGCTTCTTTCAGCAAGGCCTTGGACTTGGCCACGTCACGCTTGGTGACGGGGAATTTGTCGCTGTGATAGGGGCTTGCCGGCGGGAACGGCTGTTGGGCCGGTTCGAAAATGCCGCCGCCTGCCACTTCGTTGATGGCGTTGCGGTCGATGGCGTATTGGAACGCCTGGCGCACCAGCTTGTTCTTGAACGGGTTGTCTTCGGCGCGCTTGCCGTTGGCCACGTTGAACATGAACTGCTGGAAGCCCAGGCCGGCCACCGGCGCAAACGTCAGGCTGGCGTCGGTCTTCACTTGCGGCGCGTCGGACGGGTTCAGGCGTTCCAGCAAGTCCAGATCGCCGGCGCGCAGGTTCGACAAGCGGACCGTGGTGTCGGGAATGGGCAGGAAAGTGACGCGCTTGAACGCGTAGTCTTTGGCGTCGTAGTACTGGTCGAATTTTTCCAGCACGATGCGGTCGTTCTGGATGCGTTCAACGAACTTGTACGGGCCCGAGCACACGGGCTTGCGGCCCACCGAGGCCACGTCCGCGTCGGCGAAGGTCTTGGGCGACAGCATCATGCCTGCGCGGTCRGACAGCTGGGCCAGCAAGGTGGCGTCGGGCTTTTTCAGCGTCAGCACCAGGGTCGTGGCGTCCGGCGCATCCACTTTTTCAACCGAGGCCAGTTCGCCCTTGCGCAGGCTGTCCGGCAGCGTCATCGCGCGTTCCAGGTTGGCTTTGGCCGCGGCGGCGTCGAACTTCGCGCCGTCATGGAACAGCGCGTCTTCGCGCAGCTTGAACGTCAGCACCTTGTTATCAGGGCTGAACGACCACGACGTGGCCAGCTGCGGCACGAAATGCAGCTTGGGATCAATGTCCACCAGCTTGTCGCACAGCGACGTGAACACGATGCGGCCCACGTAGGTGCGGGCGCGATGCGGGTCCAGAACGTCGGGATCTTCCTGCAGGCCGATCCGGATGTTCTGGGCGCACGCGGCGCCCGCAGCCAGCGCCAGCAGGCTGGCGCCGAAGGTCAAGGTCAAGCGTTTCATTGTGTTATTTCCCCTTGTTGCTTGCGATGCTTGAATGTGGATGGCCGTCTTAGAAGCCGACGGCCTGGCCGTCGCGGCGGCTGTCGCTGGCGGCGACGTAACCCAGCTCGTTGTCGCTTTCCGACATGCGCCAGATGAACTGGCCCGCGCCAAAGTCCATGTACGGATCGTCAACAGACTTCAAAGCATGCCCGAGGTCTTTCAAGCCTGCAATGGTGGACGCCTTCATATTGGTTTCGATGTCCAGCGTGAAGTCGCGGTTGACCTTCCAGCGCGGCGCGCAGCACGCGGCCTGCGGGTTCTGGTGGTAGTCGATCATGCGCACGACGGTCTGCATGTGGCCTTGCGGCTGCATGTCGCCACCCATCACGCCAAAGCTCATGACCGGCTTGCCGCCGCGCGTCAGGAAGCCCGGGATGATCGTGTGGAACGGGCGCTTGCCGCCTTCGACCACGTTCGCCGACTTGGGGTCCATCGAGAAACCCACGCCACGGTTCTGCATGCTGATGCCGGTGCCCGGCACCACCACGCCCGATCCAAAGCCCATGTAGTTGGACTGGATGAACGAGATCATCATGCCGTTTTCGTCGGCGGCGGTCAGGTAGATGGTGCCGCCGGCATGCGGGCGGCCGGCTTCGAAGTGCGTGGCCTGATCCAGGCGGATCAGCTTGGCGCGGCTGTCCAGGTAGGCGTCCGACAGCATCTGCTCGGGCGTCACCTGCATGGCGCGCGGGTCGGCCACGTACTTATACAGGTCAGCAAACGCCAGCTTCATGGCTTCGATCTGGATGTGCTGCGACTGCACCGAATCCACCGGAATGTCAGACATGTCAAAGCGTTCGACGATGCCCAGCGCGATCAGCGCGGCAATGCCCTGCCCGTTCGGCGGGATCTCGTGCAGTTCGTAGCCACGGTACGATTTGGAAATCGGCTTGACCCATTCCGGACGGTAATTGCGCAGATCTTCCAGCGTCATCGCGCCGCCGCATTCCTTGCTGAAGGCGGCGATCCGTTCGGCCAGCTCGCCTTCATAGAAGTCGCGGCCCTTGGATTCAGCGATGCGGCGCAGCGTGTTGGCGGCATCCGGGAAACGGAAGTGTTCGCCAACCTTGGGCGCGCGGCCTTCCGGCATGAACGCCTGGGCGTAGCCCGGCTGCGACTTCAGTTCTTCGGCGGCGGCGCCCCACTTGTGCGCCACGACCGGCGGCACGGCGTAGCCGCGCTCGGCGATTTCGATGGCGGGTTCGAACAGTTGTTCGAACGGCAGCTTGCCCAGCTTTTCATGCAAGGCAGCCCATCCGGCCACCACGCCCGGCACCGTCACGGCGTCCCAGCCGCGCTTGGGCTGAATGGCCAGGCCGTCGGGGCCTGTGCCGTACTTCGCCTTGAAGTACGCGGTGTTCCAGGCCGCCGGAGCCACGCCCGACGAGTTCAAACCATGCAGTTCCTTGCCGTCCCAGACGATGGCGAAGCAGTCGCCGCCCAAGCCGCAGGAAACCGGTTCAACCAGCACGATCGTGGCGGCGGCCGCAATGGCGGCGTCCACGGCGTTGCCGCCCTTGAGCAGCATGCGCAACCCGGCTTGGGCTGCCAGCGGATGCGACGTGGACACCACGTTGCGCGCAAACAGCGGGATGCGAACGGAAGGATACGGGTTGCCCCAGTCGAAGGATTTCATGTGGCTTGTCTCTAAACAGGTCTGAACGGGTCAAATCGGGTTAAGCAGGCGAAGGTACTCTCGTGATCTAATTAAATCAATTTGATTTTTTGTTCCGTCATAAAAGAAATTTTTATGGGTCATCGCTATGAGCACCATCCGGTTTTTGCGCACGTTTCTGGCGGTTGCCCACCATGGCTCTTTTTCCGAAGCGGCCGAGCAAGTGGCGCTGACCCAGGCCGCCGTCAGCTTTCAAATGCGCTCGCTGGAAGCGGAGCTGGGGCGCGAACTCTTCGACCGTAGCGGCCGACTTGCCATTCTTAACGCAGCCGGCCGGGAATTGCTACCTGAAATCAAGCATTTACTGGATTTATACGACCGAATGCGCCTGCCGCGCACGGTGCCGGGCGAACTGGCCGGGTCGGTCTCGGTGGGCAGCATCGTGTCGTGCATGGGCACGCTGTCCAAGGTGGTGTCGGGCTTGAAGAAAGCCCACCCCAAGCTGGACGTGCGCATCCTGTCGGGCAAGGCAAGCGAGCTGGCCGGCAAGGTTGAAGACGGCGAGCTGGACGCGGCCTTTCTGGTGGAAGCCGGCCGCAAGATGGCCAGCACGCGCTGGACTCCCCTATATGAAGAGCAGCTGGTGGTGATTGCGCCGGCATCCGCCACGGGCAAGGACGCCCGTCAGGTGCTGGCGAACAACCCCTTCCTGCGCTTTGACCGCACGCAACGCACGGGCTTGCAGATTGACCGCCTGCTGCGGCGCCTGGCGGTGCCGCTGAACGAATTCCTGGAACTCAACGCCATCGAGACGCTGGTGGAGCTGGTGCGCCAAGAGGTCGGCGTGACCCTGTTGCCGCTGATCAACGGGTCCAACTGGCAACACAGCCCCGAACTTCGGATTCTGACGCTGCCCCAAGACTTAGGCCCGCTTTCGCGGGCCATCGGCATGCTGGAACGGCGCGAGCACGCGCGCCAGAGCATCACGGCGGCGATCTGCGAAGCGTGCGCCACGGCCTTCCGGGCGCGCGAACCGCAAACCACCGCCTGATGCTGGGGGCGTACCTGCTCAGGGCTTACCTGCTCAGGCTTACCTGCTTAGGGCTTACGCCCTTGGGGCTTAGCTCGCCATCGCCGGGTCGGTGATGGACGTCTTGCCCGTTTCAACGTGGCCGGCGAAGCGGCGCAGGTACGACGGGTCTTCGGCCAGGCGGGCCGTGAAGTCGTACCAGTGGCCGCTGGCTTCCAGCGCCCAGTGCTGTTCCACCTTGCTGCCCGCCGGCACCGTCAGCGTCCACCGCTCATTGTTGGTGTAGTAAGCGTTGGGCGTGACTTCGAACGTGCAGGCGTCCTTGCCGCTGTTGATGAAGCTGACATAGACGTCGCCATTGGCGATGTCGTAGCAGACGCGGATTTCCGGGTCCAGCTGCGACGTGCGCGCCAAGGCCAGGTCGCCGGCAAAGTGGCGGTGATAGCCGTTGGGGCCCAGCACCCACAGGTCGTACTTGCCGCCGTCAGCGGCCGTGTCCCAGCTGCCTTCCAGTTGCTTGCCCGCTTCCACCGTGTAGCGGCGCGGCAGGCGGTCCAGATGCAGGCGGTCATAGACATGGAAGACGGCAGCCTGCTTGCCCGTGTTGGAAAACAGCAGCCACATGTTGCCCGTGCTGGGCTGGCTGCGGCCGCTGGTGTGCAGCTCGTACGGCAAGGCGCGCGCGTAGCGGTAGCCCTTTTCCTGCACCGGCTTGGCCTGCGTCGTCGTGTCCGGCAGCGGCACGGCGGTCAGCGCTTCCTGCGCCGCGCGTTCCTGGTCCGAGCCCGAACGGGTCAACAGATTCAAGTCAGGCAGCTTCTCGTCATTGGGCGTGGCGAAGTTGAAGGCCGAGGTCAGGTCGCCCAGCACCGCACGGCGCCACGGGCTGATGTTGTCTTCCGCCACGCCGAAACGGGCTTCCAGGAAACGCAGCACCGACGTGTGATCAAACGCCTGGGAATTGACCCAACCGCCACGGCTCCACGGCGACACCACATACATCGGCACGCGCGGGCCGGGGCCATAGACGCGGTTATCCGCCGCATCCTGAGCGGACGCGTGCGTGTGGCGATCCAGGTCGGTGTTGACGGTGGACGCACCAGCCATCGACCCATCCGCGTTCAGCGACGGGGCGGCGGGCGACGGCACGTGGTCGAAGTAGCCGTCGTTTTCGTCGAAGTTGATCAACAGCACCGTCTTGCTCCAGACGTCCGGGTTCGACGTCAGCGCATCCAGCGTTTCCTGGATGTACCACGCGCCCTGGATGGGGCTGGACGGGCCGGGGTGCTCGGAATACGTGGCAGGCGCCACGATCCACGACACTTGCGGCAAGGTGCCGTTGTTGACGTCGTCGCGCAGCGATTGCAGGAAGCCGCCGTCGGGCATGGTGTTGGCCGTGCCCTTGTACAAGGGGTTGGCGGCGTCCATGCTGGGCGTCCAGGCCGGGTACGGCGAACCGCTGGCGGCGTTGCCCGCCTGCTCGTTGGCGCGGCGGTATTGCTGGAAACCGGCCAGCGGGTTGTCGCCAAAGTTCTCGGGCAGGTTCTGGTAAACCTTCCAGCTGACGCCCGCCTTTTGCAGACGTTCCGGGTACGTCATCCACGTCCAGCCGGTGGTGGACGCACCCAGGCTGTCCCACTGGTTGCGGGTCGACGGGCCGTTGCCCTGCGCCAGCGGATCATTCGTGCCGGTCCAGTGGAACAAGCGGTTCGTGTTGGTGCCGCCGTGCGACGAACAGTGATAGGCGTCGCACAGCGTGAAGGCTTCGGCCAGCGAGAACTGGAACGCCACCTCTTTCTGGCGGTAGTAGCCCATCGACTGGTTCTGCTTGTAGCGCGGCCACTGGTCCATGCGGCCGCCGTCCCACGCCATCTGCGCGTCCACGTAATCATGCGGCGTGCCGGACACGCGCTGGGCGTTGCCCTGCGTGCTGTCCAGGTGATACGGCATCACCACGCGGGTGCCGTTGGTCTGTTCCCACACCGAACGGTTCTGCGGCAGCGGAATCGTGATGCGGTCGCCAAAACCGCGCACGCCCTTGAACGTGCCGAAATACATATCGAACGAGCGGTTTTCCTGCATCAGGATCACCACGTGTTCAACGTCGTTGATGGTGCCCGTGCGGTTGTTGGCCGGAATGGCCAGCGCGCGGCGGATGGCGGGCGGGAACATCGACAGCGCGGTCAGGCCGGCGGTGGAAGCGGCGGCGTTACGCAGGAAGCGGCGCTTGCCGGCGTGGATCGGGTCTTTTTCGGACTTCACGGATGCTTTTCCTATGACTCGGTAAGAGGCGCGGCTCAAGGCGCGCAACGCAGTTCGGGCTTGGCCGGCGTGGGCGGCACGGGCGTGGGCGTGGGCGTTTCGGTGCCGCCGCCGTTGTCGGGCGGCGTGCTGTCGTCGCCGTCATCACCGCCGCAGGCGGCCAGCGTGGCGGTCAGCATCAGTACCGCGCCAGCGCGCAGAAGGTTGCGCAAGATCATGGAATGACTCATGTTTTTTCTATCCAGGAAACATCAGGGAAACAGTTCGGAAACGGACTTGCCGGACATGGCCAGCGACTTCACTTCGTCTTCGGTCAGCGCGCGGGACCAGAAGGCCAGGTCGTCGAAATACATCGTGTACGGGCCTTTGGTGCCGGCGCAGCAGATGCCGTAGGTGCCGCGGCCGTCTTCGTTCAGGCCAATGTGCGGGCCGAACACGCCAGCGATCTGCGCCAGGTTCACCGCGGCCGTGCCGGTGACGCGGCGCGAGAAGCCGATTTCACTGTCGTACACGTAGGCGGTCATGGTCTTGGCCGTCTTGTCGATGGCCATGGCGATGTAGACCGGCTTATTCGGCGTGAACTTCACCCCGTTGATATCGACGCGCGTGCCGCCCGCCAGGTTGAAGCGCAGCTCGGGGCCGGCCCACTGGGCGATGGTGATGCCAGGGTTGCCGCCGGAGTTGTAGTCCTTGTTGCCCAGAATGGAACGGTCGTTTGCCGTACCGTCCGACTGATACCAGAAGCCGATGGTGAACGCCTGCACGCTGTCCAGCATGCCTGCCGGGTAGTCCAGCTTGAAGGCGCCCAGGGCGGCCGAGCCGCGCTCGTTCTGGAACATCTTGCCGAACACGCCGGCATCCGCAAACGCCGGGGTCTGCGCACCGTCGTACGGCGTGATGACGCCGCCGCCTGCCGCCAGGTCGGTCACATTGCCTTCGAACGGGAACAACATCGTCAGGCCAGTACGCAAGGAAGCCAGCAGCGGCACGGGCTTGGCGTAGAGCACCGAAGCGCGCGTGGCGCTGACGGCGCGGCCGGCCGACACGCTGTAGTTCAGCGTGTGCACGCCTTCGGTGTCGAAGGTGAAGCCGGTATCGGCATAGTCCGTGGCGGTGCCGGGCAGGCGGGCCACTTCAACGCCATCGCGGCTGACCACGATGTCGCCATCGGGCTCGCCCACGCGCACCCACGACAAGGTCACGGTCTTGTTGTCCATGGACGTGCGCGCTTGAACACGGCGCACCGCCAAGGTTTCAGACAGCGACGTGCCGGCCATGTCGTACTGGCCTGCGGGGGGCAGCGCGCTCAAGTGCGCCAGCACCGTGGGCGCCACATCCGCAGCGCTGGGCAGCGCGTACCAATTGTTGTCCCACACGCCATCAAACGAGGCGTCGTCCGCGGTGCCGCCCAACATCGCCGGCTGGTTCGAGGCCAGCACGATGGTCTTGTTGGCCGACAGCGGCAGGCCGTCGCCCACGCCCGTCTTGCCCAGGCCGTGGCTGGACGCCACCACCATCAGCCAGTTTTCGTTCGGGTGTTCGGCACGGCGGTCGGCGATCTGCTTGGCCAGCACGCCCACGGCCGCGTCCGTCTGGCGGATGACTGCGTCGTAGTTGGCGCCAAAGCCGTTATCGGACGCCGCGCGTTCCGGCGCGCCGAACTGCGCCACCACCAAGTCATAGCCTTCCGTGATGCGGTCGCGCGCCTGGGTGGCGACGCAATCGTCCACGCCTGCGCAATCGGTCAAGGCTTGCAGGTAACCGGCGTCGCGGTCGCTGCCCACCAGGCCGGCCAGCAAGGGCGAGTTGAACGCGCCGGCGGTGCGCGCCTCAGGATGCGCCGTCTTCACAAGCTGGAACAGGCTGGCCGCCTTCAGCGCCTGGCCCGCGGCATTAGACCGCACGCCATGCACGTCGGCCCACTGGCCCGAGAGCAGCGTCGCCCAGCCGGGCGCGGCCAGCGTGGCCTGCTGCGTCACACTGCCCGTGACGCCGCCCGTCCAGGCGCGCGTGGCGGTTAACTGGCCAATGTTCGGCAGCGTCTTGTCCGCCACGCCGCGACGCATGGCGTCATAGGTCAGGCCGTCGACACCAATGAACAACACCTTGTCGACCTTGGCCTGCCCCGGCTCGGTAACGGGCGGCTGCGTCGGCGGAGCGGGGGTCGCGTCCTCGCCGTCGTCATCGCTGCCCCCACAGCCCGCCAATGCGCTGGTGGCCAGCAACATGGCGCACCATCTTCTCCAATTCGATGCTTGCATCTTCTCTTCTCGTTTCATGAACAGGGTTTTTCGCTGGGCACATAGTGGCGGCCCAACGTGAAAGACCCATGAAACAAAGGGCAGAAAGATTGATCGTCGAATCAGGATTCTTTTGCGCAACCCTTCATGCTGTCTTGCGCGTGTGAATCAAGGGGTGATTTTCACCCCGGTCAGATAGCCTACCGACGCACCAAAACCGTTGCGGTAGCGGGCGTTCACCAGCGGTTCCAGCACCGGCCGTACCGTGGCATGCACGGGGTGCCAGTCAGCCGTGTGCTGAAAACTGCTGGTGATGTATGTCCAGCCGTTGATCTCATCCACCGCATGCAGGCCGGTAGATTCCGCAGCCACGGGGCAAGCCAGCACGCGCGACAACACGCGGGTGTCCACGTTGAACGCCCACAGGAAACTGTTGATGCGCCCCATGCTGTCTTCGCCCACGAACAGCGTGCGCAGCGTTTCCGAGAACTTCAGGTTGTCGGGGTTTGACACCCGCTCGGTGTGATGGCGGTTGCCCAATGCATCGGGCTGCGGCAGCATTTCGCCCACCAGCTCTGGCACGGCGGCCATGTCCACGGGCACCCAATCGCTGGCAATCGCCCGCCCCTGGGTGTCCGCCTGCCCGGCCATCATGCGCATCTGATACACCGCGCCCGCTTCCGGGCCTTGCACATGCAGGTGCGGCGAGGTGCCGTCGGTCATGGAAGATTCAATGTGCGACATGGCCGTGTACGCGATCTTGTCCCGCGCGTTCACCGTCGTGCCTTCCATCTTCGAGAACGCCAGCGTGCCGCCGGCAAGCGCCGCGTAGCGATGCGTTTCCAGAAAGGCAGCGGCCTGCCGGCGTCCGGGATGCAGTTTGACCCAGTTGTCTTTGCCGTCAAAACGAATACGCGTGTAGGCGGCGTTTGCAGGGTCTTGCGTGCGCACGTCCATGATGTCGGCGGCGGTAAGCTGGCCGGCCATGTCTTCGATCTCATCACTGGTCGCGTGGCCCAATCGAATCCAGGTAAGCGTGGCCGCCCCGGGGCCGACGCCGGAGGTTTGCGTCCAGCGCGCTACGTACAAGGTGCCGGACGACAAGTCCGCCTTGCGGTCGGCCACGAACATGAAGAGGCCGCCGTTGGTGGCGTCGTCGCCCATCAGTGCGGTGCGCTGGTCGGGCATGACCTGCACCAGCTCGTGCGAGATACGCCCCAGGCAATAGTGTTTCTTGACCGTGCCCGTGCCGTCGGCATGCACGGTTACCTCTGGCAGATGGCCGTAGTGATAGGGGTTGGCTTTTTTGGCATCGCCGAACACATGGCCGCTGAAGTCGCGAAACGATTCGGACGCGTGCGCCGTGGTGGCGTCGGGTTCGTACTCTTCGCTGGACAAGTGGGTGTTCCAGGGCGACAGGCTCGCGCCGCAGGTGTTCCACAAGCCGTGTACCGGCGCGGTGTCCACATTGCTGTACTTCACCAGGCTGAGCTTGCCGGTAGCCAGATCTTGCGACAAGGTCAGCACCGCCATCGGCGACGGCAGCCGCACCCACATGTCGGCGCCCGCTTGGTTGCGCGTGACGTATTCAAACTGCACCACCGCGTACACGGTGCGCGCGGGCGGCCCGGTCGCACCGTCGGCTTCGCCTTCGGACCGGTCCAGCGTCAGCAAGGACATGCCATCGGGACAGTCCGAGAAAAACGGGCGCGTGCGGCCGCGCACCGAGCGGTCCAGGATGGGCGCGCCGTGGATGTCGTAGATGCCGCCCGCGATAACCGTGCCGCCGCGGCCATCAGGTACGGCATCGCCCGTTATGAAGAACGCCTCGTAGCCCAGTTGCACGCGGCGGCGCGAGCCGTCGCTGAACACCAGGTCCATCGCCGACTCGACCGTCGTGCGGGCCAGCTGTTGCGGGTCGGCCAGTGTGGGCGCGGGCATCGAGATGAATTCGGCGGACAGGAAGGTGGCAGGTTGATGGGCGGCGGACGCGCCGGACTGGCTGCCTGACAGCAACGCGGCGATGCCCGCGATGCCCGTACTGCCCACTGGCAGCATCGGCAAAGCACCCAGCATCTTGAGGACTCGGCGGCGATCGGGATGGCTTGGATCTTTCATGTGTACGCTCCTTGCGGTAACGAACCAACAGTGAAAAAACTGAGACAACACGTGGGGCAACTGCGAGGCCGAGCGCCGGAGGCGCGGCCTTCGACGCCGAGTGTAGGAGGCAGCCCTCGGGGCCGCGTGCGCCGTTACACGCATGTAATGAGTCCCTGCCGGCATCTGATCTGCCAACGCCGGGGCTAAAAATGCATCAGGGGACCGGCAAGCCGGTCCCCTGATATCACGGCGTCAACCCGACAGGGCCAAGGCCGCATTGCGCTGCCGGAGTTCCGGTCTTATGCGCGGTCCTATGCGCGGTGTTTTGCGCGGTCCTGTGCGAGATCCTTTGCGCGGTCTTATGCGTGGTCCTATGCGCCGATCTTCACGCCCGTCAGATACCCCACCGCTGCGCCGAAGCCGTCCTTGTAGTTGGCCTTGACCAGCGGTTCCAGCGTGGGACGCACCACCGCGTGCACGCTGCCCCAGTCGGCCGCGTGCTGGAAATTGCTGGTGATGTAGGTCCAGCCGTTGATCTCGTCCACCGCTTGCAAGCCGGTGGATTCTGCCGCCACCGGGCAGGACAGCAAGCGCGACAGCGCCTTGGTGTCCACGTTGTACGCCCACATGAAGTTGTTCACGTGGCCGCCGCTGTCTTCGCCCACGAACAGCGTGCGCAGCTTTTCCGAGAACTTCAGGTTGTCGGGGTTCGAGATGAAATCGGCGTTGTGCGTGTTGCCCAGCGCATCCGGCGTGGCCAGGGGCTTGCCGATCAGCTCGGTCACGGCGCCCATGTCCACCGGCACCCATTCGCTGTCGATCGCGCTGCCGTCGGTATCCACCTGGCCCGCCTTCATGTGCAGCTGGTACACCGCGCCAGCGGAGTTCGCTTCGACCTTCAGGCCCGCAACCTTGCCGTCGATCATCGACGATTCAATACGCGACATCGCGCTGTAGGCAATCTTGTCCTTGGCGTTGACGGTGGTGCCTTCCATCTTGGTGAAGGCCAGCGTGCCGCCCACCATCGCCGCATAGCGGTGCGTTTCCAGGAAGGCCGCGGCTTGGCGGCGGCCGGGTTGCAGCTTCACCCAGTTGTCCTTGCCGCTGTAGCGGATCTTCGTAAACGAGCCGTCAGTCGGGTCAATGGTGCGCACGTCCATGATGTCGGCGGCCGTCAGTTGGTCAGCCAGTTCCTTGACTTCGGCGCTGGTGGCGTGGCCCAGCTTGATCCACTTCAGCGTGCCGGCGCCCGGGCCCGTGCCCGAGGTCTGCGTCCATTGCGCCACGTACAGCGTGCCGGCCGACAGGTCCGCCTTGCGATCGGCCACGAACATGAAGAGACCGCCGTTGGTGGCGTCGTCGCCCATCAGCGCGGTGCGCTGATCAGGCATCATCTGCACCAGCTCGTGCGAGATGCGGCCCATGCAGTAGTGCTTCTTGATCGTGCCGGTGCCGTCCGGCAGCACCGTCACTTCGGGCATGTGGCCGTAGTGGTACGGATTGGCCTTGGTGGCATCGCCGTAGACGTTCAAGCTGTAGGTCTGGAACGACGGCGTGGTGCGGGCGGTGGTGGCGTCCGGCTCGTATTCTTCGCTGGACAAATGCGTGCCCCACGGCGACAGGCTGGCGCCGCAGGTGATCCACAGGCCATGCACCGACGACGTATCCACGTTGCTGTACTTCACCAGGCTGAGCTTGCCCGTGTTCGGGTCTTGCGACAGCGTCAGCACGGCAATCGGCGACGGCAAGAGGCCATACATGTCATTGCCGGCCTGGTCCATCGATTGGTATTCGAACTGCACCACGGCGTAGACAGCGTTGCCAGCAACGCCGGGCACCGTCGTGGGCGCCGACAAAGCCAGAAGCGACGTGCCATCCGGACAGTTCGAGAAAAACTGGCGCGCCTTGGCGGGCACCGAGTTGTCCATGATGGGCGCGCCGGCCAGGTTGAAGTAGCCGCCCGCGACCATCGTGCCGCCCTTGCCGTCCGGCACGGTATCGCCCGTCATGAAGAACGGCTCGTAGCCCAGCTCAACCGTGCGCTTGGACCCATCGCTGAACGTCAGCGACAGGGCCGAGCTCACCGTCGTGCGCGCCATCAGTTCCGGGTTGGCAAGCGTGGGCGCGGCCATCGGCGTGAACGAGGCCGACGTGAACGTCACCGGCGTACCGGGCGTCACGGGCGCATTGGGATCAGGGTTGGGCTGCGGGGTGGACGAGTCATCATCGTCATCGCTCGAATTACAGCCGGCCAGCAGCGCAGCCATGCTGACGCCGCCAATCGGCAGCATCGGCGCGCCTCCCAGCATCTTCAGGAGTCGGCGGCGATTGGCTTGATTCGTGTCTTGCATGCGGGTTCCCAGTTGGATCGAATGAATGCCCGGCTGTTAAGCCCAAGCGTGACCGCATTCTGGATAAGCGCCGTGTAAGGCCAATGACAGAAAGCTGTACAGAACCTGAATCCAGAAACAAAAGACCATCGCGGGCTTGTCATGAACAACCGCTATAGTCGGGCGCGTCGCTTTTCGCCTTGCTTTCGTTTCCTCTTTCGCTTCCTCTTTCGCTTCCTCTTTTGCGCCGTCGCTGCCCCATGCCGCTGTCTTTCCGCCCCGCCCTGCCCTCCGCACCCGCCGCGCTGCGCGTCCTTGCCGTGCTGGCTTTCGCCGCTGGCGTGGGCGTGTGGGCGTCCATTCTGCTGGCCCCACGCCCCGGCCCGCTGCCGCCCGCAGTATCCGCCAGCGCGCCGCGCGCGGCCGACAACACGCCGGTAGCGTTATGGTTCGGCAAAGACGAAGTGATGCGCACGCAGATCAGCGTGCTGGGCTTGATCGCAGCCGGACCCGATGGCGCGGCCGTGCTAAGCGTGGATGGCGGCCCGCCATTGGCGTGGCGCACAGGCGATGAAGTCGCCCCGGGTATCGTGTTGCGCGATATCGCCGTGGACGCCGTGACGGTAGAACAGGGGGGAAGAATGAATCGCCTGGCCACCCCCGCCGCGTTGGTAGCGCCGGCGGGAATTGCGCAGGTGAATTAAATGCTGAGTGGTCGAACCTTGCGTCGTAGAACGATGCTTAGTTGAACGTTGCTTGGTTGAACGATGCTTGGTTGAACGATGCTTAGTTGAACGATGCGTCGTCGAACGATGCGTTCTTCAAAGCCCCGTCTATGCGGATCAGGCGGCGCGTCCTTTCAAGCGCCCTTCAATCCGCAAACCAATCTGCCAATCAGCGTTTGCGGCCAGCGGGCCGGCCCATTTGCTTGCGTCCCGCCATGTTCGACAGGGATGATCCCGTCGGCTTCTGCGTGGCGGCAGCCAGCTTCTTCTGTTGAAGCGCCTTTTCAACCAACGCCGCCAAACCAGTCGAAGACTTCTCTTTTGTAGCCATTACCGCTCCTTGTAGAAGGGCCATGGTAGCAGGCCGGCCGATTCGCACCGCATTACTGTCATATTTCATGTCCACAATTCCGGGCTTCTACCGAAAGACCGGAGTTGTAAAGTGCGTCAGTTACCGCGCGGGCTTGCCCGCCAGCAAGGTTTCACCCTGATCGAGATCATGGTGGTAATTGTGATCATGGGGATTCTGGCGGCCCTGATTGTGCCGCGCGTGCTGGATCGCCCTGATCAGGCACGGCAGGTGGCCGCGCGCCAGGATATCGGGGGCATCATGCAGGCGCTCAAGCTGTACCGGCTGGATAACGGGCGTTACCCCACAACCGCGCAGGGTCTGCGCGCGCTGGCGGAAAAGCCGGATGGCGCCAACAACTGGCGTGGCTATCTGGACAAGCTGCCCAATGACCCCTGGGGTCATCCTTATCAGTACCTGAGCCCCGGCGTGAAGGGCGATATCGATGTGTTCTCGTTCGGCGCCGACAACAAGCCCGGGGGCGAAAACGGCGATGCCGACATCGGTTCCTGGGAACTCTGAGCGCGGCTTCACGCTGGTTGAAGTGCTGGTGGTGCTGGTGATCGTGGCCATTGCCGCCAGCATGGTGAGCCTGTCCATCGGCAAGCGCGACAACGGCCTGCGGGCCGACGCGCAGCGCCTGGCGGACGCGTTCACCGTGGCGCAAAGCGAAGCCCGCAGCGATGGCCGCGCCATCCGGTGGCTGGCGAATGACCAGGGCTGGTCGTTTGAACGCGCGGGCCGCTTGCCCGGCCCCAGCGCACAGGAAGACGTGCCCGTGCCGGTTGACCGCCTGGAGCACGACGAGATGCTGCGCCCGCAATCCTGGCAGGCGGGCGTGGTGCAACTGCGCCTGACCCCTGACCGCCCGCTTGTCTTCAACACCGAATGGGTTGCCGACCCGATCACGCTGACCCTGCGCGCGGGGGACGCCACCGTCACCTTGCAACGCGACGCCTCCGGCCGCTATGACATCCGCTGAACCGCCCCGCCCCGCTGATCGCCAGCGTGGCTTCACCCTGATTGAAGTGCTGGTGGCGCTGGCCATCATTGCCGTTGCGATGGCGGCCGCGCTGCGCGCGACGGGCGTGATGTCGGCCAACAATCGCGCCTTGCAGGACAAGACGCTGGCCTTGCTGGCCGCGCAGAACGCGCTCACGCAACTGCGGCTGGAGCAAAGCCTGCCGCGCGCCGGTTCGCAGACGGTGCCCTGCCCGCAAGGCGGGCGCGCGCTGCAATGCGAACTGGTCTTTACCAATTCCATGAACCGCAGCTTCCGTCAGGTGTCGGTCAACGTGCATGACACGGCCTCGCCCCGGCCCGACGCCGTGCTGCTGCAACTGGACGGGCTGCTGTCCAGCCTGCGATGACGATGCACCGCGCGTTCCCAACTCCCGCCCGCCGTGCGCAGGGCGGCTTTACGCTGATTGAAGTGCTGGTGGCGCTGGCGCTGATGGCGCTGGTGAGCCTGATGGCCTGGCGCGGGCTGGCCAGTGTGTCAAACGCACGCGACTGGATCGAACAGCAGGCCGAAGACACCGACGCCATCGTGCGTACGCTGGGCCAGATGGCGCGCGATGTAGAGCTGTCTTACACCGGCCCAAGTTTTGATTCGCCGGGCAAAGACGCCCTGGCCTTGACCAGCGGCCTGCGCCTGCTGCGGCGAACCAGCGGCGGCCAGACGTTGGAACTGCTGCGTCCCGATGCCGATGGCAACGGCCTGTGGCAGCGCGTGCAGTGGCAAGTGCGGGCAGATGGATTGTGGCGCGCCAGCGGGCCGGCCGCCCCGCGCAGCCCGCTTCCGGCTGCCGTGAATGGCGTGCTGCTGTTGCCGGGGGTGCGGGTGCTGAGCGTGCGCGCCTGGGTGCCCGGCACCGGCTGGGTCGACGTCAACGCCAGCTTTGGCACCGCGCCCACCGGCATCGAAATCACCTTGGAACGCGGCGCGGCCGCGCCGCCGCAACGCTACACGCGCATCCTGGAGCTGCCATGACGAGCCAATCATCGCGCACGGCGTTGCGTCCGCCTTCGCGACTATCATCGCCCTCACCCGCGCAGCCGACATCACGCCAACCATCGCGCTCCCCCTCGCTCCGCGAGCGTGGCGCCGCGGTCATCAGCGCGCTGATCATCGTGGCCATCGTGGCCGCGCTGACGACCAGCCTGTTCCAGCGCCAGACCGCCAGCACCCGCCGCATGGAAAACGAGCTGTCGCGTGTGCAGGCGCGCGTGATGCTGGCGGGCGGCATCGACTGGGCGCGCCTGGTCATCCGCGACCACGGCAAGCGTGAATCCACGACGCGCGGCGATCAGATCTGGGCGACGCCTGTGCTCGACACCCGTATCGAACGGCCGGGCGACGACCGCGTGGCCGTGTTCTCGGGCCGCGTGCAAGACGAACAGGGCAAGTACAACCTGAGCAATCTGGCGCGCAATGGCGTGCCGCAGCCCGAGCAGGAAAAAGTGCTGCGCCGCTTGCTGAATGTGCAGCAACTGCCCGACACGCTGGCCGCCCACCTGATCGACATCATCGCCGCCGCCCAGCCCCCTGCGCTGGCGGCCGATGCGCCGTCATCCCCCAACGGCCAACCTACGGCCACGCCCGATGCGCGCGCGCCGCTGCCGCGCGGCGTAGATGAAATTGCCGCGCAGCTGGGTCTGGACACGCCCGAGCGCAACGAAATGCGCCGCACGATGACCGTGCTGCCCACCGCCACCAGCGTCAACGTCAACACCGCGCCCGCCGAAGTCATCGCGGCGCTGGTGCCTGGCCTGTCGCTTGCCCAGGCGCGCGCCATGACCGGCGAGCGCGACCGCGGCAACTGGTTCAACAACGCCGGCGACTTCGCCAACCGCCTGGCTGGCACGGGTATCGAAGGCGCTGCGCCCACCGTCACCACCGCCAGTGGCTGGTTCATGGCAAGCGGCACCGTGGTCTATGAACGCGCCCGGGTGTCGATGCAAGCCCTGGTGCGCAGCGCCCCGCCCGCCGCGCCCGACACGATCTGGACAAGAGAGAACCCTTGAAAAATTCCCTGCGCATTGCGCTTCCGGCCTTGGACGAGTTCACCGCCGACTCGCCCCTGCCCTTTGCCTGGTTCGACCGGCGCGGACGTTGCGCGCAGCAAGGCGAGCTGACCTTGCGCGCGCTGGGCAACGCCTATCCCAACGCCACATGCGAAGCGGTACTGCATCCCGCCGATGTCATCGCCACGACGGTGCAGATTCCCGCCGTGGCGCGCGCCCGCTACGCCGCGGCAGTTCACAGCGCGCTGGAACCGCTGGTGTTGAGCGACCTGGATGCGTTGGCGATCGGGTTTGGCCCACGTGCCGCCGATGGCAGCGTCGCGCTGGCCTGGTCCCCACGCGAACCCGTGCGCCGCGCCTGGAGCCTGCTTAACGCGCATGGCCTGCGCGCTTACGCGTTGATCGCGCCGCAAACGCTGGCGCCCCCGTCATCGCTTCCGCTACGCGACCCGGCCGACCCGCGCTGGCAAGCGCCGTCGCCGTCGTGGTCGCTTGCCATGCCGCAGTTGGCGCCCGCCCGCGTGTCGCGCTGGCGGCCGGTGTGGCGCTGGGGCGCGGCGGCGGCGGTGGTCTGGATCGCAGGCCTGAACATCCATGCCTCTCAGTTGAACGCCGAAGCCGACACGTTGAAAGCCGGCATGCGCCAGCAGGTGCTGGCCGCCTTTCCTGACTTGCCCGTGGTGCTGGACCCGCCGCGCCAGGCGCAGCAAGGCTTGGACGCGCTGCAAGCCAATCGGGGTGCCGCCAGCGCAGCGGACTTCCTGCCGCTGGCGCGCGCCGCTGCGCAAACGCTGCCGTTCGCAGCCGACAAGGTCGCAAAGCTGACCTACGCCGATCAGGCGCTGACGCTGCAACTGGCGGACGCCGACGACAAAGCCCAACGCGTCGCCGAAACCCCCGCGCTGATCCAGCAAGCCGCCGCGCTCGGCCTGAAGCTGGAACGGGGTGACACCGACAACACCTGGCGCATCCTGCGCAAGCAACCATGACTTCGCCACGCATTCATTCATCGATTCTGCGCCTGCAAGCCGCCTGGCAATCCCTGCGCAAACCCATCGACCCGGCGCTTGCCCGCGCGCGGCAGCGGTATCTGGCCCTGGCGCCGCGCGAACGGCGTCTGGTGACGGGCGCCGCCGCGCTGCTGGGCGCTGCGGTGGTGTTCGTGACGCTGATCGAGCCGCCCTTGAACACGATGCGCAAGCTACAGGCCGAACTGCCCGTGTTGCGCGGCCAGGCCGCCACCGTGGCCGACCTGACCACCCAGGCGCGCACATTGCGCCAGCGCTCGGCAGCGCCGTCGGCCTCGATGCCATCCCCCGCCGAACTCGGCGCGAGCCTGGAGCGCGCGGGGCTGCCCGCGGGCATGTGGACGCTGGCGCAAGCGGAAACCGGAACCGGCGTGCAACTGACGTTGAACCAGGCGCCGTCTTCCGCGCTGCTGCGCTGGCTGGATGGCGCGGGCCGCGATTGGGGCTTGGCCACGCAGAACGTGGCGCTCACGCGCGCCGCCAATCCGAACGGCAGGCCGCTGCCCGGCTTGGTCAACGGCCGCGTGACGTTGGCGCTGCCCGACAAGGCAGGAGCCCGCTGATGCCGATACCCCGCTTGAACAGACGTACCGCCGCGCTCTGGCTGGCCGGCGCGGCATGCGCCGTGGCGGCTGGCGTCAGCGTGCTGCCCGCGCGCTGGCTGCTGGCGTTGCAATCGGACGCGTCCGTCGTTGCGCTGGCCGATGCCAGCGGCACCTTATGGCGCGGCAGCGCCTGGATTGCGCTTGGGCCTCAAGGCGCACAGCGCGTGCTGCCGCAAGCCGTGCAGTGGCAATGGCGTTGGGACACGATGGCGCTAGAGGTTACTCACCCCTGGCTGCAAGGGCCGCTGCGTGCGCGGGTCAGCTGGAATGGCCTGTCGGTGCCGGCGCAGTCGTTGCGCGTGCCTGCGTCCGTGCTGCCTGCGCTTGGCGCGCCGTGGAACACGCTGGCGCCCGAAGGCATGCTGGAAATCAACTGGCAGGCGTTGCGGCTGGGCGGTGACTTGCCGGCCGGCCCCATTGCCGACCTGCGCTGGCGCAATGCCGGCACCGCGCTGACCTCTGTCACGCCCGTTGGCACGTATCTGCTGCGCGTGCAAGGTGCGGGCAAGGCAGGTGCGACGCTGGCGCTCACCACCGAAAACGGCTTGCTGACCGTCACGGGACAAGGCAATGCCGGTGCGCGCGGCGTCAGCTTCGAAGGCCAGGCCACCTACGCGGCGTCGGCCAATGAAGCACAACGGGCAGCGCTGGATGGATTGATGTCTACGCTAGGCCGCCGTTCGGGCGACACCGTGACGTTCGGCACCGGCAAGTAAGGCCGCGCCAAACGTTACTGCCGCTGCCCTTGCCGCTGCCCCTGCCGCTGTCCTTGCTGCTGTCCTTGCCGCTGCCCCTGCCGCTGTCCCTGCCTCTGTCCCTGCCGCCGCCCCTGCCGCTGCCCCTGCCGCTGTCCCTGCTGCTGCCCTTGCCGCTGTCCCTGCCGCTGCCCTTGCCGATGGCACGACAGCGGCCGCCCGACCCAGCGCTACGCGTCGCGCGTGACGCGCACGATTTCCTCGGGCGAGGTCTGCCCGCCTTCCACCCAGCGCTGGCCGTCCTGCCGCATGGTGCGCATGCCGGCTGCCGTGGCGGCAAGGCGCAGTTCGCGTTCGTCGCGTCCTTCGTGGATCAGCCTGCGGGCCTCATCATCCACCGTGAACAGCTCATGGATGCCCGAACGCCCGCTGTAACCCGTGTGGTTGCACGTGGGGCAGCCCACCGGATGAAACACACGCATGCCGTCCTGCATCGATGGCTTCTTGCATTCCGGACACAGCTTGCGCACCAGCCGCTGCGCCAGCACGCCCAGCAAGGACGAGGCCAACAGGAAGGGTTCAACGCCCATGTCCGTCAAGCGCGTCACGGCGGACACGGCGTCGTTGGTGTGCAGCGTGGCCAGCACCAAGTGGCCCGTCAACGACGCCTGCACTGCAATCTGTGCGGTTTCAAGATCGCGGATTTCGCCGATCATGATCACGTCCGGGTCTTGCCGCAAAATGGCGCGCAGGGCCAGCGCAAAGCTCATGTCGATCTTGGCGTTGACCTGCGTCTGGCTGATGCCCGACAAGTCGTACTCGATGGGGTCTTCCACCGTCAGGATGTTGCTCGTCGCCGAATCCAGACGGCTTAACGCCGCATACAGCGTGGTGGTCTTGCCGCTGCCGGTCGGCCCCGTGACCAGCACGATGCCGTGCGGCTGGCGGATCAGGCGGTCCAGCTGCGTCAGCACCGTGGGGCACATGCCCAGGCGTTCCAGCTGCAAGCGCCCCGCTTCTTTATCCAGCAAACGCAGCACCGCGCGTTCGCCGTGGCCGGTGGGTAACGTCGACACGCGCACATCAATTGGCCGGCCGCCCACGCGCAGCGCAATGCGCCCGTCCTGCGGTAAACGCTTTTCGGCGATGTCCAGATGCGCCATGATCTTGATGCGCGAAATCAGCGCGGCGTGCAGCGCCTTGCGCGGCGACACCACATCGCGCAAGGTGCCATCCACGCGGTAACGCACCACCGAGTGCGTCTCAAACGGCTCGATGTGGATATCGCTTGCGCCATCGCGCGCGGCCTGGGCGAACAGCGCGTTGATCATGCGAATGACGGGCGCATCGTCCTGCGCTTCCAGCAAGTCGGCCACTTCGGGCATGTCCTGCAACAAGCGATCCAGGTCGATCTCGTTTTCCGCCACGCCCATCACCGATGCGGCGTCTTCGGAATGGCTGTACGCGGCGGTCAGCAAGGTTTCCAGCGCCTCGTCATCCACCTGCGCCAGCGCGATGTCGCCATGGCAGCGGCGAATCTCGCGCACCGCCCATTCCGGCGTGCGCGGGCTGACCGTCAACTGCGCCTGCCCCGCGCGCAGCGACAGCACGGCGCGCTGGGCGCGGGCCCAGGCATAGGGCAAGGGATGCGCGCTCATAGCAGCGACTCGGGGTCCACGGCCACGCTATGCATAAGCGATTGCGACACGCGGATGGGCGCCGACGCGGAACGCTGCGGCGTCATGCCCGGATACTGCCGCACCGCAAACGATTCCACGGTGGCGGGCGGCGGACGGCGCAGCGTGGCCGCCTGCTGCTCGGGGCGCAGGTCATAGGCGTTGTTCGATATCGTCGGCGCGGAACCCGGCGTGGGCAGCATCGGCGCCTGCATGTCGGGCAGCGCCCAGTGTTCGCCCGGCTGCACCGCGGCTTGCGCGCGGCGCATGTAGTCGTAGCGGTCCATCGTGACGCTGGCGCTGCGGTTCGCGTCGCGCACCACGTAGGGGCGCAGGAACACCATCAGGTTGGTCTTCGTGCGCTTGCGCGTGTCGTAGCGGAACAGCGAACCAATCACCGGCAGCGAACCCAAGCCCGGCACACTGTTGGACGTCAGCGTCACGTTTTCTTCCAACAGACCGCCCAGCACGATGATCTGGCCGTCATCAATCAACACGCTGGTGTCGATGGCGCGCTTGTTGGTCACGATGCCAGAGGTGGAATTGGAACGGCTTTCATCGATGCTGCTGACTTCCTGGTAGATGTCCAGCTTCACCGCACCGCCTTCCGAAATCTGCGGACGAATGTTCAGCTTAAGGCCCACGTCTTCGCGTTCGATCGTCTGGAACGGATTCGAACTGCCATTGCTGCCCGACGTCACGTACTGGCCCGTCACGAACGGCACCGTCTTGCCCACCAGGATGCTGGCCGACTGGTTATCCAGCGTCAGCAGGTTCGGCGTCGACAGGATGTTGGCTTCGCCCGTGTTCTGCATGGCGCGCGCCAGCACGCCCAGGTTGATCACCTTATTGCCCAGCACATCAACCGTGCCCTTGACCACGCCCAGGCTCAAGCCGCCGCCGAGGGCGTCGATCGACGTCGGGCCGTTGCCCGTGATGCCGCTGCCGCCCAGGTTGGTGCCGCCGATGAAGCTGGTGCCGTTGCTGTTGATGTTGCCCGCGCCGGTCATCCACTGGATGCCGAATTCCGCGGCCTTTTCTTCGCTGACTTCCACGATCAGGCTTTCCACCAGCACCTGCGCGCGGCGCTGGTCCAGCTGGTCGATCACTTCACGCAAGCTGCGGTACAGCGGTTCCGGCGCCGAGATGATCAGCGAATTGGTGGACGGGTCGGCCTGAATGGTGGCCCCGCCCGCCGAATACGACACGGCCTGCGTGCTGTTGTCTTCACGCGCAATGCGCTCTTGCTCGCCCGACAAGCCGCCCTTGGACGAACCCGTACTGCCGGACATGCCGGACATGCCCTGCCCCGACTGCATGCCGCTGGCCGACGTGTTCTGCGTGCGCGCGCCGCCTTGGGCGCCACCCGTGCCGCCGCTTGCCCCGCCCGCCGCGCCCGGCGCCGAGTTCGCCTGCCCCGTCAGCAAGCCGCCCAGCACTTCAGCGATGCGCGTGGCCTGCGCGTTGCGCATGTACACCACGTGCAGGTTGCCCGCGCGGTTCTGCTGCGCGTCCAGCTTCAGGATCAGGTCGCGCGCCAAACGCGTGCGCGCCGGGCTGCCCGAACGCACCAGCACGCTGTTGCTGCGCGGGTCGGCCACGACCGMAATACGTTGCGTGGGGTCGCTGCTTTGCGTGTCCAGCAACTGCGACGCCAGAATCGCAATGTCGGTGGCGATGCCGGATTGCACCGGCACCACGTCCGTGTCGATCGAACTGGGCACGTCGATGCGCGCGATGACCTGCGCGATGCGTTCCAGGTTATCGGCGTAGTCCGTCACTACCAGCGTGTTGTTGCCGGGATACGCGTTGATGGGGTTGTTCGGCGGCACCATCGGGCGCAGCACGGGCACCAGGTTCGCCGCGTTCTCGTACTTCAAGGGGAACACGCGCGTCAGCATTTCGCCGCTGTTGCCGCCGCCTTTGGCGAATGCCGAAACCGGCACCGGCCCACGCGCAGCGCCTCCTGCGGGCGCACCGCCCACGCTCGTCGCTGGCCGCGTGTTGCCCACCACCGCGCTGCCTTGCAGCTTGGCGTCGGCTTCGGGCACCACGCGCGTCACGCCATCCACATCAACGATGGCGAAGCCCTGCAAGCGCAGCGCGCCCGTCAGCATCGACAAGGCCTGCCCGCTGTCCACGGGCCGGTCCGACACCAGCGTGAGCTTGCCCTTGACGCGCGGGTCCACCAGGAAGTTGCGCTGCGTGAACAGCGACAACGCGCGCAGCACGGCGGGGATGTCGGTGTCGACGAAATTCAGGCTGACGCGGTTGTCCGCCTGTTGAGCATGGGCCGTGCTGATTGCCGGTCCGATTTGGCTTGCCGCAAGCAAGACTGCAAGGCTGAATTGCGCGATGTGACGCATGACGAGGTAGGTGCCTGGAGACGTGAAATCGTGTGAAAAAACGTGAAAGCGCGTCGGAGTATACGGGGTGACAGTGCAACACTACGGTCATATTTGACATGCAACATATCGGCTTGAAACCCATTAAATTCGGGGCTTTTGCGCGTTTTGCATTTGCATTTTTCTGATGCGTTTTGCGTCCGCGCAGCCCCTTGCTTTCACCATGCCTTCCTTTCGATACGAAGCCACTGACGCGTTAGGAAAAATCGTGCGCGGCACGATTGATGCCGACACCGAACGCGGCGCCCGCAACCAGTTGCGCGGCCGTGGCTTGTTGCCCTTGTCTACGGCATTGGCGGCGCGCGCGGAAGGCCTTGGCGCCAGCCTGCGCACCCGCTTGTCGGACGCGGATCTTGCGTGGCTGACGCGTCAGCTGGCCAGCCTGCTGGCCGCGCGCTTGCCCTTGGATGCCGCGCTGTCGGCCACGCTTGAGCAAGCCGAAAAAAAACATATCGCCGCAACACTGGGCAGCGTGCGCGACGACGTGCGCGCGGGCCATCGCCTGTCCACCGCGCTGGCCGCCCGGCCGCGTGACTTTCCCGAGATCTATCGCGCGCTGATCGGCGCGGGCGAAGAGTCCGGCGACCTGGCGCAAGTGATGGAGAAGCTGGCCGACTACATCGAAGAACGCAACACCTTGCGCAGCAAGGTGATGACGGCGTTCATCTACCCCGCGGTGGTGGCCAGCGTGTCGGTCATCATCGTGATTTTTCTGCTGGGCTATGTGGTGCCGCAAGTGGTGTCGGCGTTCAACCACGCCAAGCAGCAACTGCCGTTGCTGACCCGCGTGATGCTGGGGCTGTCGGACTATGTGCGCGAATGGGGCGCGGTGACGGGCGTGGCGCTGGTGGCGGCCATTGTGCTGTGGCGCTATACCTTGCGCGCGCCTGCCGCAAGGCGCGCCTGGCATGCGCGCGTGCTGAAGCTGCCATTGGCCGGACGCTTCGTGCTGGGCGTGAACGCTGCGCGGTTTGCCTCCACCTTGGCGATCTTGTGCGGCAGCGGCGTGGCGTTGTTGACCGCGCTGGAAGCCGCGCGCCGCACCTTGGGCAACGATGTGCTGCGCCTGGCGGTGGACGAAGCATCGGCGCGCGTGCGCGAAGGCGCGGCGCTGTCGGCGTCATTGGGCGCGCAGAAAGTGTTCCCGTCGCTGCTGGTGCATTTGATCGCCAGCGGCGAAAAAACCGGCCGCTTGCCCGAGCTGCTGGATCGCGGCGCGCAGAACCTGTCGCGCGATCTGGAACGGCGCGCCATGGCGATGACGGCGCTGCTGGAGCCCGCGCTGATCCTGCTGATGGGCGGCTTTGTGTTGCTGATTGTGCTGGCGGTGATGATGCCGATTCTGGAAATGAATCAGCTCATCCGCTAGAAGTACGAAGGCGCTCGCCCCSTTGCCGGAGCGAGCGCCTTGGAAGATGACGTGGCCGATATGGCGTTCAGATACGGCGGCCTGATCTGGCGTTCAGAAATGGCGGTCAGAAATGGCGGTCAGAAGTGGCGGTCAACAGGCGGCCTGATCTGGCGGTCAACAGGCGGCGCGGATCACAGTGCTTCTTCGTCGCTTTCGCCAGTGCGGATGCGAATGGCTTGCTCAACGGGCGACACGAAAATCTTGCCGTCGCCGATCTTGCCGGTGCGCGCGGCCTTGACCACGGCTTCGATGGCGGCTTCGACCTGGTCATCGGGCAGCACGACTTCAACACGGATCTTGGGCAGGAAGTCCACCACGTATTCCGCGCCACGATAGAGTTCGGTGTGGCCTTTCTGACGGCCGAAACCCTTGACCTCGGTGACGGTCAAGCCGCTGACGCCGACTTCGGCCAGCGCCTCGCGGACTTCGTCGAGCTTGAAGGGTTTGATGATGGCGGTGACTTGTTTCACGTTGGTCGTCCTGGGTGTTTGATCTGTTGCGGCGCCCGGGCCGCCGCTTGCAAGGCGGCCAGCGCGCGATGAATAAGAGAATAACACCGGGGCCGCCGTGCAAGCGGGCCGCCAGCGTCATTGCGGGAGAACCCCGATCAGGCGTCCGGTTCGGCGTCCGGAATGCGTTCGGCGTCGCGCATCCACACCACCGATTCCGAATCGCTGGGCGCGCGCCAATCGCCGCGCGGCGACAACGAACCGCCCGAGCCGACCTTCGGCGCGTTCGGCACGCAGGTGCGCTTGAACTGGCTGGTACGGAAAAACTTGTCCAGGAATATCTTCAGGTTGCGCTTGATGGCGGCCAGGTCGTACTGGTTGCGCACGACATGCCCGGCTTCCGGCCACGCGCCCGCCTCGCGGTCACGCCAGGCGGCCAGCGACAGGAACGCCACCTTGGTGGGCGCAAAGCCATAGCGCAGCGTGTAGTACAGGTTGAAGTCCTGCAATTCGTAGGGGCCGATTGAGTCTTCGCTTTTCTGAACGGGTTTGTCGTCCGCGCCGCCCGGCACCAATTCGGGGCTGACGTCCGTGCCCAGCACGTCCAGCAACACGGCGGCGCCCTCGTCGCCCAGACGGCCAGACTCAGCCACCCAGCGCACCAGATGCGTGATCAAGGTCTTGGGCACGCTGGCGTTCACACTGTAGTGCGACATGTGATCGCCCACGCCATACGTGCACCAACCCAGTGCAAGCTCGCTCAAGTCGCCCGTGCCGATGACGATGGCGTTGCTGAAATTCGCCAGCCGGAACAGGTGGTTGGTGCGCTCGCCCGCCTGGACGTTTTCGAACGTGATGTCGTAGACCGGCTTGCCGTCTGCATAGGGGTGGCCCAGGTCTTTCAGCATTTGCAGGCAGCTGGGGCGGATGTCGATTTCCGACGCCGTGCAGCCCACCACCGCCATCAGCCGGCGCGCCTGTTGCAGCGTGCGGGTGCTGGTGGCGAAGCCCGGCATGGTCACGGCCAGGATGTTCGAACGCGGCAGGCCCAGCGTATCCATGGCCTGCGCGCACACCAGCAAGGCGTGCGTGGAATCCAGCCCGCCAGAAATGCCGATGACCACCTTCGCCATCTTGCTGGCCGACAAGCGCTGCACCAGCGCCTGCACCTGGATGCTGTAGACCTCTTTGCAGCGGGCGTCGCGGCGTTGCGGGTCCGCCGGCACATAGGGGAATCGCGCCACGCGACGCTCAAGCGGCAGCTCGGCGTCATCCAGCGGCGGGCTCACCGGCACCGCCACGGTGCGGAACTTGCGCACTTCGTCCTGATGGCGGCGCACCGACTGGCCGAACGTGGTCTGCCGCATGCGCTCGCGCGACAGGCGGTCCAGGTCCACGTCCGAGAACAGCAGATGGGAATGGTTCAGAAAGCGTTCGGATTCGCCCAGCAGCTCGCCGTTTTCGTAGATCAGCGCCTGCCCGTCCCAAGCCAGGTCGGTAGACGATTCGCCCCGCCCCGCCGACGTATACATATACGCGGACAGGCAGCGCGCCGATTGCTGCGCCACCAGTTGATGGCGGTATTCCGACTTGCCCACGACGATGTTCGAGGCGGACAGATTGACCAGCACGGTCGCCCCAGCCAAGGCCGCGAACGAGGACGGCGGGATCGGCACCCAGACGTCTTCGCAGATTTCAACGTGGAATTGGAACAGCGGCAGCTTGTCCATCTGGAACAGCAGCTCGGGGCCGAACGGCACCGTCTGGTCCAGCAATCGGATTTCAGTGGCGGCCGCGCAATCGGCGGCGCTGAACTGGCGCGCTTCGTAGAACTCGCCGTAATTGGGCAGGTAGCTCTTGGGCACCACGCCCAGAATGCGGCCGCCAGCCGCGACCACCGCGCAATTGAACAGTTGGTGCGACACGCGCAGCGGCGCGCCGACGATGACGGCGATGTCCAGCTCGGCCGTGGCAGCCACCACTTGGGCCAGCGCGGCTTCGCATTCATCCAGCAGCGCTTTCTGGTGGAAGAGATCGTCGCAGGTGTAGGCGGACAGGCCCAGCTCGGGGAACGCCACCAGCACGGCGCCGCCCTGGGCGGCCTGCTGGGCCAATTCAATGGTCTGCGCGGCGTTGAAGGCCGGATCGGCGACCCGGCATTCGGGTACGCCGACCGCCACCCGGGCGAAGCCGTGGGAATACAGGTTGAAGAACGGGTTCGACATCGGGGTGATCGCCTGGAGTCAATGAAGACGTAAGTTCCAACCGGCGGATTATCTCATGGCGCCCCGGGGCCGCCACGCCCTAGCGCGGCATCATCCCGTCAGCCGGCCCGCGCTCAGGCGGCATGCCCTGCCCGTCCGTCAGCGCCAGCCCTTGCCGGTCGCGCTCGGCGGCCAGCGCCGTCTGGATGGCGTTTTCACGCAGTTGGCTGCCCATGGCGCCGATGTCGGCACCGGACGGCTGTTGGTACAGACGCAGGCCCAGTTCCGGCAGAATCGCCAGCAGGTGGTCAAAAATATCACCCTGGATGCGCTCGTATTCCACCCAGGCGGTCACCGCCGTAAAGCAATAGACCTCGACCGGGATGCCGTCGGCGGTGGGCTCCATCATGCGCACCATCATCGCCATGTCTTGCCGCACTTCCGGGTTCTGCTTCAGAAACGCCAGCCCATACGCGCGGAACGTGCCGATATTGGTCAGCCGGCGGCGGTTGGCCGGCACGCTGGCCAGCTCGCCCATCGTCTGATTAGCCTGAGCAATATCGTGGGTCTTGGCTTGCAGATAGTCATGCAGCAGCCGGAACCGCATCAGCCGCTGGGCTTCTTCGTCGGTCAGAAACCGCACACTGGATGCATCGATACGCAGCGTGCGCTTGATGCGCCGCCCGCCCGATTCAAACATGTGGCGATAGTTGCGATAGCTTTCCGAGAACAATTTGTAGGTGGGCACCGTGGTGACGGTGTTGTCCCAGTTCTGCACCTTGACCGTATGCAGGGCGATGTCTTTGACGAAGCCGTCGGCGTTGGACTGCGGCATTTCGATCCAGTCGCCAATGCGCAGCATGTCGTTGCTGGTCAGCTGCGTGCTGGCCACCAGCGACAGCAGCGTGTCCTTGAACACCAGCAGCAGCACCGCCGACAGCGCACCCAGGCCGGAAATCATCCATAGCGGCGAGCGGTCGATCAGGATGGACAGCACCAGCACGGTGCACACTGCCATCAGCACCAGCTTGCTGATCTGGATATAGCCCTTGATTGACCGGGTCTGCGCCCGCGTCGTGGCGGAATACGTGTCTTGCCAGGCGCTCAGCACGCCCGAGAACGCCACGAACACACAGATCCACGCGCCGGCATGCGCCAGCCGGCCCACCACCGTCACCGCTTTTTCCACGTGCGGGACCAGGTCGATGCCCATAGACACGACCGCAAACGGCACGGCATACCAAAGGTTTTGATAGGCGCGGCGGCGTTGCAGCGCCTTGTCCCAATCGCCCCGGCCGCTCAGCACCAGGACCCGGTGCGCCAGCAGCAGCACGACGCGCGCGACCACCCACTGGACGAACAGCGCCGTCAGGATCAGCGCGCCAATACCGACCAGCGTTTGCGCCCAAGCCTCGTGCGGCATGTGCGTATCAAGCTGGGTGACCAGTTCTTCCCATTCCAGGGGCATATTCTTCTGACTCGCTCTAAGGTCTTGAAACTAACCGGGGATTATCCGACAAGTCGGCGTCATCCGAGGTTCCGAGCCGCCGATATTGGGGCCATGCTACCCCCTTGCGTGCGCCGCCGGTTCGGCAGGCCCTATAATTCCGCCCATCATGGCAAACACTCCCTCCTCCGATCAAAACCAGTTCGCCAATAAGGCGCAGGCCTGGTCCGCCCGGTTCTCGGAACCGGTTTCCGAACTCGTCAAACGCTATACGGCTTCCGTGGATTTCGACAAGCGCCTGGCGCGCCACGACATCCAGGGCTCGCTCGCGCATGCAGACATGCTGGCCGCCCAGGGCATCATCGGCGCCCAGGACTTGGCTGACATCCAGCGCGGCATGACCCAGATCCTGTCTGAAATCGACGCCGGCAGCTTCCAATGGCTGCTGGATCTGGAAGACGTGCACCTGAACATCGAAAAGCGCCTCGTGGAACTGGTAGGCGATGCGGGCAAGCGCCTGCACACCGGCCGTTCGCGCAACGACCAGGTCGCCACCGACATCCGCCTGTGGCTGCGCGATGAAATCGACAACCTGCAAGACCTGCTGCGTCAGCTGCGTCACGCGCTGGCCGCCGTCGCGCTGGACAACGCCGGCACCATCATGCCGGGCTTCACCCATCTGCAAGTCGCTCAGCCGGTCACCTTCGGCCACCACCTGCTGGCTTACGCCGAAATGTTCGGCCGCGACGCCGAGCGCCTGGCCGACTGCCGCCGCCGCGTGAACCGCCTGCCCCTGGGCGCGGCGGCACTGGCCGGCACGTCTTTCCCCATCGACCGCGAACGCGTCGCCAAGACGCTGGGCTTTGATGGCGTGTGCCGCAACTCGCTGGACGCCGTGTCTGACCGCGACTTCGCCATCGAATTCTGCGCCGCCGGCGCGCTGATCATGACGCACGTGTCGCGCCTGTCCGAAGAGCTCGTGCTCTGGATGAGCCCGCGCGTGGGCTTCATCGACCTGGCCGACCGCTTCTGCACCGGCAGCTCGATCATGCCGCAAAAGAAAAACCCCGACGTGCCAGAACTTGCCCGTGGCAAGACCGGCCGCGTCAACGGCAACCTGGTCGCCCTGCTGACCCTGATGAAAGGCCAGCCGCTGGCCTACAACAAGGACAACCAGGAAGACAAGGAAGGCCTGTTCGACACCGTGGACACCGTGCGCGACACGCTGACCATCTTTGCGGACATGGCTGCCGGCATCAAGGTGAAGGCCGACAACATGCGCGCCGCCGCCCTGCAAGGCTTCGCCACCGCTACCGACCTGGCCGACTACCTGGTCAAGCGCGGCGTGCCGTTCCGCGACGCGCACGAAGTGGTCGCCCACGCCGTGCGCGATTGCGAACAACGCGGCTGCGACCTGGCTGACTTGTCCACCGACGAACTGAAGGCCTATCACGCCCAGATCGGCGACGACGTCCACCAGGTGCTGACGCTGGAAGGCTCGGTTGCCGCCCGCAAGCACATCGGCGGCACCGCCCCCGAACGCGTGGCCGAAGAAGCCAAACGCGTGCTGGCGGAAACGGCCGAAGGCTGATTCCGGCAAGCGCTGGCTCCGGCTGGCGGCTTGAAGCAAGGCCCCCGATTGGGGGCCTTGTTGCATCTGGAGCCCGCCTTCTTATCCAGCCGCCCCTGCGCGCGCCGGCTTTAATAAGAATGATTTACACTACGCGCCTTTCCCCCGTTGCCTCTGCCCCATTCGTCCATGCCTCGCAGCAAACCTCAAGACAAAGGCTGGATCGGCTGCTATGCCGAGATGGTGCGCGGCTGGGTGCGTAAGGTCGGCAATACCCACGAGGCCGAAGATGCGCTGCAAGACGCAGCCATCGGCCTGTTGAAGGCAGACAGCAGCAGCATCCTGGAGCCGCAGGCCTATCTGTACCGCTCCAGCATGAACCGCCTGGCCGGCAATGCGCGCCGCGAAGCGCGGCTGCCCACGCTGCCCTTGCATGAAATCAGCGAAGACGAGCATCCCCAGGATGTGGACAGCAGCGCCGCCGTGCGCACCGCGCAACTTGCCGAGGCCGTTGAAGCGGCCCTGCTGCAACTGCCCATCAAATGCCGCCAGGCCTATATCTGGCATCGGCTGGAGGGGTATTCTCAGCAAGAAGTTGCCGCGCGGCTGGGCGTGTCGCTGAATTCCGTCGAGCGCTATATCATGCGCGCCATGCGCCATCTGCGCGACGCTCTGCACCGCTATGCGCCCGACTGAACCCGCCTCCATGACCGACTCCGGCCCCCGTCCCACCTTCGATGACCCGCGCGACGCTGCGGCGTTCTGGTACGCCCGCGCGCGCTCGGGCCGGATGAGCGATGCCGATCAGCAGGCCTTTGACAGCTGGTTGCGGGAAGCCCCTGCGCATGCGCGCGAATATGCGCTGCTGGACGAGGTGTGGCGTGACACATTGGCGGTGCCGGCCGACCGGCTGCGTGCGCTGGCCCGCGAGCCCGAAGCCGCCGCCGCGCCGGCTCGCAGGCTGCCGCAGTGGGCCAACATCGCGTTGGCGGGCGGCGTGGCGCTGGCCATTGGCGTGACCATGGCGCCGCTGATGCAGAACACTGCACCGACCTACGAGTCCGCACTTTCCAGCGCCCATGGCGAACGCCGCCAGGTTGCGCTGGCGGACGACTCCGTCCTGGAACTGAATACGGATACGCAGGCGAACGTGCGCTTCTATCCCGACCGACGCGAAGTCGATCTGACGGCGGGCGAGATCACGTTTTCGGTCAAGGCCGACGCCAGCCGCCCATTCATCGTTAAGACAGGCGATGCACAGATCCGGGTCACCGGCACGCGCTTTAACGTGCGCCGCCACGGCGATGCCACCGACGTCGCCGTGCTGTCTGGCGCGGTCGAGGTCAAGCCGGCGGGCATGCGATTTTGGCAACGTGCCGCGTTGACACCCGGCCAAGGCCTGACGGCGTCACGGTCAAGCCTGGGCGCGCCGCATGCCGTGGACACGTCGACGCTGACCGCCTGGCACCAGGGCCGCATCGTGTTCAACAACACGCCGCTGGTTGATGCCGTGGCCGAAATGAACCGCTATGCGCCCTATGCCATCCGGCTGGCGGACGGCGGATGGGACAAGGTGCGCATTGCGGGCGCGATCAGCATCGACCAGCCAGCCAGCTTCCTGGAATTGCTGCCTCGCATTGCGCCCGTGCGCATCGAAGCGGAAGGCGACAAGCGGTACGTCGTCAAGGCGCGCTGACGGCTTGGGGCGGACGACAAGGCCGCCCCCTCTTCAGTGAAACATATAGTTTCACAATCGATTCGCGATTTCTTCAGGGTTTTCGCGCCAATCGCACTCTTTAGCTAAGAGGGGCGGCCGCGCATGCGGCGGCCCGAGGAGACCTTTGGCCAAAGGGTGGCGCGGCATTGCCGCTGAGAATCATTATTGGAACTATTCTTGTGAACCGTAGACTTTCCCGCAACGGCGTCGCCCTGCCGTTGCGACTGCGCAGCCCGCGTCTTGCCCTGCGCACGCTGCCCTTGCTGATTGCGCTGGGTCTGACTCAAGCCCCCGACGCGCAGGCCCAGGAAGCACAGGGCCAGAGCGCCGCCGTGCTGGTCAACACCGCGCGTCAACCCTTGCATGACGCCTTGGTGGAAGTGAGCCGCCAAGCGTCGTTGGAAGTGCTGTACGCACCGGAACTGGTGGCGGGCAAGACGGCGCCGCCGGTTTCGGGGCGCCTGACGCCGCAACAAGCACTGGACCGCATCCTGGCCGGCAGCGGCCTGATCGCGGTCATTCGTGGCAACACCGTCACCATCGAACCCGAACCCAAGGACCTGGACGCCACCACCATGGCGGCCGTGACCGTCATTGCGCGTCGCGCTGCCGACGGCACGACCGAAGGCACCGGGTCTTACACCAGCCTGGTCACCAGCACCGCGTCCAAAACCGATCTGGCGTTTCGCGAAGTGCCGCAGTCGGTGTCGGTCGTGACCCGGCAATTGATCGACGACCAGCATCTGGTCAACGTCACCGACGCCATGAGCCGCGCGCCCGGCATCACGGTGCGCCGCGTAAATTCCTATTCGTCCGACTATTACTCACGCGGCTTCCAGATCACCAGCATGCAGATCGACGGTGGCGCCCCGTTGGCGCTGGGCTCGTACACCTACGGCCCCACCCAGGACATGGCGTTCTATGACCGCGTCGAGATCATGCGCGGCGCCTCGGGCCTGATGGGTGGCATGGGCGACCCGGGCGGCATCATCAACCTGGTGCGCAAGAAGCCGATGGGGGAATATCAGCTGACGGTGGAGGCTTCGGCCGGCAGCTGGGACAACTACCGCAGCATGATCGACGCCACCGGCCCCTTGGGCTTCGACGGCCGGCTGCGCGGCCGCGCCGTCGCCGTCTACGGGGACACCGGCTCGTTCATGTCGCACAGCACGACCGAAACGCCGCAGATCTACGGGGTGCTGGAAGCCGACCTGACTCGCAGCACGCTGCTGACGGTGGGCGGCAGCTACAGCCGGATGCGCGAACAAGGCAGCCGCAGCGGCCTGCCGCGGTACACGGATGGCGGCGACATCGGGTTGTCTCGCTCAACCAACCTGAGCCAGCCCTGGACCTACATCCATACCGACACCAAGCAGATCTTTGCGCAGTTGGAACAACGGCTGGGCGACACCTGGCGCTTCAAAGCCAACTACACCCGCGAGGAAACCGACAGCAAATCGCTCACCGCCTTCGCCAACGGCGGCGTGGATCGCGAAACGGGTCTGGGCGCCACCTGGGGCGGCGGCCGGTACGCAATGACCAACACGCAGAACCTGCTGGATGTGAATCTGTCTGGCAGCTTCGACCTGTTAGGCGGCACGCACGAAGCGTTGCTGGGCGCCGATTGGCAGCGCAGCGAAGGCACGTGGGCCGTCTCTAAACCCGTGGACGAATGGAAGGTGCCGGTCAACGTCTTTAACCGCAACCTGTGGAACCCCGACCTGAGTCTGCCGGAAAACGAACGCTACGACCCGTGGGGCCAAGAGCAGAAAGGCATGTACGGCGTGTTGCGGATCAACCCCACCGAACGTCTGCACCTGATCGCGGGCGCGCGCTTCAGCTCCTATAAGTTCTACCAGACGGTGTCCGAACCCATCAATGGCAGCTGGGTGCCCTATTCGAAAACGTCCTACCGCGAACCGACCGCCACCACGCCTTACGGCGGCATCATCTATGACCTGAACGACGCGTGGTCCGCCTATGTCAGCTACGCCACCATCCATAAACCGCAAGGGCTGCTGAAGGCTGGCCCTCTGCCCGGCTCCCCGTTGCCCGCCATCAAAGGCAAGAGCTATGAAATGGGCGTCAAGGGCGAATTGCTGGATGGCCGCCTGAACGCCACGTTCAGCCTGTTCAACGTCGAGCGCACCGGCACCGGCGTGCTGGACAGCCGCTACCCGGAAGACTACGACGCGTGGGCCGGCAACTGCTGCTACCTGGCCCAAGGCAAAGTGGTCAGCCGCGGCCTGGACATGGAAATTGGCGGCGAGGTCTCGCCTGGCTGGGAAGTGGCGCTGGGCTACACCTTCAACAACACCCGCGACAAGACCAACGACGCCGTCTACAGCAGCATCACGCCGCGCCATCTGCTGAAGGTGTCAACGGCCTACACGCTGCCCGGCGACTTGTCGCGCTGGCGCATCGGCGGCAGCGCCCAGGTGCAAAGCGCCAACTACGTGACAGGCACGGCCTACTCGCGCGACAGCGGCTCGTATACGCCGTACAAGTTCCAGCAGGCAGGCTACGCCACCGTCAACCTGATGGCCCAATACCGCTTTGCGCCGCAATGGACGGCGACGGTCAACGTCAACAACCTGTTCGACAAGGTGTATTACGAACGAGTCGGCGCGTCCAACGGCGGCAACTGGTACGGGGCGCCTCGCAACTTCATGCTGACCCTGCGCGGCACGTATTGATAGCTTGACCGGCCAGGAAGCGGTCACGCTTCCTGGTTCGGACATCGAATACGTCGCAAAGCCGAGGACCAGACCAAGTCACCGCTTTCTGCGGTCACCCACAGCAATCCTCAAGCCCCAAAAAAAACAGGGGCAGCTTTCGCTCCCCCTGCGGAAAGGCCCTACGAGACACCTCGCCCGTCCGCGCGTGCAGAAACGGGCTGGGTCTCGTGCCGCCGGCGCGGCTTATTGCCAGGGGTGGATTACACGGGAATCGCTTGCGGCCGCGTATCACTGAAACTGGGTATTTTGTAAGGCGCTTGAGGGGCTTGAGGCGCTTGAGGCGCGTAGAGCGCGTCAAGGCGCGAAAGGCGATTCGTACAGGAATGGGCACATCCGGTCACATCCGACTACGGGCCGGGGCAGGGGCTCCGATATCATCGCAACTCCTTGCGACCTGCCCCTTTTTTGCGTCCCCATCTCGCCTCCCCTTTTTGCGCCCCCTGTTTGCGCCCCCTTCATGCGCCTATCGCCCGCCACCCGCCGCCTTCACGCGCTACGCCCGTTGCGCCGCCCCAGCCTGATCGTTCTGACAGCCCTTGGCCTGCTGGCTGCCAGCATCCACCCGGCCGCGCAGGCGCAGACGGCACGCAAGCCTTCGCCCTATGAGAACGCCCGCCCGCTGCGCCCGGACGAGCGGGCCGCCAAACAAGCGGAAGATGCCAAGCACGGCGGGCCGGCGTATCTGAACCAGATCCGCACGCAGGCGGAATTCCAGCAGTTGGCGCGCGTCTATAACRCTGGCACGCCGCTTGAGATTCCGCATGTGCTGTTCGTGATTGACCGGCGTCACGGCGACCGCATCTATTACATCGACACGCCGCGCTATACGCTGCACGAGAACTTTGCGCGCGAACGCCGGTTGCTGCCAGACGCGGACAAGGCCACGCTGATTGCCCAGTACAAAGACCCCGACCGGCGTCTGTTGTTCGGCACCTTGAGCTGGCAGCGCGATCTGCCCGGCTACACCTACGAGTTCTGGGAAGGCGACCGCGTCACGCCCGCGCTGTTGCGCCTGACCGAAGACAAGCTGCGCGCCACGTTCTACGACCCCGTGCGCTTCAAGGCGAACTCCACGACGCAAGAGCAGACGGCGCAAACCGCCGGGCTGGCCTTGGTGACGCAAGAGGCGCTGTTGCGCGAACAGACGTTTCTGCCGCTGAACACCGGCCGTGCGCAGGGCCGTCTTCGCATCGTGAAGTCGGTCGAAGACACGCCGGATCTGGCGCCCACCGATATCGTGGTGCTGGACGAAGTGCCTGTCGCCATTTCGCCGGTCGCGGGCCTGGTCACGCAGCGGCCGTCCACCTTGTTGTCGCATGTGAACCTGCTGGCCAAGGGCTGGCGCATTCCCAACGCTTACGTGCGCGATGCCGTCTCGGCGCTGCGCCAGTATGACGGCCAGTGGGTGGAGCTGACCGTCAACAGCAACGGCTACCAGGTGCAGCCCATCGCCAAGCCGCAGGCCAAACCCGATCCAACGCCCGGGACCAACCCCGACGGCAAACCCAACGACCCGCCCAAAGCCGCTGCCCTGCCCAAACCCGATCTATCGGTGCGCGCGCTGAAATCCCTGACTGGCATGGCCACGCGCGACAGCCGGTACTGCGGGGTCAAGGCGGCCAACCTGGGCGCACTGAAATCGGCGCTGCCGCCGCTGGCCAGCGTGCCGGATGGTTTCTGCATTCCATTCGCGCAGTACGCGGCATTCATCAAGCAACTTGGCATTCCGGCACGCATCGCCGCGCTGGAACAACGGCCCGACTTCGCCCAGGACGCCAACGTGCGCCGCGCCGAATTGGCGGCATTGCGGCAAGACATCATCCAGGCCTCGCCCGACGCCGCGCTTGCCGCCGCGTGGCGCGAACGCTGGACGAAGCAGTTGCACGGGCGCGGCGTGTTCGTGCGCAGCTCGTCCAATTCCGAAGACCTGCCCGGCTTCAGCGGCGCAGGGTTGTACACCACCGTACCCAACGTGACGCAGGCCGACGCGTTGGCAAAAGCCGTGCAAACCGTATGGGCGTCGGTCTATAACTTCGAAGCCTATGAGGCGCGGCGCGCGGCCGGCATCGGCCAGGATGGCGTGGTGATGGCGGTGCTGGTGCAGCAGGCGGCCGCATCAGACAGCTCGGGCGTGATGATCACGCGTGACCCCTTTGACGCGTCGCGCCGCTACGTCACGTACATTTCCGCCAAGCGCGGGCTGGGCATCAAGGTGGTGGAAGGCAAGCGCCAAGCCGAGCAGCTGATGTATTCCACTTGGTCCAAGGCGGTGCAGGTGCTGAGCCGTTCCGCCGAGGACACGCAGTTGGTGGCCGACGCCGCGGGTGGCGTGCGCGAGGTGCCGATCGAAGGATCAAGACAAGTGCTGAACGATGCGCTCGTTGCGCGGCTGGCCGCCGTGGGCAACCAGATCAAGCTGCGCTTGGGCAATGTGGATCAGGATATCGAATGGGCCGTGCAAGGCGACAACATCATCGTCTTGCAGGCCCGGCCGTACGTCGATGGCAGCCGGTAGCAGCACTTGCGGCTACCGGCCGATCATCGATCAGCCCAACCCGAATCAGATGTGCAGCGCGTGGCCCAGCGCTTTAAGCGCCGCTTCCTGCACGGCTTCACCCAAGGTCGGATGCGCGTGAATGGTGCCCGCCACATCTTCCAGCGTGGCGCCCATTTCCAGCGACTGGCCAAACGCCGTCGACAATTCCGACACGCCGCGCCCCACCGCTTGCCAGCCCACGATCAAGTGGTTGTCGCGCCGGGCCACCACGCGGACAAAGCCGTCGGTGGACTCCAGCGTCATCGCGCGGCCGTTGGCGGCGAACGGGAAAGATGCCGTCAGGCAGTCCAGCCCCGCGCCTTCCGCTTCCGACGGCGACAGGCCCGCCACCACGACTTCAGGGTCGGTAAAGCACACGGCGGGAATAGAGGCCGGGTGGAAGTGACGGCGTTTGCCCGCCACCAATTCGGCCACCATCTCGCCCTGCGCCATGGCGCGATGCGCCAGCATCGGTTCGCCGGCAATGTCGCCAATGGCCCAGACGTCACGCATCGACGTCCGGCATTGGTCGTCAATTCGCAGCGCGTTGCCCTTGCGATCCAGTTGCAGGCTTTCCAGCCCCCAGCCCTGCGTGCGCGGACGGCGTCCCACGGCGATCAGCACGCGGTCGGCCGGCAACAGGGTTTCGGCGCCAGACGCATCTTGAATACGCACCGCATCGCCCGCGCCGTTCAAGCCCAACACCTTGCGGCTGACGTGCAGCGCCACGCCCATCTTCACCAGGGCGGCGGCAACGGGCTTGGTCAGTTCGGCGTCGTAGGTCGGCAAGATGCGGTCCTGCGCTTCCACCACGGCGACTTCCGCGCCCAGCTTGCGGTACACGGTGCCTAGCTCCAGGCCGATGTAACCGCCGCCCACCACCACCAACTGCTTGGGGATGGACGTGGGCGACAAGGCTTCGGTGGACGACACCACGATGCCGCCAAACGGCATCGACACCAGCGGCGTGGGTTCGGACCCGGCCGCCAGCAACAGGTGTTCGCATTGGATGCGCAAGGTGCTGCCGTCTGCGGTCGTGACTTCGGCGGTTTTGCCGTCGAGCAGGCTGGCCCAGCCCTGCACGACTTCCACGCCGTTCTTCTTCAACAGCGCGCCGACGCCGCCCGTCAGCTTGCCGACGATGCCGTCCTTCCACGACACCGTCTGCGCGATGTCGATGGCGGGTGTCGCCACCGAAATGCCGAGCGCCGACTTGCCTGCGTAGTGGCGCGCCTTGTCGAATTCCTCGGCCGCGTGGATCAGCGCCTTGGACGGAATGCAGCCGATGTTCAGGCAGGTGCCGCCCAGTTGCGCGCCTTCGACGAGCAGGGTCGGCACGCCCAATTGGCCAGCGCGGATGGCGGCCACGTACCCACCGGGGCCGCCGCCGATCACCAGCAAGGTCGTTGTCTTTGTGATCTGGCTCATGCTTACTCCACGAAAAGCAGCGCGGGTTGTTCCAGCAGCGCACGCACCGCCTGGATGAAGCGCGCCGCGTCCATGCCGTCCACCACGCGGTGGTCAAACGACGACGACAGGTTCATCAGCTTGCGCGCCACCACGGCGCCATTGCGGAAGGCCGGCCGCTCAACGATACGGTTCACGCCCACGATGCCGACCTCGGGGTGATTGATCACCGGCGTCGTGACGATGCCGCCCAAGGGGCCCAGGCTGGTGATGGTGATGGTGGACCCGGACAGCTCGTCGCGCCCGGCCGTGCCACTGCGCACCGCTTGCGCCAGCCGGCCGATCTCGGCCGCCATCGACCAAAGGTCGCGCGCTTCGGCGTGACGCATCACCGGCACCATCAGACCGCCTTCGCTTTGCGTGGCGATGCCGATGTGCACAGCGCCGTAACGCGTCACCACGCCACCTTCATCGTCATAGCGCGCATTGATCTGCGGAAAGTCGCGCAGCGCAACGACCATGGCGCGCGCCAGCAACGGCAGCAAGGTCAGCTTGCCGCGCGACTCGCCCCATTTCTGGTTGAGCTGCACGCGCAAGTCTTCCAGTTCCGTCACGTCGATTTCCTCGACGTAGCTGAAGTGCGGAATGCGGCGCTTGGACTCGGCCATCTTCTGCGCAATCTTTCTGCGTAGCCCGATGACAGGCACCGCCTCTTCGTCGTGGCGTTCGACATACGCCGTGCCGCCGCGCGCGGCGTTGCCCGCCCCTTGCGATTGCAGATAGGCGTCCAGGTCTTCGTGCATGACGCGGCCGGCCGGACCGCTGCCCGCGACGAAACGCAATTCAATCCCCAGATCCCACGCACGCTTGCGTACCGCGGGCGAGGCCAGCGGTTTGTCGCCGGGCTGACGGGGAACGGACGGCGAGCCGCCCGTGGCGGACGAAGCAGCGAATGACGAGCGCGCCGCTTGCGGTTTGGCGGACGCCGCGGCGGGCGTCATCGACGCCGCAATCTGGCCGGCGATGCCGCCCGCGGACTTCGCGGCAGGCGTTTGCGTTGGCGTTTGCGTTTGCGTTTGCGTTGCCCCTGGCGTTGCAGCCTGGGTGGCGGTTTGCGTTGCGCCTTGTGCTGCGGTTTGCATTGCGCCTTGTGCTGCGGTTTGCGTTGCGGACGGGTCCGCGCCTTGTCCCGGCGCGGCAGGCTTCGGCGGTGCGCCCGCCCCGGCGCGCACATTCCCCTCGCCTTCCACTTCCAGGCGAATCAACTCCCCGCCCACGGCCATCACCTGGCCCACGTCGCCGCCCAGCGCAATCACCTTGCCCACGACCGGCGATGGAATTTCCACCGTGGCCTTGTCCGTCATCACGTCGGCCAGCGGCTGGTCTTCGGCGACGGTGTCGCCTACCTTGACGTGCCAGCCCACCAGTTCGACCTCGGCAATGCCTTCGCCGATGTCGGGCATCTTGATGATATGAATCCCCATCTCACACCTCCATCGCGCGTTTGAACGCTTCGCCGACCCGGCGCGGACCGGGGAAGTACGCCCATTCCTGCGCATGCGGATAGGGAGTGTCCCAACCAGTCACACGCTCCACAGGCGCCTCCAGGTGATGGAAGCAATGCTCTTGAACCAGCGCAATCAATTCCGCGCCATACCCGCACGTGCGCGTGGCTTCGTGCACCACCACGCAGCGGCCGGTCTTCTTCACCGAGTTCACGATGGTTTCAAGATCCAGCGGCCAAAGGCTGCGCAGGTCGATGACTTCGGCGTCGATGCCGGTTTCTTCGGCGGCCGTCAGCGACACATACACGGTCGTGCCATAGGTCAGCACCGTCAGCGCATTGCCCGGCCGCACGATGGCGGCGGAATCCAGCGGCACGGTGTAGTAACCCGTGGGCACCACGCTGCCGGGCCGGCCGGTCCATGGCGTGACGGGCCGGTCGTGGTGGCCGTCGAACGGGCCGTTATACAGCCGCTTGGGTTCCAGGAAGATCACCGGGTCATCGTTCTCGATGGACGCGATGAGCAAGCCCTTGGCGTCATACGGATTGGACGGCATCACCGTGCGCAGCCCGCACACCTGCGTGAACATGGCTTCGGGGCTTTGGCTGTGCGTCTGCCCGCCGTAGATGCCGCCGCCGCAAGGCATGCGGATCGTCATCGGGGCAATGAATTCGCCCACCGAGCGGTAACGCAGGCGTGCGGCTTCCGACACGATCTGATCGGACGCCGGGTAAAAATAATCAGCGAACTGGATTTCGCACACGGGCCGCAGGCCGTAGGCGCCCATGCCCACCGCGACGCCGACAATGCCGCCTTCGGAGATGGGCGTGTCGAACACGCGCGAGCTGCCGTACTTGGTTTGCAGGCCTTCCGTGCACCGGAACACGCCGCCGAAATAGCCGACGTCCTGGCCGAACACCACCACGTTGTTGTCACGCTCCAGCATCACATCCATGGCCGAGCGCAAAGCCTGGATCATGGTCATCGGCGCAGAGGCCGGACCAGCGTTGTTATCAATGGCCATGATCAAACTCCGAGCTGCTGGCGCTGCCGGCGCAGATGCTCCGGCATGTCTTTGTAGACGTCTTCAAAAATGCTGGCGGCGCTGGGAACGTGGCCGTCCACCAGGGTGCCGTAGCTTTCCGCTTCCTTTTGGGCGGCAACGATCTCGGCGTCGAGTTCGGCGCGCACGGCGTCGTGCTCGGCGTCTGACCAGATGCCCAATCCGATCAGGTGCTTCTTGAAGCGTTCGATCGGGTCGCCCAGCGGAAAGTGCGCCCAGTCGTCGCCGGGCCGGTATTTGGAAGGGTCGTCGGAGGTAGAGTGCGGACCGGCGCGGTACGTCACCCATTCGATCAGGGTCGGGCCCAGGTTGCGGCGGGCGCGTTCGGCGGCCCAGCGCGAGGCGGAATAGACCGCCAGGAAATCATTGCCATCCACGCGCAGCGACGCAATGCCGCAGCCCACGCCGCGGCCCGCGAAGGTGGCGCCTTCGCCGCCGGCAATCGCCTGGAACGTTGATATGGCCCACTGGTTGTTGACCACGTTCAGGATGACCGGCGCGCGGTAGACGTGCGCAAAGGTCAGCGCGGTATGGAAGTCGGCTTCGGCGGTGGCGCCGTCGCCAATCCAGGCCGATGCGATGCGCGTGTCGCCCTTGATGGCCGAGGCCATCGCCCAGCCCACCGCCTGAATGAACTGCGTGGCCAGGTTGCCCGAAATCGTGAAGAAGCCGTTAGGGCGATCGGAATACATCACCGGCAACTGGCGGCCCTTGAGGGGGTCGCGCTCGTTGGACATCAGCTGGCACATCATCGTCACCAGCGACACATCGCGCGACAGCAGCAGGCTTTGCTGGCGATAGGTCGGGAAACACATGTCGCCCTGCTCAAGCGCCAGCGCATGGGCGGAGCCAATGGCTTCTTCGCCCAGGCTCTGCATGTAGAACGAGATTTTCTTCTTGCGCTGGGCGGTCAGCATGCGCCCGTCGAAGATGCGCGTTTTCAGCATGGCTCGCATGCCGGCGCGCATCATATCGTTGCTGATCTCGGGCGCCCAGGGGCCGACCGCGCGGCCGTCGTCGTCGATCACCCGGACCAGGCTGTACGCCAAGGCGCCGGTATCAACCGCGGCAACATCAATGGGGGGTTTGGGCACCTCGCCGGGCGGCGAAAGATGCAGATAGGAAAAGTCAGTCTTGCAACCCGGACGCCCTGTGGGCTCGGGGACGTGCAACTTCAACGGCCCATATTGGCTCATATTTTGTCTCCACGCTTGATCGTGTCACGCGTTTTCTTCCTACCAAGACATTGCCAAAGGCGTGTGACCCTAAGCGCTGCCATCGTCGGCCCGCGCATAGGGATAAATATGCGTGGCCGTCGACGAGATTAGCACAGGGGACAGGCTCGTTGAGGCGGGTCAGCCGTGCTGCTGACCCGCATCGCACTAGGGGTTTTTCCCTGGTTTACCAGCGGTAGCTCAGGGTGGCATAGAGCGTGCGCGGGTCGCCATAACGGCAGCCCGTCGCGCCCGCGCATGCCAGGTAGCCGCGGTTGAACAGGTTGCGCGCGTTCACCGTCAGCGACAGGCCCGAGAGCGTCGGGTCCAGCGCGCCGAAGTCATAGGCGGCCATGGCGTCGACCAGGAATTGGCCCGGCACATTGGCGGGGTAACCGGGCAGGTTCGTCGAGCTGGCGTAACGCACGCCCGCGCCCACGGTCAGCCCGGCCACGCCGGCGGCGGTCAGGTTGTAGTCGGCCCAGACGGAGGCGCTGTGCAGCGGCACCAGTGCGATGCGCTGATCCACTAGCGACGGCACGGTGCTGCGCGTGGTGCGCGCGTCGGTATAGGCATAGCTGGCCGTCAGGTTCATGGCGCCCAGCCGCGCCTTTGCTTCAAGCTCCAGCCCGCGCGAGCGCGCCCGGCCGCTCTGCACGGAATAGGTGGCGTCGGCCGGGTCGCTCGTCAACGCATTGGTCTGCGTCAGGTCGTAGACGGCCGCGCTGTAAAGCATGTTTCCGCCCGGCGGCTCGTAGCGCAGGCCCAGTTCGTACTGTGTGCCTTTGGTGGGTTTGAAGGCATTGCCCGCGCGGTCCACACCGATGGTTGGCGCAAACGACTGGCTGGCGCTGACATACGGCGCCAGGCCATTGTCGGCAAGGTAGACGACGCCCACGCGGCCTGTCGTGGCCGTGTCGCGCAGCCGGGTCTTGGCGCCGTTGGCGTAGTTGGTCTGATCGGTATCGGCCCAATCCTGGCGCCCACCCAGCACCAGCACCCACTTGTCCTGGATCTTGATCTGGTCTTGCAGGTACAGGCCCAGCGAATCGGAACGCGTGTTGATGCCGTAGTCGGCGGCGGTGTTCAGCACCGGCACCGCGCCATAGACGGGGTGGTAGATGTCGGCCAGCGCCGCCACCGTGCCTGAATGGCGATGCGAGTCGTAGCCGCTGCGGTAATAGTCCAAGCCCGCCAGCACCGTGTGCTGCAAGGGGCCGCCGTCCAGCTTCAGCTCCAGCGAGGTATCGGTGGCCACGCCATACGAATGTTCGTTGCGGCTGACCACGCCGCGCCGCAGGGTCTGGCCGTTGGCCTGCAACGCGCCGAAGCTCAAGTAATCCCAGTTGCCATCGGCCGTGAAGTAGCGGGCGCTTTGGCGCAGTGTCACGCGGTCGTTGAAGGCGTGCTCGAAGGCATAGCCGATGGTGTAGGTGTCGGTGTCGTAGCGGTCGAAATCCGGTTCGCCGATGAAGAGGTCGCGCGGGATCTGGCCGTTCAAGGTATTGGCGGCGGGCATGGGCGCAGCGAATCGTGTGCGGATGCGCTGATAGCTGGCCAACAAGGTCAGGGACGTGGCGGCCGACGGCTGCCACGTCAGCGCGGGCGCCAGATAGGTCCGGTCGTCCGGCACGTGGTCCACCCAGTTGTCGGCGTTGCGGGCAAGACCCGTCAAGCGATACGTCCACGCGCCGTCCTCGGACAGCGCGCCGGTAAAGTCGCCCGATACCTGACGGCGGCCATAGCTGCCCACGTCCAGATTCAGTTCGCGCAGCGTATCGGCCGATGGCCGCTTGCTGACGCTGTTGACCACGCCGCCGGGGCTAAGCTGCCCGTACAGCACCGAGGACGCGCCGCGCAGCACCTCGACGCGTTCCAGGCCATAGGGTTCCTGGCCGCCGTCGTAAACGCTGGATTGCAGTTTCAGGCCATCGCGCAATTGCCCGGAGTTGCCGGCCGCTACGTTGAAGCCGCGCAGCATCAGGTCATCGACCATGCGGCTGAAGGCGGGTGATTGCGACGACACGCCGGGCGTATAGCCCAGCGCATCCGCCACCGACCCCGCCTTGATCACGCGGATCTGATCGCTGGTTACGACCGACACCGATTGCGGCGTCTCGATCAAGGGCGTGTCGGTCTTGGTGCCGGACAACGCGCGTTGCGCCACGTAGCCGTCGACATGCCCGGTGGGCGATTCGATGGAACCCGTCACGCGGACGGGCTCAAGCATCGCGGTGCTGTCGGGTGCGCGCCGGGCGCTGAGCGTGCCGTTGGCGGTGACGGCGAGTTCCAGGCCGCTACCGGCAAGCGCACGACGCGCGGCGTCTTCGGCGGTGTAATCGCCCGCGATGGCGGGCGCATTACGGCCCGCGACCAAGGCGGGGTCAACCGACACCGCGCGGCCGCTCTGGCGTGCGATGCGCGTCAGCGTGTCGCCCAAGGCTGCGGCGGGCAAATCAAAATGCAGGGTGGCGCGGGCGGATGCGGGCGGCGGCGTTTGGCTTTGGCTTTGAGATTGCGCCTGCGCGTAGGGCGCGGCCAGGGCAATGAACAGCGCGGCGGTCAACGGCCGCAGCGGGTGGCGATGAAACATGGAGGCTCCTGCAACAGTGTGGTGTTTCAGGAGGGATGTCCAACGACGCGCACAAAAGTGATCATTTATTTTTCAGCGCGGGGGTCACGCAGATCGATGCTGACAAACCATCCGCCCACAGCGCTGATGCTGATCGGCAACGTCTGACGCAACGATTCCAGCGTGCGCGGGATGTCGTCCAGCGGAAACGCCCCCAACACGCGCAGCCTTGCGGCCTCTGGCGTAATGCGGATAATGCCGCGCCGATACGGCCTCAGCGCATCCACCACTACGCCCAACGGTTCGTCGTGCACGACAAGCATGCCGCCGTGCCAGGCGGCGGCATCGGCCAGCGCGGCGTCCAGCTGGCCCAGGCCATGCACATCAAACCGCACGCCCTCACCCGCTTGCAGCACCCGGCGCTGGCCGCCCGCGCGCACTTCGACGCTGTGCTCGACCACGCTGGCCAGGCTTGCGCCATCCGCGCGCGCCACGTTGAAGACGGTGCCCAACGCCTGCACTTCGCCGTCGGCGGTGGACACGATGAATGGCCGCGCGGCATCGGCAGCCACGCGCGCATACACCGCGCCTGCCCGCAGGCGAACACGGCGCACGCCAGCGCTGAAGTCCACGTCTACGGCCGAACGCGCATTCAGCGTCAGTTCGCTGCCATCTTCCAAGGTGTAGGCGCGACGCTCGCCGGTCCCCGTGCGCAGGTCGGCGCTTAGCGTGCGCAAGGGCGTTTGGCGGTCGGCCAATGCGGCGACGCCGCCTGCCGTCAGCGCCAGGGCCAGCGCATTGCGCAACATTCTTCGCCGGGCGGGCGGGGTCAGCAAGGCGGCGCCGGCCGCCTGGCGCTGCTCGCCTCTTTCCAGCATGGAAAACGACGCTTTGACGGCGGTGTTGACGGTGTCCCACGCTGCGGCGTGACGGGGGTCGGCCTGCCGCCACTGCTCAAACCGGGTTCGGTCGGCGGCGGCCACACTGCCAGACGACAGCAGCACCATCCAGTCCACGGCCGACTCCAGATCGGCAGGCAACGCCGGGGCCGTCATACGGGCAAAGACAAGCGTGCCGCCACGCAAAGCGTGATGGCCTGTTTCATATAGCGACGCACCGTGATCACCGACGTGCCGATGCGCTGGGCGATTTCGGCGTAGCTGAGTTCATCCAGCTGGCTGTACAGGAAGGCTTGGCGCGCCTTCAGCGGCAAGCGCTGCAAGGCGCGGTCGATGTGCATCAAGGCCTCGAGCACCAGCGCGCGGCTTTCTTCGCTGGGTGCGCTGGCTTGCGGCAAGCCGGCCAGGCTGTCGAGATACGCGCGTTCCAATTCCCGGCGCCGCCAGAAGCTGAACAGCGTGCGTTGCGCCAACGTGGTCAGGAATGCGCGCGGTTCGCAAATGGGGTCGGTGTGCCGGCCAGCAAGCAGGCGCACGAACGTGTCGTGCGCCAGATCGGCCGCATCATGGCGGCACCCCAACCGGCGCCGCAGCCACTCCTGCAACCAGGAATGGTGGGCGTCATACAGCTCGGCGGCGGAAGGCTCCGGAGGCTGCGTGGATGCGGTCATGGCAAAACGGCAGGGCTTAGACGGGGCCGGTCCATTCCGTGACGAAGTCGCGGAAGTCGGGGCGCTTGGCGGGCGGCACGGCGCAAGCCGGGGTGCCAATCGCCAGATAGCCCAGGAAGCGGTAATCCAGCGAATCCAGGCCCAGCGCGTTCTGCACGTCTTCAACGTAGGTGCCCACGCCCGTGCTCCAGAAGGCGCCATAGCCCAGCATGTGGGTGGCGTTCAGGATGTTCATGACGGCGCAACCCGTGGCCAGCAATTGTTCGTGCTCGGGGATCTTGGTGTTGTCGTGCGCGATCTTCTGCGCTACGGCCACGAACAGCGGCACGCCAGCCATCCATTCACGCACTGATTTTTCTTTTTCGGGCGTCATGCGCGGGTCGCCGCTGCGCTTGACCGCTTCCAGCGCCACATCGGCCAGCTTGCCGATGGCTTCGCCCTGGATCACGACAAAGCGCCACGGACGCAACGCGCCGTGGTCGGGGGCCGACATGGCGGCTTGCAGGATCTGTTCAAGTTCGTCGGGTTTGGGCGCCGGGCCGCGCAGAAACTTGACGGAACGGCGCGTGGTGAGGGCGTGCAGCGGGGTCGCAGTAGAAGTGGCGGTCATTGATTCTGGCGCAAATGTGAAAGAGATAGATTCTCATATTAATCGATGGCGGCAGCCGGGTCGGGTATCTCCCGGCCTCGAGCATGGACATCCGGCCCACTTTGGGACCGGATTCCGCCTTGGCGTCAACCCAGGTGCGTGTGCCGCTCCTGGCGTTCTTCAACCTGCATTTCAGACAGGCCGTGCAAGATGCCGCAGTCTTCCGCGTCGGGCCGCGCCGACAGGCAGCGCTGGCGCAATTCGGTCAGCTGGCCCTTCAATTGCAGCAACTCGGCGATGCGCTCATCCACGTGCGAGATGTGTTCGTCGAACAGTTCGTTAATGGGGCCGCAACCCGTCTGGTGGTTGTCGGCCAGGGACAGAATGGCGCGGATCTCGTCCTGCGTCATGTCCAGCGCCCGGCAGTTGCGGATCAGCCGCAGACGCTCTAGATGGGGTTGCCCGTAACTGCGGTAATTGTTCAGGCCCCGGTCGGGCGCGGGCAACAGCCCTTCCTTTTCGTAGTACCTGACGGTCTCGACCGTCGTGCCGGCCGCTGTGGCCAATTCGCCGATACGCATCGTGCCTCCTGGATCGCATCCGATTGAAATTTGGGCTTGACCCTATAGTAACTCCAAGGTGTGGAATGCCAACATCCGATTCAACAAGGCGAAGAACGATGGCTTTTCCTCCGGTCAAATCCCAACAGCCCTCCCCTGCAACGCAGGGCGACGCCTGCTGCGGCGGCCATGGGCATGCACACGGGCAGAAGAAGGAAACGGGGCAAGACGCTGCGCATGAGCATGCAGGTCATGACCATGCGGGCCACGAACAGGCCGGCCACGGCCACTCGGGCCACGGGCATGCCAGCCACGGGCATGCCAGCCACGCCCATGCGGACCACGGGCATGCGGGCCACGACCATGCGGCTCACGGCCATGACCACAGCCACGGTCACAGCCCCACCAGCCACCATCACGATCACGCCCCCGCGCAGTCGCATGCCGCGGCTGCCTGCTGCGGGCATGACCACGGCGGGCAGGGCTTCACGGCATCAGCCTCTAGCACGGCCACCCTCAGCGCCGGCCCTGGCCAGGTGCTGGCGCGCCTGCGCATCGGCCAGATGGACTGCCCCACTGAAGAAACCCTGATCCGCAAAAAGCTCGACGGGCTGGACGGCGTGCATGCGCTGGACTTCAACCTGATGCAACGCGTGCTGACGGTGGTACACGCCGAAGGCGCGCTGGACCGCATCGTGGCCGCCATCAAGTCGCTGGACATGACGCCCGAGCCGCTTGCCGATGGCGCCCCCGGCACGCCCGCGCCCGGCGCCAAGCCGGTGAACTGGTGGCTGATTGGCGGTTCAGGCGTGTTGGCCGCCCTGTCCGAGCTCTCGCACTTTGCAAGCTGGCCGCTAGCCGTGACGGCGGCACTGGCTGTCGCCGCGATTCTGGCGTGCGGCGTCAGCACCTATCGCAAGGGCTGGATCGCCGTGCGCAACGGCAACCTGAACATCAACGCGCTGATGAGCATCGCCGTCACCGGCGCCGTGCTGATCGGCCAGTGGCCCGAAGCCGCCATGGTGATGTTCCTGTTCAACGTAGCGGAGCTGATCGAAGCGCGTTCACTGGACCGCGCCCGCAACGCCATCCGTGGCTTGCTGGACCTGGCGCCCGAAACGGCCACCGTCCGCCAGGCGGATGGCACGTGGCGGGACGTACCCGCCGCGCAATTGCAGGTGGGCGACGTGGTGCGCGTGCGCCCCGGCGAACGCATCGCGGCTGACGGCATCATCGTCAGCGGCAGCTCTACCGTAGACCAATCGCCCATCACCGGCGAAAGCCTGCCCGTGGAAAAGGCGCAGGACGACCCCGTCTTCGCCGCCACGGTGAACGCGGCCGGCTCGTTCGAATATCGCGTTACGGCTGCGGCCGGCAACACCACACTGGCCCGCATCATCCACGCCGTGGAACAGGCGCAGGGCGCGCGCGCCCCCACCCAGCGCTTCATCGACCGCTTCTCGCGCATCTACACGCCCGCCGTAGTGGGCGTGGCCGTGCTGGTGGCCGTGGTGCCACCGCTGCTGTGGGCGCAGCCCTGGTTTGACGCGATCTACCGCGCCTTGGCGCTGCTGATCATCGCCTGCCCGTGCGCGCTGGTGATCTCTACCCCCGTCAGCATCGTCAGCGGCCTGACCGCAGCGTCGCGGCGCGGCATTCTGGTCAAGGGCGGCGTGTATCTGGAAGAAGGCCGCAACCTGAAATGGCTGGCGCTGGACAAGACCGGCACGCTAACGCACGGCAAGCCGGTGCAAACCGATCTGCAAGACTGGGACGTGTCCGACACCACCCGCCAGCCGGCTGCGTTGATCGCTGCTAGCTTGGCGGCCCGGTCCGACCACCCCGTGTCGCTCGCCGTGGCCAACGCCGCGCGCGAGGCCGGCAAGACCTTGCTGGAAGTCGGCGCCTTCACCGCCCTGCCCGGCCGCGGCGTCAGCGCAACGCTGGATGGCGTGACCTATCAATTGGGCAACCGCCGCCTGATGCGTGAACTTGGCGTGTCCACCGACAAACTGGAAGCCCGGCTGGACGAGCTGGAACGCCAAGGCAAAAGCGCCATCGCGCTGACCGACGGCACGCGCGTGCTGACGCTTGCCGCCGTAGCCGACACCGTCAAGCCCACCAGCGCCACCGCCATCGCCGACCTGCATGCGTTGGGCGTGCGCACGCTGATGCTGACGGGCGACAACACGTCCACGGCGCAAGCCATTGCCAAGCAGGTGGGTATTGACGAAGCGCGTGGCGATCAACTGCCTGAAGACAAGCTGGCCGCCATCGAAAGCAAGTTGGCGCCCCAAGGCAAAACCCCGGGCAAGGTCGGCATGGTGGGCGACGGCATCAACGACGCGCCTGCGCTGGCGCGCGCCGACATCGGCTTTGCGATGGGCGCGGCCGGCACCGGCACGGCGATCGAGACCGCTGACGTGGCCTTGATGGATGACGACCTGCGAAAAATTGGCACCTTCCTGCGCTTGTCGCGCGCCACGCACCGCGTGCTGATCCAGAACATCGTGCTGGCGCTGGGCATCAAGGTGGTGTTCCTGGCGCTTGCCATGACCGGCAACGCCACGCTGTGGATGGCGGTGTTCGCCGACGTGGGCGCCAGCCTGCTGGTGGTGGCCAACGGCCTGCGTCTGCTGCGCGCGGCAGAGTGACGCAAGCTTTCAGGAATGAGACGGACGGGCCTTGTCAGCCCGTTTGTTCTTCCTGCGGCCAGTCGCGCAGCACGGGCGCATCCGGTGCGCCGGGGCCGACATCGCGCAGGTGCTCGTGTTGCAGCAGCGCCATGCGGTAAGCGTCACGATAGGCGCCGTTCGAGAAGAATTCTTCCTTCATCAGCCCTTCGATCTGAAAGCCGCAGCGCTCGTACACGTGCACGGCCGCGGTGTTGTCTTTGTCTACGACCAGGTAGACCTTGTGCATGTTCAGCACGCGGAATGCGTAACCGACCGCGATGCGGGTTGCCGCCTTGGCGTAGCCCCGGCCCTGATAGCTGGGCGCGATGATGATCTGGAATTCGGCACGGCGGTGGATGTAGTCGATTTCCACCAGTTCCACCAGGCCGGCGGGTTGGCCGGTGTCGTGCTCGATGATGAAGCGCCGCTCGTTCTGATCGTGCAAGTGGCGGTCATAAAGGGCGACCAGTTCGTCGTAGGCCTCGTAAGGCTCTTCGAACCAATAACGCATGATGACGTCGTTGTTGTTGATCTTGTGCACAAAGTGCAGGTCGCCGCGCTCCAGGGGGCGTATTTTGATATCGGATATGACCGACATAGAAACCTCCGAAAGTGGCGTCATTGTATTCGAAGCCGCCCCAAAACGCCCGTCACATGGGAAATTCAGAATTTTCTTGAGTGTTTATGCGGGTCTTAGACCAGAAGACGCTGGAACGCATTGGTATTGCTTGATCTAAATCTAAAGAATGTCTCAAAACCGTAACCCCATACGTCGCTGAAACCGGCCGTCCGCTGATCAAACAAAACAGCGCGCCGCTATTGCTGATCCCGGCGTCGTCTCCAATAATTCCCGGACCCCTGAATCCACGGACTCAAGACCGAGAGGAAACGACATGCACATCCTGGTGGCTGGCTTCCAGCACGAGACCAATACCTTTGCGCCGTCCAAGGCGGGGTATGACAACTTTGTTCGCGGCGAGGGCTTCCCTGCCATGGTGCGCGGCGAAGCCATGCTGGCGCTGCGCTCGGTCAATATTCCAGCGGGCGGTTTCATCAACGCCATCCAGGCGCAAGGCCATACCGTGCACACGGTGATCTGGGCGGGCGCCAGCCCCTCGGCGCATGTCACGCGCGACGCCTTTGAGCGCATCGCGGGCGAAATCCTGGGCGCCGCTCGGGCGGGCCGCTACGACGCCGTCTACCTGGACTTGCACGGCGCGATGGTCACCGAACACCTGGACGATGGCGAAGGCGAATTGCTGGCGCGCGTGCGGCAAATCGTGGGGCCGGACGTACCGGTTGTGGCCAGCCTGGACCTGCACGCGAATGTCACTGCGCAGATGCTGCAAGAGGCCGACGCGCTGGCCGCCTTCCGCACCTATCCGCACGTGGACATGGCCGATACCGGCGAACACGCGGCCCGGCTGCTGCTGGCCCGCATCGCCGCGGGAAAGCAATGGGCGCGCAGCGAACGCCGCCTGCCCTTCCTGATTCCGATCAACGGCATGTGCACGATGCTGCAACCGTCGCAAGGCGTGTACGACACGCTGGCGCAGCTGGAGCAAACGCCTGGGGTCGCGTCCATCTCATTTGCGCCCGGCTTTCCGGCGGCGGATTTTCCGGAATGTGGTCCGGTGGTCTGGGCGTACGGCACCGATGCGGCGGCCGTGGAACAGGTCACGGAAGCGCTGTACCGCCAGGTGCTGGAATTGGAGCCGCAATGGTCGCCCGATTTTCTTGAACCCGCCGAAGCCGTGCGGCGCGCGCAGGCGCTGGCGGCGGGCGCATCCCGCCCTGTCGTGATTGCGGACACGCAAGACAACCCCGGCGCGGGTGGGGATGCCAACACCACGGGCATGCTGCGCGCGCTGGTCGAAGCCAATGCGCAGAACGCCGCGTTGGGCTTGTTCTACGACCCCGAGGCCGTGCGCACCGCCACCGCGGCTGGCATCGGCAGCACGGTCACGCTGCAACTGGGCGGGCAATCGGGCGTGCCGGGCGACTCCGCCTTTACCGGCGACTTCGTCGTCGAAACGCTATCGCCCGGCAAGCTGCGCTTTGACGGCCCGATGATGCATGGCATGGATGTGGACCTGGGCGCGGTCGCGGGCCTGCGCATTGGCGGCGTGCGCGTCGTGGTCAGCGCCAGCAAGGCGCAGATGCTGGACCGCAACCTGTTCCGTGTCGGCGGCGTGCAGCCCGAGGAAATGGGGATTCTGGTCGTGAAAAGCTCGGTGCATTTCCGTGCCGACTTCCAGCCTATCGCGCACGAGGTGCTGGTGGCCAAAGCGCCCGGTCCGATGCAGGCTGACCCGGCGGATCTGCCGTGGACGCGCTTGCAGCCGGGCATTCGCGTGCGTCCGCAAGGTCAGCCGTTCGAGGGCTGACGGGTTTGGCGTAAGCGTGGATTCCAGCGCAGTCAGGGATGGCCATAGCCTCTGCGACCTGCCCTGGGCTTTGACTCCGGGGCCGGCCGTGGCCCCGGATCATTGCTTACTTCAGCTTGCCCTGGGGGCTGACGAAGTCTTCCAGGGTCAGGCCTTTTTCCTTCAGGATGGCTTCCAGCAAGGGCTGCAACTTGCCCAGGCTTTCCTGCACCGTTTCGCGCACGGTGTCCACGACCACCTGCGTGCTTCGTTCAATTTCAATGTTGACGAAATCGCCCACCTGTTTGTCCTCGAACACCGTCATGCGGCGGGTTTCGGGAATCAGCCAGACTTCAAACCAGCCTTCCGCCCGGTTCACTTCCGACACGGTCAGGCTCGCGCCGTTGATGGCGATATAGCCCTTGGCGAACACGTACTTGCGGAAGGGTTCGGGGATGCTGAAGCGCATCAGGCGGTTGGTGTCAGACGACTTCACCATCACCACTTCAGACGTGAAGTCCACATGGCCGGACAAGGGGTGGCCGCCGATCTCGGCGCCATCTTTCGCGGCGCGTTCGACGTTGGCGCGATCGCCTTCGGCATAGCTGCCCAGCGTGGTGATGGCCAGGCTTTGCAGCATGACATCAAACGTCGCCTGGTTGTCCGACAGCAGCTCGGTCACGGTCAGGCAGACGCCGTCCGTCGACACGCTGGCGCCGATGGCCAGATCAACGCAAAAACCAGGGGGAAAATCCAGCGTGAAGGTGCGCAGGCCTTCGCGATCCGCGATCTTCGCGATCGTCGCGGTGCCTTGAACAATACCGGTGAACATACGGTTCCTGAAAACGGGGCGGCAGGCCCCTGAAGCAAAACATCAACGTTAACCGATATTTTGCCAGGAGCCGCCCCGCTGGACGCGGGTGGCGAGCGCCACCCGGCGTGCCATCAATGACGGATGGCGATGGTCTTCAAGGTCGTGAAGCCGTACAGCGCCTCAAAGCCTTTTTCGCGGCCGTAGCCCGACTGGCGCGAACCGCCAAACGGCAGTTCCACGCCGCCGCCCGCGCCGTAGTTATTGATGAACACCTGGCCGGCGCGCAGCTTGCGAGCCAAGCGCATCTGACGGGCGCCGTCGCGCGTCCAGACGCCCGCAACCAAGCCGTACAGCGTGCCGTTGGCGATTTCCAGCGCCTCTTCCTCGGTGTCGAACACCATGGCGGCCAGCACTGGCCCGAACACTTCTTCCTGCGCCAGACGGCTGTTGGGCGGCACGTCGCGGAACAGCACGGGCGGCTGGTAGTAGCCCGCTTCCGGCGCGCCGTCCTTCAGCTTGCCGCGCGCGGCGACCTTCAGGCCTTCGGCTTCGGCTTCCGTCAGGAACCCGCGCACGCGGTCATGTTGACGGCCGCTGATCAGCGGGCCCACGTCCAGGTCTTGCGCGGCCGGGCCGGTGACAGTAGCCGAGAACGCTTCCGACAAACGCTTGATCACCGTTTCATACACGCCGCGCTGAATCAGCACGCGGCTACCAGCCGAGCACGTCTGGCCGGCGTTCTGGATGATGGCGGCCAGCAGCACCGGCATGGCGGCGTCCAGGTCGGCATCGTCAAACACCACCTGGGGCGACTTGCCGCCCAGTTCCAACGTCACCGGCACATGGTTTTCGGCCGCCGCGTGGGCCACCATCTTGCCCGTCTGCGGCGAACCGGTGAACGAGATGTGGTCGATGCCCGGGTGCGCCGACAGCGCCGCGCCCGCTTCGTGGCCATAACCGGTCACGATGTTCAACGCGCCCGCGGGCAGGCCCACTTCGGCGGCAATTTCGGCCAGCTTCAACAGCGACAGGCAGGCGTCTTCGGCGGGCTTCACCACGCAGGCATTGCCTGCGGCCAGCGCCGCGCCGACGCTGCGGCCGAAGATCTGCAACGGGTAGTTCCAGGGCACGATGTGGCCGGTCACGCCATGCGCTTCGCGCACGGTCAGCACGGTGAAGCCCGGGGTGTAGGGAATGGTCTCGCCGTGCAGTTTGTCGACAGCGCCGGCGTAGAACTCGAAGTAGCGCGCAACGGCGGCGGCATCCGCACGGGCCTGCTTGATGGGCTTGCCCGTATCGGCCGATTCCAGTTGCGCCAATTCCTCCTGGCGGTCCAGCAACGCGAAGGCGATACGCATCAGCAAACGGCTGCGCGCAGCCGGCGCCATCTGGCCCCACTCGCCTTCAAACGCCTGGCGGGCAGCCGTGACGGCGCGGTCGACATCCGCCTCGCCCGAGCGGGCGATCGACTCGAAGGGCTTGCCATCGGACGGGTTCAGGACGGGAATGGTTTCACCGGTGGCCGAGGCCACCCATTGGTTGGCGATAAAGTTCTTCTGAGTCACGATGTGCGGAGTAAAGTAGCGGCCGAATAGCCAGTTGCGGAAAAGGCGCCGACGCGCGCGCAGCCTCCCAGGCACGAAGCAAGGTGCCGGAAAGCGAAGTGTGTGCGGGTGCCCATAAGAGGGATTGCTGTGGGGATTTGTGTGATGTCTCCCGGCGTACCCGGCAGGCCGGTTACGCCGTCCGCGCGTCAAAGGCGCGGCTGATGTGGTTTGATGGCAAGTTACGGGAGCCCCCTATAACTTGTCAATTGAATTGACAGCTTTTTTCCTAAGCTTCGGGATATTTGGATATGAATACGGGTAATCCCTGATATTTCAGCCATTTACGACGATGCAGGGATTGTTCGGAAGACTGACAAGCCCGGTCCTATTGATGGACCGGCTTCAACTCACTAATAGAAGAGCGCGCCCCAATGAGCAATGTGCGTGACCCGCAGCTGGAATCCCTGCTGGAGGCAGCCGCCCGCCCCCGCCCCGAACTGGACGTGCTGGCCGAAGTGGCGTCGGGCCTGGGCTATGTGCGCGCCGAACGCTTTGCCGAGCGCGTCTATGAAAGCCTGTTCTACGCGATTGCCACCGGCAAGATCGCACCGGGCAACAAGCTGCCCACGGAACTGGAACTGGCCGCGTTGTTCGAGGTATCGCGCCCCGTGGTCCGGCAAGCGCTGGACCGGCTGCGCGAAGACCAACTGGTGGATTCCATTCGCGGCTCTGGCACCTATGTGCGCGCCAAGCCCGACCTGATGGGCGGCATGCCCGCCATCGACCCGGCACGCCGCGTCGGCCACATTCTGGAAGGCCTTGAACTGCGCATGGTGATCGAACCCGAATGCGCCTACCTGGCCGCCCTGCGCCGCAGCGCCGACGACCTGCGCGAAATGGACCGCATGCTGACCGGCTACGAAGAAGCCGACGCGTCAGGCGCCATCGCGCACCACCACGACTACGGCTTCCACCGCGCCATCGCCGCCGCCACCGGCAACCAGCGCTTTGTACAAGTGCTGAAATCGCTGGAATACGACGTCAGCCACGCCGTCAACGTCATGCGCCACCTGGTCCACAGCGAACCCTGGAAACGCACCCGCGCCGCCATCGACGAACACCGCCATATCTATCGGCTGATTCAGGAACAAGACGCCGACGGCGCGCGTAACGTCATGCGCGCGCATATCGAGAAGGCGAAGAGCCGGATGTTGAATAGCGGGTCGGAGGGGTAATCAGGCGGGCACCAAATGTTCTGTGCGCGCAAAGTCGGTCAGCAAGAGCGACTTAAGCGTTGGTCGGGGCGCCATCAGTGCCAGTCTTGGAGGCGCCGCGCCCACCGCCGACGGTTTGAAGCCGCCTGCGATCAGGCGTTGCGGACCTGCTGATACATCGTCGTCAACAAATTCTGCGTACTGCGTTTGAACGTCCTGCAAAGGCCAAGTCTTCATAGGCTCCTCCATTTGAAACGTTCAGGCAGTCTAGTCAGTTTCATCGAACTGCGGCCTATCAAGAAGGCAATATAGGACGCAATCACGCCCCCACCCTTCGCATGCCCCGGCGCCCTTGCCGCCGCACGAGCAGGTATCATCTGCCCTTATCCCGGCGCCCGCCGGTCACGCCCCGGATGAATAGCCAGATTCGTAGCCAGATACGTAGCTAGACCGGGTTTTTGGAAGGCGGCGCCTTTGAGAACCGCATCAACAAACGGTCTACGCAGAACATGAAATTAGCCACCTGGAACGTGAACTCTCTGAAGGTGCGCCTGCCGCAAGTGCTGGACTGGCTGGCCGCCAATCCTGTCGACGTGCTGTGCATCCAGGAACTGAAGCTCACCGACGAAAACTTCCCCGAAGACGCTTTCAAGGAAGCCGGCTATCACGCCGTCTGGGCCGGTCAGAAGACGTATAACGGCGTCGCCATCATTTCGCGCGTGCCGGGCACGTCCATGGTGCGCAACATTCCCGGCTATGAAGACCCGCAGCAGCGTGTGCTGGCCTTGACCTTCCCCAGCCCCGAAGGCGATGTGCGCGTGGTGTGCGCGTATTGCCCCAACGGGCAATCGCTGGATTCCGACAAGTACGTCTACAAGCTGGCGTGGTTCGACGCCATGCGCAATTGGCTGGCCRACGAGATCAAGCAGTACCCGCGCCTGGCCGTGCTGGGCGACTACAACGTGGCGCCCGCCGACGAAGACGTGCACAACCCCGAAAAATGGGAAGGCCAAGTGCTGGTGTCCGAACCGGAACGCGCCGCCTTGCAAGGCCTGATCGACCTGGGCCTGACCGATTCCTTCCGTCTGTTCGAGCAGCCCGAAAAGTCGTTTTCCTGGTGGGACTACCGCCAATTCGCCTTCCGCCGCAACGCCGGCCTGCGGATCGACCACGTCCTGCTGTCGGCCCCCTTGGTCAAGCGCTGCGTCGCCTGCGTGATCGACAAGGAACCGCGCCGCAACGAGCAGCCGTCGGACCACGCGCCTGTCGTCGCCACCTTGGAATTCGTCTGAAAATTTTTGCCTGGCGCCGTATTGCACGGCGCTTTAAAGTTCAGGTATAGTTTTGCTCTTGCTTCAATGGGGCGGTAGCTCAGCTGGGAGAGCGTCGCGTTCGCAATGCGAAGGTCGGGAGTTCGATCCTCCTCCGCTCCACCAAATTCCAGACAAGAAAGCCTTGGACACCACAACGTGTTCCAAGGCTTTTTTGTTTTCCGGGCGGTCTGCGGGGATGGGGGTTGCAGGCCGGATTTACACCGCGTCCTTATCCAGCCGCCGCACCGCCGCGCTCAGCGTCGAAAAATCAAACTCCCGAATACCGCGCCGCGCCAGGCGCATGAGCACCGTGACGACCACCGGCACAAACGCCGCCAGCAGGAACGATTCCAGCAGAAACGTGGGTTTGTCGCCCGGGGCCGGGAAGAAGAACAGCCCTGCCGCCAGCCCCGCGACGGTCGCCGTCGTTGCCGTCACGCCATCGTGCTTGCGGCTGAACAGGCCATAGAACACGGGGAACGCGGCGGCGGAGCACAGCAGGTCGGCCAGCAGGAACAGGTACAGCACGCTGTAGCCTTGCGATGCCACGATCATCACCGGAATCGCCAGCAGCAAGACCGCCCAGCGGGCCAGGCGCTTCATGTCCATGCCGTTGGCGTTGGGCATCAGCCGGCGCATGTCGACGGCGACGATGCTCGATACGGCGCTGATTGCCGTGTCGGCCGTGCTCATCACCAACGACAGGCCCAGCGGGATCAACGCAATCACGAACCACGCGGGCGCGTGCGGCATGATGACGCTGAACAGTGCGATGGAACTGTCACCCTGCGGCGCCAGGCCCACGAACGCCAGGCCGAACAGGCCCATCAGGAAGATGAACGGTGCGGCCAGGATGCCGCCCAGCAGAAAACCATTGCGCATCGACCGGGCATCTTTTGCGGCATAAATTCGCTGCCAGTTGCCCTGGTGAAAGATGCCGGTCAGCAAGATGGCCACGAAGAAAGTCAGGCCGGCTTTCACGCCCACGGGGTCGGTCAGGTCCAGCAATTGTGGCGCGCGCGCTTGCAGGGCTTCGATGGTGGGCAGCGCGCCACCCGCAGCTTGCCAGCCGACCACGCACAAGATCACCAGCAACGGCACGATGACCATCATCTGCACCTGATCGGTGAAGATCGACGAGCGCAGCCCGCCGTAGGTGGTGTAGAGCAGCGTCGTGCCCATCACGATGGCGGCGGTGGCCCACAGCGGCACGGGCGCCAGCATGGTGACCAGTTTTGCAATCGCCGTCACCTCGGCCGACAAGGCGATGAACAGGTAGAACAGCATGATGAACAGCGCCAGCCCGTACATCGGGCGGCCGTAGCGCGCCATCAGGAATTCAGTCAGCGTATGCCCATGCGGAATCAGTTCACGCATGCGCCGGCCCAGCGGAATCATGACCAGACGCGGTGACATCGAGCCCAGCGCATAGCCGATCACTGCGGCCAGTCCGCCCCAGGTTGCGGCCTGTGCGGGCGAGAACAGAATCCATGCCCCCAGCGTTGACGCCATCAACGTCAGGATGGTGCCGAACGCGCCCTGGCTGTTGCGGGCCACGATGTAGTCTTCCAGCGAGCCGCGCTTGCGCCGGGTGTACAGGACGCTGGCGACGGCGAAGCCGCCCGAGAACAGCAGCAGCCACATCAAGGCGGTGGATTGGGTCAGCATGAAGTCGGTCCTCCCTGGTCCGGCGGACAGCCGGACGCGCAGCGCAGCGGCCCGTCCGGTAACAGGGGCCGCTGATGAATAAAAGTCTAGGGAGGGCGCACGAACCGTGCGATGTCCTTCCCTTCGCCGGCATTACCCGGATCAGGTTCAAAGGGTTACCGCAATGAAGCGGAATCTCAGCCCAACAGGGCTCCCCCAGGAATTGACCGCAAGAGTAGGAGAGCGGCGCGTCAATGTCAACGCGTGGAATGTGCTAAGTTCGCCCGCTTGCGGCACCCGATTGCATGCGTGCCGGTGAAACCGACGAGCCGATCATGTCCCTTGCACACCCCGCCCCTGCCCTGAACGAACAACTGGTGATTGTCACGGGCGGCGCCCGTGGACTGGGCGCGCACATCGCGCGCGCGTTTCTGCGTGAAGGCGCGCGCGTGGTCATCAACTACCTGAACAGCGCTGACGCCGCGCAGGCGCTGGCCGCCACCGCACCGGGCCGCGCGCTGGCTATCCAGGCCGATGTGCGCGATGCACAGGCGGTGCAGGCGTTGGTGGCGCAGGCGCAAAGCCACTTCGGCATGCCGGTCACCACCGTCGTCAACAACGCGCTGCCCGCGTTCCAGTTCAATGGCGACGCCCGCCCGCATGCGGACACGCTGACGTGGGACAACCTGAATCAGCAGATCGAAGGCAGCGTGCGCGGCGCGTTGAACACGACTCAGGCGGCGCTGCCCGGCATGCGTGAGGCCGGGGTCGGACGCATCATCAACATCGGCACGAACCTCGTCCAGAACCCGGTCGTGCCGTATCACGATTACACCGCCGCCAAGGCTGCGCTGCTGTCGTTCACGCGGACGTTGTCGCACGACCTTGGGCCCCATGGCATCACGGTCAACATGGTGTCGGGCGGCCTGCTGCGCACCACCGACGCGTCGGCTGCAACGCCCGAAGCGGTGTTCGATTTGATTGCCGCCAGCACGCCGCTGCGCACCGTCACCACGCCCGAACAGTTCGCCGACGCCGTGCTGTTTTTTGCCAGCCCTTGGTCGCGCAGCGTCACCGGCCAGAACCTGGTCGTCGACGGCGGCCTCGTGAAGAACTAAGCGCCATGCTGCATTTGAACCTGTTCATCTTTGGCTGCGGCCATCACCGCGCCGCGTGGCGCCATCCCGATTCGGCGGCCGAACGGCTGGGCGACATCAGCTACTACGAGTCGCTGGCGCGCACGGCCGAACGCGGCAAGCTGGACGCCATTTTCTTTGCGGATGGGCAGTCGATGGACAACATCGGCGACGGCCCGCGCTGGTATCTGGAACCGCTGACGACCATGGCCGCCATCGCGCGCGCCACCACGCACATCGGCCTGATCAGCACCGTGTCCAGCACCTTCTTCACGCCCTTTCACGCGGCGCGCATGGTGGCGTCGCTGGACCACATCTCGGGCGGCCGCATGGGCTGGAACGTGGTCACGTCGATGTTCGACGCCGAGGCCCGCAACCATGGCTATGAAGCCATGCCCGGCCATGAATGGCGCTACGCGCGCGCTGAAGAATTCGTCGACGTCGCGTTGCGCCTGTTCGATTCCTGGCAAGACGATGCGCTGGCCATCGACCGCAACGGCGTCTATGGCGTGCCCGAACGCGTGCAAGCCATCCATCACCATGGCGAGCATTTCCTGGTCGACGGCCCGCTAACGGTGCCGCGCCCGCCGCAGGGCCATCCGGTGCTGTTCCAGGCTGGCGCATCGGACCAGGGCCGCGACCTGGCCGCCCGGCGCGCGGAAGCGATCTATGCGGTCGCCTACGACCTGCCCGCCGCGCAGTCCTATTACCGCGACATCAAACAACGCGTGCTTGCGGCCGGCCGCAGCGCCTTTGTGCCAATCATGCCGGGGCTGGTCACGTATGTGGGGTCCACCGAGGCCGAGGCCCGCGCCAAGCAACGCGAGCTGGACGTGCTGCTGCCCAGCGATGCGTCGCTGCGCCAGCTTGGCACCTTTGTGCTTCAGGATTGCAGCGCGTGGGAGCTGGATGCGCCCGTACCGCCACTGCCGCCCCTTGAAGATTTCAAGGGGCCCAAAGGCCGGTACGGCACCATTCTGCGGATCATCGAAACCGAACAACCCACCGTGCGCCAGTTACTTGGCCGACTGGCGGCGGGCGGCGGCCATTGCACCATGGTCGGCACGCCAGAACAGATCGCGGACAAGATGGAGCACTGGTTCAGAAACGAAGGCGCCGACGGCTTCAACCTGATGCCACCGTCTCTGCCCGGCGGCATCGACGACTTTGTGGAACAAGTGATTCCCGTGCTGCAACGTCGCGGGCTGTTCCGCACTGAGTACGAACATCGCACGCTGCGCGGTCATCTTGGGCTGGAAAGACCTGGCCGGTAATACCTTGCGCAGCGCGCCATAGGGGCGACGGCACCGTTACGTTCTTGAAAGTTACGGGCTGCTGTAGCGGCATCTCCAGCGCCCCCCAGTTGCGCGAACGCGCGTGCACGGCAGCTGAACGACCCTTCAGGGCCTTCATCGCAACGAAATGATAGACACAATTTATCAATTTGTACGAAAGAGGCCCTGCTCAAATTCGCCCTTCAATTCGTTACCCTCCCTGCATTAGCGATTAACGCCCGTTCATCTCTCTAAAGAACTGTTGTTATCTCGCAATAAATCGGAGGTTTTCATATGTGTCTCAAGTAACTGAATCTTAGCCATTAAGGAAGGAGTCAGGGGTAAGCCATCGGAATACGACCCCAATTTGTATATTCCGAACCATTATGTAGTTTTCAGTTTCATGTATTCCGGCGGTGTTCCCTATTGTGGACACCAGGGCTGCTTTCGCAATGCTGAAAGCAGGCAATACAAGCCTTAGAACCGGATGTGGATATGAAACTAACGAAAACTTTGCTCGTAGGCGCGATTCTGGCTGGCATGGCCGGTGCGGCCCAAGCTGAAACGTCTGTCACCCTGTACGGCATTGTCGATCTGGGCCTGACCTATCAACGTGGCAAGGTTGGCACCACGGACGCAAACCGTGGCGTGAACGGCGGCGACTATTCCTCCCGGATCGGCATGAACGACGGCATCCAGAACGGTTCCCGTTTTGGCCTGCGCGGAACGGAAGACCTGGGCGATGGCCTGTCGGCTGTCTTCACGTTGGAAAGCGGCTTCACCGCCAATAATGGCAACCGTTCGCAAGGCGACCGCCTGTTCGGCCGTCAAGCCACCGTCGGCCTGAACAGCGAGCAGTTCGGTCTGCTGGAACTGGGCCGCCAAACCAACATCGCGTCCAAGTACTTCGGCGACATTGATCCGTTCTCGCTCGACTACCTGAACGCCAACATGGGTATGGCTTTCAGCGCGGCCAACACGGTTCGCTACGACAACATGGTCATGTACCAGACCCCGGTCTGGAGCGGCTTCCAAGGCGGCGTGGGCTATTCGTTCTCGACCGATGACGTCGAAGGCCCGACCGGCTTCAAGACCAAGGAAAACAACCGCGCCTGGACGGCCGGCGTGCGTTACGACAACGGCCCGCTGAAGGTGGCCTTGTCCTATGACGTGCAATACCGCAAGCCGAACCAGCCGCAACCGCAGCAGTTCATTATCGGCGCCGCCTACGACTTCGAAGTGGTCAAGCTGTCGCTGGCTTATGGCCGTTCCGAAGACGGCGTTTTCGCCGGCCAGGATTTCTCGTTGATGGGCGGCCGCCAGCAAGCAGGCGGCCCGGCCAACGGCCAGGGCTTCACGAATGGCCGCTTCACGTGGGACGGCCTGCGCATCAACTCGTACATGGTCGGCGTAAGCGCCCCCATCGGCGCCGCCAGCAACGTCTTCGCGTCGTGGCAGCGTGCTGATCCGAACAAGAACCTGTACGCCATGGACATCTACAGCCTGGGCTACACGTATGATCTGTCCAAGCGGACCAACCTGTACGCTCTGGCGTCCTACGCCGATGGCGCCGCCTTCATCAACGGTGACAAGATGAGCACGGTTGGCGTCGGCATCCGCCATCGCTTCTAAGCAGGCTGCGGGCCGCCCCAACTGAGCAGAGTCGGGGCGCCCTTGACGACTTAAGCCACCCGGAAACGGGTGGCTTTTTTTATGTGTGGATTTTTTTACCCCGCCAGAGCGGCGGGTTCGGCGTGCTTGGCGGAGGCGGCTTGCGGACGCGCTTTCGGGGCGGCCAGGGCTGCGCGTGTACGGGTGCCCGCCTTACGAGTGGCAATCCAGTCGTACAACAGCACGCCGGGGTGGCGCAGCAGAACGGCGCCAGCGGCAGCCGCAATGATCAAGACACTGCTCAGGGTCAGCCAGGACATTCGGGCGCCCTCCTACAAAAACAGCCCGGACTCGTCCCGGGTCAACAACTCGCGTGGGAAATACCCGCTTTTGACTCTTTTGAAGCGCGCTTTTGCGGCGCTCAAAAATGAAATGTACTCCACATTACATGACGAAACGGGGTAAAACCCTGTCATGTCCATGCCATGGAAACCGGGAGAAACAGGTGATGAGCGATTCGGCCGATCCGATGCCGCGCGCCCTGACCACCAAGGGCGAAGCCAGGCGGCTGCGGCTGCTTGAAGTGGCCAGTCAGTTGTTACTGGAACTTGGGTACGCACAAACGTCCATCCAACGCATCGTGCAGCAGGCTGGCGGGTCCGCCGCCACGGCGTATCAGCTGTTTGGCAGCAAGGAAGGCATGCTGGCTGCCGTGCTGCAATTCGAGTTGGACAACTTGCGGGCCGCCGTGTTCCTGAAGGCGCCGCCCGGCCAGGCGGTGGGGCCGGCGCTGCAGCAGTTGGCGGTGCGGCTCTTGACCTATGCGGTGCAACCCAAATCGGCCGCGCTGCACCGGCTGCTGGTGTCGGAATGCCATCGCATGCCGCAGTTGGCGGCGTCGCTGCAACAGGCCGTCGACACGCAAATTCATGCGCCGCTGGAACAGTGCCTGCGCGCCGCGTGCGAACAAGGCGAACTGAAGATTGACGATCCGCGCCAGGCGGCGCTGACGCTCGGCAACCTGATCAACGGCATTGCGTTCCACGCGCGGCTGGTCGGCGGCTATGCCGACGGGCCGCCCGCCGAAGCGCTGGCGACCTGTCATTACGGCATTGATACGTTGCTGCGCGCGTATCAGATTTAAGGCCGAATCCGGCGGGAGAAGGCAAGCGGGTCGTCACCCGGCGGGGCCTGATGGCCAATCGATGCCCGCGCTCGCAGCACGTCCAGCGGGACGCTGGTATCTAGTCCGCCCTGGTCGTACAGGTACTCGGGCAGATAGCCCGACAGCAGGATGCGTAAGTCTAACGGCAGGCCCGGCACGATGGCGTTGACCATGCGGTAGACCAATGTGGTGCAGTTGGCCGTAACCGTGTGATAGAAGCGCGGCGTCGTCACCAGCGCGTTGGCGGTGTTGACGTAGGACAGAAACAGCTCGCGCATCGCGCGCTCCGGCATGTGCACCGGGTACAGATACACGCTTTCCCCGCGAGGCCCGGCGCGCACATACAGGATGTCGCGCTCTTCGGCCGCCACCACGCTCAATTCGAACTGTTTGAAGAAGCCGCCGATCTCGGAGAATTGTTCGCCGCGTTCCTTGCGGATCTCAACCGAGAACACCACGTGCCGCCCGTCGGAAAAACCGAAGGAGACGAGCGTGTGCGCAATGGCCGGGCCCGCCCAGTAGGACAGCGCCATGTCCACGGACACGAGCTTGTCCAGATCGTATTGCCGCGTTTCCCAGCGGGCGGTGTAGTCGGTGTCCGTGCGCCAATCGAAATTGCGCACGTTCTCGAGCGTGACCGTCGAACCTTGCACCGTGCCGCGCAGCATCTTCGCCACGTCGTCGGCCCAGATGCGGTCATTGGACGGCGCAAGCGTTTGCCACCAGCCGGCCAGCAGGACCAGCCCGATCAGATACGCCCACCCTGCCCGCCGCCACGGCCCCGCGCGCCACCACGCCACCGCCGCGCCCAGGCATAGCGCGGCCCACACAGCGGCCGCCGCCCCCTTGCCCCACACGCCGCCCGGCGCCTGATACCACAGCGCAAGACAACCCCAGAGAGCAGACATGGCCACCAGCAGCGTGACCAGCACGCGCCCCACCCCCACCAGCCCCCGACGCAAGCGTCCAGCGCGGCGCACCGGCTTATCCACCAACATGCTTGCCCACAATTTCCAACACGCCGTTGATGACGAATTGAACCCCCATGCACACCAGCAGGAAGCCCATGACGCGTGAAATGGCTTCCACGCCGCTTTGCCCGATCACCGCCACGATGCGGCCCGCCGAACGCAGGCAGATCCAGAACAGCACGCCCAGCAAGGCGAACACGATGATGGGCGTTACCGCCACCACCCACGTCGGATACTGTGGCGTGATCGCGCCATCAACCGAGGCCGCCCCGCTGATGATCATGGCGATGGTGCCTGGCCCCGCCGTTCCAGGCAGCGCCAGCGGCACGAACGCGATGTTCGGCGTGTCGCGCGCCTTGGCGTCGGCGGCCGCTTCCGCCGCCAGCGAGCGCGGTTCGGCAGGCGGGAACAGCATGCTGAAACCGATGCTGACCACGATCAGGCCACCCGCGATGCGCAAGCCCGGAATCGAAATGCCGAACGTATGCATGATCCACGCGCCCGCGTAGTAGGTCACCAGCATGATGCCGACCACGTAATACGCCGCCTGCGTCACCTGGCGTTCGCGCTCTTTATAAGGAATCTGCGCGCCGAGCGACAGCAGCAGCGTCATCGAGGTCAGCGGGTTGGCCAAGGGAAGCATCAGCGCCAGCCCAAGGCTGGTGAGTTTGGCGAGTTGGATCAGATCGTCAATCATGGGGCTCATAAAAAAAGGAGGCGGCCCATTTACCTGACGGGCCGCTTGCCTGGTTCAACGTTCAATCGTGTAATGCCCTCTACCTTACACATTTCCCGGTGCCTATTGACCCCGACTCCCAAGCTCTTGCTCGGCGGCCTGCTCATTTTGCTGCCCTTGGCCTCGCCGGCGCTTGCCGCAGGCATGAATTGCGCCCAAGCTAAAACGCCGACCGAACTGGCCATTTGCGCCAACGCCGACCTGCTTCGTCAAGACAGTGATTTGTCGGACGCTTACGCCAAGCTTGGCGCTGCGCGGCCGGACGGGCGCGCAGCGCTGCGCGACGAACAGCGCGAGTGGCTGCGCACGCGCAACCGCTGCGGCGGCAACACCGACTGCATCCGCGACCAAACCCTGCTGCGCCTGAGCGCCTTGCAGGATGGTTTGCGCCGTGCCAACGCCTATGTGCCGGACGAGACCGACCGGCAGGCGCTTGAAGATTTGCGCCAGGCCGTACAAACCGCGAGCCAGACGGATGCCGAGTTTCCGCTGGAGTCCACCTTGGCCGCGCTATCGGTGAAAACCGGCAAGACGCGCTTCGACAATGTTCGAAGTGACGATGATGATGAAGCCAAATTTCCCACCAAACGCCCCAACGGCGTATCGCAAGATGAATGGGCGGCGCTGCTGGCATCCGGCATCGAGTCAGGCGGCGAGAACGGCGTGGCGTCCTACACCTTGATGGATCTGGACGGCGACGGCCTGCGCGACGTGGTGATCGACTCCTACACCGGCGGCACGGGCCTGTTCTCGGACGTCAGCGCCCTGCGCCGAGACAAAGGCAAATTCACCGCTACCGCAGGCGACGGCAACAACGAATCCGCCTCCGGCCTGTACACACTGAATGGACGCGGCTCCAACCAGGCGGCTGACTGGATCACGCTGCGCGGACGCGTCTACGCGGCCTATCGCAACAGCCGGTTCGGCGCGGACGATGTCTACCTGCTGCGCCCCTTCCGTGACCCCGGTGACGCCCCCACGCTGACCGTGCGCTACCGCTATCAGCTAAGCATTCCCAAACACCAGAAGCGCGCCGACAAAGAACCGGCCCGCACGCTGGACGACTCCTTGCACGCCGCGCTCACGCAAGCGTTGACGCGCATTGATCCTGAAACTGCGCAAGGGCCCGCCGCCGCCCGCGAGCCCGGCGCTCCTGCCCGTCCGCTATGCCCCATCCCTGCGGGCGTCAAAGCGGAGGATCAGGATGCCTACTACCACTACGGCCCGGGACATTATTCGATCGAGATCGTCGCTGACTTTCCTGTGCAGGTGGGCGCGCGCTGCCATCTCGGGCGGCTGATCGACTGGTTCGGCAGCTACGACGCGAAGTCGGGTCTGTCGGCCTTGATGTGGTTGCGCGATCCGGCGCCGAATGGCAAAGAAGACGAGTTCCAGGTCGAAGGCAGGCGCCACGCCGTCCGCCTTGAAACGTCGTTGCGGCCGATGTTCAGCGGCGACTGATCGCGCCATCACGCGGCTTTCAGCGCGTGCGGCCGGCGCCATAGCGCGCCCACCGGCAACAGCATGCACGCCGCCGCCAGCCATGCGTTCATCTGCAAGCCCAGCGCATCCACGCTGGCCGCGCCCAAGAAGGAACCCGCCGCAATCGCCAGGTTGAACATCGCCACGAAAAAAGCCGTGGCGGCGTCCACCGCGTCAGGCGCCGCCCGCAGCATCCAGATCTGAAGCGACACCGACACGCCGCCATACGCCAGCCCCCACACCACCAACAACAGCGCGCTGGCCGGCGGCCAATGGCCCAGCCCGCCCAGCAGGGCCAGGGTCAGCAGCAAGGTGACGGCAATTGTCATCAAAACGGCGGCGGGACGGCGTGCGGCGGCGGAACCCGCCAGAAAATTTCCCGCCACACCCGCCACGCCATACGCGAACAACAGCAGGCCTATCCATTGCTGGCCAAACCCCGCCTGCGTTTGCAGCATCGGCCGCACAAAGGTGTACGCCATGAAATGGCCCGCCACCATGAACAAGGTGATCAGCAAGCCCCGACGCAACGCCAGATTCGAAAGCAGCCCGGCCAGTTCGCGCGCCGATAAGCCGCGCGGCGCGGGCAGCGGCGGCAAGGCCAGCCAGATCAGCACGAGCACGGCTGCGCACAACACCGCCATCGTCCCAAACGCGGCGCGCCACCCTGCCAGTTCACCAATGAAGGCGCCCAGCGGCACGCCCAGCACCGAGGCCACCGCAACCCCGCCAAAGATGATGGCGGTGGCCGCACCCACCGCGTGCGGTGCAACGAGTCTGCCCGCCAGCCCGCCCGCGATCGCCCAAATGCCACCGATGCAAATGCCCACCAGCACGCGCGCGCCCAACAACCACGGCATGGACGGCGCCAGCGCGCTGGCCAGATTCGCCCCCATCAGCAAGGCCAGCAGCCCGCAAAGCAGCCAACGGCTATCGGTGCCCTTGGGCCGGATGACGATCAGCGGCGCAAACAAGGCCGCCAGAATGGCCGGCACGAAAAGCATCCAACCGCCCTCGCCCACCGATACATTCAATTCGTGCGTGATCGGCACCAGCAAGCCCACCGGCAGCATTTCGGTGGTGACCACGCTGAAGGTGGCCAGCCCCACGGCGGTGACGCCCAGCCAGGCGCGCAGGGAAGTTGAAGCCGAATCCGGTCTGCCGGCTTGCGGGGTAGAGGTTTGGGTCATCGTGCGTTGCGTTCCAGAAAAGCCCCATTGCGGGGCCGACCCTTATGCAGTCTACTGTTTCCAATTTGCAGATAAAGCAGGCAACAAGCGCAATACAAGGGACGAACCGTGGACAATCTTTCGTGAACAACCCGCCCCCGCTTCAACGGCTCGATCACATCGGCGACGTGCTCGCCTTCGTGCGCGTGGCCGACGCGCAGAGCTTCACCGCGGCCGCTGAAAAACTGAGCCTGTCCCGATCCGCCATCGGCAAGTGCATTGCGCGTCTGGAGCAATGCCTGGGCGTGCGGCTGTTTCATCGCAGCACGCGCAGCGTCAGCCTGAGCGACGACGGCCGCCTCTTCTACGAGCACGCGCAACGCATCTTGTCCGAGGTGGACAACGCCACCGACGCCATGGCTAGCCGGCAGCAGGCGCCGCGTGGCCGCTTGCGCATCGACCTGCCTGTCTCGTTGGGCCGCTTGCATGTGATGCCGCTGGTGCGCAGCTACTTGCAGCGCTGGCCGGACGTGGACGCGGACATCAGTTTCTCGGACGACTACACCGATCTGGTGCGCGACGGCATCGATGTCGCCATCCGCATTGGCGGCGAAGCAGACAGCCGGTTGGTGCGGCGCGTGCTGGCGCCCCACCGGCTGATCACCTGCGCCGCGCCCGATTATCTGCATCGCCACGGCGCGCCCGCCACCATCGACGCGCTGGCCCAGCATCAGACGCTGGTCTTCACGCATACCGGGCAACCGGTGCCATGGCGCTTTACCGTTCAGGGACAGGAACGCCAGGTTCCGGTGGCGGGCCGGCTACGGGTGGGCCACACCGAGGCGTTGCGCGACGCGGCCGTGGCCGGCGACGGCATTGCGCAATTGGGCGCGTTCCTGGTGGCCGACGACTTGCGCGCCGGCCGCCTGGCCCCCGTGCTGGAATCCGTGGCGGGCGCGGGCGCGCCGGTATATGCGGTGTATCCGCATCGGCGGCATCTATCGCCTAAAGTGCGCGTGCTGATCGATGACATCGCCGCTGCCTGGAACACCGACCTGCCGTGGCGCCCGTACGCGTAACCGATGCGAGGCATGCAACCGATGCCACCTATGCAATCAATGCAACCCATGCCACCGATGCAATGAATGCAACCTGTGCAACCCATGCTTCACCAGCCCATTTTTTTGCATCACCCTTCCTGATTATCAATATCCATTAAACTGATGCAATTACCGCGGCGGGCCGCGCTGCCTAGCATACAAGCGCCCGTCATCTGCGGCCGAGCCCGCAGCGCACTGACTTTGTGACCCGGAGTTTTCCCTTGAGCGACCTCTATCATTTCAGCCGTGGCACCTCGCCGCTGCTGATTTCCATTCCCCATCTCGGCAGCCAGATTCCCGATGCGCAACGCGCACAGATGACGCCGCTGGGCCTGCAATCCGGCGATACCGATTGGCATCTGGACACGCTGTACCAATTTGCCCAGGCGCTGGGCGCGTCCGTGCTTGGCGCGCGCTATTCGCGTTATGTGGTGGACCTGAACCGCCCGCCCAACGACGAAAGCCTGTACCCCGGCCAGACCAAGACCGGCCTGTGCCCCACGCAAACGTTCCGCGGCGACGCGCTCTATCAGAACGACGCCGTGCTGACGGACGCCGAGCGCGCGCACCGCCTGCAAACGTACTGGCAGCCCTATCACGCCAAGCTGCGCGAAGAACTCGACCGCATCAAGGCCGAACACGGCACGGTGCTGCTGTGGGAAGCGCATTCGATCGCGAGCGTGCTGCCGCGTCTGTTCGACGGCAAGCTGCCCGACCTGAACATCGGCACGTCCGATGGCGCGGCGTGTGCGCCCGACATCCTGGCCGCCGTCCGCGAACAACTGGACGGCTGCGCGGACTACACCTGGGCCATCAACGGCCGCTTCAAGGGCGGCTACATCACGCGCCAATACGGCTCGCCGGCCGACAACATCCACGCCATCCAGCTGGAAATGTGCCAGTCCACCTACATGGACGAAACGCATCCCTATGGCTACCGCGCCGATCTGGCTGGCAAGGTCATTCCCGTCGTTGAAGGCATGGTGCAAGCGGCGCTGCGCCAAACCACGGCGCGTCAGCGCTAAGCCACACGCGCCCCCCGCCGCACACCCTAAGCCCCCCTCAGGACACCGCCAGGCGATGAACCGTTTTTCCTTCAGCACGACGGAAAACTATCCGGAATGGAGCCTGCTGCTGACCTGGGTGGCGGTGGTGGAAGCCGCGTCGGTATCCGGCGCGGCGCGGCTCTTGGGCTTGTCGCAAGCGGCGGTATCGCAGCGCGTGAAGCAGCTTGAGGCCGCGATGTCGACCGAGCTGCTTGACCGCAGCACCCGCCCCGCGCGGCCCACGCCCGCAGGCGAGCTGCTGTTCGACCATGCCGCGCGCCTGCTCGCGCAAGCGGGCGACATGACGGAAAGCGTGCGCAACCTGAGCCGCGCCAAACGCAACATCGTGCGCTTTGGCTGCGTGGATTCCTTTGCGGGTACGTTGGGGCCGACGCTGATCCACGGCCTGTCGGGCGCGTCGCGCCAGATCCGGCTGTGGTCGGGCATCACGCCCGTGCTGGACAAGCAGCTGGAAGACCGGCAGCTGGATCTGGTTGTCACCACCAGCGCAGTCGCGGGCAAGCCCACCATCAAGAAGTACAGTTTGTTCAGCGAACCCTATGTGCTGATCGTGCCGCGGTCGATGGACATGTCGGCCATCACCACGCTGAAGGAACTGGGCAAGCGCACGCAGTTCATTCGCTATAGCGCCCGTTCGTTCATCGGCGCCGAGATCGACCGTCTGATCGAATCACACGACGTGATGATCGAACGCACTTTTGAATTCGACAACACCGACCCGCTGCTCAGCCTGGTTACTGGCGGCATCGGCTTTGCGATCAGCACGCCGCTGTGCATCTGGCAGTCGCGCCATTTTGTGGACCAGCTGCGTGTGTTGCCGCTGGGGCCGTACCTGGGCGTGACCCGCGCGGATGACCCCAGCCTGTCGCGCACCTTGTATCTGGCCGCGCGTCAGCAGGAAGTGGGCAAGCTGCCCACCGAAGCGCGCGACGTGATCCTGATGGCGGTAGAACGCCTGATTCAGAAAGACATCGCGCCGGCGCTCGGGCTGCCGCCTGCCACGCTGTGGCGCAGCATGCGGCGTTAAGCCCGCGTTACAGCGACGCGGCCAGCGCGGGCACGGCGTCGAACAAGTCGCCCACCAAGCCGTAGTCCGCCACGCCAAAGATCGGCGCATCGCCGTCTTTATTGATGGCGACGATGGTCTTGGAGTCTTTCATGCCGGCCAGATGCTGGATGGCGCCTGAAATACCCACGGCCACGTAGAGTTCCGGCGCAACGATCTTGCCGGTTTGCCCCACCTGCCAATCATTGGGCGCATAGCCCGCATCCACCGCCGCGCGCGAGGCGCCGAGTGCCGCCCCCAGCTTTTCAGCCAACGGGTCCAGCAGCTTGAAATTGTCGGCGCTGCCCAGACCCCGGCCGCCTGACACCACCACGCGCGCACCGCCCAATTCCGGGCGTTCGGACACGGCGATCTCGCGGCGCTTGAATCGCGCCAGGCCCATATCGGCCACCGCCGCCACGGATTCCACCGCCGCGCTACCGCCTTCGGCCGGCACGGCATCGAACGCCGTGGGGCGGATCGTCGCCACTACCACCGCGTAGCCGCTCTTGACCGTGGCAATCGCGTTGCCGGCATAGATGGGGCGCTTGAACGTGTCGGGCGCCAACACCTCGATCACGTCAGACACCTGCGCCACGTCCAGCAGCGCGGCGATGCGCGGGGCCACGCTCTTGCCCTGCGTGGTGGCGGCCAGGAACAGATGCGAGTAAGGCGCGGCGACGGCCACGGCCTGCGCGGCCAGGTTCTCGGCCAGCCCTTCGCCCAGATGCGGCGCATCCGCCCACAGCACTTTCTCCACGCCCGGTGTACGGGCCGCAGCATCCGCCACGGCTTGCGCATCCGCGCCCGCCACCAGCACATGAATGGGTGCGCCCAGTTTGCCGGCGGCGGCAATGGCGTTGCGCGTTGCGCTGTTCAGGGCGCGGTTGTCGTGTTCGGCAATAACCAAGACCGTCATCAGATCACCTTCGCTTCGTTCTTCAGTTTGTCGACCAGCGCGGCCACGTCGGCCACCTTGATGCCGGGCGCGCGCGCGGCGGGTTCTTCCACGCGCAGCGTTTCCAGCCGCGACGCGGGGTCCACGCCCAATGCCTCGGGTGTCTCGATATCCACCGGCTTCTTCTTTGCCTTCATGATGTTGGGCAGCGTGACGTAGCGCGGCTCGTTCAAACGCAGGTCGGCGGTGACGATGGCGGGCAAGGTCAGCTCCAGCACTTCCAGGCCGCCATCCACCTCACGCGTGATGCGCGCCACGCCGCCGTCGATATCAATCGCGCTGGCGTTGGTCGCTTGCGGCCAGCCAAGCAGGGCGGCCAGCATCTGACCCGTTTGGCAGGCGTCATCGTCGATGGCCTGCTTGCCCAGAATCACCAGCGCGGGCTGTTCTTTTTGCACGACCGCGCGCAGCAGCTTGGCCACCGCCAACGGTTGCAGGGCAACGTCGGTTTGCACCAGCACGCCCCGGTCAGCGCCAATGGCCAAGGCCGTGCGCAAGGTTTCCTGCGACTGCGCCGTGCCGCAAGACACCGCAACCACGTCTTGCGCCACGCCCTGCTCTTTCAAGCGCACGGCCGCCTCGACGGCGATTTCATCAAACGGGTTCATCGACATCTTGACGTTGCCGATCTCCACGCCGCTCTGGTCGGCCTTGACGCGCACGTTGACGTTGTAGTCAACCACGCGCTTGACCGCGGCTATCACCTTCATGCGAACACTCCTGAATCAAGGAATCAACAAAACGCGCCGCGCGGGGCGCGAACAGCAATAATCAAACCCAATAAAGCAACCCAATAAAGCAACCCAACAAACAAACCCATCAACCGCGTCAACCGCATCAAACGCATCAAACGTAACGATCAAACCGCGCCAAGCGCCGCCATGTGCAGATCGATCCGCACGGCGTCCGGCGGCAACGCGTCTGCGGACACGGCATCGTCCTGACAGGACGAGTCGATATAAAAATTCTGCGCGTCCACCACGATGCGCACGTGGGACGCGGGGCCGGCGGCGTCTTCCAACGATCCGGCCTTGACGGTGACGGGCTGCGCGCCACCGCAGCAAACCTGCGCTTGAACCGCGCCGCGTAAAACGAACAGATTGAGCACGCGCACCGCGCCTTCAAGCAAGTGCGACTGCAAGGCGACATCGCCCGCGAACGCGACCGCCCTGCCCGGCAACAACGCGATGTCCACGCCGTCGCCACGCAACGCCACGCCCGCCCCCGACAGCACGACCGACACGCGGTCAACGCCCGGGAAGCGTGAATACGCGCCGTCACGAGTGATGTCGGCCACGCTGACCCGCCAGCGCGGCGGCATCATGCGTGCGCTGGCGGCGTCATCCACCGCCAGGGTGCGCGTCACGCCGCCGCCGTTTTTCCAGGGTTCAGGCGGCAAGTCCTGCCAGTTGGCGTGCACGGCGCGCATCGGATCAGGACACCGCGCCAAGGCCGTACTTGCCCGTCAACAACGCGCCGCTTTCAAAGCGGCCGATGTCGTAAGGCTTGAGCGACACGTCGGTGGCCAGCCCCAGCGCTTCCTGTGCCAGCACCCGGCCCACGGTCGGCGACAGCTTGAAGCCGTGACCCGAAAAGCCGAACCCCACAATCAGCCCCTGCACGCTGGGCACGCGGCCCAGCACCGGATTCCAATCGGGCGTGACGTCGTACACGCCGGTCCAGGACGAGGCCAGGCCTGCCGTCTCATACGCCGGGAAGCGCGCGGCAACCTGTTCGCCCACTTCGGCCACGTAGTCCAGCGGAATATCGCCCTGCTCGGCGTCGCTCTTTTGCAGCGCCTCGCCCACGATGCCTTCGCTGACCAGCATCTGGTTGCCGCCATAGCTGCGGCAATACAGCATGCCCGGCGACGCTAGGTCTTTGAAGACCGGCATGGAATAGGTATAGGGCGCCTCGCTGCATTCCAGCGCCAGCACGGCATGGCGTTCAGGCACGACGGGCATCGCCACACCGGTCCAGCCGGCCAGTTCGGGCGTCCAGATGTTTTGCGTGCTGATGACGAGCGGGCTGGCAAAGTCGCCATCAGACGTGGACACGCCAACCACCCGGCCGTTCTCGATCAGCAGTTTGCGCACGTCGACGTTTTCGCGAATGGTCACGCCCCGGCGGCGTGCGCCGCGCGCGAAACTGGTCGCCACCAGATAGGCGTCGGCGAAACCGGCTTCGGGTTCATAGCCGATCAGCGCGGCATCATCGAACGAGGCAATCGGCAGGAGTTCGCGGGCTTGGGCAGGGTTCAGCAATTCCAGCGCAATGCCTTGCGCGCGTTGCTGATCCAGCGCGCCGCGCAACGGTTCCAGCTTGTCGTCGTCGGCCGCCGTAATCAGGTAGCCACACTTGACCAGTCCGCAGGACGCCTCGTCGTCGCCGACATAGCTGGCAAAGTTGTTGAACACGTTCCAGGAACGCTGGGCCAGCTCCACGTTTTCGCGCACCGAATAGTGCGTGCGCAAAATGCCGGAAGACTGCGAGGTCGTACCCGCCCCGATCGTGGCGCGATCCAGCACCAGCACGTTTTTGGCGCCCAGCTCCGCCAGGTGGAACGCCACCGAACTGCCGATCACGCCGGCACCAATCACGATCACGTCATAACTTTTCACGACAAGGCTCCAAGGACAAGTGGCGCGAGTGTGAACCTGCCGTGTGTGGCGCTTCGCAATATAAGCACCGCGAATACTGAATAAAAGCCTTGATGAAACGCCGACGTTCCGCCCGCTTTGTTTAAGCAGAACAAATTTCGACCATCGCCAATCCTTATATTCATGCTGCGGCGCGATGCCCGGGTGAAAGTCTCGTCTGCCGCACCACAGAGTGCCGGCGACATGACATCTATCAGTCAATCTACTTTACGTAGGGGAAAAATATGAACATGAATCGCCGCGCCATGTTGGTGCGCACCGCAGCGTTGGCGGGCGCAAGCGCCCTGGGCTTTCCCATGATCGGCCGCGCCGCCAATGCGTCATACACGTACGGCGGCTCGGCCTGGCTGGGGCATTACTCGGCCTACATCGCCATGAAGACGGGGCTGTTCGCCAAGCAGGGCCTGGACATCAAGTGGCAGAGCTTCGCCACGTCGTCCGACCGCATGAGCGCCGTGATGGCCGGCAACATCGACCTAGCCGGCACGGGCGTGGTGTCGTCGCTGGCCTTGATGGCGGCGGGCGCGCGCCAGTTTCAGGTGATTGCCACGCCCAACAACTTCGGCCGCGCCGAAGGCGTGCTGGTGCGCGAAGACGTGAAGTCGGTAGCTGACCTGAAGGGCAAGAAGATCGGCGTCACCTATGCATCCAGCGCGCACGTGTTGTTGCTGGACGTGCTGCGCCAGGCGGGCATGAACCCCGACCGCGACGTGTCCATCATCAACCTGCCCGCGACCAACCTGCTGTCTGCCTACCAAGGCAAGCAGATCGACGCGGCGGTGGCCTGGACCCCGGCGTTCGACCGCATCAAGGCCGTGCCCGGCACGCACGTGCTGTTGGACGACACGGCGTTCTCGCTCTACAAGCAATACGGCATCACCCCCGGCCCCGATGTGCTGCTGACGCACACGAAGCTGGGCAAAKAGAACCCTGACGCCGTGAAGAAATTCCTGCACGCCGTGTTCCAGGCCAACACCATGCTGACCGAGCAGCCCGATGAGGCCGCAGGCGTGCTGCTGGAGCTGACGGGCTTGTCCAAGGAAGAACAGCTGGCCGTCATCAAGCAGACGCAGTGGTATTCGGCTGCGGACCAGCAAGCGCTGATGGTGGAGCCGGGCAAGTTCGTCACCGGCATGCAGCAACTGGCCGAAATGCTGGTGTCCCTCAAGCAGATCGACCGCGCACCCACCGTCAAGGACTGGGTCCAGGCCTCGTACCTGTAAGCGGGACACAAGCCATGTCCACGCGTTCGTCTTCAAGGGAAACACGGCTGATCTGGGTCAGCGTGTTTTCGCTTCTGAGCTTTTTGTTGCTGTGGGAAGGCCTGTGCCGCGCCGGCGCGGTCGACCCGATCTTCCTGCCCGCGCCGTCGCAGGTGCTGGCGCGCGCCATGTCGATGTCGGACCAGGGCACGCTGCTCTACAACGTGCTGGCCTCCACGCGCCGCGTGATGGTGGGCTTTCTGGCAGCCGTCATCGTGGCCATTCCGCTGGGCATTCTGTTGGGCACATCGAAGGTGGCGCGCGCCGTCTTCGACCCCATCATTTCGTTTCTGCGCCCGCTGCCCTCCATGAGCTGGATTCCGCTGTCGCTCTTGTGGTTCGGCATTACCGAAACGCAGAAGTACAGCATCGTGTTCATGGGGTCGTTCGTGCCGGCGCTGCTGTACGTGATGGAAGCGTCGCGCAGCATCGACCCGGTGCTGGTGCGGGCGGCGCGCAACCTGGGCGCCAACCGCTGGCAGGTCATGCGCGAAGTGCTGTTCCCCGGATGCCTGCCGCAGATTCTATCGGGCATGAAGATCATTCTGGGCCTGTCATGGACGTGCGTGATTTCTGCCGAACTGGTCGCGTCCAAGGAAGGCCTGGGCTTCATGATCATGAACGGCAAGGAATTTTTCCAGACCGACACCGTGGTGCTGGGCATGGTCCTGATCAGTTTCACCGTCCTGGTAACTGACTTGTGTTTGCGGCTTCTTGAACGATGGGTGCTGGCATGGCAACGATGAACGACACGATGATCCAGCTGACCGATGTGTCCAAGGCCTATGGCGACGTGACCGTGCTGGACAAGGTGAACCTGGAGGTCAAGCGCGGTGAGTTCCTGGTGCTGCTGGGCGCGTCTGGCTGCGGCAAGTCCACCCTGCTGAACCTGATGGCGGGCTTCATCACGCCCAACACCGGCACCGTCGCCATCAATGGCAAGACCGTCACTGACGTGACCGCCGCCTGTGGCATGGTGTTTCAGCAGTACGCGCTGTTTCCGTGGCGCACGGTGCAAGAGAACGTGGAATTCGGCCTGAAGATGCGCGGCATGTCCAAGCAGGAACGTGCGCCGATTGCCCGCAAGTTCATCGAAATGGTCGGCTTAAAGCAGGCGGCGGACAAGTATCCGCATGCGCTGTCAGGCGGCATGAAGCAGCGCGTGTCGATTGCGCGGGTGCTGGCCAATGACCCCGACGTGATGCTGTTCGACGAGCCCTTCGCCGCGCTGGACGCCATGACGCGTCAGGTGCTGCAAGACCAGTTGCTGTCGATCTACGAGCAAAGCGGCAAGACGATTGTCTTCATCACGCACTCCATCGACGAAGCCCTGACGCTGTCCACGCGCATGGCGGTGATGGGTTCCAAACCCGGGCGCATCGTGCAAGACATCCAGAACGACCTGCCGCATCCGCGCAGCGCTGATGTGCAGTTGTCACCGCGCTTTGTGGAATTGAAGCGGTCGATCTGGGAGCGCGTGCAGGAAGAAGTGACGCGCAGCATGGAACTGACCAGCGACTAAAACGCCCCCAGGAAAGCCGCCCACCGCGATCCGACGGGCTGGAGGTGGGGCGGTCGGGTGATCAGTCCGGCATTACCACGCCCCTTTGCTGCGCCCTTCTTCCGCCAGAAACTCCACCAGCGCGGGCAACGACGCATCCATCGGCCGGTTGGCGTGGATGCGCATCACGTAGCCCCACGAACCCGGCATGCGCAGTTGCGGCATCAGCGGCACCAGCCGGCCGCTGGCCAGGTCTTCATCGATGAGCGGCGCGCGGCCCAGCGCAATGCCAACGCCCGCCGCGGCTGCCGCCACCACCGTGCTCAGGCCGCTCAGCACCATGGGCTCCTGCCAATCGGATTCGGCCAGGCCCAACCGCGGGCTCCACGTGCGCCAATCGGTTTCGGGGCTGTCGATGTGCTTTTCTTCAAGCCAGCGATGGCGCAGGAAAACGCGAGGGTCATTGCGATCCGCCTCGGCAATCAGCGTGGGGCTGCACACGGGCACGACGGTTTCGGTCATCAACGCAATATCGCCGGGCTCGGCCAGATGCGGCCCGCGCGCGCGCACGTGCAAAAACGCCAGATCAATGTCCTGGCTTTTCCAGGCCGGGTCCTGGCTGGCGTGCAGGTAGACCTGAACGCCGATGTCGGGATGCAATTCAATGAAGCGGCCAATGCGCGGCGCCAGCCACAGCGCGGCCAGCGACGGGTTGGCGGACACGTTCAAGGTATAGCGTCGGCGGCCTCGCGCCGAGGCGCGCACATTGCGGCACGCGGTATCCAACAGGGTCAAGGCCTGTTGTACGGACGCCAGCAGCTCGGTGCCCGCGGCGGTTGTCTCTGCGCGGCGTACTGTGCCGCCCCGCCGCAACAGCGGCACGCCCAAATCTGCTTCCAGCGCCCGCAACTGATGGCTGACGGCGCTCTTGGTGACGTGCAATTCGGCAGCCGCGCGGCTCAGGCTGCCCAGGCGGGCGACGGCTTCAAAGGCGCGCAACGCTGCCAGCGGCGGCGTGTGGTTGGGCAGATCGGGCATCGGTTGAGTTTATCTCAACCCATGATTGAAAAACTATCGCTTTCGCGCGTGCGGCGGATCAGTGACCATGCAGGCTCTGGATGGAGCATTGATATGTATTTCGACTCTCGATTGTGGCGGTTAACCGCGGGCTTGCGCGCCGGCATGGCGGGCGGCATCTTCCTGGGCCTGCTGGCGCTGGCGGCTGGCATTGCCCGCTATGTCTTCCTGGGCCAGCTGCTGGCCCGCGTGTTCAACGGCGCGCCGTGGCAAGACTGGATCACCCCCGCGCTGTGCGTGGGCGCAATGGTGCTGCTGCGCGCGGGCTTTGACCACTGGCGCACCGTGCAGGCGAATCACACCTCGGCCCAGATTCAGCAGACGCTGCGCGGCAAACTGTATGACCGCATCGTCACACTTGGCCCCGCCTGGTTTGCCAACCAGCGCACGGGCGGCGTCATGCTGACGGTGGTGGACGGGGTTGAGCAGTTGCAAACGTTCTTCGGCCAGTATTTGCCGCAGGTCGCCATTGCGGCCGCCGCGCCCTTCGCCATCTTTGCGGTGATCGCCTTCTGGGACGTGCCCACTGCGCTCGTGTTCCTCGCGGCGGCGCTGTTCGCCTTGTTCGGCCCGATGGCGGTACACATGCTGGACCGCCGCGCCAGCCAGGCGCGCACGCGCTCGCTGAACGCCTTCGGCGAAGACTTTCTGGACGCCGTGCAAGGCTTGCCCACGTTGAAGTCGTACGGCCAGGGCAAAGCCTGGGGCCAGCGTCTGGCCGCCAAGGCTCGCAGCCTGTCGGACAACACGTTCTGGGTGCTGTCGGTCAGCCTGCTGACGCGCGGCATCAGCGACCTGGGTGTGGCGCTGGGCGCCGCGCTGGCGTTGACCTTGGGTGCGTGGCGCGTGTCGGCGGGCGACATGAGCGTTGAAGCGCTGCTGATCGTGCTGATGGCCGGCACCGAAATCTTCCGGCCACTGCGCGACCTGCGCTCGGTGTTGCACCGAGGCATGCTGGGCCAATCGGCAGCTGTCAGCATTCACGCTCTGATGGACGCGCAGCCGTTGACGCCGGCGCCTGACGCGGTCGCCAATGTGGCCAAGCCGGCTGCACCCGCGACTTCCGTCGCTACCGTTGCTTCCGCTACTTCGGCTGGTTCGGCTGCTTCGGTTGCTTCGGTTGCTTCGGCTACTTCGGCTACTTCGGCTACTTCCGCCACTTCGGCTACTTCGGCTACTTCCGCCACTTCGGCTACTTCGGCTACTTCGGCTACTTCGGCTACTTCGGCTGCTTCGGCTGTTTCCGCTGCTTCGGCTGCTTCCTCCATTCCCGCTACGACTGCCCGGCTGGCGCCGACCATCGAATTCGACAACGTCGCGTTCTCCTACACGCCCGAACGCCGCGCCCATCAGGGGCTGGCGTTCAGCATTGCAGCGGGCGAACGCGTCGGGGTCGTCGGGCCTAGCGGCGCGGGCAAGTCCACCATCGTGCGTCTGCTGCTGCGGGAATGCGTGCCGCAGGCGGGCGTGATCCGCGTGGGCGGACACGATGTGAATACGCTGGACACGCAAACACTGCTGTCGCAGATGGCGCTGGTCAGCCAGGACATCACGCTGTTTCACGGCACCATAGACGACAACCTGCGTCTGGGCCGACCCGACGCCACGCACGAGCAGGTGCGCGCCGCTGCGCGCGCGGCCAATATCGACGACTTCATCATGGCGCTGCCCGACGGCTACGCGACCCGCATCGGCGAGCGCGGCCTGCAACTATCGGGCGGCCAGCGCCAACGCGTGGCGATTGCGCGAGCGCTGTTGCGCGACGCGCCGATCCTGATCCTGGACGAAGCGCTGTCATCCGTCGACACCGAAAACGAAGCCCTGATTCAACAGGCGCTGGACCGGTTGATGGCCGGACGCACGACGCTGATCCTGGCGCACCGGCTGGCCAGCGTGATCGGCGCGGACCGCAGCCTGGTGCTGGACCAGGGCCGCGTGGTGGAAGCGGGCCCGCATGCCGAGCTGATGCAGCAACGCGGCTTGTACTACCGGCTGATGCACGAGCAGGCGGAGGCGCATGAGAACCCCTCGGCGGGCCTGCCCTTGGTGGCAGAGGCCGGGTCGATATCCGGGTCGATATCGGGGCCGACAGACGGGCCAGTAACCGGGTCCGCCCCGCACGCCGCCAACGCTGCGCCCGACATCGCCCGGACCGCTGACTCGACCCCCGCCGCAGACCCCGACACCAAGCAAGGCCCGGTGCTGCGCTCACTGGATGCCGACGCTGAACAGGTCGGCTGGCGCGCGACCTTGGGCACCCTGCTGTCGGTGGTGCGCCCGTGGCGCGGCACGCTCATCGCCACCATCTTGCTGGGCGTGGCGCGCGTGGCGGCCTTCATCGGCGTGGGCGTTTTCAGCGCGCTGATCGTAGCGGCCATACGCGATGGCCGTGACATTTCCAGCCTGGTGGTTGGCCTGCTGATCGCCGCGCCGTTGGCCGCCCTGTTCCACTGGCTGGAGTCGTGGCTGGCGCATGCGATGGCGTATCAATTGCTGGCCGACATGCGGGTCAAGCTCTACGACAAGCTGGAACGCCTGGCGCCCGCCTACCTGCTGCAACGACGTTCGGGCGACCTGGTGGCGTTGGCCACGCAAGACATCGAGATGGTCGAATACTTCTACGCGCACACCATCGCGCCGGCCATCGTGTCGGTGCTGGTGCCGCTGTCGGTGCTGGGCTTCCTGGGCGTGTACAGCTGGCCCGTGGCGCTGGCGCTGCTGCCCTTCCTGGCCTATGCGCTGGTGTCGCCCGTGCGTGGCCGCCGTCACGTTGACGCCTTGGGCGACAAGGCCCGGCAGGCGCTGGGCGAAATGAGCGCGCACACCACCGACACCATCCAGGGGTTGGCCGATCTGACCGCGTTCCAGGCCACCGGCCGCCGGCGCGACCAGTTCCTGAAAGTGGCCGATCAGTACCGCGTGCGCCGCCTGGACATCCTGCGTGATCTCTCCAAGCAAACGGCCTGGTTTGAAATCGCGATGGGCTTGGGCGGCTTGGCGGTGGCCGTCGTCGGCGCGTTGCAGGTGGCGGCTGGCACGCTGTCGGCCAGCATGCTGCCGTTGCTGGTGCTGATTGCGCTGGCCACCTTCCTGCCGGTGTCCGAAATTTCGCAGGTCAGCCGTCAACTGGCCGACACCATTGCCGCCACGCGCCGCCTGCATGTGGTGGCCAACGAACCGGAACCCGTTACCGACGGCCCGCTGGCGCCGCCTGTCGCCACGCATGGGTTGTCATTGGCGTTCGACCACGTCAGCTTCGCCTACCCGGGCAAGCAGGAAGACACCTTGAAGGACCTGAGCTTCAAGGCCCCGGCCGGCGCCACCGTGGCGGTAGTGGGTGCGTCAGGGGCGGGCAAGAGCACCGTCGCCAGCCTGCTGCTGCGCTTCTGGGACCCGCGCCAGGGCGTGGTGAAACTGGATGGCGTGGACGTGCGCCAGTTGCAGCTGGATGGCTTGCGCGAACGGGTAGCGCTGGTCACGCAAGACACCTACCTGTTCAACGACACGCTGGAAGGCAACATCCGGCTGGCCCGCCCCGAGGCCTCGCCCGACGAGCTGGCGCGCGCCCTGGAGCAAGCCGCCTTGACGGACTTCGTGCGCACCCTGCCCGAGGGCCTGGCGACCAAGGTGGGAGAACGCGGCATGCAGTTGTCGGGTGGCCAGCGTCAGCGTATCTCGATTGCGCGCGCCTTCCTGAAGAATGCGCCCGTGCTGATTCTGGACGAGGCAACCTCGCATCTGGACACCTTGTCCGAGATGCAAGTGCGCGGCGCGCTGGACACGCTGATGCGCCATCGGACCACCTTGGTGATCGCGCACCGGCTGTCCACCATCCGCGACGCCGACCTGATCCTGGTGCTAGAACGCGGCACGCTGGCGGAGGCCGGCACGCACGACCAATTGCTGCGAAAGCAAGGGGCCTATGCGCGCCTGGCCAGCCACCAGGGCGGCTACGCAGTCAGTAGCGCAACGTCTCAACCGACGTAGCGTTGGCGCGCACCTCCGCATCCGTGAACCAGACCCGCTTGTTGCCAAAGCGGTTGTAAAGATCGAACTGGTCACGGGTGTGGACGGAAGGCGTGCCGTCCGGGGCGACGAAGCCGCTCTGCCCCGGCGCCACCACATCCACCGCGTGCACGCCCTTGGCATCGAACACCGTCATGTTGTTTTCGGTGCCGCGGTTCTGCGTGGCCGAGTAGCTCAGCACCGCCTTGTCGTCCGCCTGCGGCACGCCCAGGAAGTTCTTGGGCGCAAACACCATCGGCGGCGCGGGGATGCGCCATGCAGCGGGGTCCTGGCCATACGTCTTCTGCAACGTGGCCAGGGCTTCGTCCAAGGCGGCCAGCGTGACGGCTTCGGGGCGCTTGCCGTTGAAGAAGTCGTATTGCTGCGGCACCCCCGAATTCTGACCGGCCAGCGCGTTGAATAACACCTTCACGCCCACCGTCAGGTTGACCGAACCCGTGGCGGGCGCCGCGGGCGTGGGATAGCCGGTTGCGCTGTACCACTTGAAGAAGTCGGCGGGCATCTCGTCGGCAAGCGTGGCTTTGAGCATGGCGCGCAGCCAGGCGTCCATCACGGCAGAACCGGCGTTGTCATAGAAGCCCGGCTGTTTGTCGCTGGTGCCCATGCCATCCCAGGACGCCAGACCCGCCACCAGGCGCGCACGGGCGTCATCAGCGGGCAGCCCCGCCACGGCGCGTTGCAGGAACGGCAGGAAGTGGCGACGGTTGACGTCGGCGTAGCTGGTGGTGCGGATCAAGTCCCACATCTGCTGCGGGCTGACCTTGCCGCCGTTGGCCGTCATGGCCTTCATGCGGGTTTCGATTTCGGCGTAGCGGTCAGCTTGCCCCCAGACGATGGCGAACAGGTCGGTGGACGGGTAGCCGCGCATCGGCTGGTTGTTCCAGTTGGCGATGAAGCCCTGGCGCGGGTTGTACACCTGCGGGTTGGTGGCAAACGGCAGCATGCCGTCCCAATCCATCTCGCCGGTGCCAGGCACGGGCAGGCGCGGGTCGTGGCCGGCACGGCGCTTGGGGTAGAAGCCCGTGTGCGCATAGCCGATGTTGCCGCGGTCGTCCGCGTAGTACCAGTTGATGGTGAGCGCGTGGCGCGCGGCCTGCTGCTTCCATTGGTCCCAATTTTTCGACTGCGTCTTGTGCGTCCAGGCCATCAGCGATTGCAGCTCATAGCCTTCCCACGCGCGCGCCTTCGCGTAGGCCACATGCTGCTTGTCGTCGAACTTGGTGACGATGCCGTGCACCGTGCGGTAGACGTCCATCAGCACGGGCTCGCCGCCCTTCACCGCGATCAGCTCGGTGCGCTTTTCCATCGTCTTCCATTCACCATTGTGGAAGTAGCGGGTGTGGTCGGCAGGGTCGAGCTTTTCGGCGTAGATGTCGACGTCGTCGCCAAAGCCCGCGGTAGAACCCCAGGTGACGTGCGCGTTGTGGCCGAACAAAATGCTGGGATAGGCGAACGGCGTGTTGCCCACCACGTCAAACCCCGCGCCGTGCAGGCCGATGCCGTAGGTGTAGGCCGGGTTCCACCAGCCGAACTGCGGGCCGTTCAACAGAATCGACCGCGCGTCCTTGGCGTGGTCGCGCCCGACGATCCACATATTGCTGGTGGTGGGAAAACCGGCAATGCCGGGCTGGCCCGATTCCGCAAACTGCGCCAACAGGCGCGCGGGCGCGTCGGCCGTGGCAGCGTCCAGCACGCCACGCGTTTGCGGATCGCGGGCGATACGTTCCAGCATGGGCGGCGTGCCGTCATATCGCGGCAAAGCGTAAGACAGCGTGGCCTGCGCTTTCGCCGCGTTCGGCTGATACACCCCCTCTTCTTCCGGCACCGTCGTCGGTGCGCGGCTGTCGGTCATCCAGCGCAGTTGATTGAAGATCTGCATGGCGCGCGCGTCGCCGTGCTTGTCTTTCAGCGCGGTCAGCAGCGCCAGGTTATCGATCTCGCTGTTGGCGTCCGAAAAGCGGTTGGCCATCGTGCCGACGAAAACCATCGCTACGTCGTAAGGCGTCCAGTCTGACGGCTGAAACTGCAAGTCATTGAATTCTTTGGGCATCAGGCTGCCCGGCTTGGCGCGCACCTGCGCAATCCAGGCATTCATGCCCGCGGCGTAGCCATCCAGAATCTGGCGTTCGGATGCCGGCAGCGCGGCCAACTGGCGCTGGATGCGTTCGGGCGAAAAATTGCCGCGTATCGATTTGTCGAAGGCCACCATTTTTTCGCCCAGCACCTCGGCGACTCGGCCCTGCGTGCTGCGGCGCGCCATCTCCATCTGGAACAGGCGGTCTTGCGCCACGGCGTAACCGTAGCCATAGAAGATGCCGTAGACGGTGTTGGCGTACACATGCGGCATGCCGTAGTCGTCGCGGCGGATCGTGACCTGCCCGCCGGCCGGGCGCGTGGCGCGGGTTTCTGCGGGGGCCTCGGCTGAGGAAGATGTTGTGGAAGGGGTAGCCGAAGGGGTGGCCGGCGTTTGCGCGTGGGCGGCGAACGCGCCCGTGCAGGCCGCCAGGATGGCGGCCATCAACAAGTGCTGCTTCATGAATCTGTCTCCGAATTTCTTGAAACCGCGTCACGGTGCGAGTCACCCGGCGCGGGGTGCGGCGTCTCTGGCGGACACCGTCTGCGGGCCATCATACGGAGCCGCAAACTATAATTCCAATGCATTTATTTCATAGCATTGATGCTTTTCTGACATGGACTTTCAGAAACTTAAACACCTGCTCGCCGTTGTGGAACACGGCACGTTTTCGCGCGCGGCAGAAAAAGTGAACCTGTCGCAACCCGCGCTCAGCCGCAGCATCCAGGCGCTGGAAGCCGAATTGGGCCTGCCGCTCTTGGACCGCGGCACGCGCCAAGTGCGCCTGACGCCCTACGGCGCTTGCGTCGCGGAACGTGCGCGCCGCATGCGATTCGAAGAGGCCGAGCTGCAACGTGAGCTCAAAACCTTGCACAGCGGCGAGTCGGGCACGCTGAATATAGGACTAAGTCCCACGCCGGCCTCCTTGTTGCTCTCCCCATTCCTCACGCACATGGCCGCCAACCACCCACACGTGCGCGTAGGCGTCGAACTTGGCGCCACCGCCACGTTGCTGGACATGCTGCGCGCCGAACGCATCGACGCCATGGTGTGCGACGCGCGCATGCTGTACGACGCCGCCGATATCGACACGCGTCCGCTGGCGCCTTTGCGCGCGGGCATGGTGTGCCGCAAAGGGCATCCGATTCTGGCGCACAAGCGCGTGGGCATTGATCAGATCAGGCAGTACCCGGTGGCCTCCAGCACGCTCAGCCCCGAGGTGTCGTTGCGGCTGGCCGAAACGCTGGGGCCGGGCGGCGCGCCCGAAACCATGGTGACCACGCGCTGCGAAAATCTGGACGCGCTGGTAAGGCTTGCCCTGCACACTGACACGCTACTGCTAGGCGTGATCTGCGTGACGCGGCGCGAGCAGGCCGCGGGCCATCTGGTGGAAGTGCCCATTGCGCCCGACCGGCAACGCCAAGGCCACTACGTGCTGGCGCGCTTGGCCGGGCGCACGCCGCTGACGGCACAAGACGCGTTGTATACGTTCACGCAAACGTGCTGGTCGGAATTCGCGTCGGGGCAGTCCGGCGGCGTTGTCGTTTAGCCTCCGTCCGCCTGACTGCATTGCCGTGGGAGCGTTGTCGAATCGGCGTCGCGTGAGGCCCCAGCATCCTTTGCGGCTATCTGGAGCGGCTCAGGCAAGGCTTTGAGGCTTTCCCTGAAAAAGCGTCGTTGCCCCGAACCCAAACCTTGCACGACGTGTGCAAACCGCTCCACCGCAGCGAAAACTTGGTGGCTCAGCCCCTCGCTATGGGTGCGATACCAAACGAATTCAAGCAGCAAGTTAGCCACTTGATGCGCCCCGTAGAAAACTCGGCCTGCGTCATTTTCCTCAAGCGTGAAGGCCGCGACATTCGACCAGTCTTCGTAGCCCTTGGCACGCGAAAAGGCCGCTTGGAACGGCTTGACTGCCTCTAACATTTTGCCCAAAGGAAGGGGCGACTGCGCTTGAAAGCGCTTCAAGTCTCCGCTTCTGTCATCACAGCTGCCACGAGCGATGCGGAGTACGAACACGGTATTCCAGGCAGAACTGCCGCCGACGCCAAAGCGGTCGCATATCCATTCCGATAGCCCCAGCCAGCGTAGCGATAATCCTTGCACCGTATGAACGTCCTGGTCGTTGAGTACAGCAAGCAGCCGCTGTTGCCAAAATAACCACAACGTCCATCCGATGTTTGCCGCCACATCCTGAGCGGCCTCGACAGAGTCCGCCTCGTAAGCGGCCTGCAGTGCTTCTGACAAGGCGCAAATCGCCTTCTCCGCCTCATTCATTCTCAAGACTCGATCAGCACTCTTGTCCTCGAGAGCGCTGCCTTTGTGCAGCAAGGCACGCAAATTCAGGTATTCGAAGCGCACGCGGGGGTTGTAGCGAATGACAGGCGCCAGAAACTGGTCCGCCACTAGACGGTCCAGTCCGGCATGCGATTGCCTGATATCTCCGCGCGCATAGCTATTCCAGGCCGAGGCGACCGACGCCATTGCCGACAAGGTCGGCATGGAAGGGCCGACGCCTTCTGACTGGAGAATACGCCCCAGCCTGTTTAACGCGGCCTCGCTGCGCCTTACGTTACCGTGACGACGCCATGCGAGACTCTCTTTGAGTATGGCCAACGCTCGCTGAAAGTCGTCCAGTGCCGTTCGGTCAGCGGCCCGATAACTCGCAGCCCAACTCATACCCGTCGTCGCCATGCCATCTCGCGCGAGCCGCATGGCCTGGGTCAGGTGATTCCAGTAGTCCCCATCCTGGGTCACGTATTGCAGAAGGTCTGCGCGCGGGGATACATGCCCCCTCAGGCCAAGAAAGTTCGCTAAGAAGTCCAGGCTTGCGGGCTCCGAGCCGTGGCGGCACAGCACCCTATCTGCCTGCGCTCGCGTCATCCAGAATGGTCCCTGGCTGCGGCGTGATGCATTGAGCAGCGCAGGGGGCAGGTCAATGGAATTTCCCCACCCCACCTCCACCCCCCACGTTGCGAAATCACGAAAAGCGCGGGAAACAAGCATGCGAAGGTTGGAGTTCCCCGGGTATCGGGCCTGCAATGACGACCCGGGCACTGACACCTCACCTGTTTGCTGCGCGTACCAGACTCTTAGCAGCAGCCAAACCGACTGATACCGCGCAGGCATTCCGTCCACAAGAAGTGGACGGCCTAAATCGATTTGGATTTGCCGAGTCATTCCGCCATGTTACAGAGGTTACGGCAACTTGATTGGCGCTCTTGAGACACACGCATATTCTGGCGCCCGCATGTATCCCGCATGACAATCAAGGAGAGAACATGAAGTCAAAATTTCGTCGGTTTGCCAAAGCAGCCTTGCCGCTGCTAATGACGTTGCTCGGATCGGCAGCTGCTCAGGCCGAACTGCCCGTGGTCGATATAGGTGCGAGATTTCATGAGCAGCAAGTAGAGGGCACGTTCGTCCTTCTTGACGGACAGACCGGAGAGTTTCGGCGCTATGACGAGGTCAGGGCCGCTCAACGGTATCTGCCAGCGTCCACCTACAAAATTCCCAATTCGCTCATTGCATTGGAAACAGGTGAAGCGAAAAGCAAGGACTTCGTAATCGAGTGGGACAGTAAACGCGCGCCTCGCCAGCCATGGTGGCCGGCGGCATGGGCGCAAAACCATACGCTTGAATCGGCGCTACAAAACTCCGCGGTCTGGTACTACCAGGAAATCGCCAGGCGCATTGGCGCGGAACGTATGCAGGCTTATGTCGACCGCTTTGACTACGGCAACCGGAACATTTCTGGAGGCATAGATCAATTTTGGCTAACCGGTTCGCTCAGAATTTCCGCGAACGAGCAGGTGGAATTCTTGCGGCGGTTCTATGTCAATCAATTCGGCTTGGCCGAGCGGACGGTGCAGATGACCAAAGACATGCTCGTCCTGGAACAGACACCTGACTACCGTCTGAGTGGCAAGACGGGATGGGCCGGGCTTGGTGAACCAGGCGCGCCGCAAACGGGCTGGCTTGTAGGCTATCTGGAACGGCAGGGAGAGGTTTTCTATTTCGCGCTCAACATTGACGTTAAGAAAAGCCAGGATGCCGCTGCGCGCATGAAAATCGTGCGCGCTGTATTCGGCGACCTGGGCTTGCTGTCCACCGCCCCTCCCGATTTAACGTCGCAGGGCGCGCAATCTGCGATTTCTGGCGCCTCCAGATAGCGCCAGCATCGGAGTCGGCTCGACATTTCCAAACGAGGCGTTGGCCTAACGGTCTTCGGGTCGGCAGCGGACGTCCTCGAGCGTCCTCACAGCCAGAAGCGGTCGTAGCTCATCCGCGACCCGCACGTATCAGAAGGGAAGAGCCGACCAGGCACGTGTGCTATGTCCGCGATAATCAAGACGAGTCCAACCGTTCAGAACGCCAACGCCAGCCCCTACGGGCTGTCGGGCGTGCTCCGCCTATCGCGGTTCGACGAGCTTAATTCTGGGCTGCGGCGATAAAATGGAGCCTCCAACTGGCGCCGCATGCGACACTTATCCAAGTCGGCTCCGCCTCTATTGGAACCAGGCCGTTCACACTGGGCAATGTCATTCAAACCCGGGCTGCGCCGCCACATCTGAGCATATGCCTGCGTGGTGCATGTCGGCACGCTGAACGCTGTCGGTGAGCGTCGAAGCATCGCCGCGCTCACACGGCCGCTAGATGCGGGACCGCGCCCCGTTCCCGTTTTACCTGCCCTACAAATTTGTAGCTTTTAGAATGACCGAATTGGAAAGTCGCCACATCGACGAAATCGCGGCCTTGCTGGCGGTGGCCGCGGAACGTTCCTTCGCATCCGCAGGTCGATCACTGGGTCGGCATCCGACCATTATCTCCAAGCGAATCGCTTCGTTGGAAGTTCGCCTTGGCGTAAGGTTGGTGGAACGCTCCACCAGGCAAGTGCAGTTAACCGAGGCTGGGAAAAGGCTTGCCGACAAGCTCAAGGTTGCCATGGACCTGCTGAACGAAGCGCAGTTAGATGCGGCCGAACAAGCCAGCGAATTGCACGGCACCCTGAAAGTCGCTTTACCCGCGACGATGGGGCGTCAGTGGTTGGCGCCTCGCCTGCCCTCTTTCATGAACCAGCACCCGAAGCTTGTGCTTGACGCCCAATACAGCGACGCCGTCATCGACTTGATCGAGGGCGGCTTCGATGCGGCAATTCGGATCGGGCATTTGCCCGACAGCCAACTCGTCGCCAGAAAGCTGGCAAGCCATGAACGCATTCTTGCCGCCTCGCCTGAATTCATTGAGCGCCATGGCATGCCGAATCAGCCCTCCGATCTGCAAAAGCAAAACTGCCTCGGCAACCCCAGCCTGAACTCGTTTCCGATGTGGCGGCTTTCGGATGGACAGCGGGTAGAAACGGTGCGTGCCAACGGCACATTGCGCACCAACGACCCGATCGCGCTGCTTGAGGCCGCCCGGGCGGGCGTTGGGGTGATAGGCGCCGGAGAGTGGCTGGTGGCCCGTGACTTGGCGGCAGGTTCTTTGGTGCGAGTGCTTCCGGCATGGACGTTCGACAGGGAGGGAGGCATCTATCTGGTCCGTCCCTCGCGCCGCTATGCGCCAGCCAGGACCGAAGCGTTTGCCGAATGGATCACGGACCTTTTTCGCCATCTCCCCTGGTCCGGCGGCGCGCCAACGTAGTAACGCCGTTTTCCATCGCTGCATTCAGTGCAGCAATGACCTGCAATCAGCGGCTATGGCGGCGAGCCAGTCATTCGCGTGAAAATTTCTTTATTCACACCACACCAAGATAAAGGAAGACTTCATGCCTCACCTCTCAACCGCGCTGCGCACCGGTTCCCTGCTGTTTCTGTCCGGCCAATTGGCATTCGATGACAAGGGCGAGATTCACGGAGACGTGGCTGCCCAAACGTCCCTGATCCTGGCGCACCATGCCGCCGTTCTCACCAAACATGGGCTAGGGCTTGAAAACGTGGTGAAAGCAAACGCCTGGGTGACAGAAAAAGCGGACTTCGCCGCGTTCGACCAAGCCTTCGGCAAGTCATTTGGGCAGCACCGGCCGACCCGTTCGACGGTCGTATCCCAACTGGCGATCAATGGCGCAAAAGTCGAAATTGACCTGATTGCTTCCTTCGAACCCATACACGCTCAGGCCTGACGCCGTCAGCGCATGGCGCGAGGGTGGCGTGTGACACAAAGGATAAAAATGGACGTTGAGCACATCGCGGCATTCTCGGCCGCGTCCTCCGGCGGCAATCCCGCAGGCGTGGTCATTGGCGAATCGCTGCCCGCAGCGGACGAAATGCAACGTATCGCCCGGCAGGTCGGCTATTCGGAAACCGTCTTCGCCGCGCCGCAGGAATACGGCTGGCGGGTGCGCTACTTTTCACCGCTTGTCGAGGTGGATTTTTGTGGCCATGCCACGATCGCACTTGGCGCGGCGTTGGCGAAGCGGCAGGGTTCGGGCACCTTCAGGCTTCAACTGAATCGGGCGACGATCACCGTTGATGGGCGCTACTCGAAGGCGGACTGGAGCGCGTCGTTTCGGTCGCCTGCCACCAAAAGTTGCGCCGTGCGGTCGGCGCTGCTCGAAGAAACCCTGCAGCTCTTCGCGCTGCGGGAAGAGGATCTTGACCGTCGGATACCGCCTGCGCTAGCGCATGCAGGGGCGGACCATTTGGTTCTGGCTTTGCAATCCCGCGACGCGCTACGCCAGATGGACTACGACATCGTCAAAGGCCAGGCCTTGGCCCAGCGTGAAAGCCTGACGACCTTTTGCCTGATCCATGCGGAACAGGACCAACATTTTCATGTGCGCAATCCGTTCCCATTGGGCGGGGTGTTCGAAGACCCGGCCACCGGCGCCGCCGCCGCCGCGCTGGGCGGCTATTTGCGCGATATGGGCTGGCCTCATGAGGGCAGCATCCGGATCGATCAAGGCGATGACATGGGTGTCCCCTGCCGCATTCGCGTCGACATCGGCCCGCAACGCGGCGAAGGCATCCAGGTTTCTGGCAATGCTCGGCTGATGACGCCACCTTGAATGCGGTGGCCAGCGTCGCAGACGCCTACCTGATCAAATTGATGTCTTGACGAAAGGCGGGCTACAGAAACCCGATCCATCTGCCCGCTACCAGGCAGCCGGTCCATAGCAGCAGCGAGAACGCGGCCTGGCAGCGCAGCGCGCTGGATGGGCGGCCTCCCTGTAATACTTCCCCCCATGCCCCGCCCCGGCGCACGAGCCAGGCGTTGATTGCGCCCGCGCCCAACAAGCCCATCTTCACGACAAATGCCGGGTTCTGCAGGTATTCCTGCGCCCGCACGGTGAACAGTATGGCGCCGGACAGTATGGCCAGCGCAAGGCCAACCGCGGCCGTGCGCGCGAGCACAGGCGCCAGGAGCGCCAAGGAAGTGGGCTTGAGGACGCCGAGCAGCCGCAGGTCCAGCGGAACGATCGAACCGATCAACAAGCCGATGGCGCCGATATGGGCGGCGTTGACMAGAAGATAGAGGGTTCCGGACCGTCGCAGCCACAGCGCTGGCGGCAGGGCCGTAAGCTGTTCCAGGGCCAGCCGAAGCAGTTCGGGCATGGATAAAGGCTGTGGAATTCAGGGTTTCTTGATGCGGCTGGGATAGATGTCGTAGGTCTTGCCGCCCACCATGATCTGGACAGCCTTCATGCGCTTGTTGCCGGCGTCCTGGTCGCGGTTGCCAATGGCGGTGATGGCATCGCCCGGTTTGGCGGAATCCTCGACGAATCCCGCTTCCTTCGTCTGGGTGGGATTGCCCAGTTCGACCACCCAGACACCGTCATCGGCTCGCACCCTCAACGTCGGATGGGGAGGCGCGACCTGCACCTGCTCGACCGTGCCTTTCAAGGTCATCTGTTCGGATTCTGCCCATGACCAACCGTGATGCGCCATGGCCGCGGGGGCCACTGCCAACAACGCGGATAGCGCCAGCCCTGTCAACAACGCGCGTTTGGATAGCTTCATGTCGATGCTCCTAGGTTGCGGTTTGGCTGTCGCCATGGCCCGGCACTGCGGCGTGGCGACCAGTCAGCCAAGCATAGCAGCGGGACAGCGGTTCCTGAAGGCGTCCGAAACGCCGCAATGACCCGGATGCCCGCCCGCCCTAGGCCATCAGATACTGCGTCAACTTTTCCATCATGGCGTCGCACGCCTCCAGCTGCGACAGCTCGACGTACTCGTCGGCCTTGTGCGCCACTTCGATGCTGCCCGGTCCGCAGATCAGCACCGACGTCTGCGCCCACAGCTGCTGGAACAGCCCGCCCTCGGTGCCGAAAGCGGCTTTGACGCGTGGCGTGTCCGGCGGCAGCCACGAGGCCAGCAGCGCGACGGCCTCCGAGTCGTCTGCCGTGGACAGGCCGGGATAGGTGTTGACGGTCGTGACCCGGGGTGGCTCGGCATCGGGCCGGGCGTCCGCGGCACGCATTTTCGTCCTGGTGAGCGCCAGCACCCGCTCAAGGATCTGGTTGGGGTCATCCTGCGCGACGTTGCGGATCTCGAAATTGACTTCGCATTCCGCGGGCACGATGTTCAGCGCCGTGCCGCCCTTGATGGTGCCCGCGTGCACGGTCGTGTACGGCACGTCATAGCCGGATTCGCGCGGGCCGTGTTCGGCCAGGTCGCGCTGCACATCGCGCAGGGCGCTGATCAGATCGCTGGCCGTGTGGATGGCATTGACGAAATGCGGCGCCAGCCCGGAGTGGCCCGCCTGGCCGCAGCACAAGGCCCGGTAGGCCGCCTTGCCCTTGTTGCCGGTGCCAATCTTCATCAGCGTGGGCTCACCCACGACGCAGAGCAGCGGAGCCGGTTCCATATGTTCCAGCGCGCGCAGCATATGGCGCACGCCCACGCAGCCGATTTCCTCGTCGAACGACAGCGCCAGATGCAAGGGGCGCGCAAGCGGCTGGCGGGCCGCGCGGATCATGGCCATCACGGCGCAGGCGACGAAGCCCTTCATGTCCGCGCTGCCGCGCCCATAGATGCGCCCATCGCGCAGGGTTGCCTCGAAAGGCGGCGAGGTCCAGGGCTGGCCCGTCACGGGGACCACATCGGTGTGGCCCGACAGCAGGATGCCGGGCACATCCTGCGGGCCAACGGACGCGTACAGGTTGCTCCGCCCAGCGTCCTGCGGGTCCGCCACCAGCGTGGACGCGATGCCGGCCTGCGCCAGCAACTCCCGCACACGCTCGATGAGTTCGATGTTCGGCGTCAGCGTGACAGATGGGAACGCGAGCAATTCGCGCAATAGGTCGGGACTGTTGTCCGGAGTGGGTTTGCTCATGGCGTGGGCCTGCTAGTAGGCGGAAGGCGCTCAGGCGCGCCGTCCGTTCATTTGTTTTTGGGAAGCACGGTTTTGGGAAGCACGGTTTTGGGAAGCACGGTTTTGGAAAGCACGTTTTCGGGAAGTACGTTTTCGGGAAGTACGTAAGGATCGAAGAAGCTGCCTTCGCTCATGCCGGGAATGTATTGATCTGAGATATAGGAGCGGCAGCGCTGCATGAACACCTCGGTCAGGCGCGACGGCTTCATCGGCTTGTAGGTCGTCAGGCCCAGCAGCATGGGGCGGTGTTCACCCACCAGGCGCAGCCGCACCAGCCGCTTGCCATCCAGCGCTTGGGTGGACTTCGGCCGCACGTTGAACAAGGCATAGCCGATCCCGTTGGCCACCATGGACCGCACCACTTCCTCGGAACGCGAACGCGCCACGATGTTCGGCTCCAGCCCGACCTTCGCGAACAGGGACATGAAGTAGTCACGGCTCAAAGGCAGGTCCAGCAGCACCATGGGCAGGCGGGCCAGCTCCTCCAGCGTCACCGCGATCTGCTGCGAAAGCGGATGCAGTTCGCTCACCACCACATGCGGCGGCAAACGCGCCAGCGCCTCGAACGATATCTCGTCGCCCAGCCTCAGGTCGTAGCTCAGCGCAACGTCGATCTCCAGCGTATGCAGCTTGTCGATCAACAACTGCTGGTCKCCTTCGACCATGTGCAGCTCGACCTTGTCGAACGCACGCGCGAATCCAAAGATCACCTCGGGCGCGATCATGGCCGTAAGCGACTGGAAGCAGCCCACGCGCAAAGTGCCCTGGATGGTGTTGCTGGAGACGGACGCGATCTTGTAGAGGCGCGACGCGCGCTCGAGCAGATCTTCGCATTCGCTCATGACCTGTTGGCCGAGCACCGTCAGGGCCAAGCCCTTGGACGGATGCCGGACGAACAACTGCACGTCCAGCTCGGTTTCAACATGTGCGATGGCGGCCGAAATCGAAGGCGCCGAAATGTGGATCTGGCTGGATGCCGCGGCGATACTGCCATGCTTGGCGGTGGCAACGAAGTACTCCATCTGGCGCAGCGAAATGCGATTGAGCATAGTCCGAAGTGAGAAAACTGGAGCGGGCTGGAGGGAGGTGGCGTTCCGGCTGGCGGGCCGCCACCATGGCCCGGCGCCGGCATGCGCCGCACCGAGGAAAAAGTGTCCCACTATGCCCGGACAGCGGGCTGGACGCTCCTCGGGTTTTCTCGCACTCGGCGCCTGCCACCGCCTGTCACAGATTGCCGGGCACGCCGAAGCTTGGCGCGGCGCGCGGGTCCCGGGCGCGGGTAATGTAGTCCTGTATCTGCGGCTCGTAGATCTTCCAGGCCTCGTAAAGCGTCTCGACGGGGCATTGCTCCACCCAGTCCATGCGCAGGTCGACGATAGGCCAATCCAGTTCCGCCACCACCAGCAGCCCGGCCGAATGCACCGGCCCCTCTTCGCCGCCCGCCGCCTGCCCCGCCAGCATGGCCTGCATCAGGCGTTCGGCCAGCGAACCCGGCGTCTTCTCGAACGCCGACAGCATGGCGGCGGGCACATCTAGCGACGCCAGCATATTGCCGGCGCACGCGGCGTGCTCACCCTTTGCACTGGCCAGACGGCCGAGCGCGTTCGACCCGGTGAAGATGGCCGGCGCCTGCGTGGCGTCGATGGCCATCAGCTGCCGGTAGCTGATGAACGGACGTTCGGCCAGCGACTGCAGCGCGCGCTCGGGCGAATGGCCCTGGCTCATCGCATCAAGGATGAGCGGCCCCAGGGCGGGGTCGGTGATGTTCTGGCTGACCGCCGCGCCCACGCCTGCACGCGCCCGGACGCAACGCGCCGCGACCGCGGGCGACGACGATGATACGGCCGCGCCGAATTGGCCGGTGGCCGGACAACGGGCAATGATCGAGAAAGTCATGACGGGGCCTCCTGTGGCGTCAATCCGGAATAACAGCAGTCGCGTCGATTTCCACCAGCCATTCGGGGCGCGCCAATGCCGACACCACGATACCCGTGGACACGGGGAACACGCCCTTGAGCCACTTGCCGACCACAAGATAGACCGCCTCGCGATAACGGGGATCAATGAGATAGATCGTGATCTTGCAGATGTCTTGCAGTTCGCCGCCGGCTTCCTTGAGCAGCATGTCGATGTTCTTCATCGCCTGCTCCGCCTGACCCGAGGCATCGCCGATGCAGACGCTCTCGGACGTGTCCAGGTTCTGGCCGATCTGCCCGCGCAGAAAGACCGTGCTGCCGCGCGCGACGACGGCCTGGCACAGATCGTTGTCGAGTTTCTGTTCCGGGTAGGTTGCCTTGGTATTGAAGGTGCGTATGCGCTTGTGCTTCATGGCTCGACTCTTTATTAGGGTTTATCCGGGGCCTCTCGCGCCAGCCTGGCAAGCGGCGTCGCATAAGGCCTTGACCTGCCCGCTGATGGTCGGCCCAAGCCGGGCGGCCGCCTATTTGTTTTTTCCGGCGTCCCGTCTCGGAAATCCTGACGCGGGCGGCGCCTGCAGCGATGCACCTTCGCCATGCATCGGGGCGGCTCGTCCGGCCATCAGGAAAATCTATTCATGCCAACGGAAAAGGCGACTTGGTCGCTCGGATCGCGTCTCTCATCATTGGTTTTCGCTAGCCGAAGCAACCTCTCTTTGCAGGGAAACCGGATGAACACCGCCTCAATGCCCCCACCCGCTGCCTATCCCCAATTCCGCTACGACGGCTCGGGCGACCTTGCCCGCATCGGTCTGATCTACATCGCCTCCAGTGTCGTGATGGAAGAAGAGATGTGGGCCATGTCCGCGCCGGGGGTTTCCACTCATACCGCACGCATCAAGCTGCCCAAGGTCACCGTGCAGGGCATCGAGGAAATGATGAACGCCCCGGAGCTGGAGCAGGCGGCTCGCCTGGCGGGCGCGGCCCCTATCGACGTGCTGCTGTTCGGCGGCACCAGCGCTTCGTTTCTGCACGGCACCGCCTACGACCAGGCGCTCATCCAGAAGCTGCGGCAATGGGTGCCGGGGCCGAAGATCACCACGGCGTCCACCGCCACGCTCGCGGCGTTGAAGAAGGTGAAGGCCGGCAAGGTTGCGCTGGCCACGCCTTATCTGCCCGAGATCCACGAACGCGCCATCCGCTTCCTGCAGGAAAACGGCCACGAGGTCGTCAGAAGCGCCTGCCTGGGCATCTCGGATGATCACGCGCTGGCCGAGGTCTCGCTTGAAAAAGTCTATGACCACGTGATGTCGGTCGACCACCCGGATGCCACAGCCATCTTCGTGTCGTGCACCAATTTCCGGACTGTCGGGGCCATCGAGGCGCTGGAACAGAAACTCGGCAAGCCGGTGATCTCGGCCATCCAGGCCTCGTTCTGGCACTGCCTGGAACTCACCGGCGCGGCAGGCGCCAAGCCCGGCTACGGGTCGCTGTTCAACGGAAACCTGAACAAGGCCGACACGATGTAAAGACGTCGTGTAAGCACTTCGCCACGGCGGAGAACCAATAAACAAGGGGAAAAAGATGCATCTGCACAAAACCATCACGGCGCTGACACTCGCAAGCGCCTCGTTATTCGTCCTGGCGCCGGCCCATGCCGAAAAGCTGGTGCTTGGCAACGAGGGAAGTTATCCCCCGTTCAGCATGGTCGATCCCTCGGGCCGCCTGACGGGCTTCGAACCCGACCTGGCGCGCGAGACATGCAAACGGATGAAGGTCGATTGCGAAATCGTCGTCATGGACTTCAAGGCCCTGATTCCCGCGCTGCTACAGAAAAAACTGGATGCCGTGGTCAGCCAGACCAAGCCGCTGCCGGAACGCAAGGAAAAGGTGCTGTTCGGCCGTCCGGTGCTGTTCAATCCGGACTCTTACGTGGTGCCGGAAGCGAAGCACTACACCTTCACACCCGAAGGGCTCAAGGGCGCGCGCATCGGCCTGCAACGCGGTTCGGCGCAAGCCAAATACGTGTCCGAGACGTTCCGCAACGCGGTGCAGATCGTGTTCTACGACAACCCCGACCAGATCCGGCTTGACCTTGCCAACGGACGGCTGGACATGAGCCTGGGCCCCAAGATCAGCTGGACCAACGAGTTCCTGTCCAAGCCCCAGGGCAAAGGCTGGAAATTCGCGGGCGGCGACTTGTGGACCGGTGGCGGCGAAGCGGGCTCGAGCTGGATTGCCCGCAAGGACAGCGGCGAACTGCTCGGCCGCATGAACGCCACGCTGGAAACCATCATCAAGGACTGCACCTTCACCAAGCTGCGTAAACCCTACATGGACGTGGAGCTCCTGCCCGAGGAAGCCGCCTGCCGCTAGCCGCAGCCGCGCCCTGCCTGAGCCGCCCGGCACGAGGCCGGCGGACCAGGCGGCATGTTTCATACGCTTGCCAAGGTCTGTGCAAGGCGCCTTTCAATGTGAACAGGCTTTAGGAATACCTCATGCCTTCGATGGGTTTCGTGCAGCAACTCGCGACCGGCGCGATGATGACGATCCAGGTCGCCGTCTGCGCCTATCTGCTGGCGCTTGCGATCGGGACGTTCTTTGCCCTGATCACACTACGGCCAACGCTGCTGGCCAGAATCATCTGGCTCCCGTATGCGTCCATCTTCACGGGCGTGCCTTCGCTGCTGGTGGGCTTCCTGTTCTATTACGGCGGCTCGCAGATCGTCGCCGGCTTGCTCTCGCCGTTCGGCATTGGCCAGGGTATCGAGATCACGCCTTTCATGGCGGCGGTGGCGGCGCTGGGCATGGTGTACGGCGCCTACCTGGCCGACTTGATACGCAGCGCAATCCAGAACGTGCCCCACGGGCAGTTCGAAGCCGCGCGCGTGCTGCTGGTGCCGCGCAGCGCCATCTGGCTGAAGGTCATCCTGCCGCAGATGCTGCGCCTAGCCTTGCCCGGCATGACCAATATGTGGATCGTCGTACTCAAGGATACGGCGCTCATTTCGTTGATCGGCCTGAAGGAAATCATGGCCTACGCCAAGCTCGCCTCTGGCGTGACCAAGGAACCCTTCGTCTATTACATGCTGGCGGCGTGCTTCTTTCTCATGATGACCTGGCTGACCTACTTCGTGGCCCGCCGCGTTGAAACGTGGGCCGCGCGCGGCTTTCATCCCGTCGTGACTCAGGGAGCCTCTCATGCACTTTGATTTCCAGGTGGCCTGGGAGAGCCTGCCCAAACTGCTGGCCGGCGCCGGCACAACGTTCGCGGTGCTGCTGCCGGTGCTGGTCATCGGCCTCCTGCTGGCGCTGCCGGTTGCCCTGGCAAGCTTCCGGCCAGGCCCGCGCGCCCTCTTCGCCAGCAGCTACATCGGGTTTTTCCGCGGGGTGCCCAGCCTGGTGTTGCTGTATCTGATCTATAGCGGACTGCCGCAGTTCTCTTTCGTGCGCGACACCTTTCTGTGGAACATTTTTTCCAGCGCTTATGTCTGCGCCTGGCTGGGTCTGTCGATGACGCACTCGGGCTTCATGGCGGAGATCATCCGCGGCGGGCTGGCGGCAATTCCCAAGGGCACGATCGAAGCCGCGCAGACCCTGGGCCTGAAGCCCGCCCAAATCCTGTTCCGCTTGCGGCTCCCGCTGGTCGCGCGCTATGTGCTGCGCGCCTATCAGAATGAGTTGCTCATCATGGTGAAGAGCACGGCGGCCGTCAGCGCCATCACGCTGGTTGACCTGACCGCGGCCGCCAACACGGTGTTCGACTACACCTATGACCCGTTCACGCCGCTGATCACGGCGGCGGCCATCTACTGGTGCATCACCAACTGCATACGTCTTGGATTCTCGATCGCGGATCGCAGGTTGAACCGCTATCTCGTCAGAGTCTGAACCGTCCGGCCGACCGTCTATCAGAGCGCGAACCATCATGACTGCCATCCTGTCCAGCATCACGCCGCCGTTGTCCTCCGTCCGCGCTGACTGCGCGCCCGCGGTATCCATCTCGGGGTTGAACAAGTTCTACGGGTCGTTCCACGCCTTGCGCGATATTCACCTTGAGGTAGCCAGCGGCGAAATCGTCATCCTGTGCGGGCCTTCGGGGTCCGGGAAGTCGTCGCTGATCCGCTGCATCAACCATCTGGAACAGCATGATTCGGGCGATATCCACGTCAATGGCACCGCCCTGACCCGCAGCCCGGAAAGCGTGGAGCAGGTTCGGCGCCAGCTGGGCATGGTGTTCCAGAGCTTCAATCTCTTTCCGCACATGACGGTGCTGGAAAACTGCACCTTCGCGCTGAAGATCGCCTTGAAGACGCCGGCCAGCGAAGCCGAACAGACGGCACGGGAGTACCTCGCCAAGGTCAATGTGACCGAACAGGCCGGCAAGTATCCGATCCAGCTTTCCGGCGGGCAGCAGCAGCGCGTGGCCATCGCGCGCGCGCTCTGCCTGCGCCCGCGCATCATGCTCTTTGACGAGCCCACATCGGCGCTCGATCCGGAATCGGTGGGTTCCGTGCTGCGCATCATGGAAGACCTGGCCCAGACCGGCATCACCATGATCTGCGTCACCCACGAGATCGGCTTCGCCCGCCGGGTGGCCGACCGCTGTGTGTTCATGGAGCGCGGCGAGATCATCGAAACCGCGCCCACCGAACAGTTCTTTGCCTCGCCCAGAAACGAACGCCTGAAGAATTTCCTAGAGCAGGTTTTGTAGTTCACAACATAGACAAGGGGATGTCATGATCAAGAAACTCATTGGCGCGGGCATGCTGGCCGGCGCGGCCCTCACTGGCACGGCGCACGCGCAGGATGCCCTGGTGGTGAGCACCTGGGGCGGCAGCTTCCGGGACCTTATCGATGAGACCATCGGCAAGGAGTTCACGCGGCAGACAGGGGTGCCGGTGAAGTACATCACGGGCGGCACCATCGACCGCCTGAACAAGGCCAAGCTCGCCACCAAGCCGGAAAGCGACATCACGTTCACGACATCGCACATCGGCTGGCTCTACGTCAATGGCGGCCTGTACGAGAAGCTGGACCTGAGCAAAATTCCCAATTACTCGCACCTGGTCGATCGCGCCAAGATCAGCCCGTACCATATCGGCAGCTGGGCGTATGTGTACACCATCGGCTATCGCCCCGATCTGGTTCCCGCCGGCATCACCTTCAACAGCTGGAACGATCTTTGGAACCCGGCACTGAAAGGCAAGCTGTCCGCGCCCGATTTCGACCCCAGCCATATCATCGACGTGTCGGCGTTGCTCTCGGGCGGCGACGCGAGCACCTGGGAAAAGGGCCAGGACAAACTCAAGGCCCTGAAACCCAACTTCAAGGCCTTCTACACCAACGATGCCAACAGCCAGCAACTGATCGCTGCCGGCGAGACGCCCGTGCAGATCGTGCTGTCCATGAACGCCTATTACATGATCGGCCAAGGCGTGCCGATCAAGGTGGCGATGCCCAAGGAAGGCGCGGTGCTGGGGGTGGACACCATGGGCATCATGAAAGGCACCGCCAAGTCCGACCTGGCGCACAAGTTCATGAACATCGCGCTGTCGCCAGACGTGCAGGCCAAGATCGTGGCCGCCAAGAAAGCCAGCCCCGTCATCGACGACGCCAAGGTCTCACCCGAAGACGCCGCGCTGCCGGGCGTTTTCACGACCAAGCAGCAATGGGATACGCAGGCCATCGTCATCGATGACAAGCTGCGCGCCGAAAAGACCGCTGAATGGCGCAAGTGGTTTACCGAAAACATCATGAACTGATTGCCGCTACCGCAGCCCCGCAGCCTCGCGGCCTTGCCGGCCGCGGCGCCGCCACGCTTTCACCCTATACGAAGGATGGGTCCAACATGGATGCGCGTTCCACCCTGAGAGGATGGCTGATATCCCCGGCCAGCTTCATCGCGCTATGCATCTGCGTCGCCATGGCGGCCGTGCTGCAGTACAGCTTGCGCACTTTCATTCCAGGGTCGCTGGATGTCGGCGGCCTGACGCTCTCGAACTTCTCGGGCATGGGCAAGCAGATTTACGTCGATGCCTTTGTGAACACCTTGCGCCTGAGCGTGGAAACCACGGTCTTCTCCTTGCTCGTCGCGTACCCATTGGCGTATGCGCTGGTCAGGGTGCGAAACCGCTACATCAAGTCTTTCATCCTGATCGTCTCCATCACGCCGCTCTTTCTGGGTGAGATCGTGCGCACCTATTCGTGGATCATCGTGCTGGGCAGTACGGGTTTCATCAATTCGATGCTGCTCAAGCTAGGCGTGATCGATACGCCGCGTGCGTTGATGTTCAGTCATCTTGGCGTATTGGTGGCGCTGGTGCACGTTACCGTTCCGGTGGTCGTGCTGATGCTGGCCACCGCCATTTCACACATCGACCGCGACTATGAGAAAGCCGCCGAAAGTCTGGGCGCGGGGCCGGTCCGCACGTTCCTGACCATCACGCTTCCGCTATCGATGCCGGGCATCCTGGCCAGCATCACGACCTCATTCGCCTGGACGTTCAGCGCCTTCGCCACGCCGCAAATGATTGGCGGAGGCCGCGTTCCAACGGTTTCCACATTGGTCTACCAGCTGGGATTCTCGTCCATGAACTTTCCCCTGGCGGCCAGCCTGAGCGTCATGGGCCTGGGCCTGACGGCGATCGCGCTGATGCTGCTTGGCCGCGTCACGCGCCGTCTCAAAGTCATTGGAGGACATTGACATGGGTCTTCGTAAATCCCTGCCCCTATGGCTGCGCATCGGCGCGCCCGTGCTGATCACGCTTATCCTGGCCTTCGTGCTGCTGCCCGTCGTGGTGGTGGTGCTGGCTTCCTTCAATGAAAAAGCCTTGCTCACGTTTCCGCCACAGGCGTGGTCCTGGCGGTGGTTCGAGCGTGTTTTCACCTACTCCGACTTCCGCGACGGCTTTCGCGCCAGCGTGGTCGTCACATTCTGGTCGTCGTTGCTGGCGCTGGTGATCGGCACCGGCCTGGCCATTGCCGTCAAGCGCATGGCGTTTCCCGGCAAGAACATCCTGCAGGCGATTCTGCTCTCGCCGCTGGTGATCCCGCACTTCACGGTGGGACTGGGCTTGTTGATTCTGGTGGCGCAGCTGAACATTGATCGTGGCTACGGCATCGTGATCCTGTGCCACGTCATTCTTGTTTTGCCTTTCGTGTTGCGCAGCGTCTATGTCTCGATGGAGAACCTGGACGAGCGCCTGGAGCAAAGCGCCGCCAGCCTGGGCGCGTCGCCGGTTCGGGTCCTGTGCACCATCACCGTGCCCTTGCTCGCGCCCGGCTTGTTAGGCGGCTGGCTGTTCGCGGCCATCATGTCGTTCAGCGAATTCACCGCGTCGCTGTTCGTGACCACGCAGAGCACGCAGACCCTTCCCGTGACGATGTACAACTATGTGCGCGAGTTCGCCGACCCGACGCTCGCCGCGTTGTCGGTGGTGTATATCGTGGTGACGGCCAGCCTGCTGATCTTCGCGAACCGCTTCCTCGGGCTGGGCCGGATTCTCAATATCGAGGACAACCACTAGAGCCGGTCAACATGCCCTGGCCCGTGGGCCAGGGCGGCGCCGCTTAATAGCCGCGCGCGGCATCGACGCGATTGACGGGCGGCAAGCCTTGGCTGACACGCAGCACGTTGTCGGCGATCTGTCCGGCAGCGGATGCCGGAATGGCGACCGATGCCAGGTGAGGCGTGATCAGCACGTTTTCCATGGCCCAGAGCGGGTCGCCAGGCGGCAGGGGTTCGCGCTCGAAGACGTCCAGCGTCGCGCCGCCCAGATGGCCGCTACTCAGCAGGTCGGTCAGGGCGGCCTGGTCCACCAGCGCGCCCCGGGCCACATTGATCAGGGCCGCGCCACGCGGCAGGCGTTGCAGACGTTCACGGTTCAACAGGCCGCGCGTTTGCGGCGTGAGCGGAAGCATCACCACCAGGATGTCGGCGCACGACAGCACGGTATCCAGCGACGCCATGCCAGCGTGGCATTCGATGCCTTCGATGTTGCGCGGGCTGCGCGACCAGCCCAGCACGTTCAGCCCCTGGCGGGACAGTTCGCGCGCCGCATAGGCGCCCAGTTCGCCCAGGCCCAGCACCGCCACCCGCACCGCCTCCGGCGAGCGCGGATGGCGATAGGCCCATTCGCCCCGCCGCTGCGCCGCTTCGAAATAAGGAATGTCACGCGCATACCGCAGGGCGGCAAACAGCACATAGCCCGCCATCATGCGCGCCATATTGGGATCGGTGATACGGGTGATGGGTACCTCGGCGGGCAGGTCTTCGCGGCCGACAATCGAATCCACCCCTGCGCCCAGATTCACGATAAGGCGCAGGTTTTTCATGCGGTTGAAGAAGCCCGACGGCGCCTTCCAGATCAGCGCGTAATGAATGTCGGCCGGATCGTGCGCGTCGTTGGCGTGCACCACACGCAAGTCCGGCAGGCACGCCTGCATGGCGTCGCGCCAGGCCGTGTAGTCGTCGAAATCGCTATAGAAGATCATTGCACCCGATACGGCGGGGCGGGAGGATGCGTGCATGGCCGGTCTGCCTCAGGCGCCGCGGTGGATCAGGCGGGACATGGCCTCGATGGCAAGCTCATAGCCATCGCCGCCCAGCCCCGCGATGACGCCATCCGCGGCCTTGGAAATATAGGAATGATGGCGGAACGCTTCCCGCCGCCAGATGTTGCTCATGTGGACTTCGATGATTCTGCCCGGAAAGGATAACAAGGCATCAAGGATCGGCACCGACGAATAGGTCAGGCCGGCCGCGTTGATGATGATGCCCTGCGCGGCGCCACGCGCTTCCTGAATCCAGTCGACCAACTGCCCTTCATGGTTGGACTGAACGAAGTTCAACTGGATGCCTAGCGAGGCGGCCTTGCTTTCGCAGCGCTGCTGCAACACGGGAAAACTGTCGGAGCCATAAGTCTTGTTGGCGTCCAGTCCGTAGAGATTGGCGTTCGGCCCGTTCAGAAACCAGACCGTGGAAGATGYAGGGGTGGCGCTTGGCGTCGTCATGGAGGCAGTCTCAGGCTTCGTGAGGAAGGGTCGCCTGCATGGCAGGCAAGTCGTTGAATACGGAGAACCACGCGGCGGCGCGCGGATGCGCCGTGCGCCAGTCCAATTCGGGAAAGCGGAAATCCAGATACCCCAAGGCGCAAGCGAGGGTCAGGTCACCGATGCTGGGATGCGTTCGCGGCAGGTCGTCTGCCTGCGACTCGATGTCCGCCAGGCAGGCTTGGACTTTGACGAGCTGCGCCTCGCGCCATTGCGGCCACTGGATCTCGGCCGGCCGGGCCGTGTGCTCGTAGCGCGCCAGCAAGGCGGCATCCAGCAGGCCGTCGCCCAGGGCCTGCCGCGTCAACGCCACCCAGCGGGCCGGACCCGCCGGAAACAATTGCGTATCGCCGGCGGCCTCGGCCAGGTATTCGCAGATCACGCAGCTGTCGTAAAGCGCTCTGCCGTCCGGCAGGATCAGGGTGGGCACCTTGGCCAGCGGATTGTGGGCGGCGATGCGCGTGTCGCGATTCACCGGATGTGCAGCGCTGGCCAGCCATTCAATCTGTTTAGCCTGGCCGGTCAAGTGCGCGCACACCATGACCTTGCGCACGAAGGGGGACGTCGGGGCATAGAGAAGTTTCAATCCGTTCTCCGTTTGTCAGGGTTTGAGGACCAGCTTGCCGAACACCTTGCCGCTTTCCAGCAACTGATGCGCGCGCACGGCGTCGGCCAGGGGCAGGCTTTGCGCCATCCTGGGCCGGACGCGGCCCGCAGCCACCAACGGCAGCACATGGCGCCTGAGCGCGACCGCCATCCGAGCCTTCTCGGCATCGGTTTGCGGACGCATGGTCGATGAGTGCAAGCTCAACTGCTTTTGCATCAGGGTCAGCAGTTCGATGTTGACGGCCGACCCCTGCAGAAATGAAAGACTCACGTGCCGCCCGCCGAAGGCCAGCGCCTGCAGATTGCGCCGCACATAATCGCCGCCAACGATATCCAGCACGACGTCCACGCCACGGCCCTGCGTGAACGCCGCGCAGGCTTCCACGAAATCCGTGTCATGAAAGCAGATCACCTCGTCGGCGCCGAGTTCGCGCAGGGCATCCAAGCGATCGCGTTCGCCGTCCGTGGCGATGACCCGCGCGCCAGCGGCATGCGCCATCTGGATGGCCAGCGTGCCGATGCCGCCTCCCCCGCCATGGATCAGCACGGTCTCACCCATGCGCAGGCGGCCCAGTTCGAACAGGTTATGCCAGACGGTGAACAGGCCTTCCGGCAGTGCGCTTGCCTGCGCGTCGTCCAGCGCCTTGGGCACTGCCAGGGAATGATCCACGCGCGCCACGCACCACGGCGCATAGCCGCCGCCCGCAAGCAGGCTCATGAGACGTTGCCCAAGCAAGGAATCCGGCACGCCGGGTCCGCACGCCGCGACCTCGCCGCAAGCTTCCAGCCCCAGCACGTCGGTCACGCCCGGCGCCGGCTTGCTCACGCCCTGGCGCTGCATGATGTCGGGCCGGTTGATGCCGGCCGAATGCACGCGCAACAACACTTCACCGGGACCCGGCGCCGGGACTGGCCTGCCGGCCAGCGTCAACACTGTGGCGTCGCCCGGCTCGCGGGCGATGATGGCTTGCATTTCAGTGGGGATTTGATTCATGGCACTGTGCCTCGCAGACGAATGGAAACTCGGCGGCTGCGCAGGCGCGGCCGCCAGGAAGGGGCATCGCGTGAAGCCGTATTCAGGACGGCGCGTTGAAGACACTGACCCCGTGGCCGGGCAAGGCAAGCCCCGCCACGGCGCCCACGGGCCATTCATGCAGGCAGTTCAGGTCGAAGGTGCGCACCATGACGTGCTGGCGCCCTTCCACAGGAATGTGCACATCCAGGTACAAATCCACGTGATCGCCCTGGAACACGTGGTTGACGACCGTGCCGCTCAGGACCGATCCGCTATGCAGCGCTTCCAGCTTGATATGTTCAGGCCGGACATAAAGATCAAGCCGGTGGCCCTCGTGCGACCCGCCCACCAAGCGCTGGCGGGGGATATGCGTCAGCCCCGCGCCCAGGCGCAGCTGGATGGTTTCCGCGCTGGTGCCGTGATAGTGCGCGGGCAGGATGTTGACGTCGCCCAGGAACGATGCCACGAACGGGTCCTGCGGATTGCGGTATAGCTCGTCCGGCGTGGCGACTTGCCGGATCACGCCCTGGTTCATCACGGCGATGCGATCCGACATGCTGAGGGCTTCGCCCTGGTCATGCGTGACGAAGATCGTCGTCACGCCCAGCCTGCGCTGGATATCGCGGATTTCCACCTGCATGGCGCCGCGCAGGCTTTTGTCCAGCGCGGAAAATGGCTCGTCGAGCAACAGGACCTTAGGACGGATCACCAACGCGCGCGCCAGCGCCACGCGCTGCTGCTGGCCGCCGGACAGCTCGCGCGGCTTGCGCTCGCCCAAGCCATCCAGCTTGACGAGCGCCATGGCTTCACGCACCCGCCGCTCGATCTCGGCGGCCGGCACGCGCCGCATCCGCAGGCCGTACGCGATATTGCGCTCTACGGTCATGTGCGGGAACAGCGCGTAGTTCTGGAACACGATGCCGATCTGGCGCTGATACGGCGGCAGCGCCGTGACGGGCGTGCCGTCGATGAAGATCTCGCCGTTGTCCGCGTCGGCAAATCCCGCGATCAGGTTCAGCAAGGTGGTCTTGCCGCAGCCCGACGGGCCCAGCAGCGTCAGGAACTCCCCGCGCTCGATCTTCAGGGACACCTGTTGAAGCACCGCGTGACCGCGATATTTCTTGACCACTCCCTCCAGGCTGACCGCGCTGGAGCTATCGGAGGAATAGGGACTATTCGGCATGGCTGCTGCACTCACTGAAGATCAGTTTCCCGGCGCGAGAATTCCGGGAAAAACAGGCGGTGGCCGCATGGCACGCAAGTGCTGCGGCGCCAGCGTTCTGGTGCAGTCAAGAATACGGTAAAGCCCTATTTCCAGTGCATTGCCGATGCTGATGGGGGCCATCGGAAAAAAGAAATCATGACGGCGCAAGCGCAATGGCGTGTGCCGCCCGGGGCAAACCCACACCTTTGCTTTTTCCTAAGTCAGCCGTCCGAAAAACGAAGTTATCAAGTTGAGGCTTCGGGGTCACACTGCGTGCCAATCGGATCGTCGTGTCAGCCACGAGACGCACCAGGGTCTCGGTATTCCTTAGGATCTTCACATGTCAATTGAAAAAACCAACACGCTGGTGATCGGCGCCGGCCAGGCCGGCATCGCAATGAGCGAGCACCTCGGCGCGATGGGCGTTGCGCACATCGTGCTCGAACGCAAACGGATCGCCGAACGCTGGCGCTCCGAACGCTGGGACTCGCTGGTGGCCAACGGCCCCGCCTGGCACGACCGCTTTCCGGGTTTGAAGTTCGATGACGTCGGGCCTGATATCTTCCCGCCCAAGGAGCGCATGGCCCAGTACTTTGAAGACTACGCGAAGATGCTCAATGCGCCCGTGCGCACCGGCGTCGAAGTCCTGCGCGTGCAGCGCAACGACAAGCGCCCGGGCTTCACCGTCACCACCTCCGCGGGCACCATCGAAGCCCAGCACGTGGTCGCCGCAACCGGCCCCTTCCAGATCCCCACCTATCCGAAAATCGTGCCGGAAAGCGCCGGCATCCAGCAGCTTCATTCCTCGGCCTACAAGAACCCGGGGCAATTGGCCGACGGCGCCGTGCTCGTCGTCGGCGCGGGCGCCTCCGGCTCGCAGATCGCCGAAGAACTCCGCCAGGCCGGCCGCACCGTCTACCTGTCCGTGGGCGAACACTACCGGCCGCCCCGCTCCTACCGCGGACGCGACTACTGCTGGTGGCTGGGCGCGCTGGGCATGTGGGACGAAGTGAAGAAAAAGCCCAAGCGCGAACACGTCGCCTTCGCCGTGAGCGGCTACGAGAACGGCAAGACCATCGACTTCCGGCGCCTTGCCCACGACGGCATCCAGTTGGTCGGCATCACGACGTCGTATGAAAACGGGGTGCTGCACTTCGCCGACAACCTTGGCCGCGATGTCGCCCAGGGCGATGCCGACTACTTCGAAGTTCTGCGCGAAGCCGACGCCTACATCGAGCAGAATGGCCTGGACCTTCCGCCCGAGCCGGATGCCTGGAAACTGCTGCCCGATCCGGAGTGCCTGACGTATCCCACCCTAAGCCTGAATCTGGCCGAGGCCGGCATCAAGACCATCCTGTGGGCAACCGGCTTCAAGGTCGACTTCAGCTGGATCGACGTCGACACGTTTGACCAAAACGGCTACCCCATCCACAAGCGCGGCATCTCCGCCGAAAAAGGAATCTACTTCCTCGGCCTGCCCAACCTCACCAACCGAAGTTCCTCGTTCATCTGGGGGGTTTGGCACGACGCCCGCTACATCGCCGACCATATCGGAATCCATCTGGACTACCTGGCGTACAAGAAGGAATGACGGAATCCGCAACAGGCGTGCTCCGGCCCTGACGCAAAAAACCCGCACCCTGGATCAGGAGGCGGGTTTTTTTTGCAGATGCTCCGATGCTCTGGCTGACCCTGGAACATTGATCGTTGAAAAAAACCCACAGCAGACCCGATCCGCATTCTGGCCCCGTTGATTCCCATAACTCATTTCTATAGAATCAGCAATTCGGGCGTGTGCCCATTTCTTTTCGTCCACTCAACTCACCGTCAGGGAGGCTGCATGATGATTCACCCCATGCCGAACGCCGTCCCGCGCGTGTCCCCGCGACGCCACTAAGTCGTCGCCCGCGCGGACCCATCGCTAGACCGTTACCTAGCGACTGGTCCTCCGTGCCTGTTCCAAAAACCTGAACGCAGTCGCCTGTGCCCATTCGGCGCATGGCTTGTTATCCCTCTTTCATCACAAGGACATCCTGGCGTGTCTTGTGCCGCCAGGCCATTGTTATGGCTAGAAAAAAAATCGACTTTCGAGGACAGGCCTTTAAGGATGTTCTGGGCTTTACCTTCCGGCACTGGGGCCTGCAACCCTGGCGCACGCTTGTCATCGTGCTGCTGGCGCTGCTGTCGGCTGTGGCCGATATCCTGACGCCGATGTACGCCGGCAAACTGGTCGACGCCGTGGCCTCTGGCTCATCCGGCAACGAGCTGGCCTGGAGCGCCGCCATCACCGCCTTCTGGCTGCTGGTGGCGCTGGGCGTGGGCGGCACGCTGCTGCGCCAGGCCGTGTTCCAGAACATCATCACCTTCACGTTGAAGATGATGAACGGCATCGTGTCCAACGCGTTTCATCGCGTGCAGCGCTTCTCCACGGACTGGCATGCCAACAGCTTCGCCGGTTCGACGGTGCGCAAGATTACGCGCGGCATGTGGGCCGTGGACATCCTGAACGACACGCTGCTGATTGCGCTGCTGCCATCCGTTGTGATGCTGGTGGGCGCCACCGCCTTGCTGGGTGCGCATTGGCCGCTGATGGGGCTGGTGGTGGGCCTGGGTTCGGTGTTGTACATCGCCGTCACCGCCGCGTTGTCGCTGGGGTTTGTCGCGCCCGCCGCGCGCCTGGGCAACGCGTGGGACACGCGCATGGGCGGCGCGCTGGCTGACGCCGTCAGCTGCAATGCGGTGGTCAAGGCCTTTGGCGCTGAAAACCGTGAAGAAGCGCGGCTGGATCGCGTGGTGAACAAGTGGCGCAACCGCACGCGCCGCACCTGGGTGCGCGCCACGCTGAACGGCGGCATTCAGGGTGCGATGCTGGTGGCGATGCAGGCCGCCATTCTGGGCGCGTCGCTGCTGCTGTGGTCGCGCAACCAGGCAACGGTGGGCGACATCACGTTCACGTTGACGATGTTCTTCGTGCTGCAAGGCTATCTGCGTGACGTGGGCATGCACATTCGCAACCTGCAACGCTCGGTCAACGACATGGAAGAACTGGTCGCGATGGAACGCCAGCCGCTGGGCGTGGCTGACCGCGCGGGCGCAGGCGCCATTCACGTCACCGCAGGCGAAATCCGTTTCGAGGACGTGACATTCCGCTATGGCTCGCACAACACCGCGCTGTACGACAAATTCTCCGCGCGCATTGCGCCGGGCGAACGCGTCGGGCTGGTGGGGCATTCGGGCTCGGGCAAGACCACGTTCATCAAGCTGATTCAGCGCCTGTATGACGTGAACGACGGCCGCATCACCATCGATGGGCAGGACATCGCCCAGGTGAAGCAGGCATCGTTGCGCAGCCAGATCGCCATCGTGCAGCAGGACCCGGTGCTGTTTCACCGCACGCTGGCCGAGAACATTGCCTACGGCCGGCCCGGCGCCACACAAGCCGAGATCGAGCAGGCGGCGCGGCTGGCCAGCGCGCACGAGTTCATCATGTCGCTGCCCAAGGGTTACGACACGCTGGTGGGTGAACGCGGTGTGAAGCTGTCGGGCGGTGAACGCCAGCGCGTGGCGATTGCGCGGGCGTTCCTGGCGGACTCACCCATCCTGATTCTGGACGAAGCCACGTCCAGCCTGGATAGCGAAAGCGAAGTGCTGATCCAGCAGGCCATGGACCGTCTGATGGTGGGCCGCACGACGCTGGTGGTGGCGCACCGGCTGTCCACCGTGCGCGCGTTGGACCGTCTGCTGGTGATGGACCGCGGCCGCATCATCGAAGAAGGCAGCCACGACGTGCTGGTCCGTTTGAAGGGCGGCCTGTATCGGCGCCTGTTTGAACGGCAGGCGCTGGAACTGACCAAGGGCATGACGGCAGCCGAGATGTTGCAAGACGGCGCCACGCCGCCTCCCGCTGAAGACGAAGACGTGGACGCCGGTGAGTTTGCGTTCGGTAAGTAAGGGGTGGCAGATCTAAGGGGTGGCAGATCGCGGCCGGCAAATAGGTTTTGGCAAATAGGCTCTGCCAAAACCCGTTCGCCATACAGCGCCCGGCATCACGCCGGGCGCTGCGCCAACGTCAGGCGTAAGCCGAAGCCGATCAGCGCCGTGCCGAAGATCACGCTTTGCACTTTCTGAGCGCGGGGGCTGGCTGACATCCAGCGCCCCACTGCCCCGCCTGCCAACGCGCAGATCACGTCGAACGTCAGCCCCAGGCTGACCAGGATGACGCCCAGCACGGCAAATTGTTGTCCGATGGACCCGTGCGCAGGCGACACGAATTGCGGCAGCAGCACCGAGCAAAACAGCAAGGCCTTGGGGTTGAGCACGTTGGTCAGCACGCCGCTGAGCAACGCGCCGCCCAGCCCCTTGCCGCCCGCCGCCGGCTGGCCCGTCGCGTCAAGCGCCACCGGCTTCGCGCGCAACAACTTCACCCCCAACCACACCAGATAGCAGCCGCCTACCGTGCGCGCAGCGTCGAAGGCCCAGGGATGGGTTTTGAACAAGGCCGCCAAACCCAGCGCCGCCAAGGTCACATGCGCGGCACGCGCAATCGCCAGCCCCACCGCGACCGCCAGCGCTTGCCCGCGCCCGCGCAGGACGCCGGTTTCCAGCAACAGGATCATGTCCGGCCCGGGCACCACGTACACAATCAGCAAGGCCCCAAGAAACAACGCCATATCGGCCATATCCGCGCTCCCACGCATGCTCTTCAAGGCGGTCATTCTAGGAAAATCGGGCTGGCATGTGCTTGCGATTCATGCCAATGGAATTATGATGATTGGCATAATCCACTAGCAGAAAAACACTTTTCCTAATTCCATGCCAAAACATGAACTGGACGCTTACGACCGCCGCATTCTGGAAGCATTGCAACAGAATGGCCGCCTGACCAATGTGGAGCTGGCCGAGCAGATTGGCTTGTCGCCCTCACCCTGCCTGCGGCGCGTGCGCATGCTGGAAGAAGCGGGGGTGATTCAGGGATACGAAGCGCGGCTGGCGCCAGACGAAGTGGGTCTGGGCCTGACCGTGTTCGTCGGCGTGAAGGTGGAACGGCACCACGAACGCGACGCCGAACAGTTCCGCAAAGAGGTCAGCGCCCTGCCCGAAGTCATCGCGGCGCATCTGGTGTCGGGCGAGTCTGACTTTCTGCTGCAAGTGGTGGTGCCGGACCTGCGCGGCTACGAGCGCTTTCTGCTGGGCACGCTGTTGAAGCTGACCGGCGTGAAAGACATCCGCAGCAACTTCGCCATTCAGACGGTCAAGCGGCAAAGCCCGCTGCCGCTGGACCATCTGGGCAAGTAGCCCGCGCCGCACCTCGTGGCGGGTTACGGCATAGTCGCCGCCGCCCGGTCCACCAACGCCGCGCGGCGGTCAAAACGCGCCTGCGACATGGCCAGATAGCGCTCGACGATAGCGGGTTCAGACGTCGCGGGCGTGCCGCCCGGAAACGGCGGCTTCGGGTCGTACTCGATCTGCAACTGGATCAGCTTGGCGACGTCATCGCCGCACAGCGCCGCCACCACCTTCAAGCCCATGTCGATGCCTGACGTCACCCCGCCCGCGGTGTAGGTGTTGCCGTCCACGCACAAGCGTTCGTCGGTAGGAATCGCGCCAAAGCGCGACAGCAATTCGCGCGCACGCCAATGGCTGGACGCCCGCTTGCCGCGCAGCAGGCCGGCCGCGCCCAGCAGCAGAGAACCCGTGCAAATACCAAACAGATATTGCGCCGCCAGGCCTTGCTGCCGGGTGAACGCCACCCAATCGGCGTCAACGATGGCATCATCCGTGCCCGGCCCGCCCGGCACCACCAGCAGATCGCATTGCGTGGCGGATGCCAGCGTCTGGGTCGGCAAAAATTTCAGGCCGCGATCGCAACGTACCGGGTCCAGGCTTTTTGAGACAAAATCCACGGTAAACCCCGGCGCATTCGCCAGGACCTCGTAGGGGCCGGTCATATCCAGCTGGGTCAGCCCTTCGAACAAGAGAATATTCACATGCATGACGATGCTCCCTCAAGAACGCCAACGCCCAGCATAGGCGGACGCGCCCGGCCGCGTGTGCCAAAAAATGCAGAGATTGCGCCAGAACGCGCGCCTCAGCGCGTGGTGTTCGTGTTGTACGACGGTTTCCAGCCGCTGGATCTGGCGGGCCCGTGGCAGGCGTTCAGCTCGGCCAACGAAGAAGCCGGACGCGTGCTGTATCAGTTGAGCACCATCGCCGCCACGCCTGTCGTCAGCACCTGGGAACAGGGCTTGCGCATGCAGGCAGACAACACATTCGAGGCCGATGGCGATACGCCCATCGACATGCTGCTGGTGCCGGGCGGCCCCGGCGTGGACCGCGCCAGCGCGCACGCGGAAACGCGCGCCTGGCTGCGCCGCCGGGATGCAACGACGCCGCGCACGTGCAGCGTTTGCACGGGTGCCTTTCTGTTGGCCGCCTGCGATCTTCTCAATGGCCGCGCCGTCACCACGCACTGGCGGTCGGCCGACCGGCTGCGCCAGCTGTACCCGGCGCTGCGCGTGGAAGACGACCGCATCTTCATTGAAAGCGGCAAGTACTGGACGTCGGCGGGGGTGACCGCCGGCATCGACCTGGCGCTGGCGCTGATTGAACGTGACCATGGCGGCGCGCTATCGCAGCAGGTGGCGCGGCGGCTGGTCGTCTTCATGCGCCGCGATGGCGACCAGCGCCAATACAGCCAAAGCCTGCGCCTGCAAGACCGTGTGGCGGCGCCCTTTCGCGATCTGGTGGAAAAAATCGAAGCGCACTTGTCGGCCCGCTGGTCCGTGGACGACATGGCCGACGCCTGCCATATGTCGCGCCGCACCTTCCAACGCAAATTTGCGGTGCACTTTGGCGTGGCGCCCACGGAAGTCTTGCGGCGGCTGCGAGAAGAACGCGCCAGCGCGCTACAGAGCACCGGTAAGATGTCGAAAAAAACGGTCCAACATCACGTGGGGCCGGTACCCAACAGGCCACCCCAATGACGCTACCGAATCACCGCGAATGCCTTGCCCGCTGGACCGCTGTTGCGGCCGCCTTGCTGACGCTGACGCTGCTGACCGCCTGCGACGATACGCCTTCCAAGCCAAAGCTGACGCTGGAGCAAAAGCTGTTTCAAGACCTGGCTCCCCATCGCGAGTTCAAGGGGGATCTCAACGGGCAGCCCGTGCATTTGATCGTCCACGACTGCGACGTCTATCTGAACGAGGCGGACCCGGAATCTTCGACCGGCGCGCGCCGCTGGACGATCGTGCTGGAACCCGAGTTCTACCCGTCGTTCATGGCGTGCCAGCGCCAATCGCTGACCCGCAAGGGCAACACCGTGGAAGCCGAGATCGGTGAAATGGCGATGGGCGCGGGCGGCTGCTGCGCAACGGGCGGCGTGTTCCGGTCCACCGACGGGCGCCACTGGAAGCCGAAGTAAACCGCAGCAAGCCGCGCCCCCGCGGCTTCTGCCTCGCGGCCTCTACCCCGCGGCTTCTACCTCGCGGCTTCTACCCCGCCGCCTCTACCCCGCCGCCTCTACCCCGCCACGCCTACCCCGCCACGCCTACCCCGCCAGGCCTACCCGGCCAGCCCCACCGACATTCCGCCGCACACGTACAGCAATTGCCCCGTGATGAAGCCCGCCTGCTTGTCCAGGAACATGGCGACGCTGTGGGCCACTTCGTCCGGCGTTCCGACACGGCCCACGGGAATGGACGCTTCCAGCGCGCGCGTCTTGGGCGCGCCCGGCGGGTTGGACTGATTGAACAGTTCCGTGGCGATGGGGCCTGGCGCTACGGTGTTCACCGTGATGCCGTGGGCGGCCAGTTCCAGCGCCCAGGTGCGCGTCATGCCCGCCAAGCCCGCCTTGGATGCGCCGTACACCGAACGCCCGCCTTTGCCTAACGCCGCGCGGCTGCCGATGTTGACGACGCGTCCGTAGCCCGCCTGCCGCATGCCCGGCAGCAAGGCCTGCATCAGCAACACCGGCGCGGTGATGTTCAGCGCCATCGTGCGCAGCAGGTCGGCTTCAGTGACGTCTTCAATATCGGCCACCTGAATCATGCCGGCGTTGTTCACCAGATGCAGCACGGGGCGCTCGGCCGCAAGTTCCGTTGCGGCGGCGCGCGTTGCGGCGGCATCGCCCAGGTCAACCGAGCGGAAGGTTTCGCCCGGCAGCGTGTCATCAGGCGCGCGGCGGCTGAAGTTGACGACGTGATAGCCGTCCTTGAGCAGGCGCGCCACAATGGCGCGCCCGATGCCCCGGCTGCCGCCGGTAACCAGTGCGATGGGGGTTGTCATTGCGCGGTGATTCCTTTGTCTTTGATGAGCCCGCCCCACTTCTTGCGCTCGGCGGATTCGAAGGCGGCCAGGTCGGCGCCGAAAAGCGTACCGGGTTTCGCGCCCATGGTGGCGAAGTTCGTGGCGATGGCCTGGCTTTGCAGACCGCTGCGTGCCGCGTCGATCAGCTGTTGGACAACCGGCGCCGGCGTATTGCGCGGCGCGTACAACGCGAACCAGGCGGTGACGTCAAAGCCGGGCAAGCCGGATTCCGCCACGGTGGGCAGATTGGGCACCGACGGGTCGCGGGCGCCTGACGTTACCGCCACGCCGCGCACCAGGTTGCCGTCCTTGATCTGCGCCAGCGCGCCCGGCAGGTTGTCGAACAACAGATCCACCTGCCCGCCCGCCACAGCAGGCAATGAGGCAGACGTGCCCTTGAACGGCACGTGCAGCATCGTCACGCCCGCCATCGACTCGAAGTACGCGCCCGTCAAATGCACCGACGAGCCAATGCCGGGCGATGCGTAAGTCAGCTTCTTGTCGGGCGATTGCTTGGCGGCCTTGATGACATCGGCCACGGTTTTGTACGGCGACTTTGCGCTGACGGCGATCACGTTCGGCGTGGTGGACACCAGCGCAATCGGCACCAGATCACGCTCCGGGTCGAACGTCATGTTGCTGTACAGAAACTGGTTGATGGTCTGCGTGCCGATGGTGCCCAAGCCCAGCGTGTAGCCGTCCGGCTTGGCGCGCGCCACGTAGGCCATGCCGATATTGCCGCCCGCGCCGGGCTTGTTTTCAACCAGCACGGTTTGCTTCAAGCCCGGTTGCAGCGCGTTGGCGATGGCGCGGCCAAAGATGTCGGCCCCGCCTCCGGGCGGATACGGCACGACGACCGTGACGGGGTGCTCGGGGTAGCCGGCGGCATGCGCGGCGGAGTGAATGACGGGCAGCGCCAGCGTGGCCAACGCGGCCACGGCAACGCTGCGCCACCCGGCGCGCGGGGGTACGGCTTGGGTCATGAATCTGTCTCCTCTTGAATCCGCTGACTGCGGATTTCTTCTTAAGTCTTGTGGGTACAACTCGGCAACATCGGGGAAAATTCCAACCTGCGGAATATTCAAAGCACTTCAAAGTACGTAAATACGTACTATAGTTATAAAAACATAGAACATAACCAGGAGACAAGAGATGAAACGCTGGACGCAACGCCCCGAAGGTTCCACCTGGGGCGACTTCGGGCCGGACGACGAGCTCGGCAGGCTGAACCTGCTGACCGAAGAAAAGGTGCTTCAGGGCGTGCGTGAAGTGCAGGCGGGCAAGGTGTTCTGCCTGTCGCTGCCGTTGGACCTGCCCGGCGGCAACGTGCTGAACCCGCGCCGTCATGCGCCTACGTTGAAACCCACGTTCCGCGAAGGCACGCCCTACCTGAACTTTGCGATGTCGCAGGTGCAGCCCGAGGCCGTTGACGTGCTGTCGGACGATCAGGTCACGCTGTCGATGCAATATTCCACGCAGTGGGACGGCCTGTGCCATGTGGGCGCAATGTTCGATATCCAAGGCGACGGCGAGCCGCGCCGCGTCTACTACAACGGCTTTGCGGCGGGCGTTGACGTCTTTGGCGGCGTGGACCCGGACACGTCCGACAACGCCTGCTGCCCGCCCGGCGGTTCGTATGCGCGCAAGCTCAGCGTCAGCCGCTACGCCGAAAAAGGCATGCAAGGGCGCGGCGTGCTGGTGGATCTGGCGCGCGCCTTCGGCCCTGGCCGCACGCTCGTCGGCCACGAACAACTGCAAGCCGCCATGCGTGACCAGAACGTCGTCGTCGAACCCGGCGACATGCTGGTGCTGCGCACAGGCTTCGCCGAGCGCGTCGTCGCCATGAACGGCCAGCCCGATCCCCACGAACTGGAACAGACGGGCGCGGTGCTGGACGGCGCCGACTCCGCCCTGCTGGACTGGATCACCGCCAGCGGCATCGCCGCCATCTGCGCCGACAACTACGCCGTGGAGTCCTACCCTGCGCGCACGTCCGGCCCCGGCCATTCGATCTTGCCGCTGCACCACCACTGCCTGTTCAAGCTCGGCGTGCCGCTGGCCGAGCTCTGGTACTTGAAGGACTTGGCCGACTGGCTGCACGCCCAGGGACGCAACCGCTTCCTGCTGACCGCCCCGCCCTTGCGCATGCCCGGCGCGGTGGGTTCTCCGGTAACGCCGATTGCCACGGTGTAAGCCATGACCGCACCCACGTCGACTTTTTCCGCGCACCTGGACGCGCTTGCCGCCCGCCGTCCCGACGCCACGCTGCTGATCGATCAAGACCAGCGGATCAGCGCCACACAGCTGCGCGCACAAAGCCGCGCCCTGGCGGCAGGGCTTGCACGCATCGGCGTGCAGCCCGGCCATCGCGTGGCCGTGTGGCTGCCCAACTGCGCGGCCTGGGTGGAATCGTTTCTGGCCTGCGCGCATCTGGGCGCGCTGGTGCTGGCCGTCAACACGCGTTTTCGCGCGCTGGAAGTGGCCGATATCCTTGGCCGCGGCCAGGCCGATTGGCTGGTGTTCTGGCCGGGTTTCAAGGGCATCGACTTCGCCGGGATTCTTGACGGCGTCGCCCCGGAACACCTGACGCGTTTGCAAGGCGTCGTCACGCTGGGGGCTGACGATGAACATGCGCCGGCTACCCTGCATGACAAACCGGCGCATCGCTACGCAGACTTGCTCGCCACCCAAACTCCGCCGCCCGCCCCGCATGGCAACGCGGGCGTGCTGTGCTTCACCACGTCGGGCACCACGTCCAAGCCCAAGTTTGTGCTGCACGACCAGCAAACGCTGCTGCGTCATGGCGCGGCGGTGGTGCAGGCGTTCGGCTACGATGACCACAGCTGCGTGCTGGCCAGCGCCCCGTTCTGCGGGGCGTTCGGCTTTGCGACGCTGGTGGGCGGGCTGGCGCAAGGCGTGCCCGTGGTGTGCGCGCCGGTATTCAATGCGGCGGAATCCGCGCAGGCCGTTGCCCGCTACGCCGTCACGCACACCTATGCGAACAACGAAGCGCTGGTGGGCATGATGCAGGCGGCAGCCCCCGGCACGTTTGCGTCGGCGCGCCTCTTCGGCTTCGCCAGCTTCACCCCCGCGTTGGACAACATGCTGGACTTGGCGCGCGACGCGGGCGTGCCGCTGACGGGGCTGTACGGTTCCAGCGAACTGATCGCGCTGGTGGCAGGCCAGCCGCGCGACCCGCAAGAGGGTGACGTGTCGGCGCGCCATCAACCCGGCGGCACGCTGATTTATCCTGATGCCCGCGTGCGCGCCCGCGACCCTGAATCCGGGCAAGTGCTGCCGCACGGCCAATCGGGCGAAATCGAAATCTTGTCGCCCAGCCTGATGCAGGGTTATCTGGACAACCCCGACGCCACGCGCAACGCGGTCACGGATGACGGCTATTTCAAGACAGGCGACCTGGGCTACACGCTGACCCCGCGCCAATTCGTCTTCCAGACGCGCATGGGCGATTCGTTGCGGCTATCCGGCTTTCTGGTGAACCCCGTGGAAATCGAGCAGGTCGTCGAAACCCTGCCCGGCGTGCGCGCCTGCCAGGTGGTGGGCGCCACCCGCCACGGCAAAATCGTGCCGTATGCGTTTGTGCTGCTGCAAGCCGGCGCCACGGCCGACCCCGCCGGCTGGACGGCGGCGTGCAAGGCGGCGATGGCCGGTTTCAAGGCGCCCGTGGGCTTTACCGTGCTGGACGCCTTCCCGTCCGTGGAAAGCGCCAACTCGGTCAAGATTCAAAAACACCGCCTGCGCGACATGGCGGAGGCTATGCTCTCGGATCTTTCCCCACCGGCCGCCCCCTGACCATGCCCGCCCGCAAGCTTTTCTCGCGCAGCCCCCAGCCGCTTTATCTGCAAGCGGCGGCGCTGTTCCGCAGCCATATCCAGAACCGCACCTGGCGGCCGGGCCAGCAGATCCCGCCGCTGGAATCGCTGATGGAAACCTATGGAATCTCGCGGGCGACCATCCGCCAGGCCTTCGGCCTGCTGGAGCAAGACGGCCTGATCCGGCGGTCGCGCGGGTCTGGCACGTTCGTCAATGCCGAGCTGCCCGAAACGCCAACCTTGCTGATTCCAAAAACCTGGGCCGAAACCGTCGAGCTGAGCAATCAGCTGGGCACGGTGTCGCTGGTGGAATCCAGCGCTGATTCTCCGCTGCCTGACTCGCTGGGCATGCCTTGCGAGGCCGACCGCAGCGGGCTGTTCCAATACCTGCGCCGCGTACACACGACCGACGCCGGCCCCTTCTGCTACAGCGAAGTCTTTCTGGAAAGCGGGCTGTTCCGCAAGCATCGCACCCGCATCCAGAAAAGCACGGTGGCCCCGGTGCTGGATCAGTTCTACGGCGCGCGCATCACCGAAGCGCGTCAGGTGCTGAACGTGATCGAAGCGGGCCAGGAATCCGCCGAGTCTCTGCAAATTCCCGTGTCGTCGCCCGTGGCCGAGCTGCGCCGCTATGCCTGCATCGACGGCCGCGTGGTGTATTTCGCGCGGCTGGAATTCCCGTTCCGCAAGGTGCGGATGGAATTCGATCTGCTTGCCCATCGCTGATTCGCGCGCCCTTCGTTCAACCGCCCAAGGAGCCCCACCCCACCGCCACGTCCATTTGCGCGGCCCGCCCCCAAACCAGAGCGCCATTGAAGCGCCAGCAAGTTTCAGACAGATCCGGCACAAGAGGAGACAAACCATGGCTTACGCCAACACGCCCCGGATTTCCATGCATTGCCGCAGCACGATTACCCGCTTGTTCGCCGCCACCGCCCTATCGGCGGCGGCCGCCGCACCGGCCTGGGCGCAGCAGCCCGCCGCCATTTCTGACGACATCGTCCGGCTCGGCCTGATCCTGGACATGAGCGGCGTGTACGCCGACGTCACCGGCAAGGGCAGCGCCACCGCCGCCCAGATGGCCATTGAAGATTTCGGCGGCACGGTGCTGGGCAAGAAGATTGACCTGATGGTGGTTGACCACCAGAACAAAGCCGACATCGCCGCCGCCAAGGCGCGCGAATGGTACGACACGCAGAAAGTCGACGCCATCATGGACGTGGCAGGCTCGGCGCCCGCGCTGGCCGTGCTGGAAGTGGCCCGCGAAAAAAAGAAGATCGTGGTCTTCAGCGGCCCCGGCACCGAACGCATCACCAACGACCTGTGCTCGCCCTATTCCGTGCACTACACCTACGACACCTGGTCGCTGGCCAACACCACCGCGCGCGCCACCGTCGAAAAAGGCGGCAAGAGCTGGTACTTCCTGACCGCCGACTACGCCTTCGGCCACACCTTGCAGGCGTCCGCCACCGAGGTCGTCAAGGCCAATGGCGGCACGGTGCTGGGCGCGGCGCGCCACCCGTTGGGCTCCAGCGACTTCGCCTCTTATCTGTTGCAGGCCCAGGCCAGCAAGGCGCAGGTCGTAGGGCTGGCCAATGCCGGCGGCGACACGGTCAACGCCATCAAGGCCGCCAGCGAATTCGGCCTGACCAAGGGCGGCCAGAAGATGGCGGGATTGCTCTTGTATATCAACGACATCCACGCCATCGGCCTGGACGCGGCGGCCGGCCTGACGCTGACCGAAGCCTTCTACTGGGACATGAACGACCAGACGCGCGCCTGGTCGCAGCGCTACTACGACAAGCTGAAGAAGATGCCCAACATGAGCCAGGCGGGCACCTATTCGTCGGTGATGCATTACCTGAAGGCCGTGCAGGCGGCGGGCACCGATGCGCCGGAGGCCGTAATGAAGCAGATGAAGGCCATGCCCATCAACGACTTCTTCGCCACCAACGGCCGCATCCGCGAAGACGGCCGCATGGTGCACGACATGTACCTGTTTGAAGTGAAGCAGCCGTCAGAATCCAAACGGCCGTGGGACTACTACAAGCTGGTGGCGACCTTGCCGGGCGATCAAGCCTTCATGCCCTTGTCGAAGTCGACCTGCCCGCTGGTGAAGAAGTAAGCGGAGGCTCAGGAAGGAGGCTCGGTACTGAGCATCCGCAGTGAGCATGGGCACCCGGCATCAGCATGGGCCATCAATAGACACGCGGACGGGCGCCTGCCCGTCCGCGTTCTACACTGCACGCATTGCCGCTGGATGCCCTCATGACCACTCTCCCCGCTCGCCCCATTCCCGCCACCATCGCCGCCGTCATCCGAGACGGCCACGTGCTGCTGGTTCGCCGCGCCAACCCGCCTGATGAAAACTGCTGGGCATTTCCAGGCGGCAAGATTGACGCCGGTGAATGCATCGAAGCGGCGACGGCGCGCGAATTGCTCGAAGAAACCGGCGTGGTGGCCGAACCCTTGCATGTATTCGACGCCGTTGACGTCTTCGACCGCGACGACGCGGGCGCATTACGCCGGCATTTCATCCTGATCGCCGTGCTGTGCCGCTGGCAATCGGGCGAGCCCGTGGCGGGCGACGATGCGCGGGACGCACGCTGGATACCGCTTGCCGATCTGGAAGGCCATGAACTGGCCACAAGCTTTGGCGTGGCGAGGCTGGCGCGCAAGGCGGCGGCGCTGACTGCGGCGTTGGATTCCGGTTCGAGTTCGGGTTCAGGTTTGAATTCCGGTTCGGATTCCGGTTCGGATTCCTGTTCGGATTGCTGTTCGGATTGCTAAGCGATGGTCCCCACAATGTTCGACGCCTACCTGTCCCGCTGGAACCTTACGCCCGACGGCGCGCCTATCGAGACGCATGCGGCGCGGCTGCTGCCCGTCATCCATCAGGGCGCGCCCGCCATGCTGAAGATCGCCTTGCAAGAAGACGAACGGCAAGGCGGCGTGCTGATGCGCTGGTGGGACGGCCACGGCGCGGCCCGTGTGCTGGCGCACGACGACGACGCCATCCTGCTTGAGCGCGCGATGGGCCCGCGCTCACTCGCCGCCTATGCCCGCACCGGCCGCGACGACGAAGCCACGCGCATTCTTTGCGGCGTGCTCAACGATTTACACGCGCCACGCGCCAAGCCGCTGCCCCCTCTGCGCGGCCTGGAGGGATGGTTTACCGATCTCTGGCCCATGGCGCAATCGCACGGCGGCATCCTGGCCGAAAGCGCCCGTTACGCGCGCGCCCTGTTGGACGACCCGCGTGACGTCTCCGTGCTGCACGGCGATATGCATCACGACAACGTGCTGGATTTCGGCGAGCGCGGCTGGCTGGTCATCGACCCCAAGCGCCTGACCGGCGAACGCACGTTCGACTACGCCAACATCTTCTGCAACCCCGACCTGTCCGACCCCGTGCCACCCGTGGCCACCGTGCCCGGCTGCTTCGAACGCCGCTTGCAGATCGTGGTGGATGAATCCGGCCTGGAGCGCCGCCGCCTGCTGCAATGGGTAGTGGCCTGGTGCGGGCTGTCGGCCGCCTGGTATCTGGGCGACGGCGACGATGCTGCGGTCGACCTGAACATCGCGCATCAGGCCCTCGCGCTGCTGCGGGTCTGATCTCCCGGCTTGATCGGGTAAGGTGTAGCCCCTGCACCCCTTATCTCTTCATTCCAGGAGCAATGAATGACCGGATTGTTTATCGTGGTGGCGGCGCTGGCGTTCCTAATGCTGGCGGCGTATCGAGGCTATAGCGTGATTCTGTGCGCGCCCATTGCTGCCATGGGCGCGGTGCTGCTGACGGACCCGTCGGCATTGGCGCCCATGTTCTCAGGCGTGTTCATGGAACGCATGGCGGGCTTCGCCAAGCTGTATTTCCCCGTGTTCCTGTTGGGCGCCGTGTTCGGCAAGCTGATCGAGCTATCAGGCTTTTCACGCGCCATCGTGCAGGCGGTGCTGCGCATGATTGGCGCGGAGCGCGCCATTGTCGCCATCGTGCTGGTGTGCGCGGTGCTGACGTATGGCGGCGTGTCGCTCTTTGTGGTGGTGTTTGCCGTGTACCCGTTCGCGGCCGAGATGTTCCGCCAAGGCGGCATTCCAAAGCGGCTGATGCCGGGCGCGATTGCGCTGGGCGCCTTCACCTTCACGATGACGGCGCTGCCTGGCACGCCGCAGATCCAGAACATCATCCCCACCACCTTCTTCGAAACCACGACCTGGGCCGCGCCCTGGCTGGGTTTGATCGGCGCAGCGTTCACGTTGACGGTAGGGGTCTCGTACCTGGAATGGCGGCGCAAGCGCGCGGCCGCCGCGGGCGAAACCTATGGCACCGAACTGCGCAATGAGCCGGTCACGCCCGCCAGCGAACGCAACCACCATCCGCTGATTGCGCTGCTGCCGCTGGTGGTGGTGGGCGTGATGAACTACCTGCTGACGCGCTGGATTCCGGGCTGGTATCCGGCCGGTTCCGAAGTGAACCTGCCCGGCTTACCCAAGCCCATGGCCGTCAATGTGGAAGACCAGGTGGCGTTGTGGGCGGTGATGGGCGCACTGATTGCGGGCATCTTCACGATCTTGCTGTTCTCGTTTCGCAGCATCAAGGCGCACTTTGCCGAAGGCAGCAAGAGCGCCGTGTCGGGCGCGTTGCTGGCATCGATGAACACGGCGGCGGAATACGGCTTTGGCGGCGTCATCGCCGCGTTGCCCGGCTTCCTGCTGGTGGCCGACGCATTGAAGTCCATTCCCGATCCGCTGGTGGGCGAAGCCATTGCGGTGACGTCGCTGGCGGGCATTACCGGGTCGGCCTCCGGCGGCATGAGCATTGCGCTGGCGGCCATGGCGCAGACGTTCATCGACGGCGCGCACGCCGCCGGCATCCCCATGGACGTGCTGCACCGCATCGCCGCCATGGCCAGCGGCGGCATGGACACGCTGCCGCACAACGGCGCGGTCATCACGCTGCTTGCGGTGACGGGGCTGACGCACCGGCAGTCCTACGGCGACATCTTCGCCATCACATTGATATCGACGATGTCTGTTTTCGTGGTGATCGCCGTGTACTACCTGACCGGCATCGTCTGACCGAAGGCGTTGGCGAAAACCTCCGCGAGCCACTGGGTGAAGACACGCACGCGCGCTGACACCTGGCGGTTTTGCGGATACAGCACCGACACGGGCATGGGCGCGGGCGGCCAGTCTGGCAGCACGATCTGCAACTGCCCCGCCGCCAGCTCCTGCTCTACCCGATACCGCGGCACCTGCACCAACCCCAAGCCGGCCACCGCTGCGCTGGTATAGAGTTCGGCCCCCGTCACGCTGACAATCGCCGCCGCACGGATTTGCACGTTGCGGCCATCCACCATGAAGTCCAGCGGAATGCCGCGCCCGGTGGCGCTGGACAGGAAATCCACGGTTTGATGATGGGCCAGGTCTTCCAGCCGCGCCGGCACGCCAAAGCGCGCCAGATAGGCGGGGCTGGCCACCGTCACTTGCGGCATCTGCGCAATCTGCCGCCCTGCCAGCGATGAGTCCTGCAAGGCCCCCGCGCGCAACACGCAATCGACCCCTTCCCGCACCAGATCCACCAGGCGGTCGTCTTCGCCCAGGTGCAGAACGATATCGGGATAGCGCGCCAGAAAGCCAGGCAAGCCGGGCATGACGAAATTCTTGGCCAGCGTGCCTTGCGCATTGATCCGCAGCAAGCCTTTGGGCGCGGTGTTCAGAAAGGCGCCGTCCGCTTCTTCAAGATCGGCCAGCAGGCGCACGCAGCGTTGGTAATAGGCTTCACCATCGTGCGTCATGCGGACCTGCCGCGTCGTGCGTTCGAGCAGGCGCGCGCCCAAGCGCTTTTCCATGCGCTTGATCAGCGTGGTGACGGTGGCGCGGGGAATTTGCAGGTCTTCGGCCGCTTGCGAAAAACTGCGGCGTTCGGCGATGCGCACAAACACCTGCATTTCTTGAAAACGATCCATAGCGGCGGCCCATTATTAATGCAGATGGAATTATGTTCGCGAATATAGGGTAATTATCTTCTGTTTGGAATAGTTCATGATTCGTTCCATCCCCACCCTGTAGACGGAGTTAGCCTCATGACCCAACAAGCCCCCCAACGTGTTGCGCTGGTGACCGGCGGTTCGCGCGGCATTGGCGCGGCCATCGTGCGCCGCCTGGCCCGCGACGGTTTTGCCGTGGCCATCAACTATGCCGCCAGCGCGTCCGAGGCCGATGCGTTGGCCGCTGAGATCCGCGACGCCGGCGGCCGCGCGCTTGCCGTGCGCGCTGACGTGTCGAAGGCGGCCGACGTCACCGCTCTGTTTGACCAGGTGCAGGCCGAACTCGGCCGCATCGACGTGCTGGTCAACAGCGCGGGCGTGCTCAGCGTGCAACCGCTGGCCGACACCACCGACGAACAGTTCGAACGCACGTTCGACATCAACACGCGCGGCACCTTCAACACGCTGCGCGCGGCGGCGACCCGGCTGGCCGATGGCGGCCGCATCGTCAACGTGTCCAGCACCACCATTGCGCTGAACCTGCCCGGCTACGCGATCTACATCGGCAGCAAGGCGGCGGTCGAGAGCTTCACGCATGTATTTTCGAAAGAACTGCGCGGCCGCCAGATCACCGTGAACGCCGTGGCCCCCGGCCCCGTCGCCACCGAGCTGTTCCTGAAAGGCAAAAGCCCGGAGCTGATCGAACACTTCACGAAGCTGCCGCCGCTGGAACGCCTGGGCCAGCCCGACGACATCGCGGGCGTGGTGTCGTTCTTGGCGGGGCCGGACAGCGGCTGGGTGAACGGCCAGATTCTGCGCGCCAACGGCGGCATCGCCTGACCGCTTGGCGGGTAGCGGGCAGCGCGGGCCATGGTTGCGGGCCAACGCTGCGTGCCAACGCTGCGTGCCAACGCTGCGTGCCATGAATGCGGGCTACTGACGCGGGCCCGCCCTGCCCGCCTTGCCTAGAACCGGTATTGCGCCGTGGCGACAACGGTGCGCGGTTCGCCGAACTGGATCTGGCCGGCGCTAGTGGCCGAGCTGTAGTAGGTCTTGTCGGTAATGTTGCGCACGGCCAGGCGCCAATCCCATTTGCCCGTGCGGTATCCCAGCAGCGCGTCCCAGCGCGCATAGCCCGGCAGCGTCGTCAGGTTGGTGTTGTCGGCATAGCGTTCGCCCACAAAGGTCAGGCCGGTTTCGCCGTACAAGCCTTCAGCGGGTTTGTACGTCAGGAACACGCTGCCGTTACGCCGCGCCACGTTGCTGATGCGGTTGCCGGCCAGGCCATTGTTGTCTTCCACGATGGACGCGTTCTGTAAGCCCACGCCCCCACGCAGATACCAGTTGCCCATCAGGCGGCCCGCCGCGGTCAGCTCGACCCMGCGTGAACGCTGCTTGCCCGTCAGCAGCACCAGGGTCGGATCATTGGGGTCCGTCGTGCGGCGGTTGTAGAGCTCAAGCTGATAGACGGCCAGCGTCGTGCTCAGTTGCCCGTCCAGCCAATCGCTTTTCACGCCCACTTCCGTCTGGCGCGTGTGTTCCGGGTCCAGGTCGTTGGTATTGCCGCGCGCATTCGGCGTGATGCCGATGGTGCCGCCGCCCGTGGGGGAAAACGTCTTGCTATAGGACGCATAGAAGGAATGGTCGCGCACCGGCGTCCACACCAGGCCCACGCGCGGGCTGACGCCGCTGCTGTCATGCGAGGCCGACGCGTCCAGCAGCTTGTTCGTGGAATCAATGCTGAAACGGTCCATGCGCACGCCCATCAACACCTGCCACGCGTCGTTCAGCTTGATCTGGTCTTGCAGGTAATAGCCCTGGCTCTTGACCTTGTGGCGCGCATCGCTGCTGACCGCCATGCGGCCGTTGTGCTGCAAGGACAGGTTCGGATCGACCAGGTCCAACGCCGGCACGGGTTGCGCGCCCGGCCCGCTGGTGGCCGCCGAATACAGCGTGGGCGAACGGTCCTGGTGCGAGAGCTCAACGCCGAGCAACACCCGGTGTTCGATGCTGCCTGTGTGGAACAGGCCTTCGGTTTCCAGGTTGTTGGTGATGTTGCGGGTGGACAGGTTCTGCTGCCAGCGCGTGCGCGTGACTTTGCCGGTGGCGGCGTTGTAGCCGGTCAGGTAGGTGTTGTCGAAATCACTATCCAGCTTGAAGACGCCCAGCGTGTAGCGCAGTTGCCAGTCGGGCGCCAGCGTGTAGGCCAGGCGTGAACGGAACGATTGGGCGCGGTCGTCGATGTAGTCACGGTCGGGGTCGCCATAGACGGTGCTGCGGCCCACGTCGGCGGGGCGGCCGTTAACGCTGGGGATGCCGCGGTCAGGCGTGCGGTCATAGCGGCTGTACTCGTACTGCACCAGCCAGTCCAGGTTGGGCGTGATGCGCCAGTTGATGGCGGGCGCCACCAGTTGGCGCGTGCCACCGATCTTGTGGCGAAAGCTGTTCGTGTCTTCCTGGCCCACGTTCAAGCGCACGCTGACGTTGTCGCTGGGGTCGGCGCTCAGGTCGCCATACACGCTGCGCAGGTCCCAGCTGCCCGTCTGCGCTTCCACGGTGGACTCGCGGCCCGGCGTGGGCGCCTTGCTGACGCGGTTGATGATGCCGCCCTGGCTGCCCCGCCCGTACAACACGGCGGCGGGGCCTTTCAGCACTTCGATGCGTTCAATGTTGTGCAGGTCGCGCACGTACTGGCTGTCGTCGCGAATGCCGTCCAGATAGAAGTCATTGCTGGCGTCAAAGCCGCGGATGCGCACGGAGTCAAAGCGCGTGTCTTGCGCGCTGGACACGTTGGGCATGCCGGACAGCGCATCGCTGATGGTCGAGACGCCGTAGTTCTGCACGTTTTCAACCTTGACGGTGTCGATCGTCTGCGGCACGTAGCGGGCCGGCGTCTGCGTGCGCGTGGCGGTGGTGACTTCTGGCACGCGGGGATCGTCGGCATTGGCGCCTTCGACGCTGATCGCGGGCAACTGCGCCGTCTGGGCAACGGCTTGGGGCAAGGCGCAAGACAGCGCAAGCGCAACGCTCAACGACAGAGAGCGCGGAACAAACGGGGGAAACATCGCAACGCCTTCAACAATTCAGGTTTATGAAAGCCGCGATGCTAACGAGAACGAATTTTGTTTGCAAATGAGAATTATTTTGTGTCGGCATTCCGCCACAGAGTCATCCCAACGCATGAGTCCTGTTGATTTCAGCGGGTCATCCGGGAACGCCCGGATCTTCTTGAGTTTGCGAAGGTGCTCATCCGTTGCGCCGATGCGCGGCTCGTTCGACCGGTTGAGCCGGCAACGCCGTTCGCACGGTTTTTGCATTCATCACTCGGGCCTTTGACCTACGGACAAGTCTGGCCAGCCGGTCGAGGTTTGCATGAGACGACAGCCGGAAGCTCTGTATTAGGCTGACCCGGCAGTACTCCGACTCACCTTGATCGATTGGACGAAAGCACATGAATCAACTCATTCATACAGACTGCCACCCCTTTACCGCAGCCGGCAACATGAAGCAGATTTCTGCGTTTTATGAGGAAGGACGTCGTGTCATGTGGATGATGCTCCGGGCGCAGCCGCGGCCTTGCTTTAACCACGAACTTATCGACGAAATCATGACCTTGGCGCGCGCCGCCAAGGATTCGGGCCTGCCCATCGACTTCTGGGTCACGGGCTCGCTGGTGCCGCAGATCTACAACGTGGGCGGAGACCTGAACTTCTTCGCCGAAGCCATCCGGACAGGCAAGCGCGAAGCGCTGCGCGCCTATGCGCGGGCTTGCGTGGACTGCGTACATGCCGCGTCGCGCGGTTTCGACACCGGCGCCATTTCGCTGGCCATGATCGAAGGCACGGCGCTGGGCGGCGGCTTTGAAGCCGCCCTGGCCCACCACTTCGTGCTGGCGCAGAACAATGCCCGTATGGGCTTCCCGGAAATGGCGTTCAACCTGTTCCCGGGCATGGGCGGCTATTCGCTGGTGGCGCGCCGGTCAGGCATGCAATTGGCCGAAGAGCTGATCAGCTCCGGCGAATCGCACACGGCCGAATGGTTCCACGGCAAGGGCTTGGTCGACAAACTGTTCGAACCGGGCGAGGCGTACCGCGCCACGCGCACTTTCATCGACGTCATGCGGCCCAAGCTCAACGGCATGCGGGCCATGCTGCGGGCGCGCCAGCGCGTGCTGAACCTGTCACGCTCCGAATTGATGGACATTACCGAAGACTGGGTCGAAGCCGCGTTCTCGATCGATCCGAAGGACCGCGCCTATATGGAACGCCTGGTGCTGGCGCAGAACCGCCGCAGCGCTTCCAGCACGGACGCCGTGCAGGAGGCGACGATGCATTGATACCGCCGCCGATAGCACGGCATTGAATTGCCGCTACTGGCATAACGGGGCTGGCGTCCGGCGTCCGGCCCCGTCGATCGCAACGCGCAGACATCACGCGATCAAATCAGGCGATGTGCGTCAAGCAATAAACGTCATGCGATCAGATGCAGCCGGCGCCGATGCGCCAGCCACGCCGACAGCTCGGCGGCGGGCATGGGCTTGGCGTATAGATAGCCCTGCTTGGCGTCCACGCCCAGGGTATCGAGGAACGTGGTTTCCTCAACCGTCTCAACCCCTTCGGCAATGACCTTCAATTCCAGCGTGCGCGCCACCGCCACGATGGCCCGCGCCAACGCTTGCGACACCGGATTTTCATTCACGCCGCGCACAAAGCTCGCGTCCAGCTTGATGGCGTCCAGCGGAATGCGCGCCAGCTGCGACAGCGACGAATACCCCGTGCCGAAGTCGTCCAGGTGCACGCGCGCGCCCAGTTGGCGGAATTGCTTGATCAGGTCGATGGCGGCGCCTTCGTCTTCGATCAGGCAGCTTTCCGTGAGCTCGATGTCGAGCATGCACGGGCCCATCCCCGCGTCGTTGATGGCGCGCATGAAGTCGCTGACCACGCCCTTGTCGTCCAGCTGCCGCGCCGACATGTTGATGGCGATACGGATGTTCAGGCCGTCGCGCTTCCATGCGGCCGCCTGCCTTGCGGCTTCGCGCATGACCCAAACGCCCAACGGCGAGATCAGCCCCGATTCTTCGGCATAGGGAATGAAGACACTGGGGCAGACCATGCCGCGCTCGGGCGAGCGCCAGCGCAGCAAGGCTTCCACGCTATCGACTTCGCCCGTGCGCCCTGCCAGCTTGGGCTGGTAGTACAGCATCAGGTGGTTTTCGGCCAAGGCCTTGCGCAGGTTGGTGTCCAGCCACACGTAGTCGGCGTTGCGGCGGTCCATCTCGGGCTGGAACACGCGGTAAGTGTGGCGCCCCGCTTCCTTGGCCACGTACATGGCGATGTCGGCGCTGCGCACCACGCTGTCCAGATCCGCGCCGTGGTCGGGGTACATGGCGATGCCGATCGAACAACTGGTGTAGACCTCGATCAGCCCCTGGCGGAACGGCTCGCGCAGGCGTTCGATGATGCGTTCGGCCGTGGCTTCCAGTTCCCAGGCTTGCGCTTTTTCCTGCAAGACGATGAACTCGTCGCCACCCAGCCGGGCCAGCGTCTGCCCTTCTGCCAGGCAAGTCGAAATGGCCACCGACACGGCTTTGAGCAGGCGGTCGCCAAAGCCGTGGCCGTAGTGGTCGTTGATGCGTTTGAAGTTGTCCAGGTCCAGGAACAACACGCCGCCGTGCCCGTCTTTGCCCACCGCCAGCGCCTCTTTCAACCGCGCCGTGATGGCGTGGCGATTGGGCAGATTGGTCAGCATGTCGGTGTTGGCCAGCACGCGCAGGCGTTCCTGCGCGGCGCGTTCTTCGGTGATGTCGGTGCCCGAGCAGATCAGGTAGACGCGCTTTTCGCCGCTGCCGCTGGTGACGAACTTATTGCGGAACAGGAACAGGCGCGGACCCTTGACCGTGTTGATCAGGCGTTCCACTTCATAGGACTGCCCGCGCTTGTAGAACTCGGCGATATTGCGGCGCGAGGCCATGGCCTCTTCGCGCGTCATGAACATCTCGAACACGCTGCGTCCGACGATGTCTTGTTCGCGCTTGCCGGTGTATTCCTCGCTGAGCTTGTTAAAGCGCTGCACACGGCCGTTCTGGTCCACGATGACGATCACCGAGTTGGCTTCGGACACCACGGTTTCGGCAAACGACAAGCCTTCGACCAGGTCCTTGGCAACCGATTCGGTATCGGAATGCGCCGATGCGGTGCCGGCCCATTCATTCGGATTGATCTTGCGGCCCACCAGATGGAGCCTGAGCAGATCGCCGTACAACGCAATATCGATGCGCACGCTGGACGTAATGCCCGTCAGCGCGCGGATGATGTCCGCCTGATCCGGGCGCAATCCCATCGCGACATTCGTTGCGCCCTTGATGGCAGCCAGTTCTATGGCATCGCTATCGGCCGCCAGCCTCCAATAAGGGCTATGCGTACCGAAATGCGTGTACAGGATCGACTTTTCGTCCTGATTCTCAGTCATCGTGGTATCCCCCCACTGTCCAAGGCCTGGACCGAAAAGTACATTACGGCCTAGTCCGAATGGGGTCAATACCCGCTTAAGGGGCGTCAAACGCTGTATTACGGATTATTGCATCGGCGTTGTGATGCGCCGCGTAATACTCTTGCCATTCCCGACCATTTAATGCGTCTGCGAACCGGCGTTTGAAGTGCTTGTTGCGTCAAGCATCTACGCAACGCACAAAAAATATCGCCAGAGATTCMTTGGGAAATCTCTGGCGTGTGGCGTAAATGGCGCAAATTTGCGAGGACTCGGGCGAATAATCAGCGCCCGGAGCCGTTTGCAGCGCGAGCAGGCGGTCAGTCGCCCTTCACGCCGGCTTCATCAATCACCTTCGTCCAGCGAGCCAGTTCTGCCGACACGCGGGCGCTGGCGTCGGCCGGCGTCGTCCACGTGGCGATGGCGCCCTGGTTCAACAGCGATGCCTGCACTTGCGGCTTGGCCAGAATCTTCTTCAGCTCGCCGTTCAGGCGGTCGATCACCGGCGCCGGGGTATTGGCGGGCGCGACGATGCCGAACATGGAGCTGACTTCGAAGTCCTTCAAACCGGCTTCGGCGGCAGTGGGCACATCCGGCAGCGCATCCACGCGTTGGGGCGAGGTCACCGCCAGCGCGCGCAGCTTGCCGGCCTTGATGTTGCCCTGTGCGGCAGGCACGGTTTCGATCATGCTGAGCACCTGGCCGCCCATCAGGTCGGTCATGGCCGGGCCGCTGCCCTTGTACGGCACGTGCAGGATGTCGACGCCTGCGGTGCGCTTGAACATTTCACCCGCCAGATGCTGCGGCGAACCGTTGCCGGCCGACGCCATCGTGATGTAGCCCGGCTTGGACTTGGCCAGCGCAATGAATTCCGACAGCGTCTTGGCCTGCACCGACGGGTTCACGACGAACACCAGCGGCACCGTGCCAACGATGGACACCGGCGCGAAGCTCTTTTCCACGTCATACGTCACGCGGCCACGGTACAGCGCGGCATTGATGGAGTGGCTGGTCAGCGCGCCCATCAGCAAGGTGTAGCCGTCCGGCTGCGCCTTGGCGACCTGGTCGGCGCCGATATTGCCCGCCGCGCCTGCGCGGTTTTCCACGATCACCGACTGGCCCAGCGCGCCCGTCAGCTCTTGCGCCAGTACGCGGCCGATCACGTCAGTGGCGCCCCCGGGCGGGTACGGCACGATCAGGCGGATGGGTTTGTCGGGGTAGGCATCGGCGGACATCGCCGGGGCGGACACACCGGCACAGATGGCCAGCAGGGAAAGCAGGACGGCACGGCGCGGCCGCAGACGCAGGTCTGACATAGGGGTCTCTCCAGCCGGGATGAGTATTGGAATAGGACGGACGCCCGGCTCGTCAACCGCGCCAGTGTAGGAGTGCAAACTTGATAGAAGAATCAGAATTTTTCTATCGACTGATCTGATAAATAGATCAATATATCGGGGCGCACAAACCGCTTGCGGTCGCTTTCAAAGGCTGGATATGATCTTGCACCTGGATTATCAATAATATTATCGGGACTGAAAATGACGGATGAGACCAAGGGCGACAAGCCCGCGATGGGCCCTTTTGACAGCGACAGCGCCACCGCCCACGGCGTCGCCCGCGGGCTGACGAACTACGGCGACAAGGGTTTCTCGCTGTTTTTGCGCAAGGCCTTCATCAAGGGCGCCGGCTTGTCCGACGACGCGCTGGCTCGTCCCATCATCGGTATCGTCAACACCGGCAGCAGCTACAACCCCTGCCACGGCAACGCGCCGCAACTGATCGAAGCGGTCAAGCGCGGCGTCATGCTGGCGGGCGGCCTGCCGATGGACTTCCCGACCATCTCGGTGCACGAGAGCTTCTCGCAGCCCACCAGCATGTACCTGCGCAACCTCATGTCCATGGACACCGAGGAAATGATTCGCGCGCAACCGATGGATGCGGTCGTGCTGATCGGCGGCTGTGACAAGACGGTGCCGGCGCAACTGATGGGCGCGGCCTCTGCTGGCGTGCCGGCCATTCAACTGGTTACCGGTTCGATGCTGACGGGCTCGCATCGCGGCGAACGCGTGGGCGCCTGCACCGACTGCCGCCGCTACTGGGGCCGTTACCGCGCCGACGAGATCGACGCGCCGGAAATCGCCGACGTCAACAATCAGCTGGTCGCCAGCGTGGGCACCTGTTCCGTGATGGGCACGGCCAGCACCATGGCCTGCATCACCGAAGCGCTGGGCATGATGGTGGCGGGCGGCGCTTCCGCCCCGGCCGTCACCGCCGACCGCGTGCGCGTGGCCGAACGCACCGGCGCCACAGCGGTTGCCATGGCCGCGTCGCGCCTGACGCCCGACCAGATCATCAACGGCAAGTCCATCGAAAACGCCTTGCGCGTGCTGCTGTCCATCGGCGGGTCCACCAACGGCATCGTCCACCTGACCGCCATCGCCGGCCGTCTGGGTATCGACATCGACCTGGCGGGCCTGGACCGCATCAGCCGCGAAACCCCCGTGCTGGTCGACCTGAAGCCGTCGGGCCAGCACTATATGGAAGACTTCCACGACGCCGGCGGCATGCTCGCGCTGCTGCGCGAACTGCGCCCCTACCTGCACCTGGACGTGATGACCGTGTCCGGCCGCACGCTGGGCGAAGAACTGGACGCCGCACCCGCCCCCTTCAAGCAGGACGTGATCCGCACGGCCGCGTCGCCGATCTACCCCGTGGGCGGCCTGGCCGTGCTGCGCGGCAACCTGGCCCCGGGCGGCGCCATCATCAAGCAATCGGCCGCCAACCCCAAGCTGATGGAACACGAAGGCCGCGCCGTGGTGTTCGAAGACGCCGAAGACATGGCGCGCCGCATCGATGACGACGCGCTGGACGTGACCGCCGACGACATCCTGGTGCTCAAGCGCATCGGCCCGACCGGTGCACCGGGTATGCCCGAAGCAGGCTACATGCCGATCCCCAAGAAGCTGGCGCGCGCGGGCGTGAAAGACATGGTGCGCATTTCCGACGGACGCATGAGCGGCACGGCGGCCGGCACCATCGTGCTGCACGTCACGCCCGAGTCCGCCATTGGCGGCCCGCTGGCTTACGTGCAAAATGGCGACCGCATCCGCCTGTCGGTGGCGCAACGTGAAATTGCCCTGCTGGTGGACGATGCCGAACTCGCGCGCCGCGCAGCGGAAAAGCCCATCACCCGCCCCACCGCCGACCGCGGCTACCGCAAGCTGTTCCTGCAAACCGTGACGCAAGCCGACCAGGGCGTTGATTTCGACTTCCTGCGCGCCGGCGTTACGCACGACACCGTGCCCAAGAAGTAAGCCCCACGCTGTCAACCCCCACGCCACAGGCCCCCGCAACCCAACCGCCGCCATGAACGCCATCACGCCCGACGCCCTGCAAGCAGAGGCCCCCGACGCCACGCAATCCGCGGTGGCCGCCCTGGAAGAAGACATCGTCTTCGGCCGGCTGCACCCGCGCGAACGCCTGACCGAGGACGAGCTGATGGCGCGCTTTTCCATGAAGCGCCATGCCGTGCGGCAAGTGCTGAGCGAGCTAGAACTCTTGGGCGTGGTCGAGAAAAAGCGCAACATCGGCGCCGTCGTGCGGACGTTCTCCGCGCGCGAAGTCATGGAGTTGTACGCGCTGCGCGAAGTGCTGGAAGTGCACGCCGCCAGCCAGATGCCGCTACCCGTGCCCGAAGCCCGGCTGGCGGCGCTGGTGGCGGTGCAGCGCGAACACGACGCCGCAGTCACCGACGGCGACGCGCGCCGCGTGTTCCGCAGCAACCAGCGCTTTCACCGCGAATTCTTCGGCCTGCTCGACAATGCCGTGCTGGGCCAGGCCATCGAAGAATACGCCCGCCGCACCCACCCGATCCGCTTCGGCACCCTGGTTGCCGCCGGCTACCGAGAACGCGCCAGACAAGAACACTGGGCCATGATCCAGGCGCTGCGCGACGGCGACCGAAATGCGCTGATGACCATCTGCCGGGACCATCTGCTGCCGTCGAGAGACGCGTATCTGGCGTCGGAGCAGATGCGGTTGCGGGCGTGATGTTCCGCGCCACAGTACAAAACCCATTCCCCTGACTTTCATAGTCGTCCTATAGCCCCTCTCTGAAATGTGGCCGACCATGTCGGCTCCGAATTTTGGGGGCCTATCGTGACCGGACAGCGCGACCTGCGCTTCAGCTTCAGCATCGTCGGCGGCATGGCGTTCGAGGTCGTCGAGTTCACGCTGGAGGAAGCGCTTTCCGAGCCTTTCATCCTGAATCTTGAGCTGGCCAGCGACGATTCCTCGATCGACTTCGGACTCGTCCTGGATCAGCCCGCGTTGCTGACGCTTAGTCATGGCGACACCGCCGTGCGGTACGTGCACGGCGTGGTGTCGCGCTTTGAACAAGGCACCACCGGCTTTCGCCGCACGCGCTACCGCGCCACCGTCGAACCCATGCTGGCCCGCGCCGGTTTGTGTTCCGACTGGCGCATCTTCCAGCAGTTGTCGGTGCCTGAAATTCTGCAAGCCGTGCTGAAAGCGCATGGGATCATCGACTACGAACAAACGATTACGAACGAGCATCTGGCGCGCGAGTATTGCGTTCAGGCCGGCGACACCGACTTGCATTTTCTGGAACGCCTGGCTCGCGAAGAAGGCTTCTTCTACGCCTTTCACCACCACGCCAAGGGCCACAGGCTGGTGCACAGCGACCGCCTTCAGATACACGGCCGCATTGATGGCGAACCCGTGCGCTACGTCCCGGCGCCGGGCGGCACGCAGCCAGAACCCGCGCTACGCAAGTTTTCGTATGCCGAGCAGGTACGCACCGCCCGGCAGACGCAACGCGACTACACCTATACCCATCCGCGCTACAGCCAGGAACACAGCCGCAACGGCGTCAACCTGGAACACCAAGATCGCCGCTACGAACGCTATGACTATCCCGGCCGCTACAAGCGCGACGAAGCGGGTAAGCCTTTTACCGAGAACCGGCTGCGCGGCCTGCGGCGGGATGCGCGCATTGCCCAGGTGGAAGGCGATGATCCTCGTCTGGTGCCCGGCCTGTCGTTCGAACTCGTTGGCCATCCCCGGCCAGACTTGAATCAAGGCTGGCGCCCGATCCGCATGCGCCACCACGGCATCCAACACACAAGCCAACAGGAAGACGGCGCCGACGCCCAGCAAGGCACCCGCTATAGCTACACCGCAGAACTTGTCTCCAAGCACACCGAATGGCGCGCCGCGCCGTTGGCCAAGCCCCGCATTGATGGCCCGCAGGTTGCGATCGTGACCGGTCCCGCAGGCGAGGAAATCTATTGCGACAGCTACGGCCGCGTCAAAGTGCAATTCCCCTGGGACCGCCTGGGAAATCACGACGAGCACAGCTCATGCTGGATACGGGTATCGCAAAACTGGGCTGGCGCCACCTGGGGGCACATGGCGATTCCCCGAGTGGGGCAGGAAGTCATCGTGAACTATCTGGACGGCGATGCAGACCAGCCGGTCATCACGGGCCGGACCCACATGGCGCTGCAATTGCCGCCCTATGAACTGCCCCGCCACAAAACGCGCATGACCATCAAGAGCCAGACCCATAAAGGCGACGGCTATAACGAGCTGCGCTTTGAAGACGAACGGGATCAGGAAGAAATCTATATCCATGCGCAGAAGGACCAAAACATCCACGTCAACCACGACGAGAGTACGTTTGTGGGTCATGACCGCCATGAAAAAGTAGAAAACGACGAGACAATTCTTGTTGGCCACAACCGCGACGAGACCGTGGGGCTTGATGAGCGGGTGGACATCGGCCAAGACCGCCGGCATCGCATCGGCCAGGATGACCTGCTGGAGATCGTGCGTGATCACACCATCATCACCGGCCGCGACCGCACAGAAGACGTCGGCAATAACCGGCGCGACAAGACGCACGCCAACCACTGGATCAACACCGGCGGCCACGTCGAACATCAGGTTCAAGGGCACCACCGCATCGAAGCCGGCCAAGCCATCGAACGCAAGACCACCACCTACCGGCTTCAAACCCGCGAGCGCATCGTGCTGCAAAGCCCCGGCGGCTCCATCACGCTGGACGATGGCGGCATCACGCTGGAGGGTGTGTCAATCAACCTCAAGGGGCCGCTCAGCCAGCAAAGCGGCGGGGCAGGCATCCCGCTGCACATCGACGGCTCGCCGAATCTTGATGAACCCGTTTGCCTGAGTTGCTGGCTCAAGGCAGCAAAAGAACGCTCGGCCTTGATGAAGATAAGCCCATGATTCCGCAACAGCTTCAACGCGCTCTGGAAGAAGACATCCATGCCGCCCCGCCCGGAAAAACCCGCTATCTGATGGTCTTGATCGATATGGCGCCGCTGTCGGAGGCCCAGCGTGCAAAGGTACATCGCGATATGGCCGGCCAATTGCACCCCTTGTTGCAGCATCCCGACTACCTGGCGTTGCAGCCATTGGGCGCGATGCTAGCCGGGCCGGACAACAGCAGTCACGCCGCGCTGGATCGCCTGTTGTCGGTGGCGGGCCTCTATGACGTCGATCTCGTCCAGGCCTGGATCACCAGCGTGCTCAGCCCCGCCGATCTGGCCACCCATTTGAACCACGCCAGCTTTGCGCAGGGCGACAACGGTGACCGGTACTTGTTGCGCTACTACGACCCATTGATTACACCCGTGCTGTATCGAAACGCCGATCGTGCCTGGGTCGCCAACGTCTTCGCGCCGGTCGTGTCATGGTGGTTTCTTGGCGCCGATGTGAAGCAACCGCAATGGCACTGCATTCCAGGCAGCGCCCACGCGCCATCCCTCCCCCCTGGCCCATTGGCGCTGACCGACACGCTTTGGAGCGCGCTGACGGGGGACCCGTTTCCTCACCGGCTGCTGCACGAGCTTGAACAGGCCTCGCCCGACGTCTTTTCCAGCCCGTGCCGGGGCGTTCGCCTGGCCCAAATCCGCGCGCATCTAGCGTCCGCCAAGCAGATTGGTCTTGCCCGCCACGAGGATCTGGTCGCCTTTGTACTGATGTCGCTATCGCGGTCAGCCGCCAGCCTGCAAACCGACCCCGTCTGGCAAACCGCGCTCCACCGTGCGGCCCGTGGAGAAGCGCCGTTGGCCGCAACCGCCCCGGCATCCGTAATCCGCGACAAGGCCGCCTCATGACAACGCCGACTCTAGCTTCCCTGTTGCCGCAGATCTTCCGTCTTGCCGATAAAACCCGCTGCGCAGACGACCCCAGCGCGGCTGTTACGTGCAAAACCGAGGTCGCTATCCTTCCTCTGCGCTACGCCGTCATCACCAACGACGGCAACGCCATGGACGTCCTCGCGCCCGCGCTGCCGCCTCAGCTGGGCGCGGCGTTCCCCCCGCTTGAAGGTGGCCAGGCGCGCTATGCGGTACGCACGATGCGCATGGGCTATCTGTACCTGTTCACGAAGCGGCTCGGCAAAGAGTGGTTCTGCGAAAGCGCCTACCGCAGCTATGACAGCGGCCTGCTGAAACGTGTCTTCCCTTACGCTCCACAGCACTTCCCGCCAGACAATCCGCTCCTGGATCAGCAGCCCAGCGTGCACACCCTGTACGGTTCCGGCGAAAGCGGTCCAGGCGGGTGGACGCTGCGCCTGAAAGCGCCTGAAGATATCGAAGAACTGCGCGCGCTGTTCACGCCCGACCTCTTGACGGATCGCATGCTGKACAAGATTTGCGGCTCCGGGTTCTTGCGCAACCAGCTACAGAAGTTCGATATCCGCCAACTGATGATGTCGTGCTCGCGCGCCCCCGACGTCCTTGATCCCAGCATCATCGACGAAACGCTGGCGGACGCCATCGCCCAGGATCACCCCGAGACCGCCCCCGGGCTGGCAGGTCATCTGTACTCGAGTCCCGAAAACCGGTACGCACGCCAGATTGTGTCTTCGGATTTGAAGGAAAGCTCGCGCCGCGCACGGGGCTTTGCCATCGTGCTGAACGACGCCATCGCCATCACGCAACAGCTCAACAGCTGGCGCAACGATGCCTACGAATCGGTGCAGCGCTATCTGGATGACAAGGACGCCACGGGCGTTAAAAACCAGCGCAACGTCCTGGTGGCCCAGGCCTTCACTGACGTCAAACAGCAGTTCGAATCGCGCTCGGCGGCGCTGGAAGCCCAGCACTATATCGATATCGAACGCGCAAGAGTCTACGACCCCGGCATGGCCGCCGGCCGCAACTGGGTCTTGAATGACGATGAGCGCGAACGCTGGGACAGCGAAGCGGAAAAATACCTCACGCAGTTCGAAGACGCCATGCGTGCAAAGGTACAGGCAAAGCTCGATAGCGGGGAGTACCGGCGCAGATTCGAGACCAAATACCTGGCTCCCGCGCAACCGGGGCAAGCCATCCGGGTGGCTGACATGAAAGTCGCGCTGGAAAAGTTCGACGCCGTGTCTGATGCCGCGGAAAGCTTGGGCCAGGCCCGCGCCCGCGATCACGAATCCTGGCTTACCAGTGAACAACTGCTGACCGCGTTGGATGTTTATGACGACGAAGACTTGCCCAGTGGCTGGAGATTCGCGGGGCAGACAGGGTTGTGCGTACTGGGTGCAGACGGGTGCAAGTCAACGGCTGACTTGATTGACGAATGGTGGACGGGCAATCCCACCGAACGCGCGAATCTGGCAATGCGGGGATTTGCGCTGAATCAGCGGGAAATTCAGGCGGAGTTGCAACGCACCCTAGACAAGGCGCAAGGCCAGACAGCGAGCCAAACACAGGCACCTATGCGCACGCCTGTGTTATCCAATAATCAAATTTACGAACAGGTCCAATCCGGCTTCGCCGCCGTGCAGCATCTTGCCGATCTGTTCGACAAAGCCAACGGCGTATTCGAGGAACTGTCGGCCGCAGGAGAAACCAATATGGCCGGCGGCGCGCTGGCCTGGTATTCCAGCCTGGGCCGCCAATCCTTGCGCTACGGTTCCACAGGCAAGGAATGGTTCTTCCACGGCGTCACGCGCAGCTGGCTCGCCGCCAGCATCAGCACACGCGCCACCAACTTACGCATGGACGAACTTGCCCTGCTCGGCAGAAGCACCGACCCCAAACAACTACGGGCGCAGATTGGCCGGAACACCCGTTTCGCTTTCGCCACGGAACTCGTCGACGCCCGCCGCAGCGATTTCTACAAGCTGCGCATAAGCAGTTGGCTGTTGTTCTTCGAAGCTGCGCTGATTGCGCTGAAGGTTCACGACCTGCCTGACAACGAACGCGGCGTGGGAGAACTGATCGCCCATGGTTTGCTTGCAGGCGCGGCAGGAACGGAGATTCTCGCGGCGGGTACGGAGCTGGTGCTGGGGCATTACAGCCAGACCAGCGCTACCGGTCAGGGAGCCACGATGTTCTTGGGGCAGTTGAAGCTGATTGGTGGGACGCTTGCGGCGGTGGGTGGGGTGGTGTTGATGAGGTATGACTGGGAGGATGCGGGTACTGCCATCGATGAAAGAAAGTCAATCCTAGCGACCGCATACTCCGTGCGTTTCGGTGCTGCTTTTGCAATGTTTGTCAGCCAATCTAGCATCGCATTCGCCGCCGCAGGTTCAATGCTAAAGATCTTGGCGGAGCGAGGCGGAAAATCTTACGCAGTGACCTCTATCATCCTCGCGGCAGCCAAGTTTTCCTCATTTCTCGGAGGACAAGCCATACAGGCCTTCATGCGCGGACTGCTCCTTCGCAGCACGCTGATTGGCATTGGCGCCACTGTGGCGATAGCCATCTTTGATGACGATGCTCTTGAAAAGTGGTGCAAGCGCTCAACCTATCGCGGACACGACTACCAAAAAAATACCCCTCACAAGGAAATGGAAAATGAGCTGGCCCAGCTGTACAGCGCCTTGCTGGAGGTCGTCTGATGTACCTCATGGAATGGCTGATGTGGCTCTCCGTCGTCAAATCCGATTCCTGGCTGCAAGAGCATGTCGACGAAGGCTCAAGCGAGCTCGCCAGCAAACCTGTGGGACCAGTCTACGAAGATCTGCTCGTTGCCGAATATGCGCGATTACGCGCCGCGAGGTTTGATCGCGCCCAATCGCGCGGCCCCGTCTACGCCTGCAACAACACCATCCTGGAAATGCGATGCGGCGGCATGGAAGAAAAGCGCGGTTTTATAACGATGATATCGGCCATTTTTTTCTTACCCTCCATTGCAGGCGTTGATCTGATGCATTCTCTTTTCTCGGCCTACGAATGGCGGACATGGGGAATCGCAGAGTCAATACTGCTGACAGTATTGCTGATCGGTACCCTTGGCGCTCCTTACATCTACTTCAAATACCTCTTCCGCTTCACCCGCCTAGAATCCTTCACCTCTCGCCACCTCCTCATCCGATTCAACCGCATCACCCGCCAGGTCTATCTCCATCGCCCGCCCAGCTGCGGCGGCATTGCGATATTGCCTTGGGATGACATCCATCACGATGAAGTCCCGGGTGTGAATCTCATCGTCGGTTGGTACCCGCCCTATTCCCCGCTGCCATTCCCCAACATGGTTTTTGTCGGCAAGAAAAGCGCTAGCGAAGCCGAGATGAAAGCCGAATGGGAGTACATCCGCCGCTACATGGACGAAGGCGGTTTGGACGCGGTTGACCCGCCGCGCATCAGTTCGCATCTGCCTTTACCCTGGCCCGCGTTCGCCGCGCAGTTCGAGGCGCTAGGCCCGTACTTGCGGCACAGCGGCCCGATTACCTGGTTCGGGATGCTGCTGATCTCGCCTGCGCTGGTGGTGTTGGGCCTGGCGCATTGGGCGTCACTGTTGCTGTGCTGGCGGCCCCGTTGGCCGAAGATCATTCAGGAAGCGGGACTGCCGGGCAAACCGATTCCGCCGCTGACGACCATCGACGACTATCCGCCGGAGGTTCGGGCGGCGCTGCTGGAGAACCTGCACCGCTGGGTCGTCAAGCCGGGTTCGCCGCCGCCGCGTCCCAAGCGATTCTCGCTAAAAGGACGCTGGCAGAATCGCGACCGTTGACCGCCTACCGCACCTGCGCCGCCAGATACTCCCGCAGCGTTTGCACCAACGCCGCCGCGGCGGGCGACAGGCTGCGGTTGCGTGACGTGACCAAGCCGATCGACCGTTCCGCCACCGGCCCGATCAGCGGGCGCTGAACAATGGCGGTTTGCGACACTGCGCCCGCGGCAATCTCAGGTAGCGCCGCCACGCCGAAACCGCATTCAACCATCGCAACAATGGTGGTCAGGTGTTCGGCTTCAAACGCGGGCGTGAAGCGGATGCGGTTTTGCAGGAAGGCCCACTCTGTGTACTGCCGCACGCTGCTGGGCTGCACCATCGACACGTGCGCGGCGGTAGCGGTGTCGGCCCAGCGCAGCGGTCCACGCGTTTTCGCCAGGGCGTGCGACTCGGGGATCAGCAGCAGAAAGCTGTCGGACATCAGCGGCACGTAGTGCAGGTCGGCGTGTTGGGGGTCGGCGGCGGTAAGCGCGAAGTCGACCTCGCCTGCGCGCACCAGATCGAACGCGGGGCCAGACAAGGTGTCGCGCACTTTCAGGGCGACGTTGGGGTGCTCCTGCCGATAGGCCATCAGCACGCGCGGCAGCAGTCGCGCGGCCAGCGACGGCAAGGCGGCGACCGACACCTGGCCCTGCTCGGCGCTGGTGACGCCGCTGACGGCGGCAATGGCGTCGCGGAAGGCCACCTGCAAGGTCGCGGCCTGCTGCATGAAGACCTCGCCCGCCGCCGTCAGCCGCACGGTGCGCGTGGTGCGGTCAAACAGGCGCACGCCCAGCGCCTCTTCAATGCGTTGAATCTGCGTGGACAGCGCCGATTGCGACAAATGCAGCTGCGCGGCCGCTTGGCGGAAGTTGAGCGTGCGGCCGAGCACCAGGGTGGTGTCGATATCGCGCATCGAAAGATTGATCTGCATGGTTTGCCGCCCCGCCCTATTGATCTGATTTGGCGATCATTCTATCCAAAAAATCTGATTCATCAATCAAAGCGGGTTCTCTACACTCGCCCCCAATGATGATCCAGACATAGGAGCAAACCATGCAGACGGACGCAAAAGCGCTGCCCAATCCGGGCGCGGCGCATGCAGTGGTGGTGGGCGGCGGCACGATGGGCGCTGACGTGGCGGTGGTGTTGACCCGCGCGGCCTGCCGTACGACCGTGATCGAATCGAACACCGAGCGCGCGGCGGGCCTGCCCGCCCGCGTGGCCGAAAACTTGAAGACGATAGGCCGCGAAGCCAATGCCTCGCTGCTGGCCACCGCGCCCAGCCTGGACGAGGTGGATTGGTCCACGGTTGACCTCGTCATCGAGTGCATTCCCGAACGGTTGGACATCAAGCAGGCGCTGTTTGCGGATTTGGTGCGCCGCGCGCGGCCGGACGCGATCCTGGCCAGCAATAGTTCCAGCTTTCCGATCAGCGCCATCGGCCAGGGCCTGGAGACGCGCGGCCGCATGTTGGGCCTGCACTTCTTCATGCCGGCGCATCTGGTGCCGCTAGTGGAAGTGGTGCTGGGTGAGGCCAGCGACAACGCGTGCGCAGATTCACTGATCGCCTTCATGCGCCGTTGCGGCAGCGTGCCGGTGAAGGTCAAGCAGGACCTGCCGGGCTTTCTGGCCAACCGCTTGCAGCACGCGCTGTCGCGCGAAGCGTTCGACCTGATCGACCGCGGTATCGCCTCGCCGGAAGACGTGGACGCCGCCGTGCGCTTTGGTTTCGGCTTCCGCTTTCTGGCCGCCGGCCCCGTCATGCAGCGCGACCACGCGGGCATCGACGTGCACGCCGCCGCGGGCGCCACCATGTATCCCACCTTTTGCAACGCGGACCACCCCGCGCGCTGCCTCACCGAGCGCGCCGCTGACGGCCGCTATGGCATGAAGGCGGGCGAAGGCTTCTACACCTGGACGCCCGAGACCATCGCCGCCGAACGCGCGCGCTATGACCGCCTGCTGCGCGCCGGCCTGGACCTGATCAACCCCGAGCTGCCGGAGATTCAACCTTGAACGCCCCCGCCCTGCCGCGCGCCGCGCTGGCCGATTCCCCCGTCATCATCACCGTGGCGCCCAACGGCGCCTACAAGAAGGCCGCCGACCACCCCGCCGTGCCGTTGACGGCCGACGACCTGGCGCGTGAAGCGCGCGCCTGCCTGGACGCGGGCGCCGGCATGATGCACATGCATGTGCGCAAGCCCGACGGCAGCCATCTGCTGGATGCGCAGGCGTACCGCGACGCGCTGGCGGCCGTGGAACGCGCCGTGGGCCGCGAGCTGCTGGTGCAGGTCACAAGCGAAGCCGCGGGCGTCTACAAGGCCGCGGAACAAATCGCGCTGGTGCGTGAACTGCAACCCGAAGCCGTGTCGATCGGCCTGCGTGAAATTGCCGTGCCGGATATTCCCGAAGCGGAACTGGCGGCGTTCCTGGCCTGGATTGCCGAGCGCCGCATCATGACGCAGATCATTTTGTATGACGAAGGCGATGTGCGGCGCTGGCTGTCGCTGCGCGCGCGCGGGCTGGTGCCGCCCGGCGCGTGGTCAGTGCTGTTCGTGCTTGGCCGGTACAGCGTGGGCCAGACCTCATCCGCGTATGACTTGCTGCCCTTTCTGGCTGCCTACGATCATTCGCTGCCGTGGGCGATCTGCGCTTTCGGGCCCGAGGAAAACGCCTGCGTCACGACGGCGGCGGCGTTCGGGGGCCACATGCGCGTGGGCTTCGAAAATAATCTGAAGCTGCGCGACGGCGGCATTGCTCCGGGCAATGCCGACCTGGTGCGCCAAGCCGCCGAAGGCGCCCGCGCGCTGGGCCGGCCCTTGGCCACGGCAGAAGATGCGCGCCGCATCTACGGCGCAATCGGCTGATCCAGCGAAGCGCTCGCCCTTCCAGTAGGAAGCCCTCACCCTTCCTACTGGAAGCCGTCACCCTTCTTCTGATTAGCAACGCGAATCAGTACGGCTGCCTGACGCTTGCCCCGGACACCCGTCCGGGCAAGCGTCAGGCACCTGCCTATACAGCGCCAATTCATGATTGTTTCGCCGTGATGCAACATTGACGGCATGTAAAAGCACTGCTAAAAACTTCGACATCCGCACGTTCAATGCAATACCCCAACTATCAAAGTGAGGTGGTGTGTGCAAAACGAGTCTGATGGCTATACCAAGCCGCAGGAGCTGCGAAGCTTTCTGTTCCTGACGGCAGTCATGGCCCCCGTCCTTACGGTCATCATCGTGGCGGGATACGGTTTCATCGTCTGGTTCTACCAGCTGCTTGCCGGCCCTCCGGGCAGCTGAACAGACGCGACGGAACCCTCCATGTCCGCGCTTCCCCCCCTTGCGCCCGCTGCGGCGCCCGAGCTGCACATCGCGAGCCTGGTGGTGCACGCCCTGCCCCAACGACTGCCCGAGGTCCGCGCCGCGATATTGGCGATTGCGGGATCGGAAATCCATGGCGCGTCCGACACCGGCAAGCTGGTCGTCACGCTGGAAGCGCCCTCCACCGACGACATGATGGCGCGGATCTCCGAGATCCAGCGCCTGGATGGCGTGCTGGCTTCGGCGCTGGTCTACCAGCACGCCGACACGCTCGCCGCGATGAACGAGGAGATTGGCGATGTCCATGGCTCGTAGAGACTTCATCAAGCAATCCGCAGCGGCTGCCGCCGCCACCGTGGCCGGCATTCCCATCGTGGGCTACACGCAGAACATCGTGACCGAATCCGAGGCCGCCAAACTGAAATGGTCGAAGGCGCCCTGTCGATTCTGCGGGACCGGCTGCGGCGTGAACGTCGCGGTGAAAGACAACCAGGTCGTGGCCACGCATGGCGATTTCAACGCCGAGGTCAACAAGGGCCTGAACTGCGTCAAGGGCTATTTCCTGTCGAAGATCATGTACGGCAACGACCGGTTGACGACCCCGTTGTTGCGGATGAAAGACGGCAAGTACGCCAAGGACGGCGAGTTCGCGCCGGTGTCCTGGGACCAGGCCTTTGACGTGATGGCCGAACAGTTCAAGCGGGTGTTGAAGGACAAAGGGCCGACTGCGGTGGGCATGTTCGGTTCAGGGCAATGGACCGTATGGGAAGGCTACGCCGCACTCAAGCTGATGAAGGCGGGCTTCCGGTCAAACAACCTGGACCCGAACGCGCGGCACTGTATGGCGTCGGCCGCCGTGGGCTTCATGCGCACCTTCGGCGCCGACGAACCCATGGGCTGTTATGACGACATCGAGAACGCCGACGCCTTCGTGCTGTGGGGTTCGAACATGGCCGAGATGCACCCCATTCTGTGGACGCGCGTCACCGACCGGCGTTTGTCTGCGCCCAAGACCAAGGTGGCGGTGCTGTCCACCTTCGAGCACCGCTCGTACGAACTGGCCGACCTGACGCTGACGTTCACGCCGCAAACGGACCTKGCCATTCTGAACTACATCGCCAACTACATCATCCAGACCAAGCGCGTGAACCGCGACTTCGTGGACAAGCACACGGTGTTTCACGAAGGCAATACCGACATCGGCTATGGCTTGCGGCCCGACCACCCCTTGCAAAAGGCCGCCAAGAACGCCGACAAGGCCGGCGGCTCCAAGCCCATCACCTATGACGACTTTGCGAAGTTCGTCTCAAAGTACGACCTGGAATACACGTCCAAACTGACCGGCGTGCCGCAAAAGCAATTGCAGGATCTGGCTGAGCTTTACGCCGACCCGAAAATCCGCGTGACGTCATTCTGGACAATGGGTTTCAACCAGCACACGCGCGGAGTGTGGGCCAACAACATGGTCTACAACATCCACCTGCTGACGGGCAAAATCTCCACGCCGGGCAACAGCCCGTTCTCGTTGACGGGGCAGCCTTCGGCCTGTGGCACCGCGCGCGAAGTGGGCACGTTCTCGCATCGCCTGCCCGCCGACCTGGTGGTCACCAACCCCAAGCACCGCGCGCATGCCGAAGCATTGTGGCAACTGCCCGACGGCACCATCCCCGACAAGGTGGGCGCGCACGCCGTGCTGCAAAACCGCATGCTGAAAGACGGGCAGATCAACGCCTACTGGGTGATGGTCAACAACAATATGCAGGCCGCCGCCAACCTGATGAATGAAGGTTTGCCCGGCTACCGCAACCCCGACAACTTCATCGTTGTGTCGGACGCCTACCCCACCGTCACCACCATTTCCGCCGACCTGATCCTGCCCGCCGCGATGTGGGTGGAAAAGGAAGGCGCCTATGGCAACGCAGAACGGCGCACGCAGTTCTGGCATCAGCTGGTGAATGCGCCGGGCGATGCGCGCTCTGATTTGTGGCAGCTGATGGAGTTTTCCAAGCGCTTCAAGGTGGAAGAAGTGTGGCCGGCGGACTTGTTGGCGAAAAAGCCCGAGTACCGCGGCAAGACGCTGTTCGACGTGCTGTTCGCCAATGGCAAGGTCAACAAATTCCCCAACAGCGAATTGAACGCCGACTACGAAAACCAGGAAGCGAAGGCGTTCGGTTTCTATGCGCAGAAAGGGCTGTTCGAGGAGTACGCGGAATTCGGCCGCGGCCACGGCCACGACCTGGCGCCGTTTGACACCTACCACGAAGCGCGCGGCCTGCGCTGGCCGGTCGTCAATGGCAAGGAAACGCTGTGGCGCTACCGCGAAGGCAGCGACCCTTACGTCAAAGCCGGCGCGGGCTTCGAGTTCTACGGCAACCCGGACGGCCGCGCCGTCATCTACGCCCTGCCCTACGAGCCGCCCCCGGAATCGCCAGACCAGGAATATCCGTTCTGGCTGTCCACCGGCCGCGTGCTGGAGCACTGGCATTCGGGTTCGATGACGCGGCGCGTGCCTGAGCTGTATCGCGCCTTTCCCAACGCGGTCTGTTTCATGCACCCCGACGATGCGCAGGCGATGGGCCTGCGCCGCGGCGTGGAAGTCGAGATCGTGTCGCGGCGCGGCAAGATGCGCACGCGGCTTGAGACGCGCGGGCGCAACAAGCCGCCGCGCGGCCTTGTCTTCGTGCCCTGGTTTGACGCCGGCCAGCTGATCAACAAGGTCACGCTGGACGCCACCGACCCGATCTCGTTCCAGACCGACTTCAAGAAGTGCGCGGTCAAGATCGTCAAGGTCTGAAGGCGCCCGGGAGACAGCCATGAACGTACGCGCTACCGCCATCGCCATCGTGATCGCCATCGGCTCGGCCCTGAGTTCGGCCGCCTGGGCCGCCCCGCCGCTTGAGGTCGAAGACCCCATGCGCGGCCCTACGCCAATTGCCGAGGAAACCAATCCGCCGCTGATCAGCCCGATTGAAAACAAGGACATCAAGCGGATGCGGACGTATTCGATGCAGCCACCCACCATTCCGCACAAGATCGACGGCTATCAGATCGACAAGAACTACAACCGCTGCCTGGCCTGCCATGCCCGCGTGAACACCGAGGAAACGCAGGCGCCACCCTTAAGCGTGACGCACTACATGGACCGCGACAGCAATGTGCTGGCCGAGGTGTCGCCGCGCCGCTATTTCTGTGTGCAATGCCACGTGCCGCAGGCCGAGGCCAAACCGCTGGTGTCGAACACGTATGAAGACATCGACGTGATCCTCAAGCGCCTGACCGCCCCGGCGTCCCAGAAGAAGTAAGGAAGAGGACGCCGCCATGTTCAAGCTTCTGAAGCGCTACTGGAACATCATCCGCCGCCCCAGCGTGCATTTCAGCCTGGGCTTTCTGACGATCGGCGGCTTTATTGGCGGCATCCTGTTCTGGGGCGCCTTCAACACCGCAATGGAACTGACCAACACCGAAAAATTCTGCACCGGCTGCCACGAAATGCGCGACAACGTGTACGCCGAATTGAAGGGCACCATCCACTTCACCAACCGGTCAGGCGTGCGCGCGCTGTGTTCCGACTGCCACGTGCCGCACAACTGGACGGACAAGATCGCGCGCAAGATGCAGGCGTCCAAGGAAGTGTGGGGCAAGATCTTCGGCACCATCGACACACGGGAAAAGTTTGTGGACAAGCGGCTGGAACTGGCGCAGCACGAATGGGCGCGCTTCAAGGCCAACGATTCGCTGGAATGCCGCAACTGCCATAACTACGAATACATGGACTTCACGCGCCAGAGCGTGCGTGCGCAGAACATGCACAGCACGTATCTGGCGGACAAGTCCAAGACCTGCATCGATTGCCACAAGGGCATTGCCCACACGCTGCCGCACATTCCACCGGGCCAGACTTCCGATGCAACACCGCCCGGCGCGCCCAAAGAGGTTGCGAATGCGGCCCGCTGACGCCCCGCCGCCGATGCTGGCGGCTTGCGCGCTACGCAGCCCGCGCGGGGGACTGAACGGCGGACAGGTTGGCGGCCCCCATGGCGAACGCAGTGGCCCACTCCATGGCGAACCCGATGGCTTACGCGCGGTCAGCTTTGATCTGCACGCCGGCCAGCTGCTGCATGTGCAAGGCGCCAACGGCAGCGGCAAGACGAGCTTGCTGCGCATGCTGGCGGGGCTGCTGCGCCCGCTGTCCGGCGACTTGTATGCACAAGGCAGCAACTTCCGGCAAGACCCATCCGCCTACTTCGCCCGCGTGGCGTTTCTGGGCCACGCCAATGGGCTGACCGGCGAGTTGAGCGCATTGGAGAACATGCGGTATAGCCTGCACGTGGCAGGCACGCCGCAAGACGATAACGCCATCGCAAGCGCCTTGCGCACCTGGCGCCTGGATGCCTGTCTGCACACCCCTGCCGCGCGCCTGTCGCAAGGCCAGGGCCGCCGGCTGGCGCTGGCCGCCGTGGTGCTGGGCGGCAAGCCGTTATGGCTGCTGGACGAACCCGATGCGGGGCTGGACGCGGCCAGCCTGGATCAGTTGTGGACGGCCCTGGATGCGCACCTGGACGCCGGCGGCGCAGCGGTGGTGGCGTCGCATCGCAAGCCGAATGCGGTGGCCGCGGCCGCAACCCGCACGCAAACCCTCAACCTGGATGACTACGCGGATGCTGGCTACGCTGTCTCAGTTGGCGCTGCGTGATATCCGGCTCGCCTGGCGCCGGCCCGCCGATACGTTGGGCGCCACGCTGTTCTTCATCGTTGCGGGCTCGTTGTTCCCGCTGGCAATAGGCCCGGACCCCGCGTTGCTGCTGGCCATCGGGCCAGGCGTGCTGTGGGTCTGCGCGCTGCTGGGCATCCTGCTGAGCCTGCATCGTCCGTTTTCCCAAGACCATGACAGCGGCGCGCTGGAACAGTTGCTGGTGTCACCGCATCCGCTGCCCTTGCTGGTGGGCGTGAAGCTGGCCGCGCACTGGTTCAGCGTGTGCTTGCCGCTGATACTCGCCAGCCCCGTGCTGGCCTTGCAATTCGGCTTGCCGCCCGAGGCGATTGGCGTGCTTGCGCTATCGCTGCTGCTGGGTACCCCCACGCTGGCGCTGGTGGGCGGGCTGGGCGCGGCGCTGACGCTGGGTTTGCGCGGCGGCGCGCTCTTGCCCTTGCTGGTGCTGCCGCTGTATGTGCCCGTGCTGATCTTTGGCGCGGGCGCGGTGTCGGCCACGCACGCGGGCTTGGGCGCCGGGCCGCAATTGTCGCTGCTGKGCGCCTGCCTGTGCCTGGCCATTCTGTTGTGCCCCTGGAGCGCGTCCGCCGCGCTGCGCGTGGCGCTGGACTAAGAGGCCCCATGCAGAAGCTTCCCGCCTTCCATTCGCCTCAGCCCTCGCCGGGGTCCATGTCACCGTCGCTGCCGGGCTCAGCGCACGCCGCCGCGTCTGGCTCGGGCTGGATGCGTTACGCATCGCCGGCGGTGTTTTACCCGCTGGCCGGGCGGCTGATTCCGCTGCTGGCGCTGGCCGCCGCGTTATTCGCCGCCGCGGGCCTGGTGGTGGGGCTGGCGGTTGCGCCTACCGACAGCCAGCAGGGCGAGGTCTACCGCATTCTTTTCATCCATGTGGCGGCGGCGTGGATGTCGATGTTTCTGTATCTGGTGATGGCCGGGTATGCCGCGCTGGGCCTGATTTACAACACGCGGCTGTCGTTCATGATGATGCGCGCGCTGGCGCCCACGGGTGCGCTGTTCACCTTCCTGACCTTGTGGACGGGCGCGTTGTGGGGCAAGCCCACGTGGGGCGCGTGGTGGGTGTGGGATGCGCGCCTGACGTCGGAATTGATTCTGCTGTTCTTATATCTGGGCTTCATGGCCTTGCAGGCCGCCACCGACGACATCCGGCGCGCCGATCGCGGCGGCGCCATTCTGCTGCTGGCCGGCGTGGTGAATGTGCCCATCATCTATTTCTCGGTGCGCTGGTGGAGCACGCTGCATCAAGGCGCGTCCATCAATCTGACGGCCGCGCCCAGCATGGCGCGCATCATGGTCACCGCCATGCTGCTGATGGTGGCGGCGTTCTGGCTGTACAGCGCGGCCGTGGCGCTGGCGCGCGTGCGCGGCATCATCGCGGAGCGTGAGCCGGGCGTGCTGCACGCCAACGCCAAGGAGGCCCGATGACTTGGGATGCGATCTTTACCCTTCAGGGGCATGGTCCGTACATTCTGGGCGCGTATGGCGTGACGGCGGTGCTGATGGGCGTGGAAGTCATGCTGCTGTGGCGCCGCGCACGCGTTCGCCGCGATAGGCGCGCGGGTGCGGATCGCCCCGATGAGGACCGCCCATGACCCCGCGCAAGCGTCGCGCCTTGGCCATCGCGGGCGGGCTCGGCCTGCTGGCGCTGGCCACCGCGCTGGTGCTCAACGCATTGCAATCCAATCTGGTGTTCTTCTTCAGCCCGTCTCAAGTGGCGGCCAAGAAAGCGCCGCGCACCGGCAGTTTCCGCGTGGGCGGGCTGGTGGAGCCAGGCTCGGTCCGCCGCGAGGCCGACGGCCTGACCTTGCGCTTCATCGTGACGGACACCGCGCACACCGTACCCGTCACCTACCAAGGTTTGTTGCCCGACCTGTTCCGCGAGGGCAAGGGCGTCGTCGCCGCCGGCAAGCTGGATGCCGACGGCGTATTCCGCGCCACCGAGGTGTTGGCCAAGCACGATGAAAACTACATGCCGCCCGAAGCCGCCGACGCGTTGAAGCGCGCGGGCAACAAAGGTCCCGCCAACGCCACGGCCACGGCCAACAGCGCCATGCGGGCGGAGGCGCGATGATTCCCGAGATCGGCCTTTTCAGCCTGATCCTGGCGCTGCTGGTGGCGCTGGCGCAAACGACGCTGCCGCTGATTGGCGCGGCCACTGGCTGGCAAGCGGGGCTGCGCGTGGCCCGGCCCGCCGCTGTCGGCCAATTCGCGCTGACGACGCTGGCCTTTGGCTGCCTGGCCTGGTCGTTCGTGCATAACGATTTTTCGGTGCTGTACGTGGCGGGCAATTCGCATGCCGACCTGCCCGCCGCCTACCGTTTCGCCGCTGTGTGGGGCGGGCATGAGGGCTCGCTGCTGCTATGGCTGTACTTGCTTACCGCCTGGACCTTGGCCGTGGCCGTCTTCAGCCGCCGCCTGCCGCTGCCCTTTGCCGCCCGCGTGCTGGCGGTGATGGGCGGGATCAGCGTGGGCTTTCTGCTGTTTCTGCTGTTTCTGTCCAACCCGTTTGAACGGCTGATGCCCCCCGCCATGGCCGGCCGCGACCTGAACCCGTTGCTGCAAGACCCCGGCATGATCGTGCATCCGCCCATGCTGTACATGGGGTATGTGGGATTTTCGGTGGCCTTCGCCTTCGCCATCGCCGCGCTGCTGTCGGGCGAGCTGGACGCACTGTGGGCACGCTGGGTGCGGCCCTGGACGCTGGCGGCGTGGACATTTCTGACCGTCGGCATTTTGCTGGGCAGCGCGTGGGCGTACTACGTGCTGGGCTGGGGCGGCTGGTGGTTCTGGGACCCGGTGGAGAACGCGTCGTTCATGCCCTGGCTGGCAGGCACCGCGCTGATTCATTCGCTGATCGTCACCGAGCGGCGCGGCGCGTTTCGCAGTTGGACGGTGTTGCTGGCGATCTGCACGTTTTCGCTCAGCATCCTGGGCACGTTCCTGGTGCGCTCGGGCGTGCTGACGTCTGTCCACGCGTTCGCCGTAGACCCGGGGCGCGGCCTGTACATCCTGGCCTTCATGACGGTGATCGTCGGCGGGTCGTTGATGCTGTATGCCTGGCGCGCGCCCACGGTCGGACTGGGCGGCGGCTTTGCGTTGCTGTCGCGTGAATCGCTGTTGCTGTCGAACAACGTGGTGTTGACGGTAGCGGCCGGCTCCGTGCTGCTGGGCACGCTGTATCCCGTGGTGCTGGACGTATTGGACTGGGGCAAGATCTCGATCGGGCCACCCTACTTCGAAGCCGTGTTCGTGCCGTTGATGACGCCCGCCATTTTTCTGATGGGGGTCGGACCTGTGGCGCGCTGGAAGCAGGCCGAGGTGCCAGAACTGGCCCGCCGCTTGCGCGCCGCCTTCGCCGTCAGCGTAGCCACCGCCGTGCTGTTGCCGCTGGCCATGCCCGGCCCGCTGCGGCTGGGTTCGCCGATGATCATGCTGGGCCTGTGGCTGGCGGCGTGGGCAGTCGCCAGCGCCGCCGTCCACGCCTGGCAACGTCTGAACGACAAGACCGACGGGCGCGGACAATGGCTGCGCCGCCTGGGCAGGCAGCCGCGCAGCTGGTACGGCATGCTGCTGGCGCATGCGGGCGTGGGCATCTTCATTGCCGGCGTCACGCTGGCCAACGGCTATGAGGTCAAGCACGAGCTACGCCTGGAGCTGGGCGCCACGCAGGAAGCGGGCGGCTACCAATTCACATTCGCCAGCCTCGCGCCAGCAACCGGGCCGAACTACAGTGCGCAGCGCGCGGTGTTTCCCGTCACGCGCAACGGCAAGCCGGTGGTGACGCTGTACCCGGAAAAGCGCTTGTACACGGTGCAGGACATGGCGCTGAGCCAGGCGGATATTGACAGCGGCTTCACGCGCGACCTGTTCGTGGCGCTGGGCGAACCCGTGGGCGACACGGCGTGGACGGTGCGTATTCAGGTCAAACCCTTCATGACATGGATCTGGACGGGCTGCCTGCTGATGGCGCTGGGCGGATTGCTGGCGGCGGGCGACAAGCGCTATCGCCGCACGCAAGAAGCGGGGGTGCGCGATCCGAAAACCTTGCCCCCCGATAGCCGCCCGGTTCACCACGCATCGCGGGAGGGCGTCTGATGCTGCGCTACCTGCTGCCGCTGGGCGTGTTCATGGCGATGGCCATTTTCCTGGCGATGGGCCTGTCGCGTGACCCACGCGCCGTGCCGTCCGCCATGATCGACAAGCCCGCCCCCGCAATCAGCCTGCCGCTGCTGCAAGCGCCGGGCCAACAATTGGATGTGCAATCGCTGCGCGGGCAGGTGTGGCTGCTGAACGTGTGGGCGTCGTGGTGCGCGCCCTGCCGCGAAGAATTGCCCGTGCTGCGCGAAGCCGCCCAGCGCCACGGCGTGCCGTTGTATGGGTTGAACTACAAAGACAAACCGGACGACGCGCTGGCCTGGCTGGCGCGCAATGGCAACCCGTACATCGCGTCGGCGTCCGACACCGATGGCCGCGTCGGGATCGAATACGGCGTCTACGGCGTGCCGGAAACGTTTGTGATCGATGGCGCAGGGCGTATTCGCTACAAGCAGCTGGGGCTGATCACCCCGGAGATCTGGCGCACGCGGATTCAGCCGCTGATCAAGGAGCTGAAATGACGGCGCGCCGGCAAGGGATGACTGCGCTGACGCTGAGGGAGAGGTTGGCGTTGCGGGTGGGCATGAGGCTGGCGTTGGCGTTGACGCTGGCCTTGACCCTGGCGACGGCGTTGAATGCGCTGCCCGCCGCCTTTGCCGCCACGCCTCCGGCTGCCGCCCTGCCCGCCTTATCGCCCGCCGATCAGCAGCGCGCCGACAAACTCGCGCACGGCTTGCGCTGCCTGGTCTGCCAGAACCAGACGCTGGCCGACTCCAACGCGCCGCTGGCGCATGACATGCGCAACCTGATCCATGCGCAGTTGGCCGAAGGCCGTAGCGACGCCCAGATCATGCGTTTCTTCGAAGACCGCTACGGCGACTTCGTGCGCTACGACCCGCCTTTCAAACCCATCACCTGGTTGCTGTGGCTAGGCCCCTTTGCCCTGCTGGCGCTGGGCTTCTGGGTGTTGCTGCGTACGCTCAAACGGCGCGCCGGCGCCCGCGCGCCGCTGACCGCCGACGAACGCGCCCGCGCCGCCCGCTTTCTGGACACTGGCTCATGACCACGCTATGGCTCGTTGTGCTGTTGCTGTTGCTGGCCACGCTGCTGTGTCTGATCCCGCCGCTGGTGCGCCGTCCGCCGACGCGGCCGTCCGCCACGGCAGACGCCAATGTGCGCGCCTTCTATCTGGCTCAGCGCGAACAATTGCAGCGCGACCTGAACAACGGCAGTCTCAGTCCGGCCGCACGTGTGCGGGCGGAAGAGGAGTTGCAGCGTGACCTGTTGCAAGACCTGGCGCTGCGCCAATCGCAAGCGGCGCCGGCCGGTGGGCAGCGCGCCGGCATCGCCGCCGCCTGCCTGTTAAGCGTTCTGATTCCCGTGGCCGCCGTGCTGCTGTACGGCAAGCTGGGCAACCCGCGGGCGGCGGCGGATGTGACCATGACGCGTGCGGCCGAACCGCATGCCGAGGACTCGGGCGACGACATGGCGCTAGCCATCAACGCGTTGGCGCAGCGCCTGCGCGCCACGCCGGATGACGCCGACGGCTGGTACACGCTGGCGCGCTCTTACGAAACGCTGGGCCGCTACACGGATGCGGTGGCGGCGTATCAGCAGGTGCTGCGTCTGGTGCCGGGGCAACCCGCCGTGCTGGCCGATCTGGCCGACGCACTGCTTTCAGCCAATCAGGGCGTGCCAGACGCGAACGCCATCGCGGCCGTGGCGCAAGCGTTGGCGGCACAACCCGACCAGCCCAAAGCCTTGGCGCTGGCGGGCATGATGGCGCTGCGCCGGGGCGACGCGGCCGAAGCGCTGGCGCATTGGGAACGCTTGCAAACGCTGCTGCCCCCGGATTCGGAAGCCGCACGTCAGATTCAATCGAACATCGCGCAAGCTCGGGGGATGGCGGCGACGGGAGTACCGGCTGCGGGCATACCGGCTGCGGGCGTACCGGCTTCGGGCATACCGGCTGCGGGCATACCGGCTGCGGGCAGCCCGGCTGCCGGCGCACCCGCAACACCGGCGCCGCAGGCCAGCACCGCCGCCACCACGCCCCGCCTGAGCGGCCACGCACGCATCGCCGAATCGCTGCGCAGCAACGTGCAGCCCGGCGATACCGTGTTCATTCTGGCGCGGCCCGTTGAAGGCTCGCGCATGCCTCTGGCTATTCTGCGCATGCGCGTGTCGGACTTGCCGCGCGCCTTCGTACTGGATGACAGCAACGCGATGTCGCCCGACGCCACGCTGTCCCGCGCCAGCAAGGTCCGGGTGGAAATCCGGATCAGCCGGTCTGGCACGGCCGCCGCTCAGCCTGGCGACTTGAGCGGCATGCTGCCTGACGTGGCAGTGCCTGCCGACGGGCTGGAACTGGTGGCCGACACGGTCACGCCGTGATGACGTCCAGCCTCAGGCACTGACGCGAGGCTTTCCGCGTCAGGCTGGGGCATCGGCCCCCCTTCCCTACACCCGCTCGATGCGCGCCGGCAAGCCTTGGCGCACCGCCGCCCCCGACACCCAATCGATCCACACGTTGGCGTGCTCGCCCCGAGTCGTGTCGCCAAAGCCCAAGTCGTTCAGGTTGACGCCCGCCGACAGCGACGCGTCATGCGGCATGGGCTTGCCGTCCACCACGTGCACGCGCGCGCCCAGTTCGGTATGGCCATAGCCGTGCTCGATGCCGACCGCGCCCGGCTGGATGCCGTCGCGCAGCAGCGCCAACCCCGTCACCGCGCCGCCCGGCGTCACGATGCGCACGGCGTCGCCGTTGCGGATGCCCAGGCGTTCACCATCCTGCCGGTTGATCGACACCGGGTTATGCGGATGCACCTGGCGCAAGCGGTTCACGCCGATGGACATCGAGCTCATCAGGTTCGACTTGAACGAGCTAAGCAGGAACGGCCACTGCTGCGCGGGATACTCGGCGCGCACGTCGCGGCCATCGGCCAGCCTTGCGGGATACCACGTGGGGCAGCCGCTATAGCGTTCGCCCGTCATCGCGTGCCGGAAACCGGCCAGTTCTTCGCTCCAGATTTGCAGAGGCTTGGCGTAGGCCAGACGCGTCTGCCGCGATTCTCCGTTTTGCACCCAGGCGTCTTCCATCTTGTCGAAGCGCCCGCCCCGGCTCATCAGCATTGCCACCTGCCGCCATTCGCCGGGCTTGAGCTTTTGCTCCAGCAGGCCGCGATAGCGGTCCACACCAGTCAACGCCATGTCGTCGTCGCTGGCTTCCGGCACGGGGCGGCCCGCCGAAAATGCGATGTTGGCCATGCCGCGCAGGAAGAAGTCTTCCGGCGTGTCCAGCGCGTGCTTGCCGCCGTCTTTATCCGAGATGGCGTTGGCGCCAAAGCCCGGCATGCCCAGGCGCTTGGCGCAGGCGATCAGGAATGTTTCCAGACACACGGGTTCGTTGGTGGCGGTGCGCGCCACGCGGGGTTGCACGGCGGGCCAGCGCACGGTGGACGCTTTGGCGACCACGTCCGCCCACGGCGCCGACACGCCCCAGCTTTCATAGGTGACGGTGTCGGGCACGATGTAGTCGGCCAGCGCGTTGGTCTCGTTGATGAAGGGGTTGATCGACACCGACAGCGGCAAGATGCGCGGGTCTTTCATCTTGTCGGCCAGCACGGTCTTGAAGCCGGCAATGCCGTAGACCGGGTTGCTCATGTGGTTGAACCAGACTTTGGCGCGGTAGGGATACCCGGCCAAGGCGGATGCCAGCATCTCTGAACTCAAGCCGCCGGTTGCCGGATACCAGGGCGCCGACGCTGGGTACACCGGCTGGCCGGCTGCCTTCTTGCGCTTGAATTCGCTGGATTTCTCGTAGGGGAAACGGTTGCGCGACAGGGCCACGCCTTTGGGCGTGGCGCGGTTGGCGAAGCCGGCGATGTTGTAGCGCGGGCCGGGGCCGTAAGGCGGAAACGGGCCGGCGTCCAGCACCAGCCCGCCGTCCACGTTCAAGTTGCCGACCAGCGTGTTGAGCATGGCGATGGCGTAGGCCGTGTAGAAGCCCGCGCCGCTCATGGTGCCTCCATGCGCATCGGCCACGGCGCGTTTGCCGTAGCTGGTGAAGCGTTCCGCCAGCGATGCCATCTTGTCGGCCGGCACGCCGCTTAAGGTGGCGTATTCGTCCAGCGACTTGCGGTGCGATTCTTCGCGCAGCAGGGCCAGCGACGAGCAGACGCGCAGCGGGTCCGCCGACAGCCCGGGTACGGCAATGGCGTCGTCCACGAACAGGGTGGCGGGCGACGCCGTCGTGTGCGGCGCCAGCGTGCCGTCTTCCAGGCGCACAACGTAGACGTCTTCCCACTTGTCATCGGCGTCGGCCGGGCGCGGCCAGCCCATGTCTGCGCCGCGCACGAAACTGCCCAGGCGCGGATGGCCGCGTTCGGCCACGACCAGATGCGTGGCGTTGGTCCAGGTGGCTTCGCCCGCCGCCTTCATGGCGTTGGGGCCGGGCTGCGCCAACGCGCGGGCGTCGAAGCGTTCGTGATCCAGAATCCAGCGGATCAGCCCCATGGCCAGGGCCAGGTCACCGGCGGGGTTCACGGGCAGCCACTCGTTGCCCGACCCTGCCGACAAGCTGGACGACGCGGGCAGCATGGGCGACACGACGACGTAGGTGAAGCTGTCTTCTTCCGGGCGCACGCGGGCTTCCGCCAGTTGGCGGGCTTGCCGCTGGAACGGGTTGCCGGCCTGCGCCGGGGCCGCGCCAATGAACAGGCCAAAGCGTGCGTTGTCCCAATCGGGTTTGCCGTGCGGCATGCCTTTCAAGTCGCCCAACGCCGCGCCCGCGCCGACGCGAAAACTTTGTCCGCAATACGAGCCGTGGTTGCTGAAGTTGACCGTGCCAAACGACTGCGCGGCAAAGCGCTGGATCAGCGGCGTGCGGCCTTCGTTGGAGGCATCGGTAAAGAGGAACTGATTGACGCGTGCGCCGTACTCGGGGTTGTCGGGGTCCAGCGGGGTGTCGCGGTCGTAGATGGCGCGCAGGCCGTCCACATGCCCTTCGCCAAAGAGATCGCCGCCTTCGCAGACTTCCTGCACCAGCTGTTCGAACGAGATGGTTTGCCACTTGCCTTCGCCGCGGGCGCCGACGCGCTTCATCGGTTGCAGCACGCGGAACGGGCTGTTCATTTGTTCCAGCATGGCGGAGCCGCGTGCGCAGGACGTGGCTCGCCCTTCCAGGCCGTTGTCGCCGCCCAGTTGCGCGTAGACGTCGCGCACGGGCGCTTCCATGGCGGCGGGCCGCGTCGTGGCCAGCGGGTGATACGGGTTGCCCGCCACGCGCAGGATGCGGTTTTCTTTGGTGTCGATGCGCAGGCGCACGCCGCATTGCGTCCAGCAGCCCAGACAGCTGGAGGGGCTGACGGTCTGGCCGGGTTGGGCGTTGAGCAGGCCGGTCAGCGGGTCGATGCGGAATTCCGGCGTCAGCGAGTTGCCGCGCACGGCGTGGGCGGTGGGGACGCCGGCGGTGCCGTGGGCCAGGCCTTTGACGGCGCGTGTGACCGTTTCACCGTAGCCGGCCGCAAAGGCGGCCATGCCGCCGGCGACGAGGCCGCCGCGCACCATCAGCTTGCGACGGGCGGCGTCTTGCGGGGAGTTTTCGTGGGGGTCGTCAGCCGTAGGGTCCGGCTTGTCGTGTTCGGGGTGCTTGTTCATTGTGTTGTCTTCCATGTCTTGTTCGGGCGGGCTCATCTGGCTGGCCTTATTCGGCTGGCCTCATTTGGCTGGCCTGATGTGGCGAGCCTGATTTGGCGGGCCTGATTTGGCGGGCCTGATTTAGCGGGCCTGATTTAGCGGCATCATTTAGCGGCCTGATGTGGCGGCCGCGTCAGGCCGCCATGCCACGTGCGCGAGCGGGGAACCGCTCCAAGGCCCAGGTCACCATGGTGACCAGCGCCACGCACAGGCCCAGCACACCGACCATGCCCAGCAGGCCGTCGCTGCCCCATKGCATCTCGTACAAATAGAGTCCGGCGCCGTACTTGGGTACGCCTTGGACGCTCATGAAGACCACCCAGCGGAAGATCCATGCGGCGGCCAGCATCGTGAGCGCAAGCGTGGCGGACGGCAGCGGCGCAGTCAGCGACGATGCGGGCCGTTGCAGCAAGGCGATCATGCAGAAGGCGGTGATGACGGCGCCGGCCAGGCTGATGCGCCAGATGGGGAATTCGGCGAACAGGCGCAGCGCGGCGTCAAACGACGGGTCCAGGCCCAGCATGCCGAGCAGGCTCCAGGCGCCTGCGCCCAGCGTCATCATCACAACCGCAGTCAGGCTCAGGCGGCGCAGCAGGCCCACCGGCACCGCCTTCAGGCCGCCCGGCAGCCAGCGGCCCACCAGGAACATGGCGCCCAATGCGCCGAGCCAGGCGGTCAGCGCGAAGTTGATGGGCAGGAACACGGTGTGCCACAAGGGCCGTGAACGCAGCACCATGACTTCGGCGCCGGTGTAGACCAGGATGGACAAGGCGGACAGGGCCAGGGCAACGGCCAGCAGGCGAGCCCACGCGATTCGGCCCCACCACCAGGCGGCGCAGAACAGCACGGACAGGCCGACGAAGGCGGGCAACAGCAAGGCGCCAAGCCACATCCATGACCAGGGCGTGAGGTGCGCGTAGAAGTGCCAGAATCTTCCGGGTTGATGTAAGTCGGCAAGTAGCGATACAGGCGCTGCGATGGCGGTGACGAGCAGTACGGCCGCGGCGGCGGGCAGCAGTTGGCGCGCGGGCGAGCCGGCGTGGCCGAATGCGGCGAAGGCGGCGGTCAGTGCGGTGGTGGCGGCGATGCCGATAAGAAAGAAATACTGCACGGCCCAAGGCAGCCAGGCGGCGTCATAGACCGGCGTGAGCAATTCCGAGATCTGCATGAATGTCCCCTTCAGTGGCTCAATGTCCGCCAGCCAGGCGCACGCCGGCTTGGCCGTCGACCTGGTGCACGAATGCATCGGGCAGGCCGATGTAATAGACGTGGGGGTCGGTTTTCATTTCGGGCTTGAGGACTTTGATGTCGGCCTTGTGTTCGACGAGCAGTTTGGAGATGGCGCTGTCGGGGTCGTTCATGTCGCCGATGACGCGCGCGCCGCCGACGCAGCTTTCGACGCAAGCGGGCAGCAGACCGGCTTCCAGGCGATGTTCACAGAAGGTGCATTTGTCGGCGGTCTGGGTGTCGTGGTTGATGAAGCGGGCGTCGTAGGGACAGGCTTGGACGCAGTAGGCGCAGCCGACGCAGCGTTCGTTGTCGACGAGCACGATGCCGTCTTCGCGCTGGAAGGTGGCTTGTACGGGGCAGACGGGAACGCACGGGGGGTTGTCGCAGTGGTTGCAAAGGCGCGGCAACATGACCATGGCACAGGGGCCGCCGTCGTCGGGGGTGACTTCGTATTGCAGAACGGTGGTGCGGAATTGGCCGATGGGGGGCAGGTTTTCTAGCGAACAGCTGACGGTGCATGACTGGCAGCCGATGCATTTGCGCATGTCGACGACCATGCCGTAGCGCTTGCCGGGGATGCCGGGGCGGCGTGGGGGTTGGCCGTTCAGGCCGGTGGCTTCGGCGTGGATGGGGATGATGGTGGCGGCGGCGCTTAAGCCCAGAAGGCCTTTAAGGAAGCCGCGTTTGCTGGAGGGGGGGTGGTCGGGTGCGGGAGGCATGGGGTTTGAGGTGTTCGTGACGGGTAGCTATTAGTTGTTATGAACTTATCACTCCTGGTTATATAGGGAGTTGATATGGGTCAATTGGGGACGGAGATATTGGGGGTGTTGTTTTTGGGGGCTGGGGATTGCTAGCGGGGGGCTGGCTGGTGGCTTGACGCGGTTACTGCTTGATGGGGGGGGTGTCTGCCGGGCTAATTGCTGGCCGGGATGCTTGCTTGCCAGCGCTGCTTGCCTGCCGGGGCTGGTGTTCTTGGGCCGCCGGGAGTCCCGTGGGCGGGGCGGGCGCGGCCAACGATGACGGTCCGGCCCGCCGGGGCCGGACTGCCCCGTCCTCATCCTCGTCGCCTTCGGCTTCCTTCGGATTCCGTCGGGCGTCACCGAACGGCCGCGCCCGCCCCGCCCACGGGACACCCGGCTGCGTCAGTGCTGAGCCACCGCCGCTGGGGCGAGCGGGGTGCTTGGCGTTTTGGCCAGGGGCGGAGGCTGCGGGAAGATCGTGCAGGGTCGCCAAAGACGGCCGCCCTGCGCGGCCTTTTTTGGCTTGGGGGGGTGCCTGCTGAACGGATGGGCTTTTTTGGGGGGCCTTGCTGGACGGATGGGCTTTGGGGAGCGGGCTGCGGGATGCCGATGCCGGTGCCGATGCCGGTGCCGATGCCGGTGCCGATGCCGGTGCCGGTGCTGGTGCTGGTGCTGGTGCTGGTGCCGGGGTGCTTGCCTAGATTTTCAGCGCTCTGCTCCAGGCTGCCAGTTTCTTATCGAATGAGGCGGCGGCGTGGGCGGGGCTGGTGGACGGCAGGTCTTGGTAGTCCAGGGTGGCCGTCAGGGTGGGCATCACGTGGCGGCGGAAGAGTGTTGCGGCTTTGGCGCCGTTGAAGCAGATGCGGGTGATGGCCGGGTGCGCTTGCAGGAAGGCGGCGAAGTCGTTGGGGATCAGGGTGTCGTGGCGGATGTCTGCATCCAGACTGCCGGGGCGCTCGCAGGTTTGCAGGACGTCCCATAGGGCGACGCCGGCGGCTTGCAGGGCTTGCAGGCGCTGGGGGTAGTCTGCGGTGGCGTCAAAGCCCAGGACCTGGGCGGCGATGGGCCAGAACGCGTTGCGGGGGTGGGCGTAGTAGCGGGCTTGCTTCAGTGACGCCACGCCGGGCATGGAGCCCAGGACAAGCACTCGCGCGTCGGGGGTGGCGACGGGGGCAAAGCCGGTGACAGGTTCGATGCGCCCGGCGGGCGCGGGGTCCACGCGTTGTTTCATGCCGGGAAGGATACGTCAGGCGGAAATTTGCCGCATCACACCAGGGTTTGCCGCGTCACACCAGGATTTGCCGCATCACGCCAGGGTTTGCCACAGCAGGTAGAGCTTGCCGGCTAGCAGGCCGGAGGCGATGCCGACGGCGGCCAGGGACAGAAAAGTGGCGACGGAGCGGAAGCGAAAGGGAGTGGTAGACGTCATGGGATCGGAAGGCAATTGGAGCGTGGGCGGTAGGTGGGATGCCGGCGCTGCCGGCGGCATGGGTGAACTCTACGGTTGCCCAACCGATTGAAATATCGGACTTTTCCTAAAAAACAGGCTGTCATCCATCTGGCCGATGCCATAAAGTTGTAGATGTGAACTGATAGTCATCGTCCGATTCATGGAACAGTCCTTATCACTTTCCGGGTCTACCGAAACGAGCGTTCCGCCCTTATCTTTATTGCTATGTCGAACGGCTCCGATGGGGCCGCGCAATAGGAGTTGAAACATGAAGAAGATCCTCGGCCTGCATGCAGCCCCTCGCCCCCATTGGGTGGGCGACGGCTTTCCCGTGCGCTCGATGTTCTCTTACAACGACAAGGGCAAGAACGTGAGCCCGTTTCTGCTGTTGGATTACGCCGGCCCCGCAAAGTTCGAGCCGGCCGACCATCCGCGCGGCGTCGGTCAGCATCCGCATCGCGGCTTTGAGACCGTGACGATTGTCTACAGCGGCGAAGTGGAACACCGCGATTCCACCGGCAACGGCGGCGTGATTGGTCCGGGCGATGTGCAATGGATGACGGCAGCGTCGGGCATTCTGCACGAGGAGTTCCATTCGCACGCTTTCACGCGCACGGGTGGTGAGCTTGAGATGGTGCAGTTGTGGGTGAACCTGCCGGCCAAGGACAAGTCGGCGGCGGCGGGTTACCAGAGCATCCTCAATGCGGATATTCCGGTGGCGGAATTGCCGGATGGCGCGGGCAGCGTGCGGGTGATTGCGGGTAGTTTCGCGGGTCATGCCGGGCCGGCGCATACGTTCACGCCGATTGACGTGTGGGACGTGCGCTTGAATGCGGGCAAGTCGGCGGCGTTTCCCATTCCCGCGGGCCGCAACAGCATGCTGGTGATGCTGCGCGGCACGGTGTTGGTCAATGGGGAAACGGTGGCGCGTGATGCGCAGCTGGCGCTGTTCTCGCAAGATGGGGAAAGCATCACGGTCGAAGCGAACAACGACGCCGTGTTCCTCATCTTGAGCGGCGAGCCAATTGATGAGCCTGTGGTGGGGTACGGCCCGTTTGTGATGAACACGCAGGCGGAAATCGTTGAAGCCATCCAGGACTTCAACGCCGGACGCTACGGCCAGATGCACTGACCTGCCGGCATTGTTGCCATCGTCAGAAAACCGCAGATGCCCTCCGCGGTTTTCTGCATTTTGCGGACAGCGTACGCAAAAAGCGGACAGGCTCCCGGGCTGCGGGACGGGTTTTCCACCAGTCACCCGGGACCGGCACCGCTTTACTATCAGAGCCTTCAAGGCCCGTGAGACCCCGCAAGGACGCCCCCGCCATGCTCAACCCGACATCGTCCGCCTCCAGCACGACCTGGCCGCCCGCCGGCCCCCGGATCGAGTCGGTGCTGGGCTTGCCGGCGCAGCAGTTGTTTGCGTCGGGCGATCTGGACGAAGCGCGTTCCATGGTTGGCCGCGTGATGCGGCCGCATCATTTGGGGGTGGTGGGCGCGGCGCAGCGGCTGGACGCGCGCATGCATCATCTGCCGCTGGGCGAGGTCTCGCTGAACCGCCTGCGCTACGGGGCGCAGGTTGAGATTCGGCCCGGGCCGTTGGAAGATTTCTTTCTGGTGCAGATGCCGTTGACGGGTTCCGCCTGTATCCGCAGCGGCCCGCAACAAGTGGATTCCACATCGGAGCTGGCTTCCGTGGTCAGCCCTGACGACGATCTGGCCATGTGCTGGAGCGGCGACAACGATCAGTTCATGCTGCGCGTGGGGCGTTCGTTGCTGGAGCGCACACTGGTGGGCCAGCTGGGCGGTACGCTGGATCGGCCGCTGCGTTTTCAGCTGGGGTTCCGCTGGCGCGATTGTCCGGCATGGCGATGCCTGATGACGTATTTGCTGGACTGTTCTTCGCAGCACGCGGACCTGGCCACGCACAAGCTGATCGTGCATCAGATGGAGCAACTGGTGGCCGCCACCCTGCTGTCGGCCCATCCCCACAATTACACGGGCGTGCCGCCTGGCCGTCGCGGCGCGGTGCTGCCGCGCCATGTGCGCAGCGTGCAAGACTACCTGCAAGCGCACGCGCATGAGCCAGTCAGCGCCGAGCATCTTGCGCGCATCGCGGGCGTCAGCGTGCGCAGCCTGTATGCGGGGTTCAAGGAATTCCTGGACGTGAGCCCCATGCATTATCTGCGTGACCTGCGCATGGAACGCGCGCGCGCCGAGCTGCTGTCTGGCGAAAGCCAGAACATCGCCAGCGTGGCGCTGCGCTGGGGGTTTGCGCACATGGGGCGGTTCAGCGCCGGCTACAAGGCACGCTATGGCGAAAGCCCAAGCGAGAGCTTGCGGCGGCTGGGCGAATAAGACCGCCCTGCTCACTCCGCCCTATCGGAACGCAGCGCGATGGAGCACCGCCCTATCGGAACCCGGCGCGATGGAGCGCCGCGCTATCGGAACGCCGCCCAGGCCAGGCTCAACGAAAAAAGACCCAGCACCACAGAGGCCCCACGCTGCACTTGCGCCGGGCTGATCCACTTGATTTTTTGGTTGCCCAGCGACGCGCCGAACGCCACCCACATCAGTCCGATCGGCACCAGCAGCGCCGCGAATATCGCCATGAAGACCAGGTACGTGGACAAGTTCAAAAAGGCCGCAGGCGGGAAGATGGCGCTGGCAAACAGGATGCCTTTGGGATTCAGCAGCGTCGCCACAAACAGCGTCCGCATGCCGATCATTTGTTGCGCGGCCGATGGCACCGTTTGCGCCGCGCGCCACATGCGGATGGACAGATAGGCGATGTACACGCTGGCCGCCACGCGCACCACCGCCGGCAGCCACGGGAACGCCTGCGCCGCCTGTTCCAGAAAGCGGCCCCAGACCGTGATGGCGATCAGGTAGCCGGCCAGTTCTGCGCCGGTCAAGCGTGCTGACCGCAGGAAGCCTTGGCGCAACCCGGCCGCGGCCAACAAGGTATTGGTGGGGCCGGGCATCGCCAGAATGACGGCGACCCCTGCCAGGAACAATCCAAGCGTCGAAGCGGAGACCATGAAACCAAGGCAGACAGCTGAAGAGGCCCGTCTTGTATCACGCGGGCGCGGCGGCGGGCAAACCCTGGCCGCGCGCCGATCAGAACGGAATCGCCAGCTTCACGTACAGCTGCGACCCTTCGGGCCGGTTCTTCACCTTGAATTCCTGCTGCCACTTGGCGGTGAACAGCCAGCCCTTGTCGTTCAGGTATCGCACCGCCGGCCCGACACCAAACGCGCGGGCGCGGCCGGCGGCGCTGTTCGGCCCGCTGTCGTCCGTTACCTGCTGGAAGGCGTGGCCGCCCACGCCCAGCACCCAGCCCTTGCCCACGCCCCAACCCAGCGCGTAGTCGGCGTGAATGGCCTGGCCGGAACGGGTGTTGGTGGCCGAGTTCGTGAAGTTGAAGTCGTACATCAGCTTGAGGTCGGCGTTAAAACCATCGGGGCTGATGCGGCTCAACGCGAACACGGGCTGCGCCGTCCAGTAGTTCTTGCCCAGGCTGGAGGGGTCGTTGCGGTTGTACTCGCCGGTGGGCGCGTACATGTCCAGCCCAACCACGTAGTGCAGCGACGGCGACACGTGATAGCCCAGCGCCACGCCCAGCGTCATGTCGCCCAGGCCCGTGCTGCGGTAGCGTTCGCCGGCCGCCTTGAAGGTTACGTCCAGCAAGGGCGCGATGGCGTGAAAGGCCAGTTGCCCGCCCAGCACCTGCTGCTCGGTCACCCAGATCAACCGCGGCGCCAGCACGTTGACGTCGACCTTGAAGCCCGGCACCGGCACACGTTGGCCATCGTTGCCGCGCAGCGTGTCGTAGCGCGCTCCGCCGCCATAGACCAGCATGTGCACGCCGGGCGGCGGCAGCGCGCCCGACATGAAGTTTTCCAGGCCATCGGGGTAGATGCCCAACCCGCCCCCTTCGGTGGCCGACGCCGCCGCGCTAGCCAGCGCCAATGCCACGGCACAAGCCAGCCGCCGGGGTTCAAAGTGTGTGCTCATGTTCCGCTCCTGCCCGCACGGGGCGCCAGATGTTGCGCGACGAGATAGCCGGAGCCGCCGCCCAGGCCGGGGCCGGGATGGGTAGAAGCGCCGATATGAAAGAGGTTGCGCAGCGGCGTGCGATGCCCGCGCGCGCCGTGGCTGCCGGCAAAGGGCCGCAGCCAGAAGAACTGGTCGGGCGAGCACACCCCTGAATACGGATCGCCGCCAACCAGATTGACGTTCATGCCTTCAAGGTCGGCGGGTGAATAGCTGCGGCGGCCCACGATGCGGCCGGCAAGGCCCGGCATCACGCCTTCCAGACGCGCTTGCACGCGGTCGGCAACGGCTTCGCGCAGCGCATCGGTCCAGCGGCCGTCCGCCGGCACGTGGATCTGGCCCGCCGCGTCGCCTTTGACGCGCACCGGCAGCTCTTGCATCTGCACCCACAAGATCCACCCCCCGTCCGGCGCGCGCGAGGGGTCCACGGCAACGGGCTGGCCGATGGCCAAGGTGGGCCGCGCGGGCAACAGGCCGTTGTTGGCCTCGGTGACCGACAGGCAGACCTGCTCCATGCTTTCCGTCAGATGCACGAGCGGCACGTGGCGCAGTTCCGGCGTCAGCCAATCAGGCGGCGCATTCAGCGCGAAGTGAATCTGCATGCCGCCCCGGCCGTAGCGATACGCGGCGGCGCGCTGGCGCACGGGCGCGGGCGCATCCGGCAGCAGCTGTTCATACAACTGGCCCGGCGTCACGTTGCACACCACGGCGTCGGACGCGGCGTACTCACGGCCGTTCGCCACCACGCCCACCGCGCGGCGCTTGCGGCCATCGCCACGCGTCAGAATGCGTTCGACCGTCGTGCCGGTCAGCAACTGGCCGCCATGCTGTTCGATCACCTTGGCCAGCGCGGCGACGATGCCGCTGCCTCCGCCCTTCACCACCGGCATGCCGCCCGCCACCACGGCCGCAAACGTCAGCTTGCCGATCAGCGCGGACGCGGCGTCATCCGGACCCAGGCCCGTGTGCAACACCCACGGCGCGATCAGGGCGCGCACGGCGTCGGACTGCAATGCGCGTTCGGCCCAGCGGCGAAACGGCTCCATTGAATCCGCGGCAAACGCGGCCAAGCCGTCTGCACCGCGCTTGCGCCATTCTTTGAACAACAGCTTCACCATGCCGGCGCCGTAGGGGTTCTGCCCCAACAGGCCGAAGGTCAGCGCGGCGTCTTCGCCAAACAGACGCTGCGCCATGTGCGCAAAGGCCGTGCCGTCGCCCGGCGCCCAGGCGTCCAGCCGGCGCGCGGTGTCTTCGATGTCTTGCCTGAGCGCCAGGCCGGAACCGTCGGGCAGCACGAGGCCCGTCGTGTAATCGCCCTGCATGAATTCCAAACCGGCCGCATGCAGCGCGGGTTTCAAAGCCGCGTAGGCGGGGCTCCCCACAAACAGCGGATACCAGCAAGACAGCACGTCGTGCCGATAACCGGGGAAAAGTTCTTCGGTACGAATGCAGCCGCCCAGCCGGTCGTTGCGTTCCAGCACCAGCACGGATTTGCCGCGCTGCGCCAACAGCGCCGCGCACACCAATGAATTCATGCCACTGCCGACGATGATGATCTGCGCCGCTGACGGGGTCGCCATGACTTGCTCCAACTTGAAGTGGGGGGGGCTGCTAGGCGGCGGTCAGCGCGGTGAAGCGCCCGGCGTGGAACACCAGCGGTGCTGCCACGGCGCTGACCGCGCTGGCCACGCGCAGCACGCGGCCAAACAGCAGCAGATGGTCGCCCGCCGGGCTTTGCTGATCGTTGGCGCAGACCAAGGTGGCGACGGCCCCGGCGATGGCAGGCACGCCTTCGGGCACTTCATGCAGTGGTGTGCCGTCGAATTTGTCCGGCACGGCGGAACTCGCAAACCGCATCGCCAGCGCTTCCTGCCCGCAGGCCAACACGCTGATGGTGAAGTGGCGGCAATCCCGAAACGCCGCCAGGTTTGGCGAATGGTTCACCAGGCTCCACAACACCAGCGGCGGGTCCAGCGATAGCGAGGCAAAGGAATTGATGGTCAGCCCGACATTGCGCCCGTCCGGGCAACGCGTGGCCACAATGGCCACGCCCGTCGGGTAGCTGCCCAGCACGCCACGCAGGACCTTGGGATGCAGGTCCGTGCTGCCCCAGTCCAGCGGGGCCGTCATGCGGCCGCCCGCGCTGCCCGGGCTGCATTCGAGGCGATGAACGCGTCGCAGGCGACATCGTCGCGCCACCACGGGAAAAATGCGGGCGGATGGTTGAAGCCGTTGGCGATGGCGCCGGCCAGCGCGGGCGAGTCCTCAGCCGCCTTCAGCAACTTCAACAGATGCGGCGCGGGCGGCATCAGCATCGAGTTGGTCCATTCCACAACTGCTTCGCCGTATTCCCAGAAGCGTTCGAACGTGCGCTGCATCCAGTCCGCGGTGAACGCGCCGTCGCCGTGCGCCACAATCGCATCCAGGTAAACGGCGCACGCCTTGGTGGCGTTGTTCGACCCCTGCCCCGTGATCGGGTCGTTGGTGACCACCGCGTCGCCCAGCCCGAACACGAGCCGGCCCGACGGCAAGGTCATCACCGGCTTGCGCACGGTGGGCGCGAAGCTGCCGGCAAGAATGCCATTGGCGTCGGTCAGTTCCACCGCGCCGCAGCGTTCGGCTTCCCACGGCAGATAGGTGCGCAGAATGTTCAGGCTTTGCGCCAGATGTTCCTGCGGTGACTTGATGTCGCGCCAGCAGTCCATCGGACCGCCGGGAATGCCTTCGAACACCATGATTTCGCAGGGGCCGCTAGTGGTCAGCGCGGGGAACACGAAGTATTCGCCCACGCCCGGAATCAGGTTGAACGCCACGCGGGAATAGTCCGGCGCGGGGCGCATGCCGCTGACATACGTCAGCGCCAGCGCGCGTTGCGGCCGGTCAAAGCGCGAGCGCTGCGCATCGCGTTCGAACAGTTTGACGACGTCGCCCTTGCCTGCGGCCAGCAGCACAAGGTCATGTGACGCCGCCAGCAGTTCCAGCTCGGCCACGCCCCCGTCCTGGATCAGCAGCTTGCCGCCGCGCGCTTCAAACAATTCCATCCACGCCGGCATCTTGATGCGCTGGTCCACGGCTTGCGCCGGCTTGTCCAGCCGCGCCACCCAGTCGATCACCTTCTGGCCCGATTGTTCGGGATGCGGCACGGCCAGGCCGATGCCGTCGACGGTGGGGCAATCGGCCTCCCACAGGTTCAGGCCCAGGTCACGCTCCACCTGCAACGACGCATCAAACATGCACTGGCTGGACATCACTTTGCCGTTGCGGATGTTGTCGGGGTCGCGGTTGGTGACGACCGTCACCGCGTATCCCTTGTCCAGCAGGCCCAACGCCAGGGGCAGTCCGGCCTGCCCGCCGCCCACGATTGCGATTCGACGCATCATTACTCTCCTTTGGATTGCTGGCTCCGCCGCTGCGCGCGCGGGCCGGTAGTGGCAAGGCGGCGCGCTTACTCGGCCAGACGCGGGATGGCGGGACGCGCCTGCTCCGGGCCCATGGCGGAATAGCCGCCGTCCACCGCGTAGTCGGCGCCGGTCACGAAACTGGCATGGTCGGACAGCAAAAACGCCACGACTTCGGCCACTTCCGCCGGGTCGCCCGCGCGGCCCAGCAGGTGGTAGTCGGCGGCAACGCGGTCGGTCTTGGCGCGGTCGCCTTGGGTCAGCTCGTCCATCACGCGCGACCATGTCCAACCCGGCGACACGGAATTCACGCGGATGCGGTCGGCGGCGTAATCCATCGCCAGGCTGCGGGTCACTTGCAGCAGCGCGGCCTTGGATACGGGATAAAGCCATCGGCCCGTCTGCGCCACGCGCGACGAGATGCTGGTGAAGTTGACGATGGCGCCGCCGCCTGCGGCGACCAGATGCGGGTGGACCGCACGCGCCGCCATCACGGCGCTGACCACGTTGATGTCCAACGCGCGCAACCAGTCGGCGCGGCCGGATGCAGCGCCGTCGTCCAGATAGGTGGCGGCCAGGTTGACCAGATAATCGATGCGCCCGAAGTGGGCAGCCACATCCGCCACGCCGCGCGCCAGTTGTGCGTCGTCGGTGATGTCCACCGGCCAGAAGCGCGTGCCTGCCTTGCCGGCCGCGGCCACGCGTTCGCCGGTCTTATCTGCCGCGGCCACGCGTTCGCCGTTGGCGGCGTCGATATCGAAGAGCGCCACGCGCACGCCCTTGGCGCGCAACGCGTGAACGACGCCCGCGCCGATCAGCGTGGCGCCGCCCGTCACAATGGCGACTTTGTTTTCCAGACCTTTCATCGCATCACCTCATCGCAGTGCTGATTGGATGAGGTGAATACTGGCGGCGTGGGCCGTGGCCGCGGTAGCCAGATCCGGCGGCGGCTATCCGCAGACTGCGGCTATTCGATGAAAGTCTGATCTATGTCGACGGACCTGGCCGAAATTCGCGGCGCCTGTCCGATTCCTGCAAGCGCGCGGCGCCGCCCTACCCCACCCGCCGCCACACACTGGCCAGCCAAGGCTGCTGCTCACGCGGCAAGCCATCCGGCCGGTAATAGTGTTCCAGCTCTTCAAAGCCCGCGTTTGTCATCAACGCGCGCCAGCCTTCCAGGTCGTGATACGCGCCATAGCGCCCGCGATTCCACCCTTCCTGGTTGCCACCGCGCGGGTTGGAGCTGAACAGCACGCCGCCCGGCCGCAACGCCGTCCACAATTCGCGCAGCACACGCGGCAGTTCCTGGCCCGGCACATGGAACAGCACCGCGTTGGCGTAGATGCCGTCAAAGCGCTCGGCGGGCAGCGCCAGTTGCAGGAAGTCCTGCTGCCAAACCTCGCAGCCGCTGGCCGCGCGCGCCATATCGACGAAACTGGGCGTGCCGTCCAGCCCCACCGGCCGGTGCCCCAAGGCGGCAAAGGTCTTGAGATCGCGGCCGGGGCCGCAGCCCAGGTCCAGGATGTCGTAGGGTGGTGCGCCCGGGATATGCCGAAGCAAGGCCGCGATGTTCTGGCTGACGTCGTGGTCGCGCGTGCCCGCTTCAAACGACACCGCGTTCTCTTCGTAATGCGCCAAGGTCAATGAGGAGATCTTGGCCAGGTCTTCCGGATCGAGTTTCATGAACGCATTGTGCCTTGTGATCTGCGGCGGGGTGGTGCGATCCGCCCAGCGGAAAAGAAAAAGCCCGCGCGCCGATGGGGCGCGCGGGCAGATCAGAGTGCGGTTCAGCTAACCGGCACCGGCTAAACGCTCAGCTGCACATTCAGCACACCGGTCAAAGCCTGGCAGATCAGGCCGCCAGGCGTCCTTCGATCTTCGTCTTGGTGGACGGCAGGTCTTCAGGCAAGCCCGCCGCCAGTTGGGTGAACAGCTCGTCGTGCAGCGCCAGCTCGTCGCGCCACGCGCCCGCATCCACCGACATGACTTGCTCAAACTTGTCGGGCGTGAATTCCAGCCCGGTCCAGTCGATGTCCTGGTAGCTGGGCGACACGCCAAACACCTGGTCCACACCCTTGGACTGGCCGTCGATGCGGCCCAGCATCCAGCGCAGCACGCGCATGTTTTCACCAAAGCCCGGCCACACGAACTTGCCATCCGGGCCCTTGCGGAACCAGTTGACGCAGTAGATGCGCGGCAAGGTGGCGCCGGTGGCTTCCAGTTGCTTGCCCAGCTTCAGCCAGTGGTTGAAGTAGTCGCTCATGTTGTAGCCGCAGAACGGCAGCATGGCGAACGGGTCGCGGCGCACCACGCCTTGCTGCCCGGCGGCGGCGGCGGTGGTTTCCGAGCCCATGGTGGCGGCCATGTAGACGCCTTCGACCCAGTTGCGCGCTTCGGTCACCAGCGGCACGGTGGTGGAGCGGCGGCCGCCGAAGATGAACGCGTCGATGACGACGCCCTTCGGGTTTTCCCATTCGGGGTCGATGGACGGGCATTGCGCGGCGGGCGCCGTGAAGCGCGCGTTCGGGTGCGCGGCCTTGCGGCCGGTTTCGCGCGCGATGGCGGGCGTCCAGTCCTGGCCTTGCCAGTCGATCAGGTGCGCGGGCGGCGTGTCGGTCATGCCTTCCCACCAGACGTCGCCGTCATCGGTCAGCGCCACGTTGGTGAAGATGACGTTGGCCTTCAAGGTGGCCATGGCGTTGAAGTTGGTCTGCTCGCTGGTGCCCGGGGCCACGCCGAAATAGCCGGCTTCCGGGTTGATGGCGTGCAGGCGGCCGTCGGGGCCAGGTTTGATCCAGGCGATGTCATCGCCAATGGTCGTGACCTTCCAGCCGTCCATGCCTTGCGGCGGAATCAGCATGGCGAAGTTGGTCTTGCCGCAGGCGGACGGGAACGCCGCCGCCACGTGGTACTTGCGGCCCTTGGGCGAAGTCACGCCCAAAATCAGCATGTGTTCGGCCAGCCAGCCCTGGTCGCGGCCCATGGTGGACGCGATGCGCAGCGCGAAGCACTTCTTGCCCAGCAGCGCGTTGCCGCCGTAGCCGGAACCAAAGCTCCAGATTTCGCGGCTCTTGGGGAAATGCACGATGTACTTGGTGGGGTTGCACGGCCAGGCCACGTCGGCTTCGCCGTCGGCCAGGGGCTTGCCCACGGAATGCACGCAAGGCACGAAGTCGCCATCGGCGCCCAGCACGTCATACACCTGCTTGCCCATGCGCGTCATGATGCGCATGTTGACGGCCACGTACGGGCTGTCAGACAGTTCAACGCCAATGTGGGCGATGTCGGAGCCCAGCGGGCCCATCGAGAACGGCACGACGTACAGCGTGCGGCCGCGCATGGCGCCGTCGAACAGGCCGTTCAAGGTGTCGCGCATCTCGGCCGGGTCGGCCCAGTTGTTCGTGGGGCCGGCGTCTTCCGGGCGGTCGGAACAGATGAAGGTGCGGTCTTCCACGCGCGCCACGTCGGACGGGTCCGAGCACGCCAGGAAAGAATTGGGCCGCTTGGCGGGGTTGAGCCGGCGCATGGTGCCGGCTTGGACCATCTGTTCGCACAGGCGGTCATATTCTTCTTGCGAGCCGTCGCACCACACGACGCGATCCGGCTTGGCCAGTGCAACAAAACTGGCTACCCAGTCGACCAGGCCGCGATGCTTGACGTAGGCTGGCACGTTCAACGCGGCCAAACCCCCATCCAATGGCTTATTCATTGGGGCTATCTCCATGCTTTGACTAATGGTGATACGGCCCCAATTGTGTGGGGCCGTATGCAATTTGCGCCATCATACTTGCAGCGCTGGGCAACCCGTCAACCCATCCACATGGACGAGATTGTCACGGGTTGAGACGGCTCAAGCATAGGTGCCGTCACGCAGCTCCCTGCGGATGATCTTGCCGGTGGCGGTGGTTGGCAAACTGGTTACAAACCGGATGGCGCGCGGGTACTCGTGGGCGGCCAGCCGGGTGCGGACATGCGCCTGCAAGGCTTTGACGAGGTCGTCATTGCCCTCGACGCCCTCATTCAGCACCACATAGGCCATGACGATTTCGGTGCGCTGCGCATCCGGCACGCCCACCACCGCCGCCATGCGCACGGCGGGGTGCCCGATCAGGCAGTCTTCGATGGGGGCCGGGCCGATGCGGTAGCCCGCGCTGGTGATGACGTCGTCGTTGCGGCCCACGAAACGGATGAAGCCCTGGGCGTCGCGCACGCCCAAGTCGCCTGTCAGCAAGACGTCGCCCACGAATTTTTCGGCGGTGGCCTCGGGGTTGTTCCAGTAGCCCAGGAACATGACCGGGTCCGGCCGCAGTACGCCGATGTTGCCCTCTTGTCCATCGGCCACTTCAACGCCTTGGTCATCCACAATAACCACCCGATGGCCCGGCGCGGCGCGGCCGACTGACCCGATTTCCGGGTCAAACAGCGACGAGCACGACGACACCAACATATTGCATTCGGTCTGGCCGTAGAACTCGTTGATGTTCACGCCCAGCACGCGGCGGCCCCAGTCGATAAGTTCAGCGCCCAGCGATTCCCCGCCGCTTGCCACCGAGCGCAGCGCCAGCGGCCCCGCGCCTTCCGGGTAAGCCKACCCGCGCATCATCTTCAGCGCGGTGGGCGGCAGGAAGGTGTGCGTCACGCCGTGGCGCGCCATCAGCTCCAGGGCAGACGTGCCGTCAAACTTTTCGAAGCGGCGCGCCAGCACCGGCACGCCGTGGTGCCAGGCGGGCAGCAACACATCCAGCAGCCCGCCAATCCAGGCCCAGTCGGCCGGCGTCCACATCAGGGCGGCGTTCTCGGGGAAAAATTCGTGCGACATCTCCACGCCCGGCAGATGGCCCAGCAACACGCGATGCGCGTGCAGCGCGCCCTTGGGCTTGCCGGTGGTGCCGGATGTGTAGATGATCACGGCCGGGTCGTCGGCCGCCGTCTGCACCGGGGTGTAGTCGGGGGACTCGGCGGCCAGCGCCGGGTGAAACGGCACGGCCTCGCCGTCGCCGTCACCATCAATGCAATAGATGACTTTCAAATCCGGCAGGCTCGCGCGAATCTCGCGCAGCTTGCGGCAACCTTCGGTGTCCGTCACCAGCGCGGCCGCGCCGCTATTGGCCAGCCGGTACTGAATGGCGTCCACGCCAAACAGCGTAAAGAGCGGCACCGCCACCGCGCCCATCTTGTAGACGGCGATATGGGTCATGGCCGTTTCAGGCGCCTGCGGCAAATACACCGCCACGCGGTCGCCGCGCCGCACGCCGTGGCGGGCCAGGCTGTGCGCCAGGCGGTTGGACTGTTCCTTGATGTCGTCAAACGAGTAGCGCGTTTGCGCGCCGTCGCTCTTTTCGAAGATCAGGGCCAGGCGGCCGCTGCCGTCGGCCCATTTGTCGCAGGCGTCGACGCCGATGTTGAACGCCGCCGGCACCTGCCATTGGAATTCGGACACAAGCTGCTTATAAGATCCGGCTCGGGACAGCATGATTTTGTCTCTGATGTTGTTATGGATTCATCCAGGGGCTTGCTCTACAGGCTTGACCCTGGCTCAATAATAAGCTCCGCCTACCCGCCCCACCGCCGTCCGCATGGAAAAAACCCCCGCCGTACCGATACGCCGCCCGCCTGCCAGCGCCAAGTCCGAGCAGCGGATACGCGACATCCTGCACATGGCCCGCCAGGTCTTTTCCGAGGCCGGCTTCCAGGCCGCCACGACGACCGACATCGCCCAGCGGCTGGGCGTGTCCGAAGCCACCATCTTTACGTACTTCGGCGGCAAGCGTGAACTGTGCGTGCGGGTGATCAGCGATTGGTATGACGAAATCATCGCCAAGGTGGAAGACAGCCTGCCCCATGTGCAGGGCGCGCGCGCGCAATTGCACTATCTGGTGCATGCGCATTTGCGGCATCTGCTGGCCGAAGGGCCCGGGCTGTGCGCGTTCATTTTGTCCGAGGGGCGCGCGCGCAACGATGATTTCGGCGAGGTCTACGCCGGGCTGCAACGCCGCTACACCGCGCCGCTGATGCGAATTCTGGCGCAGGGCCAGGCGGACGGCGACATTCGGCGCGACATGCCGCTGCGCTTGCTGCGGTCCACCGTGTATGGCCCGATGGAGCATGTGCTGTGGGACGCCATTCTGCGCGGCGCGCGCGTGGACGTGGCCGCCACCGCCGACCAGTTGGTCGGCTTTCTGTGGCAGGCCTTGCAGCCGCCGCGCCAGGACACGCTGGCGCTGGCCCGGTTCCGCGGCGAAGTGCGCGACGCGCTGCATCGGCTTCAGGCGTCCGAAGCGTCGGACGAATCAGACGAACCCGGCGCGGGTTCTGCAAACAAGGACGGCGCCACGTACTGAGGAAAGCCGTTGTAGACCTCGCCGCGTTCGGCGGGCTGCAACGTCCACGAATGGCGCGCGTTGGGCACCCCGCCGTCCACCCGGATGACGCTGCCGTTGATGAAGGCCGCCGCGGGCGACAGCAGGAACACCACCGCCGCCGCCAGCTCGGCCTCGGTGCCGAAGCGCTGTAGCGGCACCTTCGTTTTCAGCTCGCGCAGCACCGCGCGGTAGTGGTCGTCGTAGCTGTCCATGCCGCTTGACGCGATCCAGCCCGGCGCCACCGCGTTGACCCGCACCCCGGCATGCGCCCATTCGCAGGCGGCGGTTTCGGTCAGGTTCCACACCCCGGCGCGCGCCGCCCCCGAATGCCCCATGCCGGGCATGCCGCCCCAGATGTCGGCCAACATGTTGACGATGGCCCCGCCGTGCTGGCGCATGTGCTGCGTGTAGACCTCGCGCGCCATCAGGAACGTGCCGTGCAGATTGTTCTGCACCACGGCATTCCAGCCGTTGAAACTGATGCGGTCCAGCGGCGCGGGAAACTGCCCGCCCGCGCAATTGAACAGCCCGTCGATGGCGCCATGGCGGGTCAGCACGTCAGACACCGTGGCGCGCACGCCAGCTTCATCGCGGATATCGCAGGCGTGCAGGCTGATGCGCTCGGCGGCTTCCGGGTAGATGCGCGCAAGCTCAGCGGCCCCCGCATCCAGCTTGTCCTGCTTGCGGCCCACCAGCGCCAGGCGGGCGCCAAGCGCCGCAAGCTCATGCGCGGTGCAGCGCCCCAACCCGCTGCCGCCACCCGTCACGACAACCGTCTTGCCGTCGAACAAACCGGGCCGAAAAACCGACGCGTATCGTGAATCCGCGCCGGCATTGGCGTGGGAATCAGTGCGCGTACCGGCAGCTTGGCCGTCGGAAAGTGGATTCATGTCTCGCTCCGTTATTTTTTTGAGGATAACTCAATATTTTTATCGAAGTCATCCTGAATGGCCCGATTTACGGCTGGAATCATCAGCTTTATCATCCAACGTAATTGAGCCAAATTCAAAATATCCGGAGGTTCCGCATGACTGTGACCACCCCGCTGTCTGGCCCGCTGGACATCACCCACGACGGCGCCATCGTCCGCCTGACGCTAAACCGCCCCGACATGCGCAACGCATTCGACGAAACGCTGATCGCCGCGCTGACCACCGCAGTCAAGCAGGCGGGCGAAGACCCCCGCGTGCGCGTGCTGCTGCTGACGGGCGCGGGCAAGGCGTTCTGCGCCGGCGGCGACTTGAACTGGATGCGCAAGATGGCCACCTACTCCGACGCCGACAACCGTGCCGACGCCGCCCGGCTGGCCGACATGCTGCACACCATTTGGTCATGCCCCAAACCCGTCGTCGCCTGCGTGAACGGCGACGCCTACGCGGGCGGCATGGGCTTGCTGTCGGCCTGCGACATCGCGGTGGCGGCAGACAGCGCGCACTTCTGCTTGTCCGAAACCCGGCTGGGCCTGCTGCCCGCCACGATCAGCCCGTATGTGATCCGCGCCATGGGCGAGCGCGCGGCCAATCGATACTTCCTGACGGCCGAGCGTTTCGACGCCGCCACCGCGCTGCGCCTGGGCCTGCTGCACGAGGTAGTTCCGGCCGAACAATTGCACGACACCGCCAACGCCATCTGCCGCACGTTATGCGCCAACGGCCCCGACGCCGTGCAGGCCAGCAAACGGCTGGTGCGAGACTTCGCCGGGCAACCCGTCAACGCCGCGCTCATCAACGACACGGTCGAACGCATCGCGGCTTGCCGCAGCACGGATGAGGCCCGCGAAGGCGTCGCGGCGTTCCTGGAAAAGCGCGAGCCGTCGTGGCGGGTGGAGTCCGGAACTCATTCAATCTGAAGGGTCCTGTTCTGGTTGCCTGCCGATTTCGGCAGCGTCAGAACAAGCACGCCGTTTTCGCAGACGGCCTTGGCGCCGGTTAGGTCGATATCCATCCGGGGACTCTGAGGGCCGGTCACTGAACATCAGCGGTGGCTGGGGCCCGAGAAACCGCGATTTTTGTGCTGCACAAAGGCCGTTAAAATGCGCGGACGCACAGTTTGCGGGCCAACAATGGCTCTTAAGTTCCACGCGAACATAGGTCCGAAAAATGGCACGACATACGCAAGATCCACCGGCTGCTGGCGCCCACCAGCCGGCACCGGCTCACCTGGCGGAAATGCTTGATAGCCTTAGCGACGGATTCATGTCGATAGACAAGTCCTGGCGCTTTACGTACCTCAACAACACCGCCGAGCGATATTTGCAGCAGGAGCGACAAAACCTCCTCGGACGCGAAATCTGGCAGTGTTACCCGGACTTGGTGAACTCCGGCTACTACCGGATCTACCGGCACACAGCGGCCACAGGACGTCCCGGCTGCCACACTGGCTATTACGCCCCGCTCCGCACTTGGTTTGAAGCGCGCTCATTTCGCCACGATGAGGGTATTACGGTGCTTTTTCGCGACGTCACGCGCGAACACGAGCACGCTGCCCAACTGGAGTTTGAAGCGAGTCACGATTATCTGACGGGGTTGGCGAATCGACGCAGTTGCATGGAAGCCCTGTCTCGTGCCGTCGCTGGCGCCGCCTTGCCAAGCACGCCGAATGACGTCTCTGTCGCGGTGCTGTTTATCGACTTGGACCATCTGAAGGAAGTCAACGACGCGTTCGGCCATGCTGCCGGTGACGCACTGCTGCGTAATTTCTCGGTAAGGCTTACCGCAAGTCTCGGACCTGTTTTTTTTGCTGCGCGCGTAGGCGGCGACGAGTTTGTTCTACTGTTGCGCAACACCACGAAAAGCGCGGCAGAAGCGTGCGCCTTTGCGGTGCTCAACGCGCTTGCCATGCCGTTCGAAATAGGCGGTCGAGCGATATCTTTGTCTGCCAGCGTTGGTATCGCGCTGATGGGAGAAGACCCCGAAACCGCCGAGACGTTGCTGAGTCAGGCCGATACGGCCATGTACGCGGCCAAGTCGGCTGGCGGGCTTCAAGTACGCACGTATGACGTGATACTGGACCGGGGCGTGCGCAACCGGGTCGCGTTGCGCTCCGATCTGCGTGCGGCATTTGCGCAGAACCAGTTCGAGCTTCATTTCCAGGCCCAGATATCTCTCGCGGACGCCACCCTGATCGGCGCCKAGGCGCTTCTTCGCTGGCGTCATCCCGAACGGGGCTTGCTGACACCTGACGCATTCTTGGCGCTGCTGCTTGAGTCCCCCTACGAGGGCGTACTTGTCGATTGGCTGCTCAATGCGGTTTGCCTGCATATCGCCGCATGGCAACAGATGGGCGTCAACGTACCGCGAATCAGCCTGAATCTACCGGCTCGGCAACTACTCGATATGGGGCTGGCAGATCGCATTCACCATGCCGTCCGGAAACACGGCATCTCTGCCGCCATGCTCGATGTGGAAATCACGGAAGACTGCCTGGTCAGCGATATCGAAATGGCGACTTCTGTTCTCGCCACGCTGAAACAAGCCGGGCTCTCCACGTCGCTCGACGACTTCGGTGCGGGATACTCCAGTTTGAGCTATCTGGTCCGGCTGCCTGTGGACACGCTCAAGATCGACAAATCCTTTGTCCGCGGGCTGGCGGCGTCAGAGAAGGCCTCGGCGGTAATTCGAGGCATCGTCGGTCTTGCTCGTTCGCTGGGCATGAAAACAATCGCCGAAGGGGTCGAGCACCAACATCAGGCCGATGAGTTAAAGGACGCGGGCTGCGACGCCATCCAGGGTTATCTGGTCAGCCGGCCGCTTAGCTCAGACGCCTTTGTGGAGTTTGTGCGACGTGCGTAACGGCACAGAACGGCGTTGACGCGGTCACGCCGTCGCAGCGCCAGCCTGTGCCGGCGCGTCATGGATTGCGGGTCAGCTCGATAACGAAGTCAAGAAACGCCCTGGTCTTTGCCGGCATGTGATGCCGCGACGGGTAGTAGGCGTAAAAGGGATATCGCTCGTCGGTCCATTCGGGAAACAGATTAACCAAGCGACCCTCGACAATCAGATGCTCGGCGCCCAGGACAAGCATCTGCGCAATCCCTGAGCCGGCCAGGCATGCATTGAGAAGCGCGCTGGGATCGTTGACCGTGAGGCGGCCTCGGGTGTCGACCAAGATGCGTTTTCGCCTGCGGTGGAACTCCCAGGGGAACGGCTTGCCCGTCTCCGGATTACGGAATTCAAGGCATCGGTGGTTGCCGCGTTCAAGCTCTTCCGGTTTAGCTGGTCGCCCCCAACGCGCGATGTACGACGGCGCGGCGACCGTCACAATGCCGCTATCCAGCAGTTTCCGCGCGACCAGGGTGGATGACTTGGGCTCGCCGAACCGTAGCGCAAGATCGAAGCCGTCCATGACGAGGTCACCCAGACTGTCTCGCGCGATGAACTCGATTTCGAGCTCAGGGTGCGCATCCATGAACGCATTGAGCCGCTGCCCAAGAATGATCCGGTAGAACACGGGGTCCAGATTGACTCTCAGCTTTCCGCGCACCGCCGACGCGCCACCTGCCGCGGCCGCGGCTGCTTCCTCCAGCCCTGCAAGATGAGGCATGACCTGTTCGTAAAACCGGCGGCCTTCTTCTGTCAGGGAGACGGAGCGCGTCGTCCGGTTAAAGAGCCGGATCTTCAATTTCTCTTCCAGCCGCGCAATCGCCCGACTGACGCCTGGCGGCGACATTCCCAGCACTTCCGAAGCGGCGGCAAACGTCCCTGCATCGACTACCGCTGCGAACACACCAATGCCGCCGGACAGCTTCTCGCTACTGTATTTCATGGTCGCGCTCGTAGGACGGATGAGGGATAACAAGTGATCGGCTACAGGTCAGCACAGCATCCTCGCCCCGGACGGCCATGCTGAATACCGATTTCAATCATGCCTAATTAGTGATTCTGTGTCACTTATCTAGTGCCATCCCTGTCATTTTGTTTTGATTGGCATTTCCGCAGAATGCCCCTCACCGACGCTTCGTCGATGACCGGCGCCTTTGCGGCGCCACGTTATTTATCCATGTAAGGAGAGTGGCAATGTTTGCAATTACGGGGATCACAGGCAAAGTCGGCGGCGCAGTCGCCCGCCAGCTTCTCGCAGCCGGTCAACCGGTGCGTGCGGTGTTGCGCGACACAACACGAGCGGGTCCGTGGGCCGCGCTAGGCTGTGAAATCGCGATGGCTCGCATGGAAGACGCTGCGTCGCTCACCGCTGCGTTCGAAGGCGCAAAAGGTGTTTTCATCCTGCCTCCTTCCGAGTTCGATCCCGAGCCAGGATTTCCCGAGGCGCAGGCGGTGATCGATGCCGTGTCAACGGCGATTGCAAAGGCACGGCCCGAAAAAGTGGTTTGCCTGTCGACGATCGGAGCCCACGCGCCAGAAAGCAATCTGCTCACTCAGCGCACCTTGATGGAGCAGGCGTTGCGCAAGATGCCCATGCCGGTGACCTTCCTGCGGCCGGGCTGGTTTATGGATAACGCCGCATGGGACGTCGCGTCCGCACGTGACGATGGCGTTATCGCCAGTTACCTGCTGCCGCTCGACAAGCCCGTACCCATGGTCGCTACCGCAGACGTCGGGCGCGTTGCAGCCGAACTTCTCCAGCAGACCTGGGCCGGCGTACGCGTGTTCGAACTCGAAGGCCCGCGCCGGGTGTCGCCCAACGATCTCGCGTCGGCTTTTGCTCGCGTGCTCGCTCGCCCCGTCCGCGCCGAGCGTGTCGACAGGCAGACCTGGGAAGCGCTGTTCCGATCGCAGGGCATGAAGTATCCGCTGCCCCGGATGCGCATGCTGGATGGATTCAATGAAGGTTGGATCGATTTCGAAGGACGCCCGGATGAAATCACCCACGGCGATGTCGAGCTTGAAACGGTTCTGGCCGAGCTTGTGTCACGTCGGGTCTGAACGACGCTACGTGGCACATTGATGACTGCTTACGGCCAAATGCGGACATCGAAACCGATGCTTTCGTTGGAGCAGTGAACGTGCGCGTCTGCCCGCCGCTGCTTGAGCAATCAGATGTTGATGACACGAGCCAACCGGACACCCCAGTCCTCGTCCGGATTGGTTGTGCCGTCGCCAAGGCGCTCCTGCATCACGGCAACGGCGAGGTCTCGGCGCTTGGGTAACCTATTTCGTTCCGCGGCATCCAATGCGGCGCGCATCTCGGCGTAGGAGAGATCGGTGCAGTAGGCTGGCGCCCCAGGTTGCTGCCGCCAGGAGTCCGCAAGAGAGCCTGCGTCGAAAGCGTCCAAACCGGTCTCGTCGACCAGCGACATGGCGACCTCGCGATCGCTCTCCCGGTCCGCAGCCACAGGGATGGCGATGCGGTCGGGCGCTCCTGCCGGCTTATCCTTCTTGGCCAGGGAAGCCGAGCCAATCGCATTCCATGCCTTGGCGATGGGGCGGCCGAGCTGCTCGACGACCCACAGGCTCTCGACCTGTCCGCCGTCGATCGCCTCGATCTTCTCGTCGCGGAAGGGGTAGTAGTTGGAGGTATCGATCACCACTGTCTCGTCTGGAAGACGCGCGACCAACGAAGCGATGCCCGGAAGGCGGCCGAGCGGGATGGACAAAATCACCGCATCCACATCGACAAGCGCTTCTTCGGTCTTTACCGCCCGCGCTCCAAACGACAAAATCTCTGGATCAATCGTCTCGGGGCCGCGTGCGTTCGCAACTTTCACCTCGTGCCCCACCTGGCTCAAGCGCGTGACCAGCGTCTTACCGATATTTCCGGTTCCCAAAATGCCAATCTTCATAAATTGCCTCGTCGTGAATGGTTGATTCAAAGTCAGAATAGGGCTCAACACCGTTGATTGACCGCCTGGACGGAGAATCGGCGCTTTCATGCCGCTCGCTTCAGTAGTTCATACTGGGTCAACGTCAAAGCGCTGGTATCAACGACCTCTCACTCCAGCGTCAGAACGATCTTCCCGAACTGGCTGTTTGATTCGAGGTAGCGATAGGCGTCCACGGCATCTTCGAACTTGAAGGTGCGAGCAATCTGGGCGTTGAAGTGACCAGCACTCATCCCCTGAGTGATGAAGGCCTTGGCGCGCGCCAGCTTGCTGTCGTCGCTCGTGACTTCGATGAACTCGTACCCCCGGATGGTGGTGTGTTTGCCGAGAATGTGCATGACCGGTATCGGCGTCGCGTCATGGCTCAATGCGCCGTAGATGAAGACAATGGCGTCTTTGCAAGTGGCCTTGATGATGTGCTCGAAATCAGGACCCGTGACCGGGTCGAACACGACGCGAGCGCCTTGCCCGTCGGTGATCCTGAGGATCTCGCGCTCGATGTCATCCGCACCGGTCTGCAGGATATAAGTGAAGCCGGCGCTCTTCAGCTCTTCGAGTTTCTCCCCCTTACGGGTGATCGCGATTGGAGTGGCGCCCACATGATGAGCAATCTGCATGGCGGCGAGGCCGACGCTACTCGAGGCAGCGCCCAGCACGACGAAGTCACCGGCACCGAGGTTCGCGATGTCGATCAGTGCCCCCCAGACTGTGGTGAAGGGCATCCAGGTTGCTGCCGCCTTCTCCCAGCTTACCCCGGCCGGAAGCTTCACGACCGCGCGGGCCGGGGCGATCGCCAGATCCGCAAACACAGCGTACTCGTCGAACATGAAGGCCGGGATGACCGCGACCGGATCGCCGATTGCAAACCCGTCAACGTCTGGGCCGACCGCGTCGATCGTGCCAGCGGCCTCATAGCCGAAGCTTGCGGGAAATTTTGGCTCGATCACGTATCGCCCGGTACGGTACATGCTGTCAGCGCGGTTGAGACCGAGCGCGTGAACCCGGATCCGGACTTCACCGCTCTTGGGCTCAGATGTTGGGACTTCGTCAATTCGGAGAACTTCAGGTCCACCGGTTTCGTGAAAGCGAATTGCGCGTGCCATGAGGATACCTTTCTATAGGGCGCCCGGTGCGGACGCCAGTGTTGCAATGAGAGGAAGAAGCGAGATGCGCTTGTTCGCACCTTCGGCTTTGTCACAGGGTGACGACGATCTTTCCGATCTGCTCGTTGGACTCCAGAAAGCGCGTCGCCTCCTGGATGTCCTCGAACGGGAACGTGCGCGACACCAATGGGTCGAGCTTGCCAGTCCGCAGGCCCTCGGTGATGAAGGCCTTGGCGCGCGCGAGCGCGTCGTCGTTGCCCACGATCTCGGTGTACAAATAGCCCTTTAGGGTGAGGCTCTTGCCAAGGACAGCGAACTGCGGGAACGGGCCCTGGTCCGAGCTTAGTGCGCCGTATTCCATCAGGATGCCTCCCACGGACATGACATCAGCGAGCTGCGAAATGGCTGGGCCGCCGATGGGATCGAACACGACGCGGGCGCCCTTGCCGCCAGTGATCTCGTTGACGCGCGCGGCCAGGTTCTCTTCGGCCATGACGATCACATGGTGCGCACCGGCTTCAAGCAGCGCTTGAGCCTTGGCGCTCGTGCGGGTCGTGGCGATGACTGTGGCGCCGACGCTGCGTGCGATCTGGAAGGCAGCGATGCCGACACTGCTGGAGGCGGCCGAGACGATGACGAAGTCATCTGCCGTGAGTCTCGCCTGATCGACGAGCGCGCCCCAGGCGGTGACGTACTGCATCCATGAAGCTGCCGCCTGCTCGAAAGAGAGGTTCGCCGGATGCTTTACTACATACCGGGCCGGAATATTGATGACCTCGCCATAGGTGGGCCACCGCGACATGTCAAGCGTCGGGATGACACTGACGGCATCGCCCTGGGTGAAGCCGGTGACGTCGCCACCCGTCGCCAGAACAGTGCCCGCAGCTTCGTAGCCGAGCTGGGACGGGAATTTGGCCTCTTGCAAGTAGGCGCCGCTGCGGAACATCACTTCGGCGCGGTTCAGGCCGATGGCACGGACCGATATCTGCACCTCATCCGCAGCGGGTGCGGGGACGTCAATGTTTTCGATGCGCAGCACGTCTGCAGTGCCGTACTGGTGGAAGCGAACAACGCGGGTCATAAACTTTCCTTTATTTATCGAATGTGCCGATCAGCCGGCAGTGAATAGGGGAAGAACGTATTCGCCGAGCTCATCCATGATTTCGACGGCTGGCCTGCGGGCCATCTTCAGGTTGAGCGCGACGTGGTTGACGCCAAGATCACGCTGTCGGCGCCACAGGTCGATCAACGCCTTGCGCCCGATCGAAAGACCTCGGACAGGTCTCAGTGGCGCGTCAGGGTCGCTATCGAGATCGAAGAACGTGCCATAGCCATAAGGTTTGAACAGCGAACCGGGGACTGAGCCCCGCCAGGTCGCGACAACTTCGCCCAGACGCGCGAAATCGCTCTGGTGCCAGATCCAGCCGTCGGTGTTCTGCGCCAGCCACTCGACGCTCTGGCCTGCCCGGCCGACGGCAATGATCGGCAGACGACCGCCCTGCGGCTTAGGCACCAGGTCCAGTGAGCCATCCAGCGTGCCGAAGTGCGTGGAGTGGTAGTGGGGAAAGCACCCTTCGGTAACGGCACGGATCAGCGCGTAGGCGTCACGAAAGCGATCGGAGCGGGTGTCGAAATCGACACCAAACGCGGGGTATTCGGCAGGACGATCGCCGCTGGACAGACCCAGAATGAAACGGCCGTCTGTCAGATGTGAAAGCGTCGTCGCTTGCTTGGCAATTGCGAGCGGATCGCGTATGGGCAGGACGATGCCAGCAGTGCCGATCGCAATTCGCTTGGTTGCCGCAGCCAGGAAGCCGGCATAGGACATCGGGTCAAAGACCTGCCCCAGATCTCCAAATGCGGGGTCGTAGAAGGGGACATCTCGCAGCCAGATGGCGGAAAAGCCGGCCTCATCCGCCGTACGTGCAAGGGCCAAGTGATTGCGCATCGTCGGCGCAGGCTGGTCAGGGTAACTTTCCAGCGGTGCGATGAAGCCAAACGTCAGTGTGTCCGGCTGGAAGACCTGCGAGAATCCCACAGGAGGCTGGACCGTTTCAGCCCAGCGCGATTTCCACTGAACTGCCGCCCTGGCAAGCTCGTTTGCGTGTCCTTCAGCCATTTTCACTTTCCCGTTGAGGCAGCGATGCCACCCAATGGAGCAAGAATAGGGTTTGGCGCTGTTAACCGGAAGACACCCTGTGAGTACTTGATTGTTATCTAGATCCGTAATAGTCTCAGGTGATGGATTTCCCGCAGCAGCTCCGCATCTTCGTGTCTGTCGTTGACAACGGCAGTTTCGCGCGCGCCGCCGAGGCACTGCGAATGGCGCGGCCGGGCGTCACAAACGCGATCAATGCCCTGGAATCTGGGCTAGGCGCACGGCTACTTCAGCGGACGACACGCCGGCTCAACCTAACGGCGGAGGGCGAACGCTTCTATGATCGAGCGACCCGCCTGCTGACCGACATCACTGAAGCCCAGAATATGTTCGGCGGCAACTCTCTCGCGCCCACCGGTCGATTGCGCGTTGACATACCGGTAGCGCTCGCACGCCCACTCATCATCAATCGAATTCCGGAGTTCAAGGCGCTCTATCCGGAAGTGGATGTCATCCTCGGAGTGAGCGATCAGCCAGTCGACCTTCTTGCAGATGGAGTCGACTGCGTGTTGCGGATAGGAGACCTTGCTCCTTCCAGCATGATCGCGCGCAAGCTTGCCTCGATGACGATGGTGGTTTGCGGATCGCCGGCTTACCTGGCCGTACATGGAATCCCAAATACGGTTGAAGAACTGAAGCAGCATCAAGCGGTGAACTATTTCTCTGGGCGCGGGCATAGGCCCGTCGCTTGGTCCCTGCCTAGTGACATGGACTTGCCTCAGTTCACCCTGCGCAGCGGCATCATGGTCAACGATACCGAGGCGTTTGTTGCCTGCGCGCTGAATGGACTCGGCCTGATCCAGGTGCCTGGGATGGTGGTCGCAGATCACCTTGCGAGCGGCGCGCTCGTTGAGGTGGTACCCGCAATGCGCGCTGTCCTCTGGCCCCTCTCGCTCATGTATCCCAACCGGCAGCACCTGGCACCGCAAGTGCGGGTATTTGTCGATTGGGTAGTCGGTGTCGTTGCGGATTCTGTAGGGGAGTGGCTAAACCCACTGATCGTCCGGCCGCCGCCGAAGATTGGACGATGACGTGCTGCTTCACGGGAGGGCGCAAAAGCCTGCAACTCAGGTGTGCTGAGTTTTCATCGAACATTTGGGCAGCTTGCAGCAGTGCCCCACTGTCCGCTTTCATTGCTGACGGGGCGCCCGCTATGGGTCGGGAACGGTCATCGACCCGACTCGGCCGCCCCTCCTTACTGCTCTAGTTCCCCCGTCACTCCCATCACTTCAGTTCTGGAAAGTCCACCACGGTGTCATTCGCACGATTGAACACGTTCGTAAACGTGATGACGGCGATGGCCAATGCGATATCCACGACGGCCGCGTCTGGAAAGCCCGCCGAGCGCAAGGCCGTGAGTTGCTCGGCGTCGAGGGTGCCTCGGCCTTCTTGAAGGTGCCGGACAAACTGGATCAGCGCATCGCGCTTTGCATCGCCGGTCGGCTGCAGCGCCCTGATGGCGCGCACGGTGTCCACGGGCAGGCCCGACGCCTTGCCCGCCAAGCTGTGTGCAGCGACGCAGTAGTCACAACCGGCAATCGCGCTCACCGCCAACTTGATAGTTTCCCGGTCCTGCGCGGACAGGACACCTTGCGCCAGCACCGCGTCGGCGGACAGCATCGCCTTAAGTGCGGGCGTATTCAAGGCGCCAATGGCCGCATAGGCATTGGGGACCATGCCCACCGCTTTGCGGATAGCGGCGAAAACGTCGGCGGTTTCGCCGGAGGCGCTAGCGGCGGCGGGCGTATTGATACGGGAAGTCATTTTCTTGGTTCCTTTCAAAGTGGTGTTGCTGAAAACCGGCAGCGGTGAACCCGCCGATCCAGAGAAATTCAAGCTCTACGCGCAATGGCGGCGTTCAGGCCCAAGGCGATCAGTTCCGCCATGGCCGCCACGACGCCAATTGCCCAAATGGCGCCAGCGCCCAACACGGTGGCCCCCAGGGCGCTGCCGATTGAAAATCCGAAATACATCGTCGAGGTGTTAAGCGCTAGCGCAACGGGCGCTTGCGAGGGGACGCCCGCGCCGATAAGCCGTGCCATCTGCGCGGGAAAGAATGACCACACGGTGAAGCCCCACACAGCCACGGCGACCATCACCAGACCCAACGAAACGCCCGATGGCAGCGTCGTTGCAACGGCCAAAGCCAGGAACGACAACGCCAACAGCACGAGCGACCCGCGCACCACCGTGTCAGCCCCGAAGCGATCATTGAGGACCCCACCCGTCATGACCCCAGCCGCTGCACAAAGCCCCCAGAGCGAGACAGACGCTGTGATCTCCAATGGACCAAAGGCCAACACGGCGCTCAGATACTCGGCGATATACGGGTAGGCAGCAAAGGCGCCGATCGACCAGAACAGGCTGACCGCCAGCAAGCGCAACACGGAACGCTGCGCCACCACCGAGACACGTTCGCGCAAACTGGCCACCGCGATGCCCTGCCCCGCGTCACGGTCGATGCCAGTCAAAATGCCTGCAATGGCCACCAGGCTCATCGCGCCGACCAGCAGAAAGGTTGCCCGCCAGCCGAAGGCATGGCCGATCAGTCCGCCAAGCGGCAGGCCCAATGCGATGGCCAATGTCTGCCCCCCGCTGACAATGGCAAGCGCACGCCCCCGCATCGTGGGTGGGACGATGACGCCGGCCAGGCCATTGGCGGCGGGCACATATAGCCCCGCCGCAATGGCCATCAGCACGCGCGCGGCGATCAGCACGGTGAACGACGAAGACAGCGCGGCCACGACGTTGCCAATGGCGAACAGGGCCATCGCAATCAGCAGCACCTGCTTGCGCGCCATGCGGCCGGTGGCCACGGTGGTCACCGGCGACGACAATGCCAGCACCAGCGTGAACACGATCACCAACAGGGCGACCGTGGGAACGGGCAGCGCAAAGTCCTTCGCCATGACCGGCAGCAAGGGCGCGATCATGAAGCCTTCGGTGCCAATGGCGAACGTTCCCAAGGCCAGGAATCCCGCCGGCAGCAACACCGTGCGCGAATCGTCGGCAAGCGTTGCGGTCATGACGCAACTCTCCTAAAAATGCAGTCTGTGCGGGCGCAAGCCCGCCTATCAGGCGTCTTAGACGGGGATGGGATTGGCGGCGATTTCAGTGTTGAAACCGTCAATCAGCGCATGTTCACCAATGCCGGGGTTGTCTCGCAGGGCACGAATCGCCTCAACAAATACTTCCGGTGCGTCGGTCGCCAGCCCCTTCATCGTTTCGGCGATAAAGGCGTCCAGCGGCATGGCGCGAGGGTCACCGCTCTTTTTGATCAGGTCGGTGTCGACCCACGGAGGCGCGATTTCCTGGACGGACACGCTGGTGCCTTTGAGCATGAAGCGTTGCGACAAGGCATACGAGTGCAGCGCCGCCTTCGAAGCGGAATAGACGGCATTGGTGGCGATAGGCACGTAGGCCAGAACCGAGGTGTTGTGAATGATCGTCGCGCGCGGCTGCGCCTTCAGGTGTTCGATCAGCGCAGAGGTCAGCCGGATCGGGCCAAGCAGGTTCGTGTCGAGAATCTGGCGCGACACGGCATCATCGATCCGGCCCGAAGGATCGTCGAACGGCATGATCCCCGCATTGTTGATCAGTACATTCAGCGTCGGGTAGTCGCGGATCAGTTGCGCGGCAACGCGGTCGATGTCGGCCGCATCCGAGATGTCCAGGGCGACGCCCTCGATCCCCGGACGGGCCGCCGCCACTTCATCCAGCAGCGCCTGACGGCGCCCGGCGATGATGACCTTGTTACCCAGGGAATGAAACTGTTCGGCAAGCGCGCGGCCAATGCCCGAGGTGCCGCCCGTGATAAAGATTGTGTTGCCCGTCATCTGCATGATTTGTCCTTGTATTGCGCCTGGATAGCGCCTTCGATGGACGTACTATGCGCGGGTCGGGTGAAGTCTCAAATGCCATAGATCCGGCAAAAACGGACACGGGTTATAAGCAGGCCGCCCAAGGTCAGTCAGGCGGCGTCGCGGTCTTGCATCGACACCAGGCTCCGCTTCACGCTGGCCGGGGGCTGGCCAAGGTTGCGCAGGAAGGCGCGCCGCATTCGGTCACGGTCAGCAAAACCCGTGTCACGCGCCACGATTTCCAAAGGGTGACGACCGTCTTCCAACATGACGCGCGCAGCCTCCAAGCGCAGCATTTCCACGGCCTTGGCCGGAGACCGCCCGGTTTCTTCGCGAAATACCCGGCTGAACTGACGCGGTGACAGGCTGGCAGCCTCGGCAAGCTCTTCGACAGACAAGGGATTGCGCAGGTTTTCACGGGCGTAGGCCAGCGCGCGCTTTACCCGGTCAGAGCGAGGCTCCAGCGCAAGCATCGCCGAAAATTGCGATTGCCCGCCGTGGCGACGATGGTAGACGACAAGCCTACGAGCCAGTGCCCGGGAAAGCGCAGCCCCATGGTCGTCCTCGATCAGCGCAAGCGTCAGGTCGATGGCCGATGACATTCCCGCCGACGTCCAGATGTTGCCGTCACGGATGAAAATTCGGTCCTCTTCGACCCTGACCTTCGGAAAGCGCGCCCGAAGCGCCGGCGCATGCGCCCAGTGCGTGGTGGCGGTACGGCCGTCAAGCAGACCGGCGTGCGCTAGTACAAAAGCGCCTGTGCATACCCCAGCCACCCGGCGGGCTTGTTCCCCCGCACGGGCGAGATACGCACGCAGCCCGGGCGAAATATCCTGGGGCGCCAATTGGCCGGCAACCATCAGGGTATCGGGTATGACACCTAGCGGCGTCGTTTCGATACCTGCGTTCATGGACGACCTGACCGTGCCGCCTTTTTCAGAGAGCACCGTCAGCCGATAGCCCTTATCGCCCAGCTCAGTATTGGCGAGCTCAAAGGCAGAGAGCGCCGCCAAACCCATCAGCTGGAAGCCATCTTCCAGGATCAAACCAACGTGCCGCATCATGCTTCCTTTTCAGGCAATGAAAGATCAGCTTAATCCGGCACGGGGAACGGCATCCACGTTGTTGAAAAATATCGGCCCACTTTGTTGCGCCATTTGGACGTCGAAAGCCATCCTTCGTTATTCCTGTTTCCGGCAATCGCGCAGCAGCGCATAAAGCCCCGCCGCACCAAAAGCCGCCATACCCAGGCCCACGCTGACGAACAGCCCGGTCTGCGTGGTGGCGATCAGCCCCCCACACAACGCCACCACCGTGCGCGCCAAGGCCCCCGCCAACGGTACCGCCATCTTTCCGGTGCCTTGCGCGGCGCAGTACTGGGTGAATCCAAGCCCGAAGAAGCCAAAAAAGGGGCCAACATGGCGCAGGTAAACGCTTCCCGTCGCCACACTTTCGGGGTCCGTCAAAAACGCGCCCAGCCATAACTCGGGCCATATCGCAACCACCAACCCAATAGTCTCGGCAACGCCGAACCCCAGACAGGCTGCGATCAACGCGGCGCGGCGTGCGCGATCGATCCTGCCTGCCGCCGCGTTGGTGCCAATCAGGATCGCGGCAGGCCCGCCGATGCCGAAACTGAGCGGCACCAACAAGAATTCCAATCGCGCAGCCGCGCCGTATCCGGCCACGGCCGCCAGACCGTACGCCCCAACGTAGCCGGTAACGATGGCGATGGTGAGATTGGTACTTGTCGCGATAAGGGCCGACACGCCGCCGACCTTGAGAATTTCGGCAAATAGCCGACGTTGCAGCCGCACCGGTCTGGCGGCCGGCTGCAGCACCCCTTGGCCACGCCAAAGATATATTGCGAAAACCAGGCTACCAACGGCGTAATACAAAACCATTGCCAACGCGCCGCCTGTCACGCCCAGCCCCTGAAAGCCTGCCGCGCCAAAGATCAGCAGCCACGATACCGGTATCAGGATGACGCCGCCGCCGCACACCACCCGCATCGGCAAGCGCACATTGCCACTGCCCCGAATGACCGCCAGCAGTGCATTGAACAGCCATATCAGCGGTGCGCCGCCAAAGACGACGGCGGCATAGTGGTCGGCGTGCGCAAGCGCTTCGCCGCTAGCTCCCATGGCACTGAACGCCGCGGAGCCAAAAGTCAAGACGAGCCCTGCCGTGACAAGCCCAAACGCCACCGCAATGGCGACAGCATGCCAAACCAGCGCGTTGGCTTGCACGCGGTCGTTGCGCCCCAGCGCCCGCGCAACTGCGCCAAGCATTCCCCCACCGACCGCGCCGGTCGCAAGCGCCGTCGTCAATGCCAGCAGTGGAAACACAACCGACACGCCAGCGAGCACGTCTTCACCGAGCTGGGAGAGAAACCACACCTCCATCAGTCCGACAAAGGTTTGGCTGAGCATCACCAGCAGTGTCGGGCCGGCAAGCGACAACATCACAGGCAAAATCGGGGCGGTCAGCAGGCGCTCGGTCTGGACGTCACGGCTGCGGGAATCGGTCTGCGCGGTCATGACGGCACTCGAAGACGGTTCTGGGCGAGCGCAGAATAGGCCAATGTCGTGTTGGCGGGAATGTCGAATACACGGCAATTCGCGCCATGCTGATAGTCAGATGCGAAACGATGGGGTCAGGCTGGACTCACCCGATTTCCCCGGTTGCTCAAACCAGCCCACATCTGACTCATGCGCCCACGCGCTGAAGCGTCTTCAGTTTCAAGCCATGTGCAGTAGCAGCTTGCCCACGGTGAAACGGCTTGCCATCTCTACGGGGGCCATTGCGGCTTCGGCAAGTGGATACTCGCCTACGATAAGCACTCTGAGCTTGCCTTCGGCTATCCAATCGAACTTCCGCTACGACGTTAATCGGCCAGAATCGGACGTTGGTTGCATGCTGTCCATTAGCCTTCCTTGGCCGAACATAGGGCGAAGGCGATGCGTGATGCGTGATGCGTTGCTATCCACCGCCGTTCCGGCCAACGCTGTCTGCGTGGGCCCTTACGTGGAAGTTCAACGCGCATTTCGGCTAGAGCCTGGGGGAAGACCGGTAACACGCTTGAACGCACGGCTGAATGCTGCCTGCGACGTGTATCCCAAGCGTTCAGCTACCGTGTCGATCGGCAACCTGTCGTGCGTCAGCCATTGCCTGGCAAGACGCATCTTCAACTCGTTGGCGTAGCGCAAAGGTGGCGTTCCCACCGTGGCATGAAATCGCTCGGCAAAAACAGAGCGAGAAATATGGCACTCGCTCGCCAACTCAGCCAATTTCCAATCTCGGGCTGGTTGGCGATGCAAGGCGAGAATGGCGCGAGCAAGCCTTGGATCACGCAGCGCTGCGGCCAGGCCGGAGGCATTGTCGCAACCGCACTCGATCCATCCCCGGACAATCATCGCGGCGACCACTTCGGCTAATCGGGCCAGAATGTCCGCAAACCCCACGCGTCGGGAACAGATTTCGCCTTTCATCGCGGACAGGATTGGGACCATGCCAGGAAAGCGGTCGCTGTCGGCATTCACGCACATGACGTCCGGCATCAGTTGCCCCAGAGCCCGCATGCCGCCAAGGTCGAACTCCATGCAACCGTAAAAGAAGATTGCGCTGGGTACGATGCTGGTACTTGGGCAGGCATCCACGTCGGTCACGGAATTGCCGATCAAGGCGGCTTCAAGCGTCTCGATATCTTGCAAGTCGGCGTCCTCGGCGGAAAGCCATTGATGAGCCTGCCCATGAGGCAGAAACACCGCATTGCCGGCGCTCAACTTGTGCAAGCCGCCCGCCTCGGTACGTAGTACGGCCGAGCCCACAGCCAAGTAGTAGAAAAAACCGTGGCCAGCCTTCGCTTCAAAGCTCAGTCCAAAACTGGGCCCGGTCTGCACACGCCGGTACTGCACCCCGCGCAGACGCATTCCGGTAAGCAACTCACTGATCAGGTGCGGAGGAAGAGCGTAATCGTGCGACAACGACATCGGATTTTCTATCAAAAATTCAGTACGGAACATCATAGATCATCCCGATTCCAAGTCCTAGACTGCACTCACTGATTTTCTTGGATGAGTGCAATGCGTAGTTTTGTTGATCTTTCCAACCCCGAAGGTTCAGCCAGCCCGGTGGACATTGAGCCGGTGTCAGCCGCATGGACCGCAGTGTTCTCGCTGGCGATGGGTGTATTCGGCCTATTGACCGCGGAGTACTTGCCGGCAAGCCTCCTGACGCCCATGGCGGAAGCTTTACGCGTATCAGAAGCCATGGCGGGTCAGGCAGTGACGGTCACTGCGGTGGTGGCGCTTTTCGCAGGCTTGCTCGTGCCCGGTCTTACCCGCAGCCTCGATCGGCGTACGGTTCTGCTGGGCTTTTCCACGTTAATGATTGTGTCCAACCTGCTGGTTGCGGCGTCGTCGAGCATGTGGGTGCTGCTCTTGATGCGCGTCCTGCTCGGGATCGCATTAGGAGGGTTCTGGAGCATGGCGGCAGCTGTCGCCATGCGATTGGTACCGGCGGCGCTCCTGCCACGCGCGTTATCCATCATCTTTAGCGGCATTGCCGTGGGGACAGTGGTCGCCGTACCGTTGGGGAGCTATCTTGGCGGCCAGTTCGGATGGCGCAGCGCCTTTGTCGCCGCTGCGGCAGTAGGTGTATTGACGCTGGCGTTCCAATGGTTCACGTTGCCGCGCATGGCGCCGCGCCGGCCCGCCCGGCTCAGAACGATTTTGGACGTGCTCTTGCGGCCCGGAATTGCCCTTGGAATGTTTGGCTGCATTTTGGCGCATACAGGCCATTTCGCTCTCTTTACCTATATCCGGCCGTTCCTGGAAAGCACTGCGGGCGTTGGAACGAACGGCCTGGCGCTGATGCTACTTGGCTTCGGCATTGCGAACTTCGCAGGCACCATGCTGGCAGGTTGGCTGATGCAGCGTAGCTTGTATGTCACCTTGGCTCTGATGCCGGCCCTCGTCGGCGGGAGCGCCTTGGCGATGGCGCTTTTCCCGGCGTCCATACCGGGTCAGGCAACGCTGATTGCAGCGTGGGGCCTCGCGTTCGGAGGCGTTCCCGTTGCATGGTCAAACTGGGTCGCGCGCGCCGTGCCGGATCAAGCCGAAAGTGCGGGCGGGATGGTCGTAGCGTCGGTGCAGTCCTCAATCGCCATAGGCGCCGCAGCAGGCGGTGCAATGTTCAGCCTGAGGGGCATTGAAGGCGTTTTCGTTGCAGGAGGGTGTCTCATGCTGTTTGCCGGCCTCTTCATCTGGATGCGCGTAAAAGTACCCTCGCCTTCGATGGGTGCAGCCGCGCCGCCCGCCATTCATCTGTGACCCGGTTGCCAGAAAAGGCCGCCTTCCTAGCCGTCGCCCCTGGTGAACCGGTGCTGGCGCACCGCCACAAATGCGCTATTTGGTCACGATGAACATGCGGCGCATACTCCCGCAGCGGCACACTGCCTAAAACGGCATCGATACCTTCAGAGCTCCCGCATGGCTGCTGCCCTTGGAGGCGAACTCGCCGTCATACTGCAAGCGGAAGTCCAGACCGGCGGCGTTCAATACTTGGAAGCCGGCTCCCACGCGTCCGATCACGTTGTCAGTTGGCATGGAGGTTGTGAACGAACCCGCGCCCGCAGGCGCCCCGTCGAGACGCGCTTTGGTCTTCCAGCCGTCTTCCGACAGCAACGACACGCCGGCATATGCAAACGGCCGCATCATTGCGCCGTTGGGCAGGTCGACTCGCCCACCCAGCTCCAGCGTCGGGGCCACGCCCAGCACGAACTGGTCGCTGCCATCGACCTTCAAGCGCAACGCGTCGCCCGACTCGGTGTAGCCCGGCATGCGGGAGTACGTGGCATCCAGGTCTACATAGGGCTTCAGATAGAAGCTGCCTTGCGCGAAGGTGCGCGCGGCGCGCAGCCGTGCGCCAAAGCTATACACATTCGGGCTGCTCTTGGCCGTATTGCCGTAGCGCGCAATGTTCAGGTTCCGGTCCATATCGTACGAACCATACCCGCCGCCCAGTGCACCCGAAAACGTCCACTGATCCACTTGCCTTTTGAGCACGATACCGGCGTAACCCGCATCGCCCGATCCGCTGACACGACGGTCATCACCCGCCAGGCGGGAGTTCTGGTATGCCATGGAACCACCCAGAAATGTGTTGGGTGCAATCTCGCGCTGACCGCCAAACTGATACGTTGTGCTGTCGTAGCTAAAGCTTGATGTGCGGTCGACCCCATCCTGCTTCGTGCGGCGGCCGCTGACTTCACCCCAGAAGCAGTTCTGTTCTTTGGTAGACGAGTCCGCGGCATTGAACGTGGGGCAAGACATCATCGCGCCGGTGAACCGTGCCATCGCAAACTGCATCTGCGCAGCCGGCGCCAAGGCCACGCCTGGCGACAAGTCCGTCAGGCGCGCCTGGTATTCGCCCGCGCCGGTTCTGGATGCGGTGTCCAAGACGGCGTACAGCGTCGAGAGCGCACTGCTGCCACCCAGATCCCAACCTTGTTGCAGGTGCTTGCCCACTTCGGATTGATTCCCCGCCAGTCCCATGGAGTTGGCGTTGAAGTTGGCGCTAGCCACATGGACATACGTCTCTTGGCCGCTTTGCCGGGCGGAGTAATCGAACACGGGTGAATCCACGGCCATGAGCGCGCCGGCCTGCGTGCCATTCACCGTCAATACCGACAGCTCACGCTTTGGCAGCAACGCGCGCGGCGCGATGAGCACGCCGCCATCAAGCGTGGCCGGGCCGTTGATGAGCAGTTTGTCGGACACCAGCGCGTTGAAATCCGCACCCACTTGCAAGACGCCCGACGCGCTTTGCGAGAAGTCACCCGTCAACGTGGTTTGCGCGAACCGTGTGCGTTGATACCCCAGCAGCCTTCCTTCCTTGCCGCCGAGTGCAACCAAGCCATTGTTGACGAGGTCGCCTTCAAATTCCACGCCGGCCATCACACTGCCGTTGTTGACCATCTTGCCCCCATTCAACGCCACGGAGCCTTGGATCGTTCCATTGTTGGTGACCCCAAGCGCGCTACCCGTTGCAAGAATGGCGTTCTCTTGTACCTGTGTCAGCTCACCGCCTTGACCGATGGTAAGCGTGCTGTCGACAACGCTGTCGATCCATACGCTTGCGCCGGGGCCGCCGCCGCCCACGACCAGGCCATCGATCGTCATCTTGACACCGCCACTGCCATTGGTGTTTTGCGCAAAGATAGCAACACTGTTCATGCCGTGCGATCCGATATAGCCGCTGGCGGGCACATTCACCGTGACGGTGGCATCGTTCATGACGCCCCTCATGGCGGAGCCCGCGTAGACGGAGTTGCCATCAGTGCCCAGTTGCAGGCCACCGCCAGCGCCTACGCTTTGCGCCAGGATGCCTACTGCGCCATCGCCGGTGACCGAGATGGTGCCTGGCACCGTCACGGTGACATCTCCGCCGCTTCCAGACCCCGGCGTCAATGTACCGACTTTGCTGCGGTCGATTGTCAATATCGCCCCGGTGTTCGGCAGGCCGATGATGCCGCCCCCGCCGCCCACCGATTGCGCGACGATACCGTGAGCACCGGTACCCGATGTGTTGATTCTGCTGGCCGCGCCCAAGGTCACGTTGACCGCGCCACCGTCAGAAACACTATCTGAAAACGGCTTGGAACCATAGATGCTGGTTTGAACGCTGGATGCAAGCTGGGCTTGGGAATTGGCAATGATGCCGCCACCGCCCCCAATGCTCTGCGCCAATATGCCGAAACCGTTATTGCCATAGGTGTTGAAGGTAATGCTGCCTTGGTCCTGGAAGGCCACAGTGCCGCCGCCGCCAGAGTTATAGCTTGCCTGGCTGCCGCTAACCAACTGGGTGGCCGGCATGGCAAGCGGCCCCAGGCCAAGCGTTTGCCCGCTGCCCGAACCGGCATAACCCCCACTGCCGCCTACCGACTGCAGCACCGCGCCAAAGCCCCCTTCGCCTGTGGTCGTGATCGTATTGCTGTTCTTGGTGACCAAGGTGACATTGCCGCCGACTCCGCCAGCGACACCGCTGCCGCCGTTACCGCTGCCCACTGAAAACAGCCCGCCAGACTTGTCCGACCCGTCGGCTCCCCAGCCGCCACCGCCGCCGATGCTTTGCGCGAGCACGCCCGACGCCGCATAGCCCGCCGTCTTGATCGCGCCACCCGACAGGTTGGTCGTGACCTGACCGCCATCGGCGCCTAAACCGCCCGATCCGCCAAGGGTGACGTTGGAATTGATGGTCACGTCCGGCAGGTGGGCAATGCCGGTTGCTGCGGCGATGCCGCCCTTGCCACCGCCCCCCCCAACACTCTGGGCGACGATGCCGCTGGCCCAGTCGCCCGCCGTTTGAATGAAGCCGCCAGCGCCCAGGTTCACGGTCACAGCGCCCCCGGTATTGCCGGCGCCTCCCGTGCCGCCCAGGGCCACGCTGAACGAGCCCTTGAATACCCGCGCGCCGCTAGCGCTATCGGCAACGGCTGCGTTGGTGATGTTGGTTACCCCTGCGCGCACGAAAGTGGCTGCAATGACCGGGTTGTCGGCTGACGCATCTGAGCCGGCTGAACCACCCAGGCCGCCACCGCCACCGATGGATTGCGCCAACACCCCCACCGCGTCGCCCCCGCTTGTGATGATGCTTCCATCAACGTCGACGATGACGGTACTGCCACTGCCTCCGCCACCGCCCTTCGTACCCACTGCGAGGTTCGCTGTCGGCGAAATATTGCTGGCGCTGATGCCGACGTTGATCGATCCGCCTTGCGAGGTGCCGCCGCCGCCGCCGATGCTTTGTGCAATTACACCGATCGCGCCCGAGCCATAGGTGGTGATGGCGGCGGTGGGAAGCACTTGCACCTGCACCGCGCCGCCGTCACCGCCTGAGCCACCCGTCGAACCCAGCGACACATTGGCCGTCAGGCTATAACCGCTGCCAAACGCCTGCGTATTTCCCGTGCCAAAGCCCGCATCGCCCCCGCCCCCGCCTATCGACTGGGCTTTGACGCCATTCGCGTAGTCGCCAAAGGTGGTGATACGGGATGTGGACGTGCCCGCCGCATCCGGCGTGAAGCTTGCTACGCCGTTTGAGACATTGATCAAGCCACCCAGCGCCATCGAGACCGCAGCGCCATTGCCGCCCACGCCGCCCGACCCGCCCACCGTGAACGTGGGCGTCACGGAAAGCGAGATCGCCTCGTCCGGCAGAGTCCCGTAGCCCGCGCTGGCAGCAAGCGCCGACGAATCGCCGCCTGCACCGCCGCCTCCGCCAATACTTTGAATCAGTACGCCGGTTCCGCCTTGCCCGCTGGTGGTGATTTGCGCCCCTTGAGACGCCGCAAAAGTGACATATTCACCGTCTCCACCGCTGCCGCCAGCGCCGCCCATGCTGACCGCCGACGCGAGCGCAAACTGAACACTGCCGCTTGGGACGACAGGAACCGACAACGCCAGCGCTTGCGCCGATGCCGAGCCGCCCAGCCCACCGCCGCCACCAATGCTTTGAACCACCGCGCCATAGGCGTCAACCGGCAGTGTGTTGTAGGCAATCGGGGCGCAAGATCCGCCGCACGCGCCAGCGCCGAATATCAATAGCGGATTTTGGCCAGTGGCGATGCTTCCCCCAATCATTTGCGATGAGACCGGGGCGCCATTTCCCCCTGATCCGCCTGTGCCGCCGAGTGCGACAGAAGCGGAAAACCCCATGCCGACCGAACTCGCAAATGCCTGCCCGCCCGTGCCGCCCCCGCCACCGACAGACTGCGCGATTAACCCGGCGGCTTTGGTTCCCGATGCGCTGATAGTGGTATTGGTCAGATTGGCCGACGTATTGCCGCCGGCTCCACCGTCGCCCGCCGTCCCGCCCAAGGCCACCGATACAAACAGCCCCGTGCTGCCGGCGTTGCCGGCATTCCCGCCGCCGCCGCCCACCGACTGCATGACGATGCCGTGCGCGCCGTCTCCACTCGTGGCGATTTTGACGCTGCTGAGGTTGRCAGAGGCCACCCCGCCCGCGCCGCCCAGACCGCCTGTTCCCCCGATGCTGACGATGCCAGTCGAGCCGCCGCCGTCGCCGCCGCCCCCGCCAATGGACTGCCCCAAAATACCGATGCCGGCGGTGCCCGTGGTCGTAATGCTGCCCGATGAACCGTTCACCGAAACCAAGTTGCCATTGGCCGTAAACGGGTTGGTTGTCGAGTTGCCGCCAACCGACCAAATCAGCCCGCCCGCCTGACCGCCCGCACCGCCCCCGCCCGCAACCGATTGCGCCAGAATGCCTTGCGCATTACTGCCCGCGGTCGAGATCGTGCCGATGTTGGTGATGTTGACGGTACCCACTTCGCCGCTTGATCCGCCCGTTCCCGCGCCGCTATAGAAGACACCGTATCCATCCGCGCCCGCTCCGCCCGATCCGGAGAGCGATTGCGCAAGAATGCCGCGTGCGGTGTTGCCCGACGTCGTGATGACACCGTTATTGCTGACGGTGACCGCCMCGGTGTTGCCGCCCGCGCCCCCCGCTCCCCCGGTTCCGCCCAATTCGCCATCGCTGCCCCCGCCATTCCCTCCGCCTCCACTGGCGCTCTGCGCCAATATGCCAATCGCGTCAACTCCTTGCGTCGTGATGGTGGAGGCGCCATCGATCGACACGCTGACGTTGCCGGACGATCCGCCCGCGCCCCCCGGCGCGCCATTGGCCACCGTTTGAGAGGCGGTGCCGCCTGTTCCCCCGCTGGCGCCGATGCTTTGGGCCACCACGCCGGGGGAGTTGTCACCCAGCGTGGTAAGCACCGTCGACGCCAAGGTCACGTTCACGTCACCACTGCGGCCGCCCGCGCCTCCGATGCCGCCCGCCCCGCCGCCGATCGTGCCCGACAACGCGCCGCCATCCGCGCCCTTGCCGCCGCCCGTGAACGCATACACGCCCGCCGAGTCACTACCGGTTGTCTTGACGGTAATCGGCAGTTGGGACTGCCCGTTCAGCGCAATATTGATTTGCCCAGCATTGCCGCCAGCGCCGCCATTACCCGCATTGCTGGAACCCAGGCCCGCAATGTCACCGCCGTAAAAGCCGCCAGCGGCTCCTGCCCCACCCTGCAGCAAGGCGACGACGCCAGGCGCCGTTGAGCCGTCTGTCGAGAAGGTGATGGCAGTCGTCAATGCAGAGACCAAGATGCTGCCATCGCCTGCGATGCCGCCACGTCCGCCGTTCAAGTCGTGGTAGCTTCCCGTGCTGAAATTGCCGCCACCGTTACCGCCCGTCGTGGTGACCACAATCGCCGACACCTTGTCGCCGGATGTGGTCACGCTTGCATCCGTGTCCGTAAATTGCGCCGACGCGGATGACACGGGTTTGCCAGACTGAATCTGACCGGCATCGCCGCCGTTGCCGCCAATCACGTCATCGTGATTGGAGGGGGCATCCCCCCCTTTTCCGCCCTTGATGATGACTGCGGCTCCCGCCCCCGTGCCGGGCGGCGCGCCCGTTTGGGTCACCTTGACGTTTCCACCCGCATTCAACGTCATCGACGCGCTCATCAATTGCGCGGCGCCCTGCCCCGCGTTGCCGCCATTGCCGTCCAGGCTTGCGGTGCCGCCATCGCCCGATTGCGCCTGAGCCTGAATGCCGTATAGCGTGGAGCCGCTGTCACTGCCGCTATTCCAATTCCAATTCAGTGCGACCGCGCCGGAATTAATCACGGACACGGCGCCCCCACCGCCACCGTCCAAGCCGTTGCCTTCGCTATTGGACGCCCCAGAGCCCCCTTTGCTGACGGCCTGAATCCCTGCGTAACTACCGGTCCCCGTCAGCGTGACATTGATGCCGCCCGTGTTGACCAACGTGACACCCATAGACTGACCGCCTGCGCCCCCGCTGCCTTCCGACGTCTCGCCACCCACACCGCCTTCGGACAGTGCAGATAAGGCTRCGCCTTGGGTGACGCTCACGCTTGGCATCGTCATGGTGATCGCGCCGCTATTGGTCAGCGACAAAATCTGTGCCGGCGACCGGCCTGCCACGCCGCCATTGCCCCCATCATGTCCATCATTGCTGCTCACGCCGTTGCCGCCCAGCATCTGGGCAAACAGGCCATAGAAGTCCCCGCTGATGGCGGTCGAGCTACCTTGAAGCGTCAGATTTCCGCTGTTGGTAACGGTTAAACCTTGCGTATCGCCACCGGTCAGCGTGCCGCTGGGGTTGCCGTTATCACCGAACGACAAGATCTTCAGCGCCGCCGTGGTGGACGCCTGCACCGAAACGGTAACGTCGGCCGTCGCGCCAACTGTCATCGTGGGCACCGGCGAATTATTTCCAGTGGGATGGACGAATATCTCTTGGGAATAGGTCCCAGACACCTGGCAATTGAGTGCAGCGCTACCTGAGCAGGGCAGCGTCGTCTGGCCCGACGCCGTGGCCGAGAGCAACGCGCCTGCAATAGCGGCGCTGAGTGCAGTCAGCACGGTGGGAAACTGGCGATCCGTCATGTCGATTCCGTCCTTGTGTAGCCGGCGTAAATCAATTGCAGGTCGCTCATACGTCGCGAATGCTCACACGGTGGTGTGACACGCGATGCCTATAGGTAAGCCGTGTTTCCAAACCGGGGGGCCACTCTTCGAATAGATCTTATGGTCGACCTGGCAATAAATGCCTAGATGCTTCTTTGACTGCCCCGCCAAGCGCCACCCCACAGGCCACCGAAGATGGATGGCAAGTCGTGGATGCCTAGGGGACATTCAAAAGAAATAGGGGCCGATTGGACCAGCATCTGGCAAGACCCACATCAGACTAAAGTCGTAGGCGCCATCAATAGAACAAAGCCCACCCATGTGGAGATCCGGGGGGATGCGGCACTGGGCAGCCAGCCAATCAACGGGATGTGCGAACCCGTAACGCGCCAATGGCCGCGTAGGCGTTGGGGACAGCACCAGATTGGTCACGGTCACGCAAACGCCTTAGTGGCGGCGTTTCTCGCGAAGAAGTAGCGCGTCTAGCGACATACCGCAGGATCATCCGCTACGAATCAGCGTTTTCTCGACGGAGTTTGAACGGCAGCAACGGGCCGGAAGACGTCGGCGGTTGCACAGTCCAACCCAGTTTCCTGAGCCGGAATATCGTCGTGGGTATACGCCTTGAGATCGGGCGGCATATGGGGCTGCGTAGGCTGTTGCATACGACGTTACGTCAGTAGCGCCGCCATGGCGCGGCCCGCAATCATGTCTTCGAACAGGGCCGCGAGATTCGGGGCGACGTCGCGGGTGTCCTCGAATTCCGGCTCGATGCCGTGCACGATGCGGCCCGAGTCGCGTTCTATCGCCAGGAATTCGTAATCGCCGGCAACGCTCATGTAGATCGGCGTGTGCTGTTGCCAGAAGTCCAGGACCGCCTGCCGGCCGGCGTCGTCCAGCGCGGCCTCCAGGCTGATATCGCGCAGGGTGTGCCAGGGAAAGGCGCTGTCCGCCGTGCAGTCATGGTCGGCTGCGCTCAGGAACCAGCGTGTCTGGTTTGCGTTGTGCAATTCTGTGAATGCCGCCAGGAAAGCGTCATAGCCGTACGCCTCGCCCGGCGCGCCCGCTGGCGTCGAGGTGGGCGTGGTCCGCAGCACCGTCCAGCCATGAGCGGCGAGATGATCCAGGAAGCGTTGTTGCGATGTCATGTCGGTTTCCTCGGATGAGCTATCAATGATATTTCAGTCTGAGCGAACCCGGGTTTTCCGGACACCCTAAGACGTAGGCAATACTTGAAGGAGGTGTCCCATGGATAAATCCAAATCCAAATCCAAATCCAAACTCGAACCCGAAGCCAAGCCGAGCGATGCCAAGCGCCAGCACCACAGCCGAGAGTTCAAGATTGAGGCCGTTCGACAGTTGGAGGAAGGCAAGATCAGCAGTAGGCAGTTGGCATTGATGTCCAGCAGCGGCATCATGCGCTGAATCGAGCAGACGTGAACGATGACGCCAGCGCCTTGCGTCAGCGTGACGTCATGCCCCATTTGCACGCGGGATACCGTGACGTCCGCAACGCAGCCCAGACCGGAAGTTCGTCATGACATAATCCCTGGCGCATCGTTCAGGAATTCTCATGCCGCACCCCTCCCCCGCTTTTCCCCCTCTCAATGCCGAACGCCTCTGGGCCCGCGTTGAAACCCTGTCCCGCTTCACCCTGCCCGACGTCCCCTGGACGCGCCGCGCGTTTTCGCCGCTGTTCAACGACGCGCGCGCCTGGCTGCGCAGCGAGTTTGAAGCGGCGGGCCTGACCACGCGCCTGGATGCGGGCGGCAACCTGGTCGGCACGCGCGCCGGCCGCAACCCGGGCGGCAAACCCATCGCCACCGGCTCGCACTGCGACACCGTCATGGCAGGCGGCCGTTTTGACGGCATCATCGGCGTGCTGGCGGGTATTGAAGTTGCGCACACGATGCAGGAACACGGCATCGAACTGGACCATCCGTTTGAAGTTATCGACTTCCTGTCTGAAGAGCCCAGCGACTACGGGATCTCGTGCGTGGGCAGCCGCGCGCTGTGCGGCCAGCTCTCGGCCGACATGCTGGCCGCTCGCAACCCGGAAGGCGAAACGCTGGCCGAAGGCATCGCCCGCATCGGCGGCGACCCGGCCGCGCTGAGTGCGCCGCTGCGCCGCGCGGGCGACACGGCCGCGTTCGTTGAACTGCATATCGAACAAGGCCCCGTGCTGGAAAGCCGTGGGCTGCCGATTGGTGTGGTCACCAACATCGTCGGCATCCGCCGCGTGCTGATTGTGGTGGAAGGCCAGCCCGACCACGCGGGCACCACGCCCATGGATATCCGGCGCGACGCGCTGGTGGGCGCGGCGCGCATTATTGATGCCGCCAGCCGCCAGGCCAGCGCGGCCAGCGGCAATCCGCATTACGTGGTGGCCACGGTGGGCCGTTTGTCGATGACGCCCAACGCCGCCAACGCGGTGCCGGGCCGCGTCGAGCTGACGCTTGAAATGCGCAGCGACAGCAATGCCGTGCTGGACGCCTTTCCCGAAACGCTGATGGCGGGCGTGGCCGAAGACCTGAAGGCGCTGCGCCTGACGGCCCACTTCTCGCAGCTGAGCCGCGCCCAACCCACCGACTGTTCGCCGCTGGTGATGGACGCGGTGAAGGCCGCCGCCGACCAGTTGGGTTACGCGTCCATGCGCCTGCCCAGCGGCGCGGGCCACGACGCCGTCTACATGGCGCCCACCGGACCCATCGGCATGATCTTCATCCCCTGCCTGAATGGCCGCAGCCATTGCCCGGAAGAGTGGATTGAACCGGCGCAGTTGCTGGACGGCACGCGCGTGCTGTATCAATCGGTGCTGGAGCTTGACCGCGTGCTGCGCGGCAACTGAGGCCGGCTTGTTGCTGGCAGACCGGCTTCGGCAGCCCCGATATCGGCAGACCCCTGCCGCCGCTGCGGTTATCGCCGGGCGGCAGGCGGTGCGCTGCCATAATGGACGCCTTGCGCCGGGTTCGCCCGGCGCCCACCGCACGTATTCTTGCCGCCCATGGAACAGATAGAACTCAACGACAGCACCGCCGACCGCTTCCTGCTGGATGCCCCCGGCCTGACGCTGCTGGTCTTTCACAGCCGCACCTGCGGCACCTGCCGCATCGCGCGTGAGCAATTGCCTGCGCTGGAATTACCCGTCGAACGCGTTTGCTGGGTGGATGCGGGCGACAACCGCGGCCTGGTGGAACGCTACGAAGTCTTCCACCTGCCCGCCATGTTCGTCACGCGCGACGGCGCTTTCTTTGGTCCGGTGCAATCGACGCTTGCCGAATGGGATCTTCGGCAGCAGATCGGCCTGGCGCTGGACAGCTACCCCGCCGAACTGCCGTGAGCGCGCCGCTCTCAGCCCCCTCCTCCAAACCGCTGCGTCTGCCGCTGGACACGCTGGCCACCGCCGGCATGCTGGCGCTGTGCGTGTGCTGGGGCTTTCAACAGATCGCCATCAAGCTCGTCGCGAGCGACATCGCGCCGATCATGCAGATTGGCCTGCGTTCGACGTTCGCGGCGCTGGTGCTGGCGGTGGTGGTGGGCCGCGCGGAAGGCGGACGCGCGTTCCGCGACGGCACTGCCCTGCCCGGCCTGATCGTGGGCCTGCTGTTCGCGGGCGAATTCCTGTTTGTGGCGCAGGGGTTGCTGTACACGACGGCCTCGCATATGTCGGTGTTCTTGTACACCGCGCCGATCTTCGCCGCGCTGGGGCTGCATTGGCTGCTGCCCGAAGAGCGCATGCAGCCGTTGCAATGGCTGGGCGTGGCGGTGGCGTTCGGAGGGATTGGGGTGGCGTTCCTGGGCGGAGGCAGTGATGCGGCGGACGGCACTGCGGCGGCCGGCATCAACATGCTGCTGGGCGACGCCATGGGCTTGGCGGCGGGTTTGCTATGGGGCGCAACCACGGTCGCCATCCGCAAGACCTCGCTGTCGGAAGCCGCGCCGTCGAAGACCTTGTTCTATCAAATGGCCGTGGCCTCGGTGGTGCTTCTAGCCTACGCGGCCTTCACGGGCCAGCACGGCATCCGCTACACGCAGGCCGCCGTGCTCAGCGTGGCGTTTCAGTCGGTGGTGGTGGCGCTGTCGAGCTATCTGGCCTGGTTCTGGCTGCTGCGCCGGTATCTGGCGTCGCGCCTGTCGATCCTGTCGTTCATGACACCGTTGTTTGGCGTGAGCTTTGGCGTGCTGATTCTGGACGAACCGCTGGACCGCCATTTCGTGCTGGGCGCGGTCATGGTGCTGGCGGGGATCACACTGGTCAGCGGCGCTGGCTTGCTGCGCGAGAAGCTGCGCAGGCGGTGAAGTGGATATCCCTTGGGCTTGCTTCAGGCCCGAGGCGAGACCCGCTTCAGACCCGAGGCAGGCCCGCTTCAGGCCCGCAGCGGACCCGGGTCAAACCCACCTCAGGCGCGTTTTTGCACCGCCCCAAGGTTCAACACAATCAACGCCGCGCCGGCCAACACCAGCGCAAACCCCCACCAATCCGCTGCGCCGGGCCGGTCGCCTACCAAGGCCATCGCGCCCAGCACGCCCACCACGGGCACCATCAGCGTCGTCAACGCGGCAACCGTCGCACTGACGCGTTCGCTCAGCACGAACCACAGCCAATACGCCACCGCCGTTCCCAAGATGATGTGGAACGCCAGCGCCGCCACGACCCGTCCATTCCAGCCCTGCGTGGGAAACGATTCGCCCGCGATCAGCATGCCCGCCAGCGCGCAGGTGGCGCCCACAACCAATTGCCATGCCGTGATGACGATGCGGTTGCCCGCCACCGGCCAGCGCTTCAGATAGACGGTGCCAGCCGCCCACCCAAATGCCGCCACCAGCGGAAACACCAGCCCCTTGGCGGCTGCCGGGTCATGTTCGCCGAAGACCGCTTGCAGTACCGGCCACGCCAGAATCGCCACGCCCATCGCGCCCAGCAGCAACGCCAGCGCGCGCCGCCGGTCCAGGCGTTCGCCCAGCACGGCCCAGGCCAGCAGCGCCGACATCATGGGCATGGTGAACGTCAGCACCGCCGCGCGCGACGTGCTGGTGCTGAGCTGCGCCCAGGCCACCGCCAGGTTGAACACGGCCACGGCAAGCACGCCGCCGACGATAATGCCGGGCCACGACGCGCGGGGTGGCAACAAGGCCACCCGCTTCGCGCCCGCCAGCAACAACAGCAGCACGGCGCCACTGCCCAGGCCCAGCAGCCGCAACGTAAACGGCGGGAAGATCGACAGGATGATCTTCACCGCCGGCCAGTTCAGCCCCCAGAACAGGGCGAGCGCAACCGGGATCAGGCGCACGCGGCCTTTTCCTTGGCGGCCAGTTCAGCCAGACCCACGCGCTGATTGCCTTCGGCGTCGAAATTCTCGGGGCTCAGCCAGCGTTGGTAGGCAACGCGCAGCGCGGGCCATTCGGTGTCGATGATCGAAAACCACGCCGTGTCGCGGCTGCGGCCCTTGTAGACCGTGGCTTGGCGGAACACGCCTTCAAACTGGAAGCCCAACCTTGCCGCCGCCTTGCGCGACGGCGCATTCAGGCTGTCGCATTTCCATTCGTAGCGCCGGTAGCCCAGTTCATCGAACGCGCGTTGCATCAGCAAAAATTGCGCTTCGGTGGCGATGCGGGTGCGCTTGAGCTGGCGCGAAAATGACACGAAGCCGACTTCTATGACGCCGTTAGCCGGGTCAATGCGCATCAGCGCCAGCGTGCCAATGGCGCGCCCGGTTTCCAGATCGATGATGGCGTGGTGCAGCGGGTCGTTGCCCGCTTGTGCGGACTCGGCGAACGCGCGGTACGCGGCCTCGTCGGCAAAGGGGCCGACGCCCATGTAAGTCCAGTCGCTATCGTCCGGCGCCTGGCTGAACGCTTGGTACAAGTCAGCCGCGTGGCGCTCGGCGGACAAGGGTTCCAGCCGGCAATACCGGCCCACGGCGGGGGTCAGCGGCGGACGCGCGCGCGGGGTCCAGCCGGGTACATCGGGGCCAATCGGTTGTTGAAATGCATTGACGCGGGGTTGCATGCGACGGAGCCTCATCCTGGTTAGCGCGCGCCGCCGGCCGTGGCGGACGCAACACGCATGGCCTCACGATATCGGAATCGTGGCATCATAAAAAGCACCACGACGACTGAATTTAATAGGGCCATGACACCCTCACCCCCGGGCCATCCTGCCGACCCTGCTGCGCTTGCGAGCCCACTGCGGTCCAGCCCCCTGCTTTCCAGCCCATTGCAGCGCGGCCCCGGCGCGCCGCCACGCCAGCGCCAGCTGATCCAGCGGCTCAAACAGGCCATCCTGGCCGGCCAATTGCCTGCGGGCGGCAAGCTGCCCTCGTCCCGCGCGCTATCCGAAGACCTGGAGATTTCCCGCAACACCGTGCTGATTGCCTACGAGCAGTTGACGGCCGAAGGCTACGTCATCGCCGACCGGCAAGGAACTCGGGTTGCGGCGTTGTCGGCCGCGCCCTTGTCGGCCGCGCCCTTGTCGGCCGCCGCAGTGTCGACCGGCGCGTTGTCGACGGCCGCGTTGTCGACGGCCGCGGTATCGACCGCCGCGGTGACGACCGCCGCGTCGTCCACCGCCGCGTCGTCCGCCGCCCTCGAACCCGCGGGCCGTGCCGCCCGTGCCGCCCGCGCGCCCGACTCCTCATCGCCGCCAGCCGCGCACGCACTGGCTACCGCCACGCGGCTGTCCCGCATCGTCTCCACGCGTTCACCCGTCGACAGTTCCTTGCCGATGACGCCCGGCACGCCCGCGCTGACCCAGTTCCCCATCAACGCGTGGCGCCGCGCGCAAGACCGCGCCCTGCAAGCCGCACCCGCAGCCACCTTGGGCTACGGCCATCCCATCGGCGAACCCGCCTTGCGCGAAGCCATCGCCCAATACCTGCGCGTGTCGCGCGGCGTGCATTGCGATGCCTCGCGCATCATCATCACCGAAGGCGCGCAAGGGGCGCTGGCGCTCTGCGTGCAGTTGCTGACCAACCCGGGCGACACGGCCTGGCTCGAAGAACCCGGCTATCGGGGCGCCAAGTCCGCCTTCAATGCCGGCGACCTGAACGTGGTGGCCATGCGGGTGGATGCCGACGGCATTGCCATCCCGGCTGACGCATGGCTGTCGAACCCGCCGCGCCTGATCCAGACCACGCCCACGCATCAATATCCGACGGGCGCTGTGCTGTCGGTGGCGCGCCGGCTGGAATTGCTGGAACGTGCGCGGCAGGCGGGCGCGTGGATTATCGAAGACGATTACGACAGCGAATTCCGCCATCAGGGCGAACCCATCGCGGCCATGCAGGGCCTGCTGCCGGACGCGCCCGTGCTGTACGTGGGCACCTTCAGCAAGACGATGTTCCCCGCTCTGCGACTGGGCTTTCTGGTGCTGCCCGAAGCCATCGCCAAGCCCGCAATGCCGTCCATCATCGAGATGCTGCGCGGCGGCCATCGGCTGGAGCAGCTGACGATGGCTGCCTTCATTGAGAACGGGCAGTTCTCACGCCACCTGGGCCGCATGCGGCGTTTGTACCGCCAGCGCCAGACGGCGCTGCGCGACGCATTGGCGGCGCACTTGGGCGTAGACCACGAGGTATTGGGCGGGCATAGCGGGCTGCATTTGACGGTGCGTTTGCCGCCTGAATTTCCCGATCAGCGCATTGTGGACGACGCGCGCAAGCTCGGCATGAACCCCAGCTCGCTGTCGTCGTTCGCCGTGAGGCCACGGCCCGAAGATAACGGCGTGGTGATCGGCTATGGCAACACCAGCGCCGACCGCTTTCCTGCCTTGATCAAGCGGCTGGGTGACGTGGCGCGTCAGGCGCGAAGAACGGCCTGAGCGCCCTTGCCAGTCGGAATCGGCTCGGCCGTCGCGAACGCCGGCTGCCGGTCCTAATCGACCAGCCCGCCCAGCACCAGCACGGCCAGCACGAGCCAGAACAGAAAGCCCACGATGGAGCGGCGCAGCAATGCCTTGACGGCCGCCCACAGGAACATCAGCCCCAGCACCAGCAGCACAAAGTTGAACAGCGACGGGCTCATGCCCATTGCCTTGGACAAGCCGGAATAGAAGTCGCCCAACGCGCCGCCCAGGCCGCCCAGCAACCACTTGATGCCCGCGACGATGGCGCGCAGGGCCTCGCCGAGCATGACGCCCAGCGATGCAAAGAAACCGTCTTCTTTCGGCATCAGCGGCGCGTGTCCATGATCATGCGCACGGCCAGACCGGCCAGCACGGTGCCCATCAGCCAGCGCTGAATCACCATCCACAAGGGGCGGCCCGCCAGGAAACCGGCGATGGAGCCGGCGGTGATGGCGATAACGGCATTCACCGACAGGCTGACGGCAACCTGCGTCATGCCCAGCACAAGCGACTGCGTGAAGACGCTGCCATGATCAGGCTGAATGAATTGCGGCAGCAACGACACATACATGACGGCGATCTTCGGGTTCAGCAGATTGGTCACCAGCCCCATCGTGAACAACGTGCGCGGGCTGCTCTTGGGCAGTTCGCGCACGTGGAACGGCGAGCGGCCGCCGGGCCGGATTGCCTGCCACGCCATGTACAGCAGATACAGCGCGCCGCCGATACGCAGCGCGTCATAGGCCACCGGCACGGTCAGCAGCAGCGCTGTGATGCCGAACGCCGCGCAGCACACATAAAAGATGAAGCCAACCGCCACGCCCCCCAGGGAAATCAAGCCAGCCTGCGGGCCTTGCGAGATGGAACGGGACACCAGGTAAATCATGTTGGGCCCGGGGGTGAGCACCATGCCCAGCGCAACCAGGGCGAACGTCAGCAGATGAGTCAGATCGGGCATGATGAGCCGGCGCGCGCCGGGCGATATCGGAAGAGATTCGCACACGTTATCGCAAAACTGTATCGAAACAGGTGTTTTTTTGTGCACGGCGGCAACGGCCAACGGTCCGTATCACCGCTACGACAAACCCCGGATCAAGCGGTGCGAATCCCGCGGCGTGGGCTTTACGCCCGCCTCTGCACAGGAATACAGTGAACCGGTTCGTTCGTCTGCATGGAGCGCCTGGACATGCCGCATCGTCATCGGCCCAACGTTTCCCCCATCATCCGCGTCGGCATCGGCGGCTGGACGTTTGCCCCCTGGCGCGGCCCGTTCTATCCCGAAGGCCTGCCCCACGCTCGGGAGCTGGAATACGCCAGCCAGCAGCTCAGCGCCATCGAAATCAATGGGACCTACTACAGCACGCAGAAGCCCGCCACGTTCGCCAAATGGCGCGACGAAACGCCTGACGGATTCGTCTTTTCGTTGAAGGCGTCGCGCTACGCGACCAACCGCCGCGAACTGGCGGGCGCCAAAGATTCCATCCACCGCTTCGTGCATAGCGGCATCGCCGAACTCGGCCCGAAGCTGGGGCCGGTGGTGTGGCAATTTGCGCCTACCAAAACGTTCAACGCGGCCGACTTCGGCGCCTTTCTTGAGCTATTGCCAGACAAGGTCGACGGCTTGCCGCTGCGCCATGTGGTGGACGTGCGCCACGCCAGCTTTGCCTGCGAAGACTATCTGGCGCTGGCGCGAAAACACCGCGTGGCCACGGTTTACACCGACAGTGAAGACTTTCCGTCCATTGCCGACCGCACCGCCGACTTCGTCTACGCGCGCCTGATGCGGGCCAGCACCACGTTCAAGGCCGGTTACGCGCCCAAGGTGCTGGACGCCTGGGCCGACCGCCTGCGCACGTGGGCGCGAGGGGCCGATCCGGCGGATTTGCCGTGCATCGGCCAGCCGCCATCGGGCACGGCGCGGCCGCAAGACGTGTACGCGTTCTTCATCAATGGGGCAAAAGAACGCGCGCCGGCAGCGGCGCGCGCGATGATTGAACGGCTTTCGTGACAGCGGCGGCCATCGTGGCCGCCGCGATTGCACCGTTGATGCTGCGGTTGATGGCGCCGCTTTATTGCACGGCTGATTGCGCCGCTTACTGCACGGTTGATTGCGCCGCTTACTGCGCGGCGGATTACGCCACTTACTGCGCGACCGGCGTGCGCAGCGTGACGAACTCTTCGGCGGCCGTCGGGTGAATGCCGATGGTGTCGTCAAACACTTGCTTGGTGGCGCCGGCCTTCAACGCCACGGCAATGCCCTGCACGATCTCGCCTGCGTCCGGGCCGACCATGTGCACGCCCAACACGCGGTCGGTCTTGGCGTCCACGATCAGCTTCATCAGCGTCTTTTCCTGCGATTCGGTCAGCGTTAGCTTCATGGGGCGGAAGCGGCTTTCGAACAGCTTGACCTCGTAGCCGGCCTCGCGCGCTTCTTCGGTTGTCATGCCCACCGTGCCGATGTTCGGCAGACTGAACACGGCTGTCGGGATCAGCTTGTAGTCGACCTTGCGGTATTCCTCGGGGCGGAACAGACGGCGGGCCACCGCCATGCCTTCGGCCAGCGCAACCGGCGTCAGCGGCACGCGTCCGATGACGTCGCCAATGGCCAGAATGGACGGTTCGGCCGTGCGGTATTCGTCATCCACGTCGATAAAGCCGTCGTCTTTCAGCTTGACGCCGGTGTTCTCCAGGCCCAGGTTGTCCAGCATCGGACGGCGGCCGGTGGCGTAGAACACGCAGTCGGTCTCGATGACGGAGCCGTCCTTCAAGGTGGCCACAAGCGACCCATCGGCCTGCTTGTCGATACGCGTCACGTCGGTGGAAAAGCGCAAGTCGACGCCCTTCTTCACGAGCTCGTCGCGCAGGTGTTCGCGCACGCCTTGATCAAAGCCGCGCAGGAACAGCGGGCCGCGATAGGCCTGCACGACTTCCGCGCCCAAGCCATTGAAAATAGAAGAAAATTCCACGGCGATGTAGCCGCCGCCCACCACCAGCACGCGGCGCGGGAGCGCCTTCAGGAAGAAGGCCTCGTTGGACGTGATGGCAAGTTCCTTGCCGGGAATATCGGGCACCTGCGGCCAGCCGCCAGTTGCCACCAGGATGTTGGCGGCCGTGTGGCGTTGGCCATTGATCTCGACCGTGTGCGGGTCGACGATGCGGGCGTGGCCCTCCAGCAGCGTCACGCCGCTATTGACCAGCAAGTTGCGGTAAATGCCGTTAAGACGATCGATTTCGCGATTCTTGTTGGCAATCAGCGTGGGCCAATCGAACGACGGCTTGCCCGTCGTCCAGCCAAAACCGTGGGCCTGTTCGAAGTCTTCGCTGTAATGGGCGCCGTAGACCAGCAGCTTCTTGGGCACGCAACCCACGTTGACGCAGGTGCCGCCCAGGTAGCGGCTTTCCGCCACGGCCACGCGGGCGCCAAAGCCTGCCGCAAAACGGGCCGCGCGCACGCCGCCCGAGCCCGCGCCGATTACAAACAGATCAAAATCGAATGCCATGTTGTTTCCTTCGCGTGCGCCTTGCGGGCCCGCGTTCACTGTCCGGGAAAACCGTATTTAACACTACCCGGCGTGGCGGATTGGTCACGCTGGGCATTCCCAAGGTATGACGATTGGCCTACAGTCGTTGCCACGGTGGCATCACGCCGCCCCAATCACCGGAGCGTTTCACTCATGTCGCTTGAAACCTGGCTGGCCTTTTTAGGCGCGTCGGMCCTGCTTGTGATGTTGCCTGGCCCCACCATCCTTACCGTCATCAGCTATTCCATTACCCATGGCAAACGCGCCCGCCTGCCGCTGGTGCTGGCCGTGGCGCTGGGGGATTCCACTGCACTTGTGCTGTCGCTGCTGGGCCTGGGCGCACTGCTGGCGGCGTCCGCGTTCTGGTTCACGGTAGTGAAAACCGTGGGCGGTCTGTATCTGCTGTACCTGGGCTTCAAGCTGCTGCGCGCGGGCGTCGCCCCCGCCACCCTGCCCAAGACCGAAGCCGTGGGCTCGCGCTGGAAGCTGTTCGCCAACACTTATCTGGTGACGGCGCTGAACCCCAAGGGCATGATTTTCTTCGTGGCCTTCCTGCCGCAGTTCATCGACCCGGCAGGCGACGTGACGCGCCAGCTCTGGATGCTGTCGGCCACGTTTGTCGCCTGCGCGGGGATCAACGCCGCGGCCTATGCGGTGTTTGCCGGATCGGCCCGCCGCTTGCTGTCGTCGCCCCGCGCGCAGCGTGGCTTCAACCTGGGCGGCGGCGCCATGCTGTCCGCCGCCGGCGTCTGGGCGATGCTGGCGCGGCGGGTGTAGAAGGCGAACCGCGGACGGCACGGCGGGCAGCGCACCGCTGCATTGCTGCATTGCTGCATTGCTGCATTGCTGCATTGCTGCATTGCTGCATTGCTGCACGGCTGCATTGCTGCACGGCTGCACTGCTGCACTGCTGCACCGCACAGCACCGCCGCACGGCGGCAGTGCACTGCTCTGTCGTTACGGCAGCGCCGCCGACACCGATTCAGGGTCGATCCCGTAACGGGTGATGGCTTCGGCGGCGCGAGTCCGGTCGATCAAGCCGTCATCCGCCAGCGCCTTCAAGGCCGCCAGTGCGATGTGGTGGCGGTCTACCTCGAAGAACGCGCGCAGCGCCTGCCGCGTGTCTGACCGGCCGAAACCGTCGGTACCCAAGGTCACATACCGCCGCCCGGCCATGAACGGGCGAATCTGTTCAGGCACCGTCTTCATATAGTCAGTGGCGGCCACCACCGGCCCGCTGCTGGCTGACAACGCGGTTTCGGCGTAACCGCGCCGCGCGTCTTCCAGCGGATGCAGACGGTTCCAGCGTTCGGCTTCCTGCCCGTCACGGCCCAGCTCCGAATAGCTGGTCACGCTCCAGACGTCGGCGGCCACGCCAAAATCCTGTTGCAGCAAATCGGCCGCGGCCAGGGTCTCGCGCAGAATCGCGCCGCTGCCCAACAGTTGCACCCGCAGCTGGCCCGGCGCGCCTTCGCGCAAACGGTACATGCCTTGCAGGATGCCGTCCTGCGCGCCTTCCGGCATGGGCGGGTGCGCGGTCTTTTCGTTGATCAGCGTCAGGTAGTAGAAGACGTCTTCCTGCTCCTGATACATGCGGCGCATGCCGTCCTGCACGATCACGGCAATTTCATAGGCGTAGGCCGGGTCATACGCGCGGCACGACGGAATGACCGAGGCCAGCACCTGGCTGTGGCCGTCGTCATGCTGCAAGCCTTCGCCTTCCAGCGTGGTCCGCCCCGACGTTGCGCCTAACAGGAACCCGCGTGCGCGGATGTCGCCTGCGGCCCAGGCCAGGTCACCCACGCGCTGGAAACCGAACATCGAATAGAAGATGTAGAACGGAATCGTGGCCACGCCATGGGTGCTGTGCGCGGTGGCGGCGGCAATCCATGACGACATCGCGCCGGATTCATTGATGCCTTCTTGCAGGATCTGCCCCTTGCGGTCTTCACGATAGACGCTCAATTGGTCCGCGTCCTGCGGCGTATACAGCTGGCCCACATGCGAATAAATACCCACCTGGCGGAACATGCCGTCCATGCCGAACGTGCGCGACTCATCCGGCACGATGGGCACCACGCGCTGGCCAATCACGGGGTCTTTGAGCAGTTGCGCCAAAACCCGCACGAACGCCATCGTGCTTGAAAACTCGCGGCCGTCGCTGCCTTTCAGGTGCGATGCAAACGCGTCCAGCGACGGCGTGACCAAGGGGCCGGGGCCCGCCGCGCGGCGCGGCAAATGGCCGCCCGCCCGCGCGATGGCTGCATCGAAGTAGGCCTGTTCGGCGCTGCCCGGCGCAGGCTTGATGTAAGGAATCTGTTCCAGTTGGTCGTCAGGCACGGCAATCGAAAAGCGATCGCGAAACGCGCGTACGGCCGGGTCGGCCATTTTCTTTTGCTGGTGGTTGGTATTGGCGGCCTCGCCCGCCGCGCCCATGCCGTAGCCCTTGACCGTCTTGGCCAGAATGACCGTAGGCTGGCCACGATGCGCCACAGCCGAGGCATAGGCCGCGTAAACCTTGGCCGGGTCGTGGCCGCCGCGGTTCAACGCGCCGATCTCGTCGTCGGACAGATGCGCCACCCGTTCGCGCAGCACCGGGTCGGCGCCAAAGAAATGCTCGCGCACATAAGCGCCGCCGCGTGCCTTGAACACCTGGTATTCGCCGTCCACGCACTGCATCATCCGGCGGCGCAAGCGGCCGTCGTGGTCTTGGGCAAGCAACGCATCCCAGCCCGCGCCCCAGATCACCTTGATGACGTTCCAGCCCGCCCCGCGGTACACGCTTTCCAGTTCCTGGATGATCTTGGCGTTGCCGCGCACCGGCCCATCCAGCCGTTGCAGGTTGCAATTGACGACGAAGATCAGATTGTCGAGCTTCTCGCGGCCAGCCATGGCCACTGCCGCCAGCGTTTCAGGCTGATCCTGTTCACCGTCACCCAGAAAGCCCCATACCTTGCGGCCCTGTGCAGGGATCAGTTCGCGGTCTTCCAGATAGCGCATGTAGCGCGCCTGATACGCCGCCATCAACGGCCCCAGCCCCATCGACACCGTCGGAAACTGCCAGAACGACGGCATGGTGCGCGGATGCGGATACGAGGCCAGCCCGCCCCCGCCGATCTCGCGCCGGAAGCGGTCAAGCTCGGCTTCCGAGATGCGGCCTTCCAGGTAGGCGCGGGCATAGATGCCGGGCGCCGAATGGCCCTGGATATAGAGCATGTCGCCCAGAAATTCCGGCGTCGCGGCGCGGAAAAAATGGCGGTAGCCGGTTTCGTACAGCGTGGTGGCCGATGCGTAGGTGGCGATGTGCCCGCCGACGCCCGAGGTCTTGCCGGCCCGCAGCACCATGGCCATGGCGTTCCAGCGCAGGTAGGCGTCCAGGCGCAGCTCGATGCCCACGTCACCCGGGAACGCGCCCTGCGCGGCCGGGGCAATGGAGTTCACGTAGGGCGTGACGCCGGGCGCGGCATAGCGCCCGTTGGCGGCGCGGTCCTGATTGATCAGTTGATCCAGCAGATAGTGCGTGCGCGGCAGGCCTTCATGCGCCAGCACAGCCTGCATGGCTTCCAGCCATTCCTGAGTTTCCTGCGGGTCGGCGTCAATCGGGTCAGCGGCTATCGGGTCGGCGTCAATCGGGTCAGCGTCTATCGGGTCGAGCGGGGTATCCATGGGCGTCCTCCTTCGGGTGCGTGGGCGGCGCCGGGATCAGGTCCAACGGCGCTCGCATTTCACATCGTGAATTGCAATTGCATCATGTGCAATTGCAATCGTAAAAAGGATCTTGAACAATTGCAAGTGCAACTACTTCAGGACAAATCCGCGCGCACGGCCGAACGCCAGCCTCTTACAATCGCCGCTGCACCTCTGAATCAAAAGGAATGGATCGCATGGCCACGGGCAAGCCTGACGCGTGGAGCCTCTTTCTGACCGCGCATGCGCTGGTCGTCGAGGAAATTGAAAAGCGGCTGTCGGCCGCCGACCTGCCGCCGCTGGCCTGGTACGACGCGCTGTGGGCGCTGGAACGCGCGCCCGATGGCACGGCGCGCATGTTCGAAATGGCCGAACGCATGGTGATCGCGCGCTACAACCTGACGCGTCTGATGGACCGCATTGAAGCGGCTGGCCTGGTCGAACGCTTTCGTTCCGATGAAGACCGGCGCGCAACCTATGCGCGGCTGACGCCCAAGGGCCGGGCTCTGCGGCGCGAAATGTGGAAGGTTTACGGCCCCGCCATCGACGAGCTGTTCCTGTCGCAATTGCCCGAAGCGCAACAAGCCGCCATGGCCGAGAGCTTTCGCCACATCGCCCGCCACGTGCGGGCCAAAAGCGCACCACCCACAATGTGAACCAGGAATTCTCGCAATGACCTCCCACGCCCGCCCGCTGCATATCGGCATCGTCGCCTGCTCCGCCGAAGGCGCGGCGCTGTGTTATCGCACGCTGTGCGCGGAGGGCGCCGCGCGCATGGGGCCGCACGCGCATCCGGAAATTTCACTGCACACGCATTCACTGGCCGACTACGTGGTCTGCCTGGATCAAGGCGACCTGCCCGGCGTGGGCGCACTGATGCTGTCGTCTGCCGGAAAGCTGGCGCGTGCCGGCGCCGACTTCCTGATTTGCCCCGACAACACCATCCATCAGGCGCTGGGCCATGTGCAGCCGGCGTCGCCGCTGCCCTGGCTGCACATCGCCGAAGCGGTGGCCGCCGACGCCGTGGCGCGCGGGTTTCGGCGCATCGGCATTCTGGGCACGCGCTGGCTGGTGGATAGCGAGGTCTACCCGGAAAAACTGGGCGCGGTGGGGCTGGAGGCTGTGCGGCCTTCGGAAGACGACCGCATCGCGATGGGCCGCATCATCATGGACGAACTGGTCTATGGCGAGTTCAAGCCGGAGTCGGTGGCGCGGCTGCAAACCATCATCGAACACTTGCGCGATGCCGGTTGCGATGCGGTGGTGCTGGGCTGCACGGAACTACCGCTGGTGTTGAACGACACGAATTCGGTGCTGCCCACGCTGGATTCCACCCGGCTGCTGGCGCGCGCGGCGCTCACGGCGGCCATCAACTCGGCGTTGCCCGGCGCTCACTCCTTCGCTGACTGCGGCTAAATCTGGTCCAGGCCGTATTGGCGCAGCCGGCTCAGGTCCATCACCTTGATCTGGTTGTACGCCAGCGCCAGGATGCCCAGGTCAGCCAGCAGCTGCAACGCCTGGTTGACCCGCTGGCGCGACAGGCCGGTCAGATAGCCGAGCTCTTCCTGCGAAATCGCCAGCGTCAAGTCCGTGGACGGATACAGCTGCGGGTTGAACAACTGCGCAAGCGATTGCGCCACGCGCGCATCCGCATCCAACAGCCGATGGTTCTGGATGGACGCAATGAACTCGCCCATGCGGTCATTCAATTGGCCAATGACAAAGTGCGAAAACGGCAGGCTGGCCGCCAGCAACGCGTGAAAGGTGGCGGCCGGCACCGACATCACCAGCGACGGCTGAATCGCCACCACGTCGTACTTGCGCAGCTCGCGCTTGATGACGCTGCCTTCGCCAAACCAGCCGCCCGGCGGCACGCCGGAAAATGTGCAGCTGCGTCCCGATTCGTTGTAGATCGCCAGCTTCAGCAAGCCCGTGTGCACGCCCAGCCAGTAATCAGACGGCGCATTGCGCCGCGCGATCCACGCGCCACTTCCCACGTGTTCGGCGCGCGCCGTCGCCAGCACCAGATTCTGGTGGCGGGCGTCCAGCGCGCCGAACCAGGCACAGGCCCGAAACAGGCGGGCAAGCTCCGTGGCGGAAACAGGGTTTAAAACATCGGACATGGGTGGAAACCGTGTAAAACTGGAAGTTTGCGGGCTCAGACGGCGGTCTGTCATGCAGACGACAGACAGTATTTTCCGGCCGGCCCTACGCTCACGCAAGCGACGGGGATCAACCTTTTCCCCGAAATAAATAAGGGGCGCCTTGTGCGTTCCATTCGGAGACAACGCATGAGCAGCATGTTCGACCAGGGCCTGGCGCGCCGCGACGCCAACTACGAAGCCTTGACGCCCGTGGATTTCATCGCGCGCGCCGCCGAGGTCTACGGCAACCGCCTGGCCGTGGTGCATGGCAACGTGCGCCGCACCTGGGGCCAGACCTATGAACGCGCCCAGCGGCTGGCTAACGCGCTGGCGCAGGCCGGCATTAAGCGCGGCGATACCGTCGCCGTCATGCTGCCCAACATTCCCGCCATGGTCGAGGCCCACTTCGGCGTGCCGATGCTGGGCGCTGTGCTCAACACCTTGAACACCCGGCTCGATACGCCCAGCGTGCTGTTCATGCTGGGCCACGGCGAAGCCCGCGCGCTGATCGTTGACACCGAATACGGCGACGTCGCGCAGCGCGCCCGCGCCGAATTCCCGCATCTGAAGATCGTGTCCGTGCACGACCTGGCATCCGCGCCCGCCACCCTGCCTGGCGCGACCGACTACGAAGCCTTCCTGGCCGACGCGCCCGCCACTTTCGACTGGAAGCCGCCCGCTGATGAATGGGACGCCATCGCGCTGAACTACACGTCAGGCACCACAGGCGACCCGAAGGGCGTGGTCTACCACTACCGCGGCGCCTACCTGAACGCCATCAGCAACATCCTGGAATGGGACATGCCCAAGCACGCGGTCTATCTGTGGACGCTGCCCATGTTCCATTGCAATGGCTGGTGCTTCCCCTGGACAGTGGCCGCCCGCGCGGGCGTGAACGTGTGCCTGCGCAAGTTTGATCCCCAGACCGTGTTCGACCTGATCCGTGCCGAAGGCGTCACGCATTACTGCGGCGCGCCTATCGTGCAAAGCGCGCTGGCGAATGCGCCCGCCGAGATGCGCGCCGGCATCACGCATACCGTGCGCACGATGGTCGCGGGCGCCGCGCCCGCACCGGCCGTCATCGCAAAGATGCGCGACATCGGCTTCGAGCTGACGCACGTTTATGGCTTGACGGAAGTCTATGGCCCGGCCGCCGTCTGCGCCCGCCAGGAAGCGTGGGACGCGCTGGACGACGAACGCCGCGCAATGCTGACCGCGCGCCAGGGCGTGCGCTATCACTTGCAGGCGGGCGTGTCGGTGCGCAACCCCGAGACCATGGAAGAAGTGCCCGCCGACGAACAGACCGTTGGCGAAGTCATGTTCCGCGGCAACATCTGCATGAAGGGCTATCTGAAGAATGACCGCGCCACCGACGATGCGTTTGCGGGCGGTTGGTTCCACACGGGTGACCTGGGCGTGATGACGGCGGACGGGTACGTGCGCATCAAAGACCGCAGCAAGGACATCATTATTTCGGGCGGTGAAAACATCTCGAGCATCGAGGTCGAAGACGCGTTGTACCGCCACCCTTGCGTTGCCGCCGTGGCGGTGGTGGCCATGCCCGACCCGAAGTGGGGCGAAACGCCGTGCGCCTTCGTCGAACTGAAGCCCGGGTTCACGGCTACCGCCGAAGAAATCATTGCGCACTGCAAACTGCTGCTGCCGGGCTTCAAGGTCCCGCGCGCGGTGCGCTTTGGCGAACTGCCCAAGACGTCCACCGGCAAGATTCAGAAGTTTGAACTGCGCGCCGCGGTCGGCGCGACCCAGGCCATTGATGTGGCCAATCCTGGCGCAAAGTCTGATGCGAAGTCCGACGCCAAGCCCAACGCCAATCCCGACGCCACCGCGGTGGCCAATCCCAAGAAAGCCGTCTGAACGCCGGCGCCAACACCCCCAATCAGGAGCTCCGAGGCCATGACGTACCAAGCCCCCGTGAAAGACATGTTGTTCGTGTTGAACCATCTGGCCGGCCTGCAGCAAGTTGCCGCGCTGCCCGGTTACGAGGAGGCCACGCCCGACACCGCCCAAGCTGTGCTGGAAGAGTCCGCCCACTTCGCCGCCGATGTGCTGGCGCCGCTGAACCACGCCGCCGACCGCGAACCCAGCGCCTGGCGCGACGGCAAGGTCACGACCTCGCCCGGCTTCAAGCAGGCTTTCCGCCAATACACCGAAGCCGGCTGGCAGGGCATGTCGCATCCCGTTGAGTACGGCGGCCAGGGCCTGCCCGGCCTGATCGGCTCGCCTTGCTCTGAAATGCTGAACGCCGCCAATCTGTCGTTCGCGCTGTGCCCGCTGCTGACCAACGGCGCCATCGAAGCCCTGCTGACGGCCGGCTCGCCCGAACTGAAATCGCGCTTCATCGGCCCCATGATTTCGGGCCAGTGGACGGGCACCATGAACCTGACCGAGCCGCAGGCCGGTTCCGACCTGGCCATGATCCGCACGCGCGCACAGCCCGTGGGCGATGGCACGTACCGGCTGTCCGGCACCAAGATCTTCATCACCTATGGCGACCACGATCTGACCGAGAACATCCTGCACCTGGTGCTGGCCCGGCTGCCCGACGCGCCCGAAGGCGTGAAGGGCATTTCGCTGTTCCTGGTGCCCAAGTTCCTGGTGAACGAAGACGGCTCGCTGGGCGCCCGCAACGACGTCGAGTGCGTGTCGATTGAGCACAAGCTGGGCATCAAGGCCAGCCCCACCGCCACGCTGCAATTCGGCGATGCGGGCGGCGCGCTGGGCTATCTGGTCGGCCAGGAAAACCGCGGGCTGGACGCCATGTTCATCATGATGAACGCCGCGCGCTACGCGGTGGGCGTGCAGGGCATCGCCATCGCTGACCGCGCGTACCAGCATGCGCTGGCCTACGCCGCCGAACGCGTGCAGAGCCGCCCGGTTGATGGCTCATCGCGCGAGGCAGTGCCCATCATCCAGCACCCCGACGTGCGCCGCATGCTGGGCACGATGCGCGCCCTGACCGAAGCGGGCCGCGCGCTGGCCTATGTGACCGCCGGCCATGCCGATCTGGCGCACGCCAGCCCCGACGCCACCGAACGCAAACACCAGTTGGCCATCCAGGAATTTCTGGTGCCCATCGTGAAAGGCTGGTGCACCGAAATGTCGATCGACGTCGCCAGCCTGGGCGTGCAGGTGCACGGCGGCATGGGCTTCATCGAGGAAACCGGCGCCGCGCAGTACTACCGCGACGCCCGCATCCTGACCATCTATGAAGGCACCACCGCCATCCAGGCGAATGACCTGGTCGGCCGCAAGACCTTGCGCGATGGCGGCGCGGTGGCGCAAGCCTTGCTCGCCGGCATCCAGCAAACGGAAAAGGAGCTGGAATCGCGCAGCGAACCGGCCGCTGCTCTGGTGCTGAAGCCGCTGCGCCAGGCACGGATGGCGTTGGCGAATGTGGTGGACTTCGTGCTGGCCAACGCGGCCGGCGCGCCCAACGCCGTCTTCGGTTCGGCCGTGCCGTATCTGCTGCTGGCGGGCACGACGCTGGCCGGTTGGCAGATGGCGCGCGCGTTGCTCGCGAGCCTGGACCATCGCCAGGAAGACCCGGCGTTCCACGACGCCAAGATCGCCACCGTGCAGTGCTACGCCTTGCACAAGCTGACGCAGGCGCCGGGCTTGGCAGCGGTGGTGCTGGGTTCGAAGGATTACGAGGTCCAGCCTTAAGCCAGCAAGCGACCGGCTCGGCACGGGGTTCGCGCCCGGAAGGATAACGAGCGCGGCAGCTGGGCACTTGGCTTGCCCCTCGTGCGACAACGAGCGCAATAGCCAGCGTGACAGCGTGTGCTACCCAAAGAGACCGCCTTCAGGGCGGTCTCTTTGCATGCGCGGGCGGTCAGAATGCGCTCTGGCCCCGTCATTAAGCATATAACCATAAAGAATAAAGAACGAGAATAAACATATTTAAAATCATTAAACGGACACCGGAAAACCCTTTGCCCGTAGGCAAAGCGCCAGCCGTATCAAGGCGCGATTCACAGGATTCCCCATGTTCCGCAAGCTCTTGATTGCCACCCTGCTTTCCGCTGCCGCCACTGCCCCCGCCCTGTCCGCCCCGCCCGTCCTGGAAATCGGCTATCTGCCGATCTTGCCCGACGCGCAATTGTTCGTCGGACTGGAAGAAGGCACGCTGCAAGCCAAGGGCGCCCCCGCGCCCAAGCTGGTGCAATTCCAGAGCGGCCCGGCGCTGACGCAAGCGCTGATCGCCGGCCAGTTGGACGCCGCCTACGTGGGCATTGGGCCGGCGCTGGTGGCGCGCGCCAAGGGCGCGCCGATCAAGGTCGTGGCGTCGAACATCGTTGAACAGGTCAACGTGGTGGCGCTGGGCCCGTTGGCGCCCTACTTCGCGTCGGGCGACCCGGCCACCGCCTTCGCCCGCTTCGCCAAGGATCACGGCCGCAAGCCCGTCATCGCCAGCTATCCCAAGGGCGCCGTGCCGGAAGCCGCGTTGCAATATTGGCTACGCAATCAGATCAAGGCTGACCCGGCCAGCGTCGAACTCATCTATCAAGGCGAAGCCCAGATTCAGCAATCGCTGCTGACGGGCGCCATTGATGGCGCGGCCATCCTGGAACCCACCGTCACCACCGTGCTGACCCGCGCCCCGGAATCGCGCGTGGTGGCACGGGGGTCCGAGCTGTTTCCCAAGCAGCCGGGCGCTGTGCTGCTGGTGCGTGAAAAGCTCATCGCCGACCATCCCGACACCGTGCAGCAACTGGTGAACGCGCATCTGGCGGCCACGGCGCTGTTGAAGAACGACCCGGCCAAGGCCGCAGGCTACGTACAGAAATACGTGGGTGGCGGCCGCCTGGACCGCGCGCTGGTCGAGAAAGCCATCCGCAGCTCGCACGACCAATTCGAGGCCAACCCGCACGCCATCGTCAATGCGACGGCCGAGCTGCAAACGTTCCAGGCCACGCTTGGCACGGTGGAAGCGCCGCCCGTGGATGTGAAGCAATTGTTCGACACCCGCTACTACGACAAGGCCGCCAAGCCATGAGCCAGGGCGCGCACGTGACCGCCGCGCCGGGGTCATCATCCCTGCGGACAGCCCCGCAGTCATCGCCCCGCAACGGCCCGCCGCCCTGGCTGGCCGCCGCGCGCCGGGCGGCCTATGGCATTGCGGGGCTGATCATTTTCATAGGCATCTGGAAAGCCGCGCTGATCTGGGAATGGGCGCCGCGCGGCACCCTGCCCGATCCGTTCGCGCTGCCCGGCACCTTGGCGCAGGAATGGCAATCGGGCCGTTTACTGCCCGCCATCGGGTCCAGCCTGGTGCACTATTTCTGGGGGCTGGCGCTGGGCACTGCGCTGGGCTTCGGCGTGGGGCTGGCCGCCGCGACGCTGCCGCGCTTTGATCTGATGCAGGCGTATCTGGCCCGCATCCTGCGCCCGATTCCGCCGCTGGCCTGGGTGGTATTCGCCATTGCCTGGTTCAAGGTCAGCCACGCGGGCGCGGCCTTCGTCATCGCTATCGGCGTGTTCTGGGTGAACTACTTCGCCACCTACAGCGCCGTGCGCAACGTAGACCCTCGCTATTACGAACTGGCCCGCGCGTTTGGCCACGGCGGCTATCTGGCGCGCGCGTTTTCCGTGACGCTGCCCGCCATCGCGCCCGGCGCCTTGTCGGGCGTGCGCACCGGCATTGGCCAGGCCTGGATGACCTTGATCGCGGCCGAACTGCTGGGCGTGCCGGGCATGGGCCAAGAGATGAACGCTGCGGCGGGCGTCGGCGCTTACGACGCCGTCGTCGTCTACATGCTGATCATTTCGCTGGTCTACACAATCTGCGACCTGGCGTTCTCCGCCGTCGAAAGCAAGGTGCTGCAATGGCGTCCGTAATTGAGTTTTCGAAGCTGTCTTATCAGCATCCGGGCGCGGCCGCGCCGGTCATCCAGGGCTTGTCGTTGCAGATTGAAGCGGGCAGCTTTGTTGCGGTGGTGGGCGGCTCGGGTGTGGGCAAGTCCACCTTGCTGCGCGCCGCCGCCGGGCTGACCGAGCCGACCTCCGGCGACGTCCAGTTCCAGGCGCAGCCGCGCCCGGGCCGCCGCACACGCGCCGTGGTGTTTCAAGACAGCCGCCTGATGCCGTGGCGCACGGTGGGCGGCAATGTGGGCTATGGGCTGGAAGGCCTGGGGCTGGACCGCGAAGAAAAATCGCAACGCATCGCCTCGGCGCTGCAACTGACCGACATGGCCGACTACGGCCGGCGCTGGCCGCATCAGCTGTCGGGCGGCCAGGCGCAGCGGGTGGGCATTGCGCGCGCGCTGGCGGTCAAGCCCGACCTGCTGTTGATGGACGAACCCTTCAGCGCGGTTGACGCCATCACGCGCCGCAACCTGCAACAAGAGCTGATCCGCGTCTGGCAGGCTTCTGGCGCGGCGGTGCTGTTCGTGACGCACGACATCGAAGAAGCGGTGTTCCTGGCCGACAAGGTCGTGGTGCTGGGCGGGCACCCCGCCAATATCGTGGGCAGTTACGATATCGGCCTGCCGCGCCCCCGCGACCGTGGCGCGGCGGCCTTCGCCGCACAGGTGGCGGCCATCGCCCACACGCTGGAACACCACTGACATGATTCAACTGCTGATACACGCCCCCACTCCCGCCTCGCTGGACCGCGCCCGCCGCAACGCCGCGAACCTGAAGAAGGCCGACCCGCAAGCCCGGGTGGAGATCGTGGCCAACGCCGGCGCCGTGGCCGCCGCGCTGGCCGAACCGCATCCCACGGACGAACATCTGGTGCTGTGCCAGAACACGCTGACCGCGACGGGCGCCACCGCGCCAGCCCACGTGCAAACGGCGCCTGCCGCGGTGCTGCATATTGCGCAGCGTCAGGCGGACGGCTGGGCGTATATGCGGGCTTGAAATCACGGGCTTGATTCAGCACCGCAGCGGCTGCGATACCTTGCGCGGCAAGGTCGCCACCCAAAACAGCAACGCCACCACGCTGATGCCCGCGCCCAGCGCACTCACCCCCAGCCAGCCCGCTCGTGCATACACCGCCGTGGAGGCAATGCCGCCCAGCCCGCTGCCCACGGCGTAGAACATCATGTAGGCGCCGACCAGGCGGCTGTGCGCCTGCGCGCTGATGCTGAAGATCATCGTCTGATTGGTCACGTGCAGCGCTTGCAGCGCCACGTCCAGAATCAGCACGCCCAGCGCCAGCGCCCACAGGCTGTGGTCCAGCAACGCAATGGGCGCCCACGCCAGGCATAACAGCAGCAAGCCCGCGCCCGTGGTGCGCTGCGCGAACCCACTGTCAGCCCAGCGCCCGGCCCGCGCCGCCATCAACACGCCCAACACGCCGACCAGCCCAAACGCGCCAATCGCCGTGTGCGACAAGCCATGCGGCGGCGCGCTCAGCGGCAACACCAGCGCCGTCCAGAATGCGCTGATAGCCGCAAACATCAGCAAGGCGATCATGCCGCGCACGCGCAGCACCGGTTCGGTGGCCAGCAACGTGTACAGCGAACGCAGCAGCGCCCAGTACGACAGGTTCGCCGTGGGCAAACGGCGTTGCGGCAAGCGGCGCATCAGCACCATCGCCAGCACGGCGGCCACTATCGCTGACACGACATACACCGCACGCCATCCCGCGGCATCCGCCACCACGCCCGCCACCGTGCGCGCCAGCAGCAAACCAATCACCACCCCGCCCTGCGCCGCGCCCACGACACGCCCGCGCTCCCCCGGCGCGGCCAACGCGGCAGACAGCGCCAGCAAGCCCTGCGTCATCGCCGTTCCCAGCAATCCCAGCGCCACCATGCCGGTCAGCAGCCAGGGCGTGTTGGACGACAGCGCCACCGCCATCAACGCCAGCACCAGCAAGCCCAATTGCCCGATCATCAAGCGGCGCCGGTCCAGCAAATCACCCAGCGGCACGACGAACAGCAAGGCCAGTGCGCAGCCCAATTGCGTGGCGGTGACAACGACGCCCACCGCGGCGTCGTCCAGCGCGAACTCGCGCCCGATCGCATCCAGCAAGGGTTGCGCGTAATAGACGTTGGCCACGCTCAACGCGCAAGCCACAGCCAGCAGCAACACCGTCGACGTGGGCAGGCGAACCTCGGGTTCCCCTCTTGCGGGGTCAGATTGGGGMAGCATCAGGTTTCCTATTATGGTTTTATTACGAAACCAGAATGCTAGATCTTAAGGTTTTATAATGCAACCGTTAAGTCCGATGCGCAGTCCCCCGTCTTCTACTTGCTTAAGGGTTCGACATGGTCAAACGCACCAGCCTTGAAGGCGCCGCCTGTCCAGTGGCGCGTTCCTTAGACGCGATCGGCGACTGGTGGTCGCTGTTGATCGTGCGCGATGCGTTTGATGGATTGCGGCGCTTTGGCGAATTCCAGAAAAGCCTGGGCGTGGCCAAGAACATCCTGAGCGACCGGCTGCGCACCCTGGTCGCCCACGGCATCCTTGCCGTGGCTCCCGCGTCGGACGGCAGCGCCTATCAGGAATACGTGCTCACGGACAAAGGCCGCGCGCTCTTCCCCGTCATCGTGGGCTTGCGCCAATGGGGCGAAGACCATTACTACGGCCCGTCCGAAGCCCATTCCACCCTGATCGACCGCAAGCGCGGCCAGCCGGTACGCCGCCTGGAAATCCGCGCGCAAGACGGACGCTTGCTGGAGCCGGACGACACGCTGGTGCAGAAGACAGCGCAGGCAGCGTAGGTGGCTTAGGTGGCTTAGGCCGCTGGCGGCCACGCCCCCGTCCCCAGCGACGTCGGCGAATAAGCATCGAATTTCCACCGCAGCGCCAACGCGCCGGGCCGCCGGACCACGCGGCGCACGTCCACACGCCAGAGCCGTTCCGCGCCGGCGAAGGTGTCGATCTCGGGGCTGTCCAGCACCACTTCCGCCTGGCCTGACACCTGCAAGACATCACCGCGTTCAAAGTCGATGAAGACGAGTCCCGCGCGCGGGTTCGCCACGATGTTGCCCAGCGTGTTGAAGAACCGGTTGCCTGAAAAATCGGGAATGGTCAGCACGTTGCCGTCTACGCGCACGAAGCCCGGCTTGCCGCCCCGGTGCGACACATCGACCGAGCGGCCGCCCTTCGCGTCGTCAACATAGGTCGCCACGAAGAACGTGTCGGACGCCTGGATCAGCGCGCGGGCGGCGTCGTCCAGCTGCGATTTTTCTTGCGGCGGGGCGGCGAATCGCAATGCGGGCGAGCGCGAAAAATAAAACTCGCGCGACTGGATGTACTGCGGGCAATTGCCGAAGGACTGCGCCACCGCCACGTCGAAACGCTTGCCGTCCCAGGCTGCGATCCGGCCATTCATGCGATTGCGCCGGCGCGTATGCAGTTCTATGCCCAGCAGGCCAACCGACTTGCCATCGGCCAGGCCCGCGCGCAGCGGGTCGTCGGCATCCGGCACGGCCGCCACGCGCAGCAGGTGGGGGTCCGGCGACATCGCAAACCCCGGCTGGCCTTCCAGCACGCCCGCCCAGGGGTCGCCCTGCTCGTCCACCGTTCCCATCACCAGAAAAGGCAGTTGCGCGAAGAACATGCGGTGCTGGTCCGGCATGTAGTCGCGCAGCAGCTTGGGGCCGATCTGCGCCATGCGTTCGGCCATACCGACGTGCGCATGCAGCGCGCGTTCGCCGGCATGCCAGGGCGAGGCTTCGGGTAGGGAATCAGCGGGGATCATGATGCGCTCCTTGCCGGCGCGGGGGCCGGGGTACATTCCGTTCAAGCCGCTCGAACCGTTAAGCCGTTAAGGCGTTAAGGCGGTCAAGCCATTAAGCCGTTCAAGCCGTTAAGCCATTCAAGCCGCTTGCAAGCCGGCCGCCGTGCGCGCCATCGGCACGAAGCGCGGCAGGGACTCGATGCGGGCAAGCCACTGCTGGATGTTCGGATACCCCGTCAGCGCCACATTGCCTTCGGGCGCATGCGACACATAGGTGTAGCAGGCCACGTCCGCGATGGTCGGGGTGTCGCCCGCCAGGAAGTCGCGGCGGCTGAGTTCGCTATCCATCACCGCCAGCAAGGCATGCGCGCGCGCCAGCGTGGCGTCGATATCGAACGCCGCGCCGAACACGGTCACGAGGCGGGCCGAAGCGGGGCCGTTGGCCAAGGGGCCGGCCGCTACTGACAACCAGCGCTGCACCGCAGCCGCACCCACGGCGTCTTCGGGCAACCACGCAGCACCCCCGTAGCGCTTGGCCAGATAGACCAGGATGGCATTGGAATCCGCCACTACGGTGCCGTTGTCGTCAATCACCGGCACCTGGCCGAAGGCGTTCAGCGCCAGGAATTCGGGACGCTTCTGTTCGGCCTGGCGCAAATTGACGTCAACGCAACGATGCGGCACGTCAAGCAAAGACAACATCAGCGCGACGCGGTGCGCGTGGCCAGACAAGGGGAAGCTGTAGAAGGTCAACGGAGCGGCAGACATGGCGTAGTTTCCAAATGGATAAGCGATGTCTGCATCTTGAGCCGATGCGCGCCTGCCGTGAACCGCCAGCGGCGGCAAGACACTATTACAGAAACTGAAAGAACGCCGGACGCGCGGCTCCTATACCGGCAGCGCCGCCAGATCCCGGCGCAAGGCTTCAACGCAGAATTCCACAAAGCTGCGCACCTTGGCCGAGCTGCGCCTGCCCTCGGGATACACCACATGCACCGGCATGGGCGGCGCTTCGAATTCGCGCAGCACCACCTGCAAGGCGCCGCTTTGCAGGTGGCGGGCCACTTGATACGACACCACCTGCGTCAGCCCCCACCCTTCGCACGCGGCCAGCACAGCGGCCTGAAACGACGTGACCGTCAGCTGCGACTCCATGCTCAGGCGGTGCAGTTCGCCGTCTTGCATGAAGCGCCATTGCGCGCTGCGCCCTTCCATGGCGGCGGTGATCGTGCAGCGCCGTTGCAACGCTTCCAGATCTTCCGGCACCCCGTGTTCGCGCAGGAAGGCGGGCGAGGCGCACACCACGCGGCGCACCTGCCCCACCGGCACCGCCGTCAATGACGAATCCGGCAAGGGGCCGATGCGCACGGCCACGTCCACGCCCTCGTCCATCAAATTCACCACGCGGTCCACCAGCAAGGTGCGCACCGACACTTCGCGATGCGCGCGCAAATAGCCCAGCACCGCCGGCATCACGTGAAGCTCGCCGAAGAGCGCGGGCGCGGTGATGTGCAGCGCGCCCCGCGGGGCGGCCATCACGCCGGCGGCGGCGTCGTCGGCTTGCTCGACCTCGTCCAGAATGCGGCGGCAGTCGGCGGCATAGCGTTGGCCCGCTTCGGTCAGACGCAAGCTGCGCGTGGTGCGCACCAGCAGCAACGCGCCCAGCCGCCGTTCAAGCGCCGCCACGCTGCGCGTCACCGTCGGCGCCGACATGGCCAGACGCCGGGCGGCGGCGGCGAAGCTTTGCGCGTCGGCCACGGCCAGGAACACGGTCATTTCATGGAATTGATTCATGGTGGGGTCTCGGTCTTGCGCGGCCTACAGGCGGGCGGCGCTGTCCTGGATGCACTGGCGAACGATATTGCCTAACGCGGCCGCAACGGAATCGGGCTGCGCCTGGCTGCGATACAGCGATAGCGCTATAGATGGCAGCGCCGGCAAATCGTGCTCGCCCGGGGCCAAGGCGCGCACCGATGCGGGCAACCCAAGCGGGGTGCGCACCGTTACCCCCAGGCCCGCCGCCACCGCCGCCCACAACCCCGCCAGACTGGGGCTGGTGTAGACCGCGCGCCACGGCTGATTGGCGCGGTCCAGCGCGCCCGTCGCGCAGTTGCGGAACAGGCAAGGCGCCTCGAAGGCCACCAGCGGCACCTCGCCTGCGTCGTCCCGCAGCGGCGCGGACACGGGTTGTGCGGGGCCGATCCAGCGCATCGGCAAGTCCAGCAAATGCTGCGCATGCGGCACCCGCGCGTCGTGATCCCACGCCAGCGCCAGATCCAACTGGCCTAGCGCAATGCGTTCCAGCAAGTCGGTGTTGCGCGCGACCCGCGCTTCGATCCTGACTTTTGGATGCGCCCGCGCAAATTGCCCCAACACCTGGGGCAACAGCATTTCGCCGAAGTCTTCCTGCAAGCCCAGGCGCACGATGCCTTGCAGCTCGACCCCGCGCACGGCGCGCGCCGCCTGATCGTTCAAGTCCAGCAACCGGCGCGCATACGCCAGCATCGTTTCACCGGCGTCGGTCAACGCCAGGCCTCGCCCTTCTTTGCGCAGCAGCGGCACGCCGGCCTGTTCTTCCAGCTTCTTCATCTGGGCGCTGACCGCTGATGTAGACCGGCCCAGCCGATCCGCCGCCCGGCCGAAGCTGCCCAGGTCCACGCCTGCGACGAAGCTGCGCAACACGTCCAGGTCGAAAGTGATCTGCCGCATGGTTGTCCTCAATGAATAATCCTGATTTTCAAAACTATTGAATCAATATTTCCTGATTTTCAGAACGATAGCAGAGGCGCAGACTGGCCAGGTCTTTTTTTGATTTGTCTGCTGGAGCCTTGCATGCCTGTCACTCTTGACCCCGCCGAACGCCCCGCCCACCGCTGGAAAGTGCTGGCCGTGGGCGTGGCCGCCAACGCCGCCTTTTCCGCCGCCGCCGCAGGCTTGCCGACCACCGCCGTGTTCATGCGTGCCGGCTACCGGCTGGACAACGATCAACTGGGCTTGGCATTGGGCTTGATGGGGCTGGGCGTGGCGCTATTCGAACTGCCATGGGGATTGCTGACCGACCGCTGGGGCGACCGCCCGGTGCTGCTGACCGGCCTGGGCGCCACCGCTGCGGCGTTGGCCTGGATGAGTCTATACGCCGCCCCGGCCGGCGCCGACGTGCCTGGCTTGTGGCTGCTGGCGCTGGGCCTGTTGCTGGTGGGCATGCTGGGCGGCAGCGTCAACGGCGCCAGTGGCCGCGCGGTGATGGCTTGGTTCGACGAAGGCGAACGCGGCCTGGCGATGAGCATCCGGCAAACCGCCGTGCCGTTGGGCGGCGGCCTGGGCGCGTTGTTGCTGCCGTGGCTGGCGGCGCACGCCGGCTTCGCGGCGGTGTATGGCGTGCTGGCCGGGATGTGCGCCACGGCCGCGCTGCTTGCGGTCTGCTGGCTGCGCGAACCCGTCAGGCGGGGCAGCGTGGCGCCCTCTGACGGCGGCTCGCCCACCGCCACGCCGCTACGCTGTGTGACCCGCGCCACCTCCACGGCAGCACGCGATGTGGCCCCCGCCACCTCCACGGCAGTACGCGATGTGGACCCGGCCACCTCTACGGCAGTACGCGATGTGGACCCGGCCACCGCTACGTCAGCACGCGATGCAGGCCCCGCCCCTGCCTCGCCGTTACGCGATGCTCGCGTCTGGCGGGCGGCCGTCGCCATCGGAGTGATGTGCTGCCCGCAATTTGCCGTGCTGACCTTCGCCACCGTCTTCCTCCACGACTTCAGCCACGCCGGCATCGGCACATTGACGGCGGTGATGGTGGCCGTCCAACTAGGTGCAATGGTGGCGCGCATTGCCGCGGGCCGGTGGACCGACCGCCGTGGCAACCGGCGCGCCTTTCTCCGCCGATGCGTGCAGTTGAGCTTTGTATTGTTTGCCGCGCTGGGCGCGTTGGCCTGGGCCATCAACGACACGGCATCGGCGCCGTTGGCCGTAACGGCAGTGGCGTGCCTGCTGGCGGTGGCGGGCATCTGCGCGTCGGCCTGGCATGGGGTGGCGTACACGGAACTGGCAACGCTGGCGGGCGCCAAACGCGCAGGCACCGCATTGGGGCTGGCCAACACCTGCGTCTACCTGGGTTTGTTCCTGACGCCGCTTGCCATTGCGCATGGCGTTGCGGCAAGTTCGTGGCCCTTGGTTTGGGCGGTGGCTGGCCTGTGCATGCTGGCCGCGTTGCCCTTGCTGCCCCGGCCAGCCGCGCCTGCCCGATCGCGCGTTACGCCTGAAATTCCTGGTTCAGCCAGCCCAGAAACGCCTTGACCGGCGGATGGCGTTCGCGGCCCGGCGCGCACAGCGCCGTGTACGCCGAACCCGGCACGCGCACGTCTGGCCGCACGGCGGCCAAGGTGCCCGCGCCCACGCTGTCAGACACCATCACGGAACTGGCCAGCACCAACCCCTGCCCGGCAATGGCCGCCTGCAACGCGTAGTGCTCTTCCGCATAGGCATGCACGGCCGACGGCTTGCGCCAGGCGGGCAAGCCGGCTGCACCGCACCATGCCTGCCAGCCCTGTTCGTACAGCTCGGAATCACGCCAGCGCACGGTCACCAACGCGGGTGCGCGATTTGCGCTGCGCTTGCCCATCTGGGCAAGCAACGCGGGCGCGCCGTAGACGCCAAACCATTCCTGCAATACACAGGCAGTGTGCAACGCCGGGTAGCTATGCGGGCTGTAACGCACCGCGACGTCCACGCTGGCGTCTTGCAGCAGATCCACCGGCTCGGCGCTGGCATTCAGATTCAGCTGGTACTGCGGAAAGGCCTGATAGAAGCGGCCAAGCCTGGGCACCAGCCACAAGGCTGCAAACGAATGCGTGGTGGATACCGTCAACGCCCCCGATGCCGGCGCGGGCCGTAGCGCGTCCAGCGTCTGCGCAATGTCCAGCAAGCCGCCATGCACGCTGACAAACAGGCGCGCGCCCTTGTCCGTCAGCCGCACGCCGCGCGGCACGCGGTCAAACAGCGCACATCCCGCCTGGCGCTCCAACGCCTTGATCTGATGCGATACCGCCGTGGGCGTGACCGACAGCTCAGCCGCCGCCAGCTTGAAGCTGCGCAGCCGGGCGGCTGCTTCAAAAGCGCGCAAGGCGGTCACGGGCAATGAGGCGAACATGAGGCGGCTTATATAGATGAAGTGAATTCATCTTAATCAAGGAATCGTCATTTGTCGCGGCGAGCCGGGTTTTCTACATTGGGGCATCGATATTGATTCATCGACACCAAGGCATCCCGCCCCTTTCGCGGCGCGCCTTACGAAACCAAGGACCCCGACATGAATTCACATCATCAATCAAAGCGCCTGCTCGTCCTGGTGGGCAGCCCCCGGAAAGACGGCAACAGCGCCGCATTGGGCGCCGCTGCGCAACGCGGCGCCGAGGCGGCCGGCACGCCCGCCAGCCTGTTGTTCCTGGACGACTACATCCAGGGCTTCCTGCCCGACCTGCGCCACCGGCCCGTGCCCGCCGACCGCTACGACGAGCTATTCCTGGAACATTTTCTGCCCGCCGACGGCGTGTTGTTCTGCACGCCAATCTACTGGTACGGGATGTCGGCGCAGACCAAGGCGTTCTTTGACCGCTCGTTCAGCCACTACGCGGGCGCGGGGCCCGAGCCGGAACGGGTCAAGGCCCGCATGACGGGCAAGCGGCTGGGGCTGGCGGTGGCGTCCGAGGAAACCTACCCCGGCGCGGCGCTGGGCATCGTGCATCAGTTGCAGGAATTTTCGCGCTACACGCATTCGGATTTTGTTGGCTACGTGCATGGCGCGGGCAACCACCGGGGTGAAATTGCGGCCGACCCGCGCCAGCCGCTGCTGGCGGCCGAGCAATTGGGCGCGTCGTTCTTTGAACGGAAGTATTCAGACTACCGCGTTGAAACGCCCCGCCCTCACAACGTCTGGGAAGCGGCCGCGCCCGCGCGCAGCAACACGCCGGGCGTGCTGCCGTAAACCTGCTTGAAGACGCGGGTCAAGTGCGCTTGATCCGCGAAACCCACCGCGTGCGCCGCCTGCGCCAGCGGCAAGCCATCGCGTAGCAACACGCGGGCGCGCGCCACCCGCCAATTGCGCAGCCATGCCTGTGGCGGCAGGCCATAGCGGCGCGCGAACTGTTTGACGAGCGTGGTGCGATGGCGGTGCTGCGCGCGCGCCAAGGCTTCCAAGTCTGGCGCGCAAGCGGGATCGGCGGCCATGCGCGCGCGCAGCAGCTCGCAAACGTCGGGGGCATCCGTGGAAGCGGTGTCGGCGCAATGGGCATGGGCCGCCAACAAGCTGAACAAGGCAGCGGATAGCTGTTTGCCCCGCTCCGCCCCGGCCATGGCATCCGGCGCCAACGCCGCCAGCCACTGCGTGCACAAAGCGGGCGCGCTGATCACCGGCCCGGGCAGTTGCGCATCGCTTTCGAACAGGGCGCGCGCATGGTCGTTGAACCAGGCCGCGTCGATATACGCCATGCGATACGCCAGCGGCGCGGCCGACGTGCCGCCGGTGTGGACCTGGCCGGGCGCAATCACCACCAGATCGCCCTCGCCGGCCACATGGGCTTGCCCATGCACGGTGAAGGAGCAGCGCCCTTGTTCGATGGCGCCGATGGACCAGGCGTCGTGAAAATGGGGCGCGTAGCGATACGCGCGCAGATCGGCGATCAGCACGTCGCCGGGCAGGCCCGCGCCGCAATGCCAGATGTGTTGGGAAACCGCCATGAAACCGCCATCTTGGGGCTAGCCGAAGTAGTGCCCGTCGGAGGTCAGCGACCGGGCCAGCAGCCACGCGTTACGAGGATTTTCTCCCACCCGGCGGATGGCGTAGGGCCACCAATCGGCGCCGAAAGGAAGATAGACCCTGACGTTATAGCCCAAGCCGCGCAGGGCCAGTTGCCAGTCGGGGCGCACGCCGTAAAGCATCTCGAATTCGAACGCGTCCGGCGGCCATCCGCGCTCGCGCGCCAGCGTCATGATGGCGCCGGCCAAGCGGTCGTCATGCGTGCCGAAGACGGGGTAGAAACCGGACTCGCGGGCCTCGCGCGACAACATGATGCTGGCCGCATCCAGATAGGCCTGATCGATGCGCGCGCGGCCCGCGTGGTCAAGCGCGCGCTCGGGGAATGCCCCTTTGACCAGACGCAGCGACGTGCGTTGCCGGATCGCCCAGGCCAGGTCTTCCGGCGTGCGGCGGCGGCGCGCCTGCAAGGTCAGCCCGGCGGGTAGCCCGGCTTGCAGCAAGTCGCGATGCAGCGCGCAGGTGCGGTCGCGGATGCCCGAGTCTTCCATGTCCAGCACAACCCAATTGCGGGCGGCGCCGCCGATGTGGGGAGCGGCCGAGTCAGCTGTCGCCCCAGCCGCTGCACTAGCCGCCGCCCCAATACGCCGGGCGTTTTCCGTGCCCAGTGCGTCGCTTGCCATGAAGCCGATGGCGGTGGGGTCGATGGAGACATGCACATCCAGGCCCGCCGCGCCCAATGCGTGGCACGCTTCGATGGCTTGCGACACGTTGTGCTCGATCGCGACCGGCTCGGCCACGTACTCACCCAGATAGAAGAGTGATGCGCGGATGCCGTGCGCGTCGCGCAGCCGCAAGGCGGTCTGGACGGCCGCATCGACGTCCGCGCCGCCAACAAAGCGGCGCGCCAGTGACGTCCGGGCCGCCATCGCCCGCATCGTGCGGCCCATCAGGGGGCTGCGCGCCAGCGCGATGGTGGTTCTTTGAAAAATGCTCATGGGTGCTCCCGCTAGAGAGCACCACTATGGCGGGCTGGCGGGCGTCCGTATTGAACGCCCGTGAATGGGTCGCCCGGCTAATCGGGTCGCCAGGCGAAGCGAGACGCCCGTGCAGCGGGACGCCCGTGAAGCGGGACGCCCCGTGGTTCAGCCGCGGCTATCGAACCGCCTCCGCCTACACCTTGCCACTGGCCAGCGTCGTGGCCGGCGGGCGGCCGAACAGCGGACGTTGCACCGTCTGCGCCAACAGCACGCCCGCCAAGGTCACCGCGCCGCCCAGCAAGTGATAGCCGTGCAGTTGCTCGCGCAGCATCAGGAAGGCCGCCAGCGCCGTGAACAGCGGCAGCAGGTTGATGAAGATGCTGCAACGGTTGGGGCCAAGCCGGTGCACGCCTTCAATCCACAGGTACGACAGCAGCACCGACGAGAAAATGCCCGCGTAGAGAATGAGCGGAATCGTGTTCACATCCAGCGCGGCCTGCGCCGCCGGCACGCGCAGATACAGCGGCAGCATGTAGAGCAGCGCAAAAATCGATTGCACGAACGTGGACTGCCAGGCCGGGACCGGCACCTTCCAATGACGCAGCAGCACGCCGTACAGCGCATAAGACAAGGCGGCCAGCAGCATCAGGCCGTCGCCCACGTGGATGCCGTGCTGAAACACGCTAAGCATGTCGCCCTGCCCCACCAGGTACAGCAGCCCCAGAAACGACATCACACCGCCCGCCGCCATCCCCAGCGTCAGCGGATCGCGAAGGATCACGACGCTGAGCAGCATGCTCAGCAACGGAATCAGCGCCGTCAGGATGGCCATGTTGGTGGCGGTGGTGGTTTCGGCCGCGCGATACGACAGCGCCTGAAACACCGCCGACGACAGTGCGCCGTACAGCGCCAGCTTGGGCCAGTGGCGAAGAATGACCTTGCGGTTGCGCCAGGCCGGGCGGGCCGTGAACAGGCCCATCAGAAACAGCGCCAGCACCAGTCGGTAGAAGGTGATGGCGGTGGGCGAGATGGCGCTGGCGGCCATCTTCGACACGATGACATTGCCCGCCCAGAACAGAATGGCGAACAAGGGGAACAGATAGGACATGATGCGTACGCTCGCAGGAAGGGGATCGGACCCGCCCGCGTTCAACGTGCGCAAGCGCGTTGGCGCGGGGGACGATCGCTATCCTATTGAGCGGCGTTCAGCCCGTCTCCCGATGAAATGGCACGGACTATCGCAAAATGGACATTGCTCTGCGGGATATTGCGCCGCTGACCGGGCCTGCCGTACAAAGGCCTGCCGGACACCGCGTGGACGCATCAGGGCCTGAAAGGCGCCGGGTCCAAGGGCAGCTCCACGCCAGCCATCTGGGCCGTCAACAAGGCCGCGCTGCCGCAAGCCAAGGTGAAGCCCAGCGCGCCCTGGCCGACGTTCAGCCACAGGTTGTCTGCCGCGCCGCTGCGCCCGATCAGGGGCTTGCCGGTGGGCGTGGCCGGGCGCAGACCCGCCCAGGGAATGGCCTGGCGCAGGTCCAGCGAGGGGAACGCTTCCAGCACCTGTTCTTTCAGCAAGGCCACGCGCGCAGGGTCGATGTCGGCGTTGGCGCTGCCGATATCCACCATGGCCGCGATGCGCAGCACGCCGCCCACGCGCGCATAGACGATGCGGCGTTCGTAGTCCGTCACGCTGATGCGCGGCGCGACGGTCTCGTCATCAGCCAGCGGCACGCTCAGGCTATAGCCCTTCAGCGGATACAGCGGCACGTCCTGGCCCAACGGCTTCACCAAGTTACGCGTGCCGATGCCGGTAGCCAGCACGACGGCGTCCGCGCCGATATCGCCGTTGCGCGTGTTCACGGCCACAATGCGCCGGCCTTCGCGCTGCAAGCCCGACACCGGGTTCGACATGGCGCATTCCACATTGCCCATGGCTAGCAGGCGGTCGAACAAGGCTTCGGTGAACTGGCGGCAGTCGCCCGCTTCTTCGCTGGGCGTGTAGATGGCGCCCGCCAGCTTGCTGCCCATGGCGGCCAGCGCTGGCTCCATGGCCAGCGTTTGTGCGGCGTCCAGCACCTGTTGTTCGGCGCCATGCCCCGCCTGATACGCCACCAGCGCGCGCGCCTTGTCGAGCAAGGCCGGGCTGCGATACGCGATCAGCTTGCCGTTTTTAAGATGGCCAAACGCCAGGTCTTCCTGCGCCAGCAGCGTATGCATGACGTCGCGGCTGAGATAGGACAGCCCCAACAGTTGCGCGGTGGACGCCTTGGCCACCGATGCGCGGCACGCCAGCGCAAATTGCAGGCACCAGCGCCATTGATGCAGATCCATCCGGGGCCGGAACCGCAGCGGGGAATCGCGGCGCAACAGCCAGCCCGGCACGCTGGGCAGCACGCCGGGGCCGGCCAGCGGCGCCACATAGCTATAGCTGAGCTGGCCGCCGTTGGCGTAGCTGGACACCTCGGCCGGACGCGCCTGGCTGTCCACCAGCACCACGTCGTGCCCCTGGCGCGCCAGGAAATAGGCGGACGTCACGCCGACGACGCCCGCACCGATCACGCAAACGCGCATACCTATATCCAAGAAAACGGGAAGTTGCCGCTATTCTGAAACGCGCGCCGCCCGCCCGGCAAATGCCAAACGCCGCAGCATCCATAACAAAACATCATGCCCCGGCTCAGGCGGCGCGGTGCAGCTTGATGATGGCGGCGGCGGTCGGGTCGCGCACCAGATCGGCCAGCGTGTAGCCGTTAAGGGCGTCGTAGAAGGCATTCAAGGTCTGCGCCAGCACGCCGGCCAGGCGGCAGGCGCCGTCCAGCGCACAGGGCGGTTCGCGGCAATCGATCAGCGGGCCTTGCTGTTCCAGTTCGCGGATCAGGTCACCCACGCGGTAATCGCAGGGCGGGCGCGCCAGGCTCATGCCCCCGCCCTTGCCGCGCGACGTGCTGACCCACCCCCGCTGCGACATGAAATGCACGACTTTGACCAGGTGATTGCGCGACACCGCGAACCGTTCCGCGATTTCGGGAATGGTCACGGCGGCGGGCCGGTCGCGGCATTGCGTCAGGTACATCAGGACGCGCAGGCCGAAGTCAGTGAATCGGGTCAGTTGCATGGCAGGAGTGGCAGGGGCGGCGGGGTTGCGGTCAGCCCAGGCGGGTCAGGCGGGTAAGGCAGGTCAGCCGGGTCGGGCGGACTCAGCCGGATCAGCCGGGATCAGCCGGGATCAGCCGGGATTAGCCGGATCAGCCCGCCAGGATACACCGCTCAGGCCGGCGCGCCTCCGGTGCCAAAGGCCTCGGCGTGAATGCGATCGGCGGCAACACCCAGTTCCAGCAAAGCCGCGCGCTGCGCCTGCATGAAGGGCGCCGGGCCGCACAGGTAATAGTCGGCGCCGGGCACGATGGCGTTGTCGCGGATGGCGTGCAAGTCCACGCGGCCCGCGTGATCGTAGTCTCGCCCGGGCTGGTCGTCGTGGGCGATTTCCTCGTAGAACACGGCCTTTTGCACGTTGCCGCGTTCGGCGGCGATGCGGTTCACGTGGTCTTTCATGGCATGCACCGAGCGGTTGCGACAGCCGTGCACAAAGCGGATCTGGCGCGCGTCGTTGGTTTTGACCAGATGGTTCAGCATCGACACCATCGGCGTCAGCCCCACCCCGCCGCTCAGCAGCACCACCGGCGCATCGCCGTCTTGCTTCAGATGGAAATCCCCTTGCGGCGGCGCCACATCCAGCACGCCGCCCTCTTCCAGACGGTCATGCAGGGCATTGGACACACGCCCGGCCGGCGTCTGCACGCCAGCGGCTTCGCGCTTGACCGAGATGCGCAGGCGGTCCTGGCCCGGCGCATCCGACAAGCTGTATTGGCGCGGCTGCATCAAGCCCAGTTCCGGCACGTAGACGCGCACAGACACATACTGGCCGGGCTGATATGCCGGCACTGCGCCGCCATCGGCCGGCGCCAGATAGAACGACGTGATCTCGGCGCTTTCGGGCTGCTTGCCCACCACTCGGAATGCGCGCCACCCCGTCCAGCCGCCCGGCTTGCCGGCCGACTCGGCGTACAGCCGCGCCTCTTCGGCGATCAGCAGATCGGCCAACTGCCCATACGCGGCGGCCCAGGCGTCCACCAGTTCGTCGGTGGCGGCCTCGCCCAGCACTTCGCGGATGGACGCCAGCAAATGCTTGCCCACGATGGCGTAGTGCTCGGGGCGGATGCCCAGGCTGACATGCTTGTGCACGATCCGCGTCACCACCGGCATCAGCACTGAGGGATCGTCGATATGTTCCGCATAGGCCGTGACCGCGCCCGCCAGCGCGTGCTGCTGCTGGCCGCCGGCCTGATGGCCCTGATTGAAGATGTGCTTGAGCTCGGGGTTGTGCTCGAACATGCGCGCGTAAAAATGGCGGGTCAACGCCACGCCATGGGTCTTGAGAACGGGGGCCGTGGCTTTGACCAGCGCGCGGATTTGGGGGCTCAACATCTGCTGCTCCTTGGATTGCGATCGTGCTCGCTCTTAAACATATATTCATAATACATCTTTAACGGCCAATGGCAAAACGCCCGCTGCGCAGGCGCCAATCCCTACTTTCAGGAAGACCAGATGCCCAGTTGTGTCAGCGCGGGCAAGCCGCAATCGGCCACCGGACGCCACGACGGAAACGTCGCGTCACCATCTGGCGCCAGCCACACCGCCGACGCCATCCATTCCGTTCCCACCCGCCAGGTGCACGCGCGCCAGGCGCCTGCCGGCGCGCGCAGCCGCCACCGGCCTTGCGCATCCGTTTCCAGGCCCACCGTGGCCATGTCCGCCGGAAAGTCCAGCCCGGCGGCCTTGATGAACGCTTCTTTCAATGTCCACAGCAGATAGAACCGTTCCGCTTGCGCCTTGCCCGTCAGCGCGGACAGCGCCGCCGCCTCTTGCGCGGAACACACCCAGGCCGCCAATTGGAGAAAGTTGCGCGGGCGCAGGCGTTCCAGATCCACGCCCAGCGCCCAGCCCGCAGGCGCCCGGCCACACAGGGCGTGCCCATGGCTGTGGCTCAGCGACATCACGCCAGAAAGGGGGTGGGTTTGCCTGACGGCGTGCAGCAACACGCGGCTGACCTGCCAGTCTGCTATGGCCCGGGGCGTGACGCGAGGCGCCCGCCGGGCGTCATCAGGTGACAGATCCTTCACTTGATAGTGAGCGGCGGCGCGTTGGTCCGCCCAATACATGAATAGTTCCTGAAATTCCACGGAATTAAGTAACTAATTATTGACCAAAAAAACCACGCCCACAGGCAGTAACTGAATACAACGTAACCATCAAAAACAAAATCCAGGCGCGCGGCCATAGTAGAATCGCGCGCTATGTTGACGTTCTCAATCGCGCAATGGCAAGGTTGGGCGCAAGGAATCGACTCCCCCGCTGACTGGTTACAGTGGGCCGAACATCCTTACTGCCCCCTTGGTGAACAACGCGCGCCCCGCCTCGACTTTCTGCCGCCCATGCAGCGCCGCCGGCTCAGCCCGCTGGCCCGCGCGGTGTTCGAGTGCGCCTGGCCGTTAGCCGCAGAACGCCCCGCCATGCCGCTGGTGTTCGCCTCGCGCCATGGGGAAACCACGCGCAATTTCGGTTTGCTGCAAGCGCTGGCGGCCGATGAGCCGCTGTCGCCCACGGCGTTCGGCTTGTCGGTGCACAACGCCATTGCCGCGCAGTGGTCGATCATACGCCGCGAAACCACCGAGTCCATCGCGCTTTCTGTGGAAGACGACGGGCTGGAGCACGCCTTCCTGGAAGCCGCCATGCTGTTTGGCGAGGGGCATGAAGACGTGCTCGTCGTGCTGGCCGAAGAACGCCCGCCCGCGCCCTACGCTCCCTGGATCGACGACGCGCCTTATACCTACGCCGCCGCGTTTCACCTGCGTCCGGGCACGGACTGGACGCTGACGGCATCCACTAATACAGCGGCTGACCCGTCGGCCAATGCATCGGTCAATGCATCGGTCAATGCATCGGTCAACGCATCGGCCAGCGCATCCGCCCTGCCCGCCCCGGCAGCGGCGCCCGCCTGGCCCAACCCCTTGAATCTGCTGCGCCACCTGACGCTTTGCACGCCCACATGGCGGCACGCGAACGACGTCCGCTGCTGGACCTGGACCCGTACTGCATGACTAGCACCACGCAACCCCGCCAGGATTTCTGGCTCTGGCGCCTGGTCGCCACCGGCATGGCGTTCACGATGTTCGGCCTGGGCGGCCTGCTGCTGCGCGTGCTGGTCTTCCCGCCGCAGCGGCTCTTTCCGGGCGACAGGCTGGACCGCCAGCGCCGCGCCCGCTGGGCGTTGAACGGCACGTTCCGTCTTTTCATCCGGTTCATGGTCCGCGTGGGCATCCTGACGGTGGAGTTCAAGGGCGCGGAACGCCTGGGCAAGCCGGGCCAGATGATTCTGGCGAACCACCCGTCGCTGCTTGATGTCGTGTTCCTGGTGGGCCACGTCAAGAACGCCAACTGCATCGTCAAGCACGGGCTGGCCACCAACCCCTTCACGCGCGGCCCCATCGCCAACGCCGGCTACATCACCAACGATGAAAGCTTCGACATGTTCGACCGCGCCGCCGACGTGCTGCGCAACGGCGAAACGCTGATCGTCTTTCCCGAAGGCACGCGCACGCCGCCGGACGCCTTGCCCCAATTTCACCGTGGCGCCTGCGCCATTGCGCTGCGCGGCGCGCGGGTCGTCACGCCCGTCGTCATCCAGATGAATCCGCGCAGCCTGACCAAAGGCGAACCCTGGTACCGCATTCCGGCGCGCCGGATGCGTTACGTGATTCAGGTTGGCGAAGATATTGATCCGGCCGTCTGGAGCAGCGCGCACCCGCTGCCGGCGGCGGGACGCAAGATGAATGCCTGGCTGCATGCCTATTTCGAAGCCGAACTGGCGCGCACCGCGCCGGCCGGTGCTCTCATGAACGAACACGCCACCCCTGACGGTGGCAGCGGAGTCTAAGCGGGATGAATGAATTGGAACTTGAGCTGAAAACGCTCGTCATCGAATCGCTGGGGCTGGAAGACATCACCCCCGACGATATCGCGTCCGACGCCCCGCTCTTTGGTGACGGCTTGGGCCTAGACTCGGTAGATGCCCTGGAACTGGGCCTGGCGCTGCAAAAGCGCTACAGCATCACCATCGACCCCGAAACGCGCAATATGCGCGAACACTTCACCAGCATCAATAGCCTTGCGGCCTTTGTCACCGCGCAACGGCGCGATTAACGCATACGGAGTCCACGATGCATACCCGCGAGGACATCTTCAACACGTTGCGCGATGCGCTGGTCGAATTGTTTGAAATCGAACCGGAACGCGTCACGCCCGAGGCCAATCTTTATACGGACCTTGAGATCGACAGCATCGACGCCATCGACCTGATCGACCACGTACGCCGCCAGACCGGCCGCAAGCTGGACGCCAACGACTTCCGCACGGTGCGCACCGTTGAGGACGTCGTCCAGGCCATGTGGCAAAAGCAGGCGCCCGACGCATGAGGCGCGGGGCTGCGGCCGCGTTGGCCGTTGCCGGCGTGGCGTATCCCTTTGTGGTTTACGCAACGCTGGGGCGCGTCAGCCCGGCGTGGCTGGCGCTGCCGCTCGCCCTGTTGTGGCTCGCGCGCGGGCTAACCGCGCGCAGCGCCCAGCCCGGCGGACGCTTGCTGCCCGCCGTGGCGGTTGCCTTTTGCCTGATCCTTGCCGTCTCGAATTCACAGGCGTGGCTGCGCTGGTACCCGGTGCTGGTCAACGCCATGATGCTTGCCGTCTTCGGCATCAGCCTGCGCGTTGGCCGCCCGGTCATCGAACAATTGGCGCGTCTGCGCCACCCCGATCTGCCGCCCGAAGGCGTGCGCTACACCCGCAACGTCACGCGCGCGTGGTGCGTGTTCTTTGCGGTGAACGGCGGCATTGCGGCGGGCTTGGCGGCGTGGGCGCCGTGGAGCTGGTGGGTCGCCTATAACGGCGCGGCCAGCTACGGCCTGATGGGCCTGCTGATCGCGGGCGAATGGCTGCTGCGCCCCGCAGCCGCGCGGGCGGTTTGATCATGCGCTGGACACCGCTTCCCCACCTGTTGCTGCCGGCGTCGGACGCGGATAACGCCGGGGACGCTGCTGCCGCTGCTGCTGCATCCCCTGCTGCCGCCGCTGCCGCTGCCGCCCCTGCCGCCCCTGCTGCCCCTGCCGCCCCTGCTGCCCCTGCCGCCCCTGCTGCCGCCGCAGCCCCTGCCGCCGCAGCCGCCCCGGTCGCTGATCACCCGCTGTTGACGCGCGCGGCGTTCGCGCACGCCAGCCTGCTCGCCGCCGGCGCGTTGCAGGCGCGCGGCCCCCGCCGTGTCGCCCTCTGGTTCGACGACGCCGCCGCACTGGCCATCGCCCTGTTCGCGTGCTGGCGCGCGGGCGTCGTCGCCGTGCTTCCTGGCGACGCGCAGGCGCAAACCTGCGCCGCGCTGGATGCGGACGTCGATGCCTGGCTAACCGATATCGACCTGCCCGTGCCCGCCACCCGGCAATGGCGCCTGGACACGCTGCAAGACCACGCCGCATTGCCCCCCGCCGCGCTGGACCCGTCCGTGACGCTTGTGCTGTGCACATCCGGGTCCAGCGGAACGCCCAAGCCGTTGAGCAAACAGTGGCGGCAATTGGCGGCAGAGGTTCAGGCCTTGCAACAGCAATGGCCGGACTCCAGCGCGCCCGTGCTGGGCAGCGTGTCCGCCCAACACATGTACGGCCTGCCGTTTCGTGTGTTGTGGCCCCTGTGTTCGGGCCGCCAGATCGACCGCCGCCAACGGCTCTATCCCGAAGAGCTGCAACAGGCCAGCCTGCGTTACCCGTCCTTCACCTGGATCGCCAGCCCCGCGCTGCTGCGCCGGCTGGGGCAGCGTCTGGACTGGGCGCAACTGCGCGGCCGCTTGACCCGCATCCATTCATCAGGCGGCGCGCTGCCGCCCGACGTGTCCGACGATATCGAACGCGGTCTGGGCCTGCGCCCCACCGAAATCTACGGCAGTTCCGAAACGGGCGCGGTGGCGTGGCGCACCGGTTCGGCCGACTGGCAGCCCTTGCCCGGCGCGGTGGTCAGCCTGAATGCGGACGGTGCCTTGCACGTGCAATCGCCTTGGGTGAACGCGGCCGATGAGCAGACGTCCGACGGCGCACAGCTCACGTCCGGCGGCTTCCAATTGCTGGGCCGCCTGGACCGCATCGTGAAGATTGAGGAAAAGCGCATCTCGCTGCCCATGCTGGAGCAGGCGCTGATGCGCCATGCCTTCGTGGCCGACGCCCGGCTGGGCCAACCCGGCCAGCCAGCTCAACCCGACGGCCCCGGTGACACGAGGCAACCCGGACGCGCGGATCACCGCGGCAGCGCCCGTCTGACCGGCCTGATCGCCCTGTCCGCCGCGGGCCTGCATGCCTTGCGCAACCAGGGCCGCAAAACGTTGGTGGATGCCTTGCGCGCGCATCTGGCCGGGGGCTTCGAATCGCTCGCCATTCCGCGCACCTGGCGCTTCTTCCGGCACCTGCCCGCCAACGCGCAAGGCAAGCTGCCGCAGTCCGTGTTTGACATCGCCGCCGGCCCCCGCCCCGTGGAGCCGGTTGCCGTGGAACTGCCTGGCCAGCCCGACAACGAACGCCGCTACACGCTGGACATCCCCTACGACCTGGCGCACTTCAGCGGGCATTTTCCGTCGGTGCCTGTCGTGCCGGGCGTGGCGCAGATCAGTTGGGCGATGTCGCTGGCCCAGCGCGGCTTGTGCCCTGGCTTGCGTTTCGGCGGCATGGAGGCATTGAAGTTTCAACGCCTGCTGCGCCCCGGCGACATTGCCCAATTGGCACTGCGTTGGGACGACGCCAAACAGAAGCTGTATTTCACGTGCACGGTGGACGATGCGCCTTGCTCGTCGGGCCGCATTCTTCAGGCGGATGGCCATGACGGCCTATAAGCTCTGCGCCGTCATCCCGGTCTACAACCACGGCGCCACGGTTGCCGCCGTCCACGCACAACTGGCCGCGCAAGGCTTGCCCTGCGTGCTGGTGGACGATGGCTCCGAACCCGGTTGCGCCGCGGCGCTGGACGCGCTGGGCGCCTTGCCGCATACGCATCTGGTCCGCCGCGCCGAAAACGGCGGCAAGGGCGCCGCCGTGCAAGATGGCCTGCGCGCCGCTGCCGCGCTGGGATACACCCACGCCTTGCAAGTGGACGCCGACGGCCAGCACGCGCTGCCGGATGCTGCGGCGTTCGCCCGCGCGTCCCAATCGCAGCCGCAGGCCGTTATTTGCGGCGCGCCCGTCTACGGCGACGACGTGCCGCGCAGCCGTCTCTATGGCCGCTGGCTCACGCGCGTGTGGGTGTGGATCAACACCTTGTCGCTGGATATTCCCGACGCCATGTGCGGCTTTCGCGTGTACCCGCTGGCGGCAGTGCTGCCCGTCATCAACGGCACGCATGTGGGCCGCCGCATGGATTTCGACATCGCCATCCTGGTGCGCCTGCATTGGCGTGGCGTTCCCATGGCGTGGCTGCCCACGCGCGTGGTCTATCCCGAAGGCGGCGTCTCGCACTTCAAGGGCCTGCAAGACAACCTGCTGATCAGCCGGATGCACGCGCGGCTGTTCTTCGGCATGCTGGCCCGCTCGCCAGCCCTGCTATGGCGCCGTCTGACGCGAGGGCTCGCGCCTTGACCGCCGCCGATCCGCATTGGGCGGCTCAGCCCGAACGCGGCAGCCCGCTGCTGATGCGCCTGACCGCGTGGGCCGCCCGCAAGCTGGGCCGCCGCGTGGTTGCGCCCGTGGTGTGGGGGGTGGTGCTGTACTTCTACGCCTTCGGCGGCCGCGCCCGCCGCGCCATCGCGCAATACCAGCAGCGGCTGGCGCAATCGGGCGACCTGCCCGTGCCGCTGCCGCGCACCCTGCCCGTGTACCGCCAGTACCTGGCGTTTGCCGACGCCATGCTGGACAAGCTGGACGTCTGGCAAAGCAAGATCACGATGGCGGATCTGGACATGGCCGACCCTGACGGCCTGCACGCGCAAATGGGCGCGGGCCGGGGCCAGATTCTGGTGGGCTCGCACCTGGGCAACATTGAAGTGTGCCGCGCCTTGGCCGAACGCTCGGGCGCGCTGCGCCTGAACGTGTTGGTCCACAACAAACACGCTGTGCATTTCAACCGCCTGCTGAGCGAAGCGGGCGGCGGGCTGCGCATGATTCAAGTCAGCGAGCTGGATGCGCCCGTGATGCTGGACCTGGCGCAGCGGCTGGACCGCGGCGAATGGCTCGCCATCGCCGGTGACCGTGTGCCGCTGCAAGGCGACCGCACCACGCCCGTCCAGTTTCTGGGGGCAAGCGCCCCGCTGCCGCAAGGCCCATGGCTGCTGGCCGGCCTGTTGCGCTGCCCCGTCAACGTGCTGTTCTGCACGCGGCACGGCGCGCGGTATCGCGTGGCCATGGAACGGCTATCCGACGGTATCGAATGGACGCGCGCCACGCGGCAGGCACGCATCGCCTATTGGGCGCAGCGCTATGCCGACCGCCTGGCCGCGCACTGCCGGCTGGCGCCGCTGCAATGGTTCAACTTCTACCCTTTCTGGAAAGACGATGCGTAAACGAGGCCTGATCGGCGCCGAAGTCGAGATCCGCGTGCCCTTTTTCGATGTCGATTCCATCCACGTGGTCTGGCATGGCCACTACGTGAAGTATCTGGAACAGGCGCGCTGCGAATTGCTGGACCTGCTGGGCCACAACTACGACGCCATGCGCGCCAGCGGCTACGCCTGGCCGGTCATCGACCTGCACCTGCGCTACGCGCAACCCGCCCAGTTCGGCCAGCGCCTGACCGTGCGCGCCGAACTGGTGGAATGGGAAAACCGCTTGAAGATCAACTACCTGATTCTGGATTCGGCCACCGGCACGCGTTTGACGCGCGCCACCACCGAACAAGTCGCGGTCAGCATTGAGACGCGTGAAATGCAGCTGGCCTCGCCTGCCGTATTTGTTGAGGCGGTGGAACGCAAGCTGCAAGCCCTGGAGGCCACGGCATGAAGATGTTGACGCTATTCGCCCAACGCGCCGTTGCGGCACACATGCCGCGCAGCATATTGCAACTGCGGTTCCAACGGCGAATCCACCAGCGATTCCTGCTGCCGCTCCTGCTGCGATCCCTGCTGCTCACGCTCGCCGCCCTGCCCTGGTCCGCCCACGCGTTCGACCTGAACGACTTGCAAACGCAGCTGCGCGCCACGCCCATCGTGCGCGGCCATTTCGTGCAGCAGAAATTTCTGCGTTCACTGCCGCAACCGCTGACGAGCCGTGGCGACTTCACGCTGGCTGCTGGCAAGGGGCTGTTGTGGCTGCTGCGCACGCCCATCGCCCAAGACCTGCGCATCAACGCCAATGGCATTTCGCGGCGCAACGAGGCCGGCGTGTGGCAGGCGCTGCCGCAACAGACCGGCTCGGGCCGTGAAAACCGGTTGTTCCTGTCGGTGCTGGCGGGCGATACCCGAGGGCTGCAAGAGAACTTTGACCTGGCGTTGACCGGCGAGGCCGATGCCTGGCAACTGCTCTTGACGCCGCGTTCGGCCTTGCTGCGCCAGATTTTCGACAACATTCAGATCAACGGCGGCAAGCTCGTCGACCGCATCGAACTGCGCGAAACCCAGGGCGATCGCAGCGTGCTGCAAATGACGGACGCCGCTGCCGCCGACGCGCTGACCCCCGAGGAGCAACGTGCGTTTGCCGATTGAACGCTGGCTGCCCCGGCTGTTCAAGCTGGGCTTGCTGCTGGTGCTGTGTGTAGGCGCCTGGCAGTGCCGCCACGGCTGGCCGGTGTCGGCCAACCTGATGGAGCTGGTGCCGCACGCCGCCACCGCAGACGCCACGCGCCAATTGGCCGAAGCCCGCATCCAGGAGCCGCTGTCGCGCCAAGTGCTGGCGCTGGTTGCGGCCCGAGCGGACGCGGCGGACCCGGCCGCGCCCGCGAAGTTGCTCGCCGAACGCTGGACGCGCAGCGGCTTGTTCGCGTCGGTCAAGCTTGAGCTGAACGTGGACCTGTCCGCCGTGCGCGCGCAATTGCTGGCCGGCCGTTTGGCCATGCTGCCTGCGGCCGACCGTGATCAGTTGCTGTCCGACCCCACCGCCTACGCCCAACGGCGCGCGCGCGAGCTGTCGGACCCGTTCTCGTCATCGGGGCTGGTGCCCGTGGACCAGGATTGGCTGGGCTTGACCCGCCGCGCCGAACAAGCGCTGCGCCCGGGCGGCGCGGTGCAGTACGACATGAGCACGGGCATGCTGCAAGCCGAGCACGGCGGCAAGCACTGGGTGTTGGTACGCGCTGAAACGCGCGCCGACGCGTTCGACACCGATGCGCCGCAAGGCATGTCGGCACAAATCGAGCGAGACCGCGAAGCGTTGCGCGCGGATGGCGCGGAACTGCTCGTGGCGGGCGGGCCGCTGTACGCTGCGTCCGGCCGCCAGCAGGCGGTAGCGGAAAGCTCGTGGATTGGTTCCAGCGCCATGGCCGGCATCATCCTGGTCTTGCTGCTGGCCTTGCGCCGCGTGCGCGCGCTGCTGGCGTTTGTGCCGGTAGCGGTGGGCTTGCTGACGGGCGCGGTGGCTTGCGTGGCGGTGTTTGGGTCGATCCATGTACTGACGCTGGTGATTGGCGCCAGCCTCATCGGCGTGGCCGTGGACTTTCCCATGCACTGGCTCGGCAAAAGCTATGGCATGCCCGACTGGCGCGCGTGGCCGGCGTTGCGCCGCGTGTTGCCGGGCCTGACGATCAGCCTGGCCGCCAGCCTGGTCGGCTACATCGCGCTGGCCTTCACCCCCTTCCCCGCCTTGACGCAGACCGCCGTGTTTTCCGCCGCTGGCCTGCTGGGCGCTTACGCCTGCACGGTCTGCCAACTGCCGGCCTGGATGGACGGATGGCGTCCGCGCCCCTGGCCGCCGCTGCTGCACGCCGCCAACGCCGCGCTGCGCGCACGCGAACGTCTGGCCAGCCGGCGCGCGCTGTTGGGCATCGGCGCGCTGATCATGGCCGCCGCCACGGTGGGCGGCATCAGCCGGCTGGTCATCCAGGATGATTTGCGCCAATGGCTGAGCCTGCCCGCGCCGCTCTTGCAACAGGCGCGCCAGATTGGCGAGATCACCGGCTTCACGCCGACGAGCCAGTTCTTCCTGGTTCGCGCCGCCAACGCCGACGAGCTGTTGCGCCGTCAAGCGCAAGTGGGCCGAAAGCTGGATGCGCTGGTCAAGAACGGCGATCTTGCCGCCTACAACGCGCTTAGCCAGCTGGTGTCGCCGGCAGCCGATCAACAAGCGCTAGGCGCACGCCTGGCAACCTTGGCCGCGCAGCCTGACGTGTGGAAGCCGCTGACAGACATCGGTATTCCGTTTGACGCCTTGCAGCAGACTTTGCAAGCCATGGCCACGCTGCCCGCAATCACCATCGACGACGCGTTGCAAGGGCCATTGGCCGAACGCTGGCGCGGTCAATGGCTGGGCGTGCACGACGGCGAAGCAGCAGGCATGGTCACGTTACTGGGCCTGCGCAACGCCGCCGCGCTAGAGGGCATTGCAGAAGGCCTGCCGGGCGTCGTGCTGGTGGACCGCAGCGGCGACCTGAACCGCATGTTCGCCGCCACCCGCATTGAAGCCGCCGAGCTCAAGCTGCTGTCCTACGGCGTGGCCGCCGTGCTGCTGCTGTTGACCTTGGGGCGCGCGGCCACCTGGCGCATTCTGGCGGTGCCGCTGGCCGCCACCGCCTGCGCGCTGGCCGCGCTGGGATACCTGGGCCAACCGCTGACGTTGTTCAGCCTGTTCGGCCTGCTGCTGGTGTCCGCCATCGGAGTGGACTACGCCATCTTCATGTACGAACGCGTGGCGGGCGCGGCGGCCAGCCTTGTCGGCATCTTGCTGGGCGCCGTCACCACGCTGTTGTCGTTCGGCCTGCTGGCCATCAGCCAAACGCCCGCCATCGCCAATTTCGGGCTGGCGGTGGCGCTAGGCGTTGCGTTCTCGTTGCTGTGGGCCCCGTGGATACGCCCACCGCAATCCGCCTGACCTTTACCCCCACTCATCACACTGACATGGAAGCATCTCGCATGGAACATCGTGAAGTCGTCGTTATCGGAGCAGGCCCTGCCGGCGCAGTCGCGGCCGCCCTGCTCAAGCGGCAAGGGCACGATGTGCTGATGTTGGAACGCCAGCAGTTCCCGCGCTTTTCCATTGGCGAAAGCCTGCTGGCGCACTGCCTGGAATTCGTGGAAGAGGCCGGCATGATGCCCGCCGTTCAGGCCGCAGGCTTCCAGGTCAAGAACGGCGCCGCCTTCGCGCGCGACGATGAATACACCTACTTCGATTTCCGCGACAAATTCAGCCCCGGCCCCGGCACCACCTTCCAGGTGCAGCGCGCCACGTTCGACAAGGTGCTGGCCGACGACGCCGCCCGCCAGGGCGTTGAAGTGCGCTATCTGCAAGAAGTCACGGCGGCGGATTTCAACGGCGACAGCCCCGTGCTGGACGTGCGCGACGCCGACGGCGTCACCCGCCAGATCAAGAGCCGCTTTGTGCTGGACGCCAGCGGCTACGGCCGGGTGCTGGCGCGCTTGCTGGACCTGGAACGCCCGTCGTCGATGCCGCCGCGCAAGGCCATCTTCACGCACATCGAAGACCGCATCGACGACGCCGGCTTTGACCGCGAAAAGATCCTGATCAGCGTGCACCCCGAAGAACCGGGCATCTGGTATTGGCTGATTCCGTTCTCGAACGGCCGCTGCTCGTTCGGCGTGGTGGGCGGGCAAGACCTTTTCGGCGGCCCCGACCAAGACCTGATGACCACCTTGCGCGCCATGGCCGACGCCGCCCCCAACCTGAAGCGCGTGCTGGCCAACGCGGTCTGGGACACGCCCGCCAACACCATCGGCGGCTATTCCGCCAGCGTCACGCGCTTGCATGGCCCGGGCTATGCGCTGCTGGGTAACGCCGCCGAATTCCTGGACCCGGTGTTTTCCTCCGGCGTCACCATTGCGCTGCGCTCGTCGAAACTGGCCACCGACGCCTTGCACCGCCAGCTGGGCGGTGAAATCGTGGATTGGCAAGCGGACTTTGCCGACCCCTTGATGGTGGGCGTGGAAACGTTCCGCGCTTACGTGCAAGGCTGGTACAGCGGCGAATTCCAGGACGTCGTGTTCTACAAGAACGCGCAGCCGGAAATCCGCCGCATGATCAGCTCGATTCTTGCCGGCTACGCCTGGGACGCGAGCAACCCCTTCGTCGCCAGCCCGCAGCGCCGTCTGCGCATGCTGAGCGAACTGTGCCGCAGCGCCGACGCGCAAGCGGAACCGGTCTGATTCCAACGATGCGCGCCATTCCGTCCTTCCTGCTCTCTTGCCGCACGCTGGCCGTGGCAATGACGTTCGCCCTGCTGGCCGGCTGCGCAGGCGCGCCGCCCATGCCTGCGCGCGATGCCGATTTTTCCGTTCCGCGCCAGTTGCATGTGGTGCAGGAAGCGCCGGGCCAACCGGCACTGGACTCGATGCTGGTCGTGCAGCGCGAAGGCGCGGCGCTGCGTTGGTCGCTGTTCGACCCCATGGGCGTGCCGCAGGCGCGCCAGATGCTGGAACACGGGCAATGGCGCAATGACGGCTTCCTGCGGCCCAATGCGCAGGCGCGCGACCTGTTCGCCGCGCTGATGTTCGCGTGGACGCCGCAAGAAAATCTGGATGCCGCCTACGGCGCGGGCAACTGGCGTGCGCAGACAGGCAGCGGCGGCGCGGCCGAACGCAGCCTGCTGGAGCGGGGCGCGGTGCGCTGGAAGGTCCGCTGGGCGCAAGCCAATAACGCGGACGCCGCCAATGCGCAAGCCACGAATGCGCAAGCCACCAACGCGAAAGCCACCAATGCGCAAGCCACGAATTCGCAAACCACAACAACAAACGTCTCAAACGCCGACGTGTTTTCGATTACCACCGCTAGCGGCGTCACGTGGCGCATCTCGCCGCTCAAGGAGCAACCATGAACAGCTGGTTGGGCACCCCGGGTATCGTCTGCGCGCTAGGTGCAGGCGTCGATACGGTCGCGCAAGCCGCGTTCAACGGCGACACCTCGGGCATGCGCGCGCAAACCGGCTGGGTCGATGGCCGCAGCCTGACGCTGGGCGGCTACGCAGGCGTGTTGCCCGCCATCCCTGACGCCCTGCCCGCGCAGCATCACAGCCGCAACAACCAATTGCTGCTGGCGTGCGCAGACCAGATCGCGCCGCAACTGCAACGCGCCATCGCCCGCTACGGCGCGGACCGCGTGGCGGTGGTGCTGGGCACCAGCACGTCGGGCGTGAACGACAACGCGCCCGACTTCCGCCATCTGGCGGCGCACGGGACCTGGCCCGCCCGCTACGACTATCGGCGCCAGGCCTTGTCGTCGCCCGCCTCGTTTCTGGCGGCGCACCTGGGTGTGACCGGCCCGGCCTACACGCTGTCCACCGCCTGCACGTCCAGCGCCCGCGCGCTGCTGTCGGCGCGCCGGCTGCTGGCCGCCGGCCTGTGCGACGCCGTCGTCTGCGGCGGCGCAGACACGCTGTGCCGCCTGACGATCAATGGGTTCGCCACGCTGGAAGCCGTGGACGACGCGCTCTGCCTGCCGTTCTCGGCCAACCGCCGCGGCATCAACATCGGTGAAGCCGGTGTTCTGTTCGTGATGGAGCGCGAGGCCGCCGACGCCGATGCCGTGGCGCTTCTGGGCGGCGGCGCCAGTTCCGACGCCTGGCACATGTCAGCGCCCGAGCCCACGGGTGCAGGCGCGCGGCAGGCCATGCTGGCGGCCCTGCAATCGGCGAACGTGACGCCCGCCAGCATCGGCTGGGTCAACCTGCACGGCACTGGCACCCCGCACAACGACGCCATGGAAAGCCACGCCATGCAGGCCGTGTTCCCCGACGGCGTGCCGTGCGCGTCGACCAAGGCGCTGACCGGCCACACGCTGGGCGCGGCCGGCGCCATGGAAGCCGCGCTGGCGTGGATGACGCTGTCGTCACGCAATGCCGACGGCCGCCTGATACCCCACGTGTGGGACGGCCAAGGCGACCCGGCGTTGCCCGCCCTGACGTTCAGCACCGGCCAGCAACACTACGCCGGCGGACGCGCGCGCATCGCCATGAGCAACTCGTTTGCCTTCGGCGGCAACAACGCCAGCCTGATCCTGGGAGCCCGCTCATGAACGCCTGCCCCTGGCCCGTGGCCAGCCTGTTGCCGCACGCCGGCAACATGATTTTGATCGACCACGTCGACGGCTATGACGATGACAGCCTGCGCGCCCGCGCCGTCGTCAGACCCGGCCCGTACTCGCTGCCCGACGGTTCGCTGCCGCCCTGGCTGGGCATGGAGCTCATGGCGCAAGCCGTGGGCGCGTGGGCCGGTTGCCAGGCGCGCCAGGCGGGTGACGCCGTGAAGCTGGGCTTTCTGCTTGGCACGCGCCGCTACGAATGCCATATCGACCGCCTGCCCGCAGGCGCGGCGCTATCCATCCACGTCCAACGCGGCCTGATCGACGCCAGCGGCATGAGCGTCTTCGAGTGCGAACTGCGCGACGAGACCCGCCTGCTGGCCCTGGCCCGGCTGAATGTCTATCAGCCCAAAGACCCCACCGCATTTATTCAGGAAGCCCCCCTTCAATGAGCGCTGCCCCCATCCTCGTAACCGGCTCAAGCCGCGGCATCGGCCGCGCCATCGCGCTGGCCCTGGCCGACGCAGGCCATGACCTGGTGCTGCACTGCCGCCAGCAACGCGAACAAGCCGAAGCCGTACAGGCCGAAGTCCAGGCGCGCGGCCGGCAAGCCCGCGTCCTGCAATTTGACGTGTCTGACCGCGCCCAATGCGCCGCCGTCCTGCAAGCAGACGTTGACGCGCACGGCGCGTATTACGGTGTTGTGCTGAACGCCGGCCTGACTCGCGACGGCGCGTTCCCCGCGCTGACGGGCGACGACTGGGACCAGGTGCTGCGCACCAATCTCGACGGCTTCTACAACGTGCTCAGCCCGCTTGCCATGCCCATGATCCGGCGCCGTGCGGCAGGCAGGGTGGTCTGCATGGCGTCGGTGTCGGGCTTGGTGGGCAACCGTGGCCAGGTCAACTACAGCGCCTCCAAAGCCGGGCTGATCGGCGCGTCGAAAGCGCTGGCGGTTGAACTGGCCAAGCGCCAGATCACCGTGAATTGCGTGGCCCCCGGCCTGATCGACACCGACATGATTGACGAGCACGTGCCCGTGGAAGAGATCTTGAAAGCCGTGCCGGCCCAACGCATGGGGCGGCCCGAAGAGGTTGCCGCCACCGTGGTGTTCCTGATGTCGCCCGGTGCGGCCTACATCACGCGCCAGGTCATCGCTGTGAACGGAGGGCTGTGCTGATGAAACGCGTCGTCATCACCGGCATGGCCGGCATCAGCGCACTGGGTTCCGATTGGGCAAGCGTCCAGCAAGCCTTTGCATCGGGCCGCAGCGCCATCCGCTACATGCCCGATTGGTCGCGCTTTGCCGAACTGAATACCCGTTTGGCAGGCCCGATTGAAGATTTCAAGGTGCCCGCGCACTGGACCCGCAAGCAACTGCGCAGCATGGGCCGCGTGTCGCAGTTATCGGTGCGCGCCGCCGAACTGGCGCTGGCCGACGCCGCGCTCTTGGGCGACCCCAGCATTACCGATGGCCGCATGGGCGTGGCTTGCGGGTCATCAGTGGGCAGCACCGCCGAAATCCGCGCCTTCGGCAACATGCTGCTCAACGGCGTCACGGAAGACCTGAACGCCAATTCCTACGTGCGCATGATGCCGCACACCACCGCCGCCAACGTCGGCATCTTCTTCGAGCTGAAAGGCCGCATCATCCCGACCTCCAGCGCCTGCACGTCGGGCAGCCAGGGCATCGGCTACGCCTACGAAGCCATCCGCTACGGCCGTCAGGAAATGATGCTGGCGGGCGGCTCGGAAGAGTTGTGCGCCAGCGAAGCGCTGGTGTTCGACGCGCTCTACGCCACCAGCCAGCAGAACGGCACGCCGGAACTGACGCCGCGCCCGTATGACCGTGACCGCGACGGCCTGGTCATTGGCGAAGGCGGCGGCATGCTGGTGTTGGAATCGCTGGACCACGCGCTGGCGCGCGGTGCGCGCATCCACGCAGAAATCGTGGGCTTTGGCAGCAACTCCGACGGCACGCACATCACCCGCCCCGAAGCCGCCACCATGCGCATCGCCATGGAAATGGCGCTGGCTGATGCCGCCTTGCCGCCCGAGGCGATCGGCTACGTGAACGGCCACGGCACCGCTACAGAACAAGGCGACATCGCCGAAACCCAAGCCACCCACAACCTGTTTGGCAGCCGCATGCCGATCAGCTCGCAGAAGAGTTTTCTGGGCCACACGCTGGGCGCGTGCGGCGTGCTGGAGTCGTGGTTCAGCATCGAAATGATGAACCGCGATTGGTACGCCCCCACCTTGAACCTGCGCAATATCGACCCGCGTTGCGGCGAGCTCGATTACCTGCAGGGCGAGGGCCGCCACATGAATAACGAATACGTCATGAACAACAATTTCGCGTTTGGCGGGATAAATACGTCCCTTATTTTCCGCCGCTGGCCTTGAGCGCCGACAACGCGCGCGCGTATTTCAACCTTCACTTTTGGAACGAGAAGTCATGAAGATTTCCTACAAGCTGTTCGGCGCCCTCTCCTTGTCGTTTGCCTGCTCGGCCCAGGCGCTGGCTGCGGATCGCACCGTCTTCCTGCCGCTGCAACCCGCCATCGACGCCGCGCTGGCGGCAGGCAAGATCGACGGCAGCGTCAAGTTCTACCTGGCCGGCACGGGCCCCAAGGGCAAGGTGCTGGAATCGGGCGTGGTCACCAACCGCAAGACCAACGCCATCGCCAAGAAGGACGCCGTGGCCTGCGAATGGGTGGCGCAATCCGCCGTGATCGCCCTGCACGAAGCCGCCAAAAAGGCCAATGCCAATGCGGTGACCAATATCGTTAGCTACTATCGCAAGAACGTGTCCACCAGCAAGACGGATTACGAATGCCATGCGGGCGCCACGGTGGCGGGCGTGGCGCTGCGCGGCGACTTGACCCAGGTGAAGTAAAGCCGAGTCTGGGAAAGCCGATTCAGGCGACGCCCGATTCAGCACGCCCGGTTTACACTTGGCGATTGCCGCAACACCACATTAAAGGTTTCCCCATGAGCACTGCTACGCTCAAGACCCGCCTCTCGGACGCCGTCAAGGACGCCATGCGCGCCAAGGCCTCCGAGCGCCTGACCACGCTGCGTTTCCTGCTGGCTGCCGTCAAGCAGAAAGAAGTGGACGAACGCCGCGAACTGAACGACGCCGAAGTCACCGCCATCATCGAAAAGCAGGTCAAGCAACGCCGCGAGTCCATCGCCGCGTTCGAACAGGCCGGCCGCACCGAAACAGCGGAACAGGAAAAGGCTGAATTGCTGGTGCTGCAGGAATTCCTGCCGCAGGCCGCAAGCCCTGAAGAAGTCGCCGCCGCCATCGACGCCGCGTTCGCCGAAGTGGCCGCGCAAGGCGTGACGGGCGCACCCGCCATGGGCAAGGTCATGGGCCTGCTCAAGCAAGCGCTGGCCGGCCGTGCCGACATGACCGCATTGTCGGCCCAAGTGAAGGCCCGTCTGGCCTGATCGCCTGCCGCGGGGGCTATGGCCGCGGCATCAGCCGCTGCTTTAGCCACCGCTGCTTTAGCCACCGCTGCTTTAGCCGCCGCGCTTTAGCCGCCGCGCTTTAGCCACCGCTGCTTTAGCCACCGCAGCTTTAGCCACCGCTTTTTAGCCCCCGCTTTTAGCCCCTAAAACGCGCCGCCGAAAAGATCCGGCTGGCGCGACTGCTCGGCGGGGTCGGCAAAGTTGCTCATCCCCACGCCCGCCAGCCGGTACAGCGTTTCCGGCGGCAATTCCACGCGCTCGCACAGCAGCCTGGCCACCGCGGCCAGCTCGGCCGCCGACCCCGGCGGGTTCGGGCTGGTCTGGCTGCGCGTCAGGATGCGAAAGCGGTCGGTCTTCAGCTTGAGCACCACCGTGCGCCCCAGCGCCCCCTTCTTCAGCGCCTGATCCCACACCTTGTCCGCCATGCGGTCAATGGCGTCGCCCAGCGCGTCCAGCCGGATGTCTTCTGAAAACGTCGTCTCGGCCGACACCTGCTGCAAGGGCTGATCGGTCTGCACCTCGCGCTCGTCGATGCCGCGCGCCAGCTCATACAGGCGCCTGCCGTAACGGCCGAAATAATGGGTCAGCTCTTCAACGCTGTGCGTGGCCAGGTCGCCCACCGTCTGAATGCCCAATTGCTCCAGCCGCGCCTGCGTCACCTTGCCCACGCCCGGCACCTTGCGCACGGGCAAGGGCTGCAAGAATTCCAGCACCTTGGTTGGGCGCACCACAAACTGGCCGTCGGGCTTGTTCCAGTCGGATGCAATCTTCGCCAGAAACTTGTTGGGCGCAATGCCGGCCGAGGCCGTCAGCCCGGTCTCTTCGCGAATCTGCTGGCGAATGACCAGCGCCACTTCCGTGGCTGACGGCAGCCCGCATTTATTGACGGTGACATCCAGGTAGGCCTCGTCCAGCGACAAGGGTTCGATCAGGTCGGTGTGGCGCGCGAAGATCTGCCGTATCTGGCGCGAGACCTCGCGGTAGCGGTTGAAATCCGGCGGCACGTAGATGGCTTGCGGACAGAGCCGTTCAGCGCGTATGGCCGACATGGCCGAGTGAACGCCAAAGCGCCGCGCCTCATAGGATGCGGCGCACACGACCGAACGCGGGCCAGTCCAGGCCACGACGACCGGCTTGCCCCGCAGTTCAGGATTGTCGCGCTGCTCTACAGACGCGTAAAACGCATCCATGTCCACATGCACGATCTTGCGCAAGAGTTCAGACATTCCGTTCAAGACAACGTGGCCGCCCGCAGCAGGCAATGGCGCCCACACCAAAAAAATATATTATGACCGGCTTATCCGCTTATCCCTTGCGTCCACGCCTACCCATGACAGCACCCGCCCAAACCGACTATTTCGGCCTGACGATTCCCTTCATGAGCTTCATCGGCCTGGTGCCTGAAAGCATTGCGCCGGCCTATGCCCGCACGACGCTGCCCTGGCGCCAGGACTTGACCAACAGCCGCGGCGACGTGCATGGCGGCACGCTGATGAGCGTGCTGGACTTCACGCTCAGCGCGGCGGCGCGTGGCTCGGCCGACGCCACCGAAGGCATGGCCACCATCGACATGAACACCACGTTCCTGTCTCCCGGCACGGGCAATCTGGTCATCGAAGCGCGCTGCCTGCGCCGTGGCGCGTCCATCGCGTTCTGTGAAGGCGATATCCGCCGCGCCGATGGCGAACTGGTCGCGCGCGCCACCGCCACCTTCAAGATCATCCGCCGCCGCCCGGGCGGCGATTAAGCCGCGCCAGAGGCGGCGTCCGGCCGGACGCCGCCATCCGTTTATTTCGGCAGGTCGCGCGACGGCTTCACGGCCGGGCGCGGGTCCAGCGGCATGTAGGTGCTGCACGACGTGATGCTGTAGTAGATCGCGTCCTGCATCGCCTGCATCGCCGCGGCATCCCAGGTGCCCTTGCCCCACATCACGATGCGCACGTCGGTGCTTTTTGCGCCCGCCGCTTTCAGCTCGACGCGCGACATTTCATTGTCGGTGTACGGCGCCAGCACGCGCACCACACCCGACTGCGCGCCTTCGTTCAGATCAGAAATCACACGATAGGCGTTGTCGGTGCTGCGCAGGCAGTTGTTCGACTGCCGGATCACCGTGGCGTAGGCGTCCTTGAACGCGACCGGGGCCTTGAACTCGCTGTGAGGCCCCGCGCTGTCTTTCGAAATGCCCAGCGAGCAGCCCGCCAGGCCGAGGGCCAGCGCCGATGCCGCGACCAGATTCCTGTACATGTAATTCTCCAGATGAATTGCCGCGATTATCCCGCAAACCGTACGGCGGCATAAGTAGGGCCGGTTCGACACCGCCCGCGCGACTATGGCATTATCGACGAGCCGCTGGCGCCTGGCGCCCGTGGCTTTCGCGGGGCCGGCAAATGCCGGCCCGCGCCATATCCGCAACAATGCCGCAGCCGTGCCAACCGCAAGCTAAGGCATTGAAATCACGGAGGTCTTCCCTTGTTTGCATTCATGACGCGCACCATTTTGGCCGCCGGCATCGTCGGCACCACGCTGGGCGCCTGCGCCACGCAGCCGCCGCCCCGCGCCTACCCCCTGAAAGATTTCTTCCGCAATCCGGAGCGCGGCTTTTTCCGCCTGGCCGAAGACGGCAAGACGCTAGCCTTCATGCAGCCCACCAGCGTGGACGGCAACCCGGCCCGCATGAACATCTATGTGCAGCCGCTGGAAGGCAGCAAGCTGATCGGCGAACCGCGCCAGATCACCAGCGAAACCGCCCGCGACATCAGCAACTACTTCTGGAAGGGCGGCGACGTCGTGCTCTACCAGAAGGACTTCGGCGGCGATGAGAACTACCACGTGCTGGCCGTCAACGCCAAGACCGGCAAGGTCACCGACCTGACCCCCTACGAAGGCGCGCGCGCCAGCATCGAAGACGATCTGGAAGATGATCCCGACCACGTCCTGATCAGCCACAACCAGCGCAACCCCGAAGTCTTCGACGTGTACCGCGTCAACGTCCACACGGGCGCCGCCGTGCTGGTGGCGCAGAACCCGGGCAATATCGTCGGCTGGCAAACGGACCACGCGGGCAAGGTGCGCGCCGCCGTCACCAGCGACGGGCTGAACACCACCCTGCTCTACCGCGACGACGAAGCGTCCGAATTCCGTCCGCTGATCACGACCGACTACCGCACCAGCGTCAGCCCGTCGTTCTTCACGTTCGACGACAAGAAGATGTACGCGCTGAGCAACCGCGGCCGCGACCGGCTCTCGCTGGTGGTCATCGACCCGGCCAAGCCCGACGCCGAAGAAGAAGTCTTCACGCCCGACACCGTTGATCTCGACGGCGCCGGCTATTCGCGCAAGCGCCGCGTGCTGACGCTGGCGGCCTACCAGACCGACAAGCCGCAATACAAATTCTTCGACGCGCAATCCGAAGCCCTGTTCAAGACGCTGTCTGAAAAACTAAAGGGCTACGACATCGCGCTGCAAGGCTCCAACCGCGACGAGAACGTTTTCATCGTGGCCGCCTACAACGACCGCACGCCGGGCTCGCGCTACCTGTACGACGCCGCCTCCGACACGCTGACCAAGCTGGCCGACATCAACCCGGCCATTCCGGAAAGCGACATGTCGCAGGTACAGCCCATCAGCTATCAAAGCCGCGATGGCCTGACCATTCACGGCTACCTGACGCTGCCCAAAGGCCGCGATCCCAAGAACCTGCCTTGCATCGTGAACCCGCATGGCGGCCCGTGGGCGCGCGACGGCTGGGGCTACAACCCGGAAACGCAATTCCTGGCCAACCGCGGCTTCTGCGTATTGCAGATGAACTTCCGCGGCTCCACCGGCTACGGCCGCGCGTTCTGGGAAGCCAGCTTCGGCCAATGGGGCCTGAAGATGCAGGACGACATCACCGACGGCGTCCAATGGCTGATCCAGCAAGGCATCGCCGACCCCAAACGCATCGGCATCTATGGCGCAAGCTACGGCGGCTACGCCACGCTGGCGGGTGTGACGTTCACGCCTGATCTGTACGCCGCCGCCGTGGACTATGTGGGCGTGTCGAATCTGTTCACGTTCATGAAGTCGATTCCGCCGTACTGGAAGCCCATGCTCGACAAGATGCAGGACATGGTGGGCCACCCGGAACGCGACAAGGACCGGCTGGCCGCGACCTCGCCCGCGCTGCATGCGGACAAGATCAAAACGCCGCTGTTCATTGCCCAAGGCGCGAAGGACCCCCGCGTCAACAAGGACGAAAGCGATCAGATGGTCAAGGCGCTGAAAGCGCGCGGCGTCGAAGTGGAATACATGGTCAAGGACAACGAAGGCCACGGCTTCCACAACGACGAGAACAAGTTCGAGTTCTACGAAGCCATGGAGAAGTTCCTGACGGAACACCTCAAACCGTAGTCCCCGCTGCTTGCTGAGCGGCGACGGGCGCATTTGCCGCCGCGCCGCTGGCCAGGCCGCCCATTTGCGGGCGGCCTGCGCCCAAACCGGTAAACGCCATCTCCACGCGATCGCGCCCTTCGTCCTTGGCGCGGTACAAGGCCACGTCGGCACGCGCCAAAATCACGTCGGCGCTATCACCCGGCTGGTAAGACGCCAACCCACCGCTGGTGGTCATCGGCACCTCGACGCCTTGCAGGTACAACGGCGCATCGCGCAAGGCATCGCACACGCGCTGCGCGTGCACCAGCGCGCGCGCCKGGTCGCAATCCACCATCAKCAGCACAAATTCTTCGCCGCCCAGCCGGCCCAAGCGGTCGGTTCCGCGCACCGCGTTCTGCACCACTTTCGCGTAATGACGCAACGCCGTGTCGCCCGCGGCATGGCCGTAGCGGTCGTTGATGGATTTGAAATGGTCGATGTCCAACACCAGCACCGCCAGTTGGCAACCCGAACGCCCGCAACGCTGTAATTCGCGCTCAAGCTCGTCAAGAATGGTGCGCCGGGAATACACGTGGGTCAGGCTGTCGAACGTCAAGGCGGCCTGCATCTGTTCAGACAAGCGGGTCTGCACCATCAGCAGCAGCGCCAGAAACAACGCCGGCACCGTCACCGACCCGCATACGATGTAGAACAACCCCCACGCCGAAGGGTGCAGCATGGACACGGGCTCAGCCAGGCCGGTGCCATACACCAACACGCGTCCCGCATGCAGCAAGGCCAGGCCGAAGATCGCCAGCATCAGATAGAGCGTTACGCCGCGCGTGGCAATGCGCTTGCGTTGCTGGAACACAATCTGACCCGTGGCGGTCATCACGACGCAGGTGTAGGCCGAAAACAGCAGCATGCGGCCGCTCATTGCGTCATGGCCATACAGCATCACCGCAAATCCGGCCAAACAGGCCAGGGTGATGCACACCATGCGCCCGATCTGCGGACGCAGGCCAAAGAACTGGCGCACGCCCACATACACCAGGCTTGCCGCACAGACCCAGGCGGCGTTGGACAGCATGATGTAAATGCCAGGGGGCACGATCTCGGCCGACGCATATGACAGCAGAGACACCACGGCCAGGGCATTGGCTGCGGTAAAAGCCTGAATGCCGCCGACGCCGCGCGTGTGGAAAGGCAAGAGCAACGGCAATGCCAACGCCGTAGCCAGCCCCCACATCAAGAAGAATAAGGAAGTCGTCATGGTTTCTGCCGGCGGGCGCCTGTTTAGCGTTCGCCGTCGCTTGGATCTGCCGTTGCACTGGGTTCATGGGTGGGGACGCGTTACACGTCAGCATGCTTGATGCTTTTTGTTACCAGCAGGACAAAAGAAACCACCGGGGTCGCGACGCTTTTCGGTCGCGACGGCCGGTGTCAGTGTCCAGAACCTTTACTACCCGCGCCAAGACGATTGCACGGTATGCAGCGAAGAATACGCCAAGCTCAGGGCGTGTGGATCACCCTTTGCAGTATTTGACAGTTAAAACTTCTACTTTGCGGGCTTACCCCCGGATGCCTTTCTTTCGACATTCGGCAGCAGAATCGCCACCACGCCCAGCAGCGGCAGATAGGCGCACACCTGATACACATAAGCAATGCTGGTGGCGTCCGCCAGCTTGCCCAACGCGGCCGCCCCCACCCCGCCCATGCCGAAGGCGAACCCGAAGAACAGGCCGGCGATCATGCCCACCTTGCCCGGCACCAGCTCCTGCGCATAGACCACGATGGCGGAAAAGGCTGACGCGAGCACCATGCCGATGATCACAACCAGCGCCGCCGTCCAGAACAGGTTCGCATAGGGCAGCAGCAACGTGAATGGCGCCACGCCAAGAATCGACACCCAGATCACGATCTTGCGGCCGATGCGGTCGCCCACCGGGCCGCCCACTACCGTGCCCACCGCCACCGCCGCCAGGAACAGGAACAGGTAAAGCTGCGCCTCACGCACCGACAAGCCGAACTTGTCGATGAGATAAAACGTGAAGTAGCTGTTCAGGCTGGCCAGATAAAAGTACTTGGAGAACACCAGCACGCCCAGCACGGCCAAAGCGCCCAGCACCTGATTGCGGCTCAGCCCGTTTTCGGCGCCTGCGCTGCGCGCGCGCGGCTTGAGCCGGACCCGGTTGGCGCTATACCAGCGGCCGATGCCCGTCAGCACCACGATGCCAAACAGCGCCGCCAGCGAGAACCACGCCACACTGCCCTGCCCGTGCGGAATGATGAACAGCGCCGCCAGCAGCGGCCCCAGCGCTGAACCCACGTTGCCCCCCACCTGGAACAGCGACTGCGCCAGGCCATGCCGCCCGCCCGACGCCATGCGCGCCACCCGCGAGGACTCGGGATGGAACACCGACGAGCCCGTGCCCACCAGCACCGCCGCCACCAGAAGCCAGCCGAACGACGGGGCGACCGACAGCAGCAGAAGCCCCGCCAACGTAAAGCCCATGCCTACCGGCAGCGAATACGGCTTGGGATTGCGGTCCGTGTAGAAGCCGATGAAGGGCTGCAACAGCGAGGCGGCCAGCTGGTACACCAGCGTGATCAGCCCGATCTGCGCAAACGACAGGCTGAACGATTCCTTCAGCATCGGATAGATCGCCAACAGGATCGACTGGATCATGTCGTTCATCAGGTGCGCGACGCTGATGGCGCCCAAGACCTTGAAGGCGGTGGAAGAGTCGGAGGCAGGCGAAACTGCGGCGGGATTCTGGGCGGGGGGCATGGGCGTATGCGTAAGAGAAAAGACGGCCCGGCAACGGTGCCGGGCTCCGTCTACAGTGTAGGAATCCGCTGCCAGATTGATCTGCCAACTTTCGTCGCACAAGTGACAAAATGCCGGCATTCTCCTTTCACCGTTCGACTCATCCTTTTGTCGGAAGTGACATCATGCCCATCCGCCTGCCCTTGCCTCAGCGCCCCGATCCCGACCGCAGCGTCAATGCGCAGGACTATCAGCATCGCCCCCGCGTGGTCACCGCGATGGCCAAGGAATTTCCCGCCAGCGCCCAGACCGGCGCGCACTCCCACCCCCGCGCCCAACTGCTGTATGCCGTCGACGGCGTCATGCGCGTCACCACGCCCAGCGGTTTTTGGGCGCTGCCGCCGCTGCGCGCGCTCTGGGTGCCGGCGGGCATGCCGCATGGGGTGGACATGGTGGGGCCGGTGTCGATGCGGTCGCTCTACATTCAGGCCGATGCCGCCGCCAGCTTCTGGCCGCAATGCCAGGTGGTGGAGGTCAGCGGCCTGCTGCGCGAATTGATCCTGGCGCTGACCGCCGAGCCCATCGACTATCCGCTGGGAGGCCGGGTCGAGCAGATTGCGTCGCTGATTCTGTCCGAACTGGCGGCGGCGCGCGTGGTGCCCATCCAGATTCCATGGCCGCGCGATCGCCGTCTGCAAACCATTTGCACGGCCATCCTGGACCAGCCGGGCCTGCAACGCAGCATCGAAGCCTGGGGCAGTGACGTGGGCGCCAGCGCGCGCACGCTGATTCGGCTATTTCAGGCCGAGCTGGGGCTGAACTACCGCCAATGGGTGCAGCAAGTGCGACTGGCGGATGCGGTATGCCGCTTGTCGCTGGGCGTGCCGGTGGCGCGCATTGCCGCCGATCTGGGCTACCGCAGCCCCAGCGCCTTCAGCGCCATGTTCCATCGGGCGCTGGGCGCGCCGCCCCAGCGATATCTGCAAAATGCCGATGCGCTGAACGCAAGCTGAATACCTAATAAAACCGCGCTTAAGCTCGGCGCAAGCGCGCGCGAGCCCCCCAAACCCGCGCCGGGTGCGCAAAAAAAGCACGCTTGGGGCCTTGCCGTTTGTCACCGCGCGCAATACATTTCACAGCGCATTTCATCAAGGTTTTTCACGCGCCCGCGCACGAACGCCGCGCCCCGCGTATGCTAGACCCCGTCCCCTTATTTACGTGGCAAATCGCCCCCACCCAGCCCCCGGCAAGTTTGGTTACCGAAACCTTATTGCGCCCTGGCCGGTCTATAGCGTTCTGTCCTAGAATCGCCTGCAATGAGCACCCCCCAGCAATCCACCGCCACCCCGGGCGGCAAATCGGGCCTTCCCTGGAAACGACTCCTGGTCAAAGCGGGCATCCTCGCGGCCGGCGCCGCCGTGTGCGGCGCCGTTCTGCTGGGGCTCGCCCTGGCGTTGGCCTGGCCCAGCCTGCCCGACCTGCACGCGATGACCGACTACCGGCCGCGCGTGCCGCTGCGCATCTACACGGCGGACAAAGTCCTGATCGGCGAATACGGCGAAGAGCACCGCAATGTGCTGCGCTTTGACGAAATCCCGCCCGTGATGCGCCAAGCCGTGCTGGCGGCCGAAGACGACCGCTTCTACAGCCACGGCGGCGTCGACTGGATGGGCGTTGCGCGCGCGGTGCTGACCAACGTGGTCAAAGGGTCCAAGACGCAGGGCGGCAGCACGATCACGATGCAGGTGGCGCGCAACTTCTACCTGTCGTCCGAAAAGACCTATTCGCGCAAGTTCTACGAACTGCTGCTCACGTTCAAGATTGAAAACGAGCTCACCAAGGACCAGATCCTTGAGCTCTACATGAACCAGATCTATCTGGGCCACCGCGCCTATGGCTTCGCGGCGGCGTCGCGCACGTACTTCGGCAAGCCCTTGTCGGAAGTGACGCCGGCCGAAGCCGCCATGCTGGCGGGCATCCCGAAGGCCCCGTCGCGTTTCAACCCCATCACCAACTTCCCGCGCGCCGAAATCCGCCAGCACTATGTGCTGGGCCGCATGAAAACGCTGGGCTATCTGACGCCCGAACAGGCCGACGAAGCCCTGAAGCAGCACCTGACCATCCGCGGCGCGGACGGCTCCAGCGCGCGCGGCTTCGCGGTGCACGGCGACTACCCCGCCGAACTGGCGCGCCAGCTGATGTACGGCGTGTTCCAGGAAGAAACCTATTCCAAGGGCATCGACGTCTACACCACGATCGACTCGAAAGCCCAGGAAGCCGCCTACCGCGCCGTGCGCGACGGCGTGATGGACTACACGCGCCGCGCCGTTTACCCCGGCCCGGAAGACCAGATCGACCTGCCTGACAACGTCGAAAACGACGGGCAGGCGCTGGACGAAATTCTGGACGGCGTGCAAGACAAGACGCCCGACAGCGAAGACCTGCTTGCGGCCGTCGTGCTGTCGGCCAGCCCCACCGAAGTGAAGGTGGCCCGCAGCTCGCGCGACATCATCACCATTTCCGACAAGAAGGCGCTGGCCGTGGTGGCCCGCGCGCTGAACCCGAAGGCCAGCGACAGCCAGCGCATCCGCCGTGGCTCGGTGGTCTACATCCACAAGACCGGCGACAAGGACAGCACCAACTGGGAAATCATCAACATGCCGGCGCTGCAGGCGGCGCTGGTGTCGATGGTTCCCGAAGACGGCGCCATCCGCGCGATGATCGGCGGCTTTGACTACAACCGCGGCAACTTCAACCGCGTGACGCAGGCATGGCGCCAGCCAGGTTCCAACATCAAGCCGTTCGTCTACGCGGCCGCACTGGAGCGCGGCTTTACGCCGGCCACCCAGATCTCGGACCAGCCCTTCATGCTGACCGCCGCGCAGACCGGCTCCAAAGACTGGCAGCCCAAGAACGACGGCAACAAGTACGAACCCATGCTGACCTTGCGCCAGGGCTTGTACCGGTCGAAGAACATGGTGTCGATCCGCATCCTGCAAGCGATTTCGCCGCAGTACGCGCAGGACTACCTGACCCGCTTCGGCTTCGACAAATCCCGCTGGCCGGCCGTATTGCCGCTGGCGCTGGGCGCGGGCGGCGCCACGCCGCTGCAAGTCGTCAACGGCTACAGCGTCTTCGCCAATGGCGGCTACCGCGTCACGCCGTATCTGATTGCCCACGTCACCGACCGCTCGGGCAAGATCCTGATGGAAGCCCAGCCCGTCACCGCAGGCGATGAAGCCGCGCGCGCCATCGACCCGCGCACGGCCTGGGTCATGGCCGACATCCTGCGCGGCGTCACCACCAGCGGCACCGCCGCGCGTGCGCATCAGGTGCTCAAGCGCAACGATGTTGGCGGCAAGACCGGCACCACCAACGAAGCCGTGGACGTGTGGTTCTCGGGCTTCACGCCCACGCTGGCCACCACCGTCTGGATGGGCTTTGACCAGCCCAAGTCGCTGGGCACCAACGAATTCGGCAGCGGCCTGGCCCTGTCGACGTGGCTGGACTACATGCAGCCGGTGCTCAAGGGCGTGCCGGAAGGCAAGCCCGCGCCGCGTCCGGACGGGCTGCTGGTAGACAACGGCGAATACTATTTCTCGGAATTCCCGCCGGGCCAGGCCGTGGCGTCGCTGGATCTGTCTTCGGGCGATGCCCTGACCGACTTCCTGAACAACAACCGCTCGACCGACGGCGTGGACACTTCGGTCAAGCCGCTGCCGACGCCCGGCGCGGCCTTGCCGCAGAATCCGAACACCAGCGCCGTCCAGGCGCCGCTGCAACCGATTCAAGTCCCGCGCACGGATAACGGCGCGGCACCGGCTGCGGCGCCCGTCGCCGCCCCGCTCGGCGCCGATGGTGCGCCCGCCAGCGCCAGTGCGGTGACCCCCGTGGGCTCCGTGACGGCCCGCCCGCTCTGACCGGCTCTCCGCCAAACACAATGGGCGCCCTTGCGGCGCCCATTTTTTTTCCAGTGCGGTTCATGCGCGGGCCACAGCGGCCACAGTTGCCGCCGTTGCCGCCGTTGCCGCAGTTGCCACAGCAGACACGCCCTATTCCTCGGCCATCAGCTCCGTCACCACCTCGTGCGGCCAAGCCGCCAGGGATTCCAGGTCCAGGAACGTGAAATACCCCTCGCGCCAGCCCTCAGTATCAATGTGATAAACGTTGCCCAGTTGCAGGGGCGCGGCCACCGGCGTATGCCCGGCCACCACCGCCCGCACGCCCTGAATGCCCGTCCGGTTCATTTGCCGCAGCCGGTCTCGCGACCACTGGCACGCCGCGCTGGTGCGCTTGTAGCGGTCTTGCAAGGCGGATTCCAGGCGCGGCCAGAACAGCACCGGACAGTCCGCGTGCAGCAGCCCCACGGCACCGTCTGCGGTCTCGACCTCGATCGCGATGGGCAGTTGCGCAAACGCTTCGGCGTAGACCTTCTGGCGGTCTTCGGGCAGGTCCAGGAACCAGCCGCCGCCGTAGCCGCGCCAGTTCATCACATCGACCTGCCCGGTGCGCACGTGGCGGATCGCGTAGTCCTCGTGGTTGCCTTGCACCGCGAAAAACCACGGGCGGGCCAGCCAGTCCAGCGCGGCCTCGCTTTCGGGGCCGCGGTCGACCAGGTCGCCGACTGAGAACAGCCGGTCAGCGCCGGGATCGAAGCCCAGCCGGTCCAGGCTTTCCTGTAAACGTGAAAAATGCCCGTGTACGTCGCCCACCGCAAAATCGCGGCCACGTTCGTTACGCGGGACTTTTAAAAAACGCTGCTCCATGATGATCCGCAGCCACCGGCGCCAAACGGACGCAATCCGTCTCTTGGTAGCTCGCCGGGGCGATTCGTGCCTGTTGAAATACGACCCTTCTTTTTAACCTGCTTTACCCTGCGGCAGGCCTTGGCCTCTGTCGCCAGAGGGGTCAAAATATTACGTTACGAGAATCGCTATTATTCGTGATAATGTTTCGACTTTCCTCACAAATACCTTAAAGGGGGGCCGCGCACGCCGCCCTCCTGCCGTCGCCATGACTGCCGCGCCCACCATCAAAACTTGGTACTGGGTCCACAAATGGACCAGCCTTGTCTGCACGATCTTCCTGCTCATCATCTGTCTGACCGGCTTGCCGCTGGTGTTCCATCACGAGATCGAACACTGGCTCGACGACGCCAAGCCCTTGTCGGACGTGCCTGCCGGCACCCCGCGCGCCAACCTGGACAAGCTGGTCAACAGCGCCAAGTCCATGTACCCGGGCGAAGTCATTGATTACCTGTTCTTCGATCCCGATGAACCGCAGGTGTATGTCGGCATGGCGAAGAAGCCGGGTGACGGCCAGGTGTCTGGCCACGCCGTGCGCATGGACGGCCGCACGGGCGATGTGCTGCTGGATGGCCCGCCCTACGCCGAAGACAAGTTTTCGTTCATGGGCATCATGCTGGCGCTGCACGTGGACCTGTTCGCGGGGCTGCCCGGCGAGCTGTTCCTGGGCTTCATGGGCTTGCTGTTCTGCGTGGCCATCGTGTCGGGCGTGGTGCTGTATGGCCCCTTCATGAAGAAACTGGAATTCGGCACCGTGCGCGCCACGCGCTCCACGCGCCTTAAATGGCTGGACCTGCACAACCTGCTGGGCATCGTCACGCTGGTCTGGGCATTCGTGGTGGGGTTTACCGGCGTCATCAACGAGCTGTCGACGCCGCTGTTCCGCCTGTGGCAATCGACTGAACTCGTCCGCATCCTGGAACCGTACAAGGGCCAGAGCGTGCCCACCGAACTGGCGTCGGCGCAGCTTGCGGCCGATACCGCAAAGAAGGCCATGCCCGGCAATGAAGTGTCGTTCATMGCGTTCCCCGGCAACGCCTTCGGCAGCCCGCACCACTACATCGCCTGGATGCGTGGCGACACCCCGCTGACGTCCAAGCTGAACACGCCCGTACTGGTGGACGGCAAGACGGGCGAGCTCACCACCGTGGCCAAGATGCCCTGGTATCTGACCGCGCTGGAGGTTTCGCGTCCGCTGCACTTTGGCGATTACGCCGGCTTGCCGCTGAAGATCATCTGGGCGCTGCTGGACCTGATCACCATCGTGGTGCTCGTCAGCGGCCTGTACCTGTGGGTGGCGCGCCGCCGCGCCACCGAAGCCCGCATCAACGAACTCGTGAAACGGCACCAGGCCGCCGCCGCCCCGCAAAGGACCCCTGCATGAGCAAGAGCAAAACCAAAGGGGGCCGCGGCTTCATGTTCGTCTGGGGCGCGCCGATCGTGCTGGGCGTGCTGAGCGTATTCGGCCTGCTGGCCGCGCTGCTGGGCACCGGCGCATGGCACTGGGCGTCGTGGATCACGCTGACCGTGCTGCTGGTGGTGATCGTGCGCTACTGGGTGTTCCCGCTGAAACACTAGGCCGGAGACGGGGCCCCGCTGCCCCGCACCCGGCTAGACGCCTGACTTGGCGCCCCCGGCTAGGCGCCTGACTTGGCGCCCCCGGCTAGGCGCCTGACTTGGCGCCCCCGGCTAGGCGCCCCGGCTCGGCGCCCCCCAGCTCGGCGCCCCAGCTAGGCGCCCCCTACCTACTTACCGAACTTTTCCGGGTCTGGCCCCAGGCGCGCGCCTTCCTTGATGCCGTCGATGGCGGCGATTTCGTCGGCCGACAGCTCAAAATCGAACACGTCGATGTTCTCGCGAATACGCGCAGGCGTGACCGACTTTGGAATCACGATCAGATTGCTCTGCAGGTGCCAACGCAGCGTGATCTGGGCGGGTGACTTGCCGTGCTTCTCCGCCAGATCCAGGATGACCTTTTCCTTGGTGATGCCGCCTTGGGCCAGCGGGCTCCACGACTCCGTGGCGATGCCGTGCTTGGCATGGAACGCGCGCAGCTCGGGCTGGGCGAACCCCGGATGCAGCTCGATCTGATTCACGGCCGGCACCACTTTCGATGCCTCCATCAGCTGTTCCAGATTGGCCCGCGTGAAATTGGACACGCCAATGGAACGCGCCCGGCCGTCTTCCTTCATCTCGACCATGGCGCGCCACGCGTCCAGGAACTTCGTGCTGCCGGCGACGGGCCAGTGGATCAAATACAAGTCCACGTAGGCCAGGCCCAGCTTCTCCAGGCTTTCGTCCATGGCCTTGTGGGCGTCTTCATAGCCGTGCCGGTCATTCCAGAGCTTGGTGGTGATGAACAGATCCTTGCGTGCCACGCCTGATGCGCGCAGACCCGTGCCCACGCCCGCCTCGTTGCCATAGATGGCCGCGGTGTCCACCGACCGGTAACCCGCCGCCAGCGCCTCTTTCACGCTGGCTGCGGCCTGCTCGTCCGGCACTTGCCAAACGCCCAGCCCCAACTGGGGAATCTTGTTTCCGTCGTTCAATTTCACTGCGGGTACCTTCGCCATAAGACCCTCCGAAACATGCACCGCAACACTGGCGCGGCGAATACGCGCCAGGTCGCGCAACCCTGGGCACAGCCCGGCTTAACCCAGGATTGAAGAGAAAAAAGAGCGGGCTTGCCGAGCTGCGCCCGCGTCACGATATCGGAACCTCATCCCCCGGCCAGGGTATACAAGTACCAGGGGTTATCTGCCAAATAATAGCGCCCGTGTCCGATAATGCCCGTCACACGGCCTCTGGCCCATGCATCGGCACCCCTGAAAAACCATGAATTCCCCTGACGCGCAGCCCAAGAATCGCGGCGGATTTTCCACCCTGCGCACCCTCTTTCCCTATCTGTGGCCGCCCGGGCAGACCGGGCTGAAGGTGCGGGTCGTGGCGGCCCTGCTCTGTCTGTTCGCCGCCAAGGCCGCCACCGTCTACGTGCCGCTGATCTACAAGCACGCCATCGACGAGCTCGGCAAAGGCGCGCCCGGGGCCGTCACCGTGCCGCTGGGGCTGATCCTGGCTTACGGCACGGCACGCGTGTTGTCATTGCTGTTTTCGGAATTGCGCGACGCCATCTTCGCGCGCGTCGGCCAGCACGCCATCCGCGCGGTCGGTCTGCGGATCTTCCGACATCTGCACGCGCTTGCGCTGCGCTTTCACCTGTCGCGCCAAACGGGCGGGCTGACGCGCGCCATCGAACGCGGCACCAAGGGCATCCAGACACTGCTGTCGTTTCTGCTGTTCAACATCCTGCCGACGTTTTTCGAGATCGGGCTTGTCTGCATTGTGTTGTGGAAGATGTTCGACGTGTGGCTGGCGCTGGCCACCGGCGTCACCGTCATCACGTACATGGCGTACACGCTGGCCGTTACCGAATGGCGCACCAAATTCCGGCGGCAGATGAACGAAACGGATTCCGAGGCCAACACCAAGGCCATCGAAAGCCTGTTGAACTACGAGACAGTCAAATACTTCGGCAATGAAGAGCACGAGGCGCAACGCTACGATGCGTCGTTGACCCGCTACGAACGCGCCGCCGTGCGCAGCCAGGTCAGCCTGTCCATTCTGAACATCGGCCAGGCCGCGATCATCTCGGTGGGGCTGACGCTAGTCATGTGGATGGCCGCCACCGGCATCGCCGAAGGCCGCTACACGCTGGGCGACTTCGTGCTGGTCAACACGTACCTGCTCCAGCTGTACCAGCCGCTGAGCTTCTTCGGCTTCATCTACCGCGAAATCAAGCAAGCCATCATCGACATGGAACGCATGTTCGAACTGCTGGGCCAAGACCGCGAAGTGGCCGACCGCCCCGAGGCCCAACCGCTGCGCGTGGCGGGCGGCCAGGTCGAATTCAAGGATGTGTATTTCGGCTACGACGCGCGCCGGCCGATCCTGAAGGGCGTCAGCTTCACCATTCCGGCGGGCAAAACCGTGGCGGTCGTGGGCACCTCAGGCGCGGGCAAATCCACGATCGCCCGGCTGTTGTTCCGCTTCTATGACGCTGACAGCGGGTCAATTCTTGTCGACGGCCAGGACGTGCGCGACGTGACCCAGGCCAGCCTGCGCGCGGCGATTGGCGTGGTGCCGCAAGACACGGTGCTGTTCAACGACACCATCCACTACAACATCGGCTATGGCCGCCCCGGCGCGACTGACGCGGAAATCCAGGCCGCCGCGCGCCTGGCGCACATCCACGACCTGATCATGACCATGCCCGACGGCTACCAGACCATGGTGGGCGAGCGCGGCCTGAAACTGTCGGGCGGTGAAAAACAGCGCGTGGCGATTGCACGCACCATTCTGAAGAACCCCGCCATCTTCCTGTTCGACGAAGCCACCAGCGCGCTCGACACCCATACCGAACGCGAAATCCAGGCGAACCTGCGCGAGGTCAGCCAGGGCCGCAGCACGCTGATCATCGCCCACCGCCTGTCCACCGTGGCCGACGCAGACGAGATCATCGTGCTGTCCGACGGCCGCATTTTGGAACGCGGCCGCCATCCGCAGCTGCTGGCCCTAGGCGGCGCGTATGCCGGCATGTGGGCGCGTCAGCAGGACAGCACGCCCAGCGCCCATGACGCGTCCGCCAGCAATGCCAACAGCGGCCCTGACGCGCCCGCGGATTGACAACCCCCTTCACCTGCCCGAAGATCGCACCCTTTCATTGAAGGCCCCGCCATGCAGGATTCCTCCGCCGCCCCCGAAGTCCGCGTTTGCGCCGCCGCTGAGCTTGTCAATGGCGGCCTGGGCGTCAAGGTGCCGGTGACCGACGGCGCGGGCCAGACCACCGCCTTCTTCGTCCGCTACCAGGACCGCGTGCACGGCTACCTGAACCGCTGCGCGCACGTCGGCGTTGAACTCGACTGGGAAGGCAGTTTCTTCACCCGCGCGGGCGACCTGATCATGTGCGCGCGCCACGGTGCGACGTATCAGCCCGACACTGGCCTATGCGTGGGCGGCCCCTGTAAGAATGGCCGGCTGACCGCGCTGACGGTGGACGAACGCGACGGCAGCGTCTTCTGGCAGCCGACGGGCAAGATTCGCCCGCGGGACGAGGCTGCTGCCTAAACCCGGCTTGGCCCTGTGGCCACCCCGACCCTGGCCGGCTTCGCTCTGACCACCCCGGCCCTGGCCGGCTTGGCCCTGACCGACCCGACCCTGGCCGCCTTCGCTCTGGCCACCCCGACCCTGGCCGCCTTCGCTCTGACCGCCCCGGCCCAGGCCGGTTTGGCCCTGACCGATGGGACGGACCCCGCCGATCCGGCAAGCCCGGGCAACATCCTCTACGCGCTCGCCACCGCCACCTGCTCCGGCTGCTGGCGTTCCGCATAACGGCGCGCCAGCACCGCGCACACCATCAGCTGCATCTGGTGAAAGATCATCAGCGGCAACACCACCACGCCCATCTGCGACGTGCCAAACAGCACCGTCGCCAGCGGAATGCCGGACGCCAATGACTTCTTCGATCCGCAGAACACCAGCGTGATCTCGTTTTCCTTGGACAGCCCCAGCTTGCGGCTGCCCCAGGTGGTGATCAGCAGCACCGAGCCCAGCAGCAAGGCGTTCACCAGCACCATCGTGGCCAGATCAATCGCCGGAAACGCGTGCCAGATGCCCTGCGCCACGGCTTCACTGAAGGCCGTGTAAACCGCCAGCAGAATCGAACTGCGATCCACCTTGGACAGGGTCCGGCTATTGCGTTGCGCCCACGCGCCAATCCACGGCCGCAACAAGCTGCCCACCGCGAACGGCAACAGCAGCTGCAACAGAATGCGGCCCGCGTCGGCCAGCCCATGGCCGCCCCCCTGGCGATGCAGCAGCACCGCCACCAGCAACGGCGTCAGCACCGTACCCAACAGGTTCGACGCGGTCGCCGCGCAGATCGCGCCCGGCACGTTGCCGCGCGCCATCGACGTGAACGCAATGGACGACTGCACCGTCGACGACAAGGTGCACACGAACAGCACGCCCAGCCACAGCGACGGCGTCAGCAGCCCCGGAAACAGCGCCCGCAGGCCCAGCCCCAAGGCCGGAAACAACAAAAAGGTGCAAGCCAGAATCAGCGCGTGCAAGCGCACATCCTTCACGCCCGCCACGATGGCGTCGGTGGACAGGCGCGCGCCGTGCAGAAAGAACAGCAGCGAAATGGCGACGTTGCTGGCCACCATCATGAACGACGCCCCCTTGCCCACGGCTGGGAAAAAGCTGGCGAAGGCCACGGTGGCGATCAGGATCAGGGTGAATTGGTCGGGCAAAAAGCGGCGCATGGCAAAGGCGATTCCAGAAAAGTTACCGCGAACTATAGGCGTGCCTCTTGCCATCGTGAAGGCCACTGATTACTTTAACTGTCATCGGAATATCCAATGACCAGGCAACGCCGCCATGCTCAACCCTTTGTGGCTCAAGACCTTCCAGGCCGCCGCCGCCGCGCCCAGTTTCACCGAGGCCGCGCGGCGCCTGGGCCTGACCCAGCCCACCGTCAGCGAACACATCCGGCAGCTGGAGCAGGCCGTCAACCGCCGGCTGTTCCTGCGCGACACGCATTCGCTGACGCTGACCAGCGACGGCCGCAGCCTGCTGGTGCACGCCGACATCATCCTGGATGCGCATGAGCGCGCCGAACGCCTGTTCGATGCGCCCCGGTTGCGCGGCCGGGTTCGCCTGGGCACCTCTGATGACTTGGCCATGGGGCCGCTGCCTGATGTATTGGCGGCGTTCCGGCTGGCGCATCCCGAAGTCGAGCTGGACCTGACCATCGGCGTCACCAGTGAGCTCTACAAGCTGCTGGACGACGATGGGCTGGACGTGATGATAGGCAAACGCCGCCGCGGCGATCGCCGGGGCCAGACGCTGCATAAGGAAGCGCTGCTATGGCGCGCCAAGGACGGCCTGCGCATTGCGCCGGATGAGCCGCTGCCGCTGATCCTGCTGCGTGAACCCAGCGTGACGCGCACGCTGACGCTGGATGCGCTGGCACGCGCCGGCCGCAGTTGGCAGATCGTGTGTACCAGCACCAGCTACGCGGGCTGCCAGGCGGCCGCCCGCGCGGGGCTGGGCATCACGGTGCAGCCGTCGCACTTATCCACGGCGGGGCTGGCCGCACCCGCCGCCAGCGCCCAACTGCCCGCGCTGCCGCAAGTGGAATTCATCGTCATCTCGGCCCCCGCGCCCAACAAGCCCACGCGCGCCCTGACCGAGATTCTGATGCGCAGCACGCTGACCTGAACCGCCCTCGCCTATTGCGCCGCGGGGCGCGTATGCCGCACGCTGCCTTCCAGCGGCTGCGGCTGCTTCAACAGGTTCAAAATCGGGCACCACTGCTCCACCGCTTCATGCACGGCGCGCACCGCCGCGTCATCCGCCGGCGACACGATGTGCGCGGTGTAGCGGATATTGTGCGGAAAGAACGGCACCTTCTCGAACCCCGGCTTGCCGCCGCGCGGGTCCAGATCGCCCTCGATCTCCACTTCCAACGACTCCAGCGGCAGTTCCAGCTCGGCCGCCTTGATCAGGAAGATATGCGTCAGGCAGCTGCCCAACGACCCCAGCAACAGCTCCGGCGAGCTCGGCCCCAGGTCGTAGCCCGCGAAATCGGCAGGGCTGTCACTGACCACCTGATGATCGCGAATGCGGATACGCCGCACGCCGCTGCGCCCTTCCGCGCTGACGTGGGCGCGCAGTTTCACGGGCTCCACGGTTTGGGGATCGCGCCCATTGCGCACCAGTACGGCCGCGCGTTTCTGACCCAGGTATTCGTTCAACGTACTCATCGTGCAACCCTCGCTTGTAGTGAGAAAAGTGCAGAGAAATCGTGGCGCCAACTCGTGACGCAAACTCGTGACGCAAACTCGTGGAGCCAACTCGTGGCGCCCAATCGTGGTGCCCTTTAAGGCAGCCGCCGGTCAGGCAAGGCGATGGGCGTGTCGTCCATCGCCTGCAAAAGATCGCCCAGGCCGCGGGCGGACGCACCCTCCATCCGGCCGCCCGGGCCGCAGACGTTGTCGGCGCTGGTCCAGGCGGGCGCCGCGCCTGGCAGACGGCGCGCGCGCAGCCAACCGCGCCGGTCCACCATGAACTGCGCGCCGGCCAGCGCATCCACGTTGGCCCCAGCAGCCTGCGTATCTACGTTGGCGCCAGCAGCCAGCGTATCTGCGTTGGCGCCAGCAGCCTGCGTATCTACGTTGGCGCCAGCAGCCAGCGTATCTGCGTTGGCGCCAGCAGCCTGCGTATCTGCGCTCAAACCAGCGGCCAACGCATAGGCGTCCCACGCCCCCGCGCCAGACGCGACGCAATCAGCGTTGACGTCACTCGCCGCCCCCCGCGTCAATGCCACCGTCAGCACGCGCGGGTCTTGGGGTTCTTCCGGCGCGCCGGGCGCCACTGCCACCACGCGCAGCGGCAAGCCGCGCAGTCCGCGTAAATCTTGCGCGCGTCCGTCACGGCATGTCAGCGGCACGACGGGCGCGGGGACGGCCGGCATGCCCACGCCGCCACTTGCGCCGTACGCTTGCAAGCGCAGGTAGTCCAGCACCTGCCAAATCTCGTCGTCACGCAACACCGCGTGAAAACCATGCATCGACGCACTCGCGTCGCCCTGCGCCACCTGCCAATGCAAATCACCTTCCAGCCGGTTATCAAACAGCGCCGCGCCCAGCACGCTGGGCCACACAGGCAGGCTGGCCGCGCGCGGCCCCCGGCCGTCTGCCGCCACGCCATGGCACCCAGCGCAATGCGCCTGGTATAGCCGCCCGCCCTGCAACACGTTGGCCTCCGAAAATGCCAAGGGTGAACGCTGATACGACGTGCGATGCGCCTCGGTCAGCAGCATTTGCGGACGCGGCCAATGCGCGCTTGCGGCCAACACCGCTGCGGCCACCAGCAAACCCAACCGCCAGCGTCGGACAAACAACGCCCACACCAGCAACACCAGCGCCACGCCACTCTGCGCCAACGCCAGCCACAGCTGCCGCCACGTATGCGGGCTGACGGGCAGATCCGGGTCGTAGCGCCACGCGAACGGCCAGTGCGAAATAGCCAACGCAGAAGGCGGTTGCCGCCAGATCACCACGGCGGCGGCAAGCGTCAATAACGCCAGCGCCGCCACCGCCAGCCCCAGCAGCCTCACCACGTTGCATCCAGCCCCAGCAAGGCCAGCGCGCGATGGCGCAGTTCCGCCAATCGCGGGTCGCCACGGTGCCTGGGATACGGCAGATCGTTGATGATCTCGTCCTTGATCCGCGCGGGCCGTTCGCTCAGCACAATAATGCGCGACGCCATGAACAGCGCCTCTTCCACATCGTGCGTCACCAGCAAGGCCGTAAAGCCCGTGCGCTGCCAAAGCTCGACCAATTCAGATTGCATGGCGATGCGCGTCAGCGAATCCAGCTTGCCCAACGGCTCGTCCAGAATCAGGATGCGCGGATCATTCACCAACGCGCGCGCCAACGCCGCACGCTGCGCCATGCCGCCCGACAACTGATGCGGATACGCCTGGCTGAAGTCCGCCAAGCCCACGCGCTGCAACGCGTCGTCTACGCGGTGACGTTCGGCTTTCAACAAACCGCGCGCCTGCAAGCCCAGCGCCACGTTGTTCCACACGGTGCGCCAGGGGTACAGCGTCGGGTCTTGAAAGACCACGATGCGCGACGGCGATGGCCCATCAATCGGCGCACCGTCAGCCAGCAAGCCGCCTTGCGCCGGCGGCTCCAGCCCAGCCACCAGCCGCAGCAACGTCGACTTGCCGCAGCCGCTGGGGCCCAGCAAGGCCACGAATTCACCGGGCTTGACCTCCAGGTCGATGTTGTCCAGCACCGGCAACGCCGCGCCTTCCAGATCGAAGTGATGATTCACGCCCTGCACGGCCAACGCCGCGCCGCGCGAAACCGCGTGCGGGTTTACCGTCTTTGCCGCCACATCCGTCACCGCTGCGCTCACCATTTCACGACTCCTTTCTGCCAGGCCAGAAGACGGTCGCGTCCCAGGAACAGCAAGGTGATCAAACCGGAAAACACCAGCGCCATCACGATGAGCGCGCCATACATATTTGCGTACGACGCCCAGCCCTGCGCCCACGACAAGTACCAGCCCAAGCCTGATTTCACGCCCATCATTTCGGCTGCAACCAGCACCGAGAACGAGGCGCCCAGCCCCATGAACAAGCCCACGAAGACTTGCGGCAACGCGGCGGGAATGGCCACGCGCAGCACCAGGAACCATTCGTTCGCCCCCATGGTGCGCGCCACGTCGTAGTAAGCGCGGTTCACGCCCGCCACGCCCGACCACGTCAGCACAGTCACCGGAAACCACGTCGCCAGCGCAATCAGAAACACGGCGGCCGACCAACTGGAGGGAAAGAAGAAGAACGCCATCGGCAACAAAGCAGTAGACGGCACCGGACCCAGAAAGCGCAGCACGGGATGCACCCAATAGCCCAGCCCGCGCGACCAGCCGATGGCCACACCCGTTAAAAACCCGGCGGCCGCGCCCAGCAGAAAGCCATTGGCCAGCAGCCACAGCGAATTCAGCAGGCTGTCTGCAAGCCGCTTGTAGTCGGTCACGTAGACCTCAATCAGCGACTGCGGGGGTGCAAAGAACGGGCTGGGCAGCCACGCCAGTTTCGCCGTGGCGATTTCCCACGCGCCCACGGCGATGGCCAGCGCCAGCAGCCACGGCCCCGCGCGCCGCACCGCCTGCACGGCGCGCGGCTGTTCTGCGCCGGACGCGGCCAACAGCAACAGCAGCACTGCCAGCACCAGCGCCGCCACGCCAAATTCGCGCGTGTAGCCCCAAGACGAAAAGCCCACTTCCACATTCGGCCATGCCAGCGTCACCGCTCCCACGCCCGCCCACAACGCGGCGGCGGCAACGCCGGTCTTCCACAGCCTCCACCCCGGCGCGGCGGCCAGCGCTGCCCCGCGCACGGGCAACGACGCGTCAGCCGAGGACATTGGGCACCACCACTTGCGCGTACTTGTTGATGTCCAGGTTGGCGCTCAGGACTTTGATGGTTTTCAAGTCTTTGGCGTAGCCCACGATTTCCTCGCGCAGCGCGGCACCGGTCGATGCGTGGCCGTGGCTATGGCTGCGCAAGATGGCGGCCACGCGTTCGGCGGGCACCTTGCCCGGCACATAGGGCGCGAAGATGCGCGCGGTTTCATCCGGGTTTGATGCCGTCCAGCGCTGTGCATCAATCACCGCACGCGTGATGGCCGCGGCCGACTCCGGGTCCTTGCGCACGAGGTCGCCGCGCAGCCCCAACACGCAGCAGGTGCGGTTCTCGTAGTCGCCTTCGATGTTGGTGGCAATTTCGCGCAGCTTGTTGTCTTCGCGCAGCGTGTAGATCAAGGGGTCATCGCCCGCGATGGCGTCCACTTCACCCTTGCGCAGCACCTCGCCGAACAGGTCTTGCGGGTACTGGCGCCAGTCCACGGATTCCGGGTCGATGCCCAACTGCGCCACGCGGATCGCAAAGAAATTCTTCACGGGGCTGGCCTGGTCGGACACGGCCACGCGACGGCCCTTCAGGTCGTTGACGCTCTTGATGGGCGAGTCTTCAGCCGTCAGCAAACGCATGCAACCCCCGTGCGTGCCCACCGCCAGCTTCACGTCAAAGCCTTGCTCCAGCGGTTTCAGCCAGCGCAGCGCCATGCCGATGCCGCCGTCGGCATGGCCCGTGGCAATCGCTTCCAGCAGTTGATCGGTGGACCCGCTGAAATTGATGCGTTCGACCTTCAGGTTGTACTTTTCGAAGAAGCCGCGTTCCAGCGCCACCGACACCGGCGACTGGCAGACTGCCGTCTGGCTCCAGGCAATTTTGAACGTTCGGGGCGACGCATCGGCCGCCAGCACGCGTGAACCCAGCATGCCAAGCGGCGCGACCAATCCCGCAATGCCGGCCGCACGCAACAGCGCGCGGCGTGAAACTCCACGCGACGAATTCGCGCTGGAATGGACGTTCGTATTCATCAACCTTCCTTATGAGCAGACTGTGAATGGCGATGATTGCCATGCGGCATCATCAGCCTGTGCTCAGGCGTTCGACAAATACAAAGTGGGGATAACAATATGGGCCTGATGGCCGCGCAGCGCGCCTCAGGCTAGCGGAATCCCGCGTGGGTGTTGCGTGTGCTTATTCGGGCAAATGGTCCGGCACGCCGTCTTCATCCACGCTTTTCACGCGGTCCAACGCGTTGCGCGCGGCCGACATCGCTTCGATCGCGCCGCGAAAACGCCGGCTGACAAAGATCTCGAAGGGCTGGCCTTCGGGCTTGTCCTCAACCGCTGCGGCATCGGCGTCTTCCTGCTCGACAGCCTCGCCCGGCTTCACCTTGGGCGGCAGGCGCCTCGTCTCCAGAAAGGCGCGAGCGGGCGTGCGCCCTTCGGGCTGCGTCGCGTACGCCACCACTGAAAATCCGTTGATCGTCTTCTCTAGCATTGCGGTCCCCAATCGCTGCGGCCAAAAACGGCGCAGCTCATTGTTAGCGACAACGGCCGTCCGGTAGAAAACTTAAGCGCCCAACAAAAAGCCGGGGTTGATGTGAATCAATCCCGGCTTAGTCGTGTGCGGCGCGCGCAATGCACATACAAACGATTTTATTTTGTCGACGTAACCGCCTCCATGCGCACACGCACATAGCCCGCCACCTGTTCCAGCACCGTCGACAAATGCCCGCGCAGAATTTCGAAGCCCGCGTTGCGTTCACGCGTCGCCTCGTCCATGTACAAGGGGCGGCGAATCTCCACTTGCAGGCTGTGCCGGTTCAGCGCGGGCTGGCCGATCTGCGCGATCAGTTGCACGCCTTTGTAGGGATCATTGCGCGCCACCGTGTAGCCCAGGTCACGCAGGGCTTTTTCGATCAGCGCGATGAACTCTGGCTCGCACGTGGTGCCATCACGATCACCCAAGACGAAGTCGGCAAGCGGATGTTCGCTGTGCCGGCCCAGACGCTCGTAGGCGTCGTTCGGCATGGAATGCAGATTCAAGTGCCAGACCGCGCCAAAGCGTTGTTCGACACGGCTGATCGCTTGCGACAAGGCCGCGTGATAAGGCTCGTAATAAGCCTGAATGCGATGGCGCACTTCGGCCAGGCTCAGCTTGCGGTCGTAAATGGGCGTGGCCTTGTCCATCCGGCGCCAGATCAGCCCCTTGCCCAGACGCGTCTTCTCGCCCGGGTCCAGGGGGTGGGGCCAGGGCTCGGCCAACAACTCCGGGTCCAGATCCTGCAACGTGCGGTTGGGGTCGATGTAGACACGCGGAAAATTCGCCGCAATCAGCGTCGCACCCAGCGCGGGGGCCGCCGACCACAACGCGTCCACGTGCGTGTCTTCGCCTTGGCGCAACTGCGCCCGCGTCGCGGCTGCCCCGAAATCATCGGGATAGCGTTCGCCACTGTGCGGCGAATCACAGACCAGCGGCAAGGCGGGTCCTTCGGGTTCATGCACGGATACCGCGTTGAAATCGGCGTGTGTCATCGTCAATCAGCCTGAATGTTGGCGGCCTTGGCCACCTTGGCGTAACGGGCCAGGGCCTGTTCGATCTGGACCTGGAATTCTTGGGGAGTCGTGGGCATCAGCGTACCACCCACGTCCTCGGCCTTCTTGCGGAATTCCGGGTCTTGCATCGCGGCGCGCACGGCTTGGTTCAAGCGGTCGATGACAGCGGTCGGCGTGCCAGCCGGGGCCACCAGACCGAACCAGCCGCCCGTGCCCATGTCGGGGTAACCCAGCTCAATGTACGTGGGCACATCCGGCAGCAACGGCGAACGTTCGGCGCCCAACACAGCCAGCGCGCGCAGCTTGCCGCCCAGCACTTGCGGCAAGGTCGACGACAGGTTGTCGGTGATCGCATCCACCTGGCCGCCCATCACATCATTCAATGCCGGGCCCGCGCCGCGATACGGCACATGCAGCAGCTTGATGCCCGACAGCATCATGAAGTTCTCAATGTTCACGTGTCCCAGCGAACCGATACCGGGCGACGCAAAGCTGTAGCGGTCGGCGGGTGCGCTCTTGGACAGCGCCACGAATTCGGCCATGTTCTTGGCGGGCAGATTCGGGTTGATGGCAAACACGCTGGGCACGGCCAGCACATTCGCCACGGGCGCGAAATCTTTGATGGGGTCGTAATTCATCTTGCGGTACACGGCCGGGTTCGAGCCGTGCGTGCTCATCGTGGCCATGCCGATCGTGTAGCCGTCGGGGGTCGACCGCGCCACCTGCTCCATGCCCATGGAGCCGCCTGCGCCCGCCTTGTTCTCGACCACGATGGTCTGCTTCAAGTCGCGGCCGGCGTATTCCGCCACCAGGCGGGCAACGATATCGGTCGATCCGCCCGCGGCAAACGGCACCACCAGCTTGATGGGGCGCTCGGGATAACCGGCGGCATGCGCGATGCCGGCAAAGGACAACGTGGCGAACATGCCGGCAAGCGCGCAACGCGCGGACCGGCCAAACAGGCGGCGAGACATGGAGCAACTCCGAAGGTGAGGTCGTTCGCGGGTCTGCGAACACGGCCGCCAGTGTCCGAACTTTACGGTCTGCTTTCAAACGACTATATTGCACGCCTTCATTACCAAAGGTCATGCTCGATGCGGCTGCATTCGCCCTCCATGTCCGAGCTGCATGCCTTCATCACGGCGGCACGCTTGGGCAGCTTTACGCAAGCCGCGCAGACGCTGTGCGTCACGCAGGGCGCGATCAGCCGCGCCATCGCCCGCCTGGAAGCGCATTTCGGCCAGCCGTTGATGCATCGAAACGCGCACGGGCTGACCCTGACCGAGATGGGCCAACGGCTATACGACGGCGCGCAAGCGCCCTTGCAGGCCATCGAAACGCTCAGCACCGAATTGCGCGCCGACGACCGCCGGCTGCGCCTGACCTTGTCCACGGTGCCCACGCTGGCCAGCGCCTGGCTCGTGCCTCATCTGCCCGATTTTCATCGGCGCCATCCAGACATTCAGCTGAGTTTTGCGGCCTACCGCCGCAACGAGGACTTCTCCGGCGCAACGCCCGACGCCAGCATTCTGTCTGGCACGCCGGAGCAATGGCCGGGCTGGGATGCCGACTACGTGATCGGCCGCGAGATGGTCGTGATCTGCCACCCCGGTCGTCTGGCCCTGCGTCAGGCGCAAGGGCTGTGGAGCACGCCCCACGGTTTGCTGGGCGAGCCGCTGCTGTATCACACGAATGGCATGGGCAATTGGGCGCAGTGGTTCACCGCGGCGGGCGTGCCGCGGGATGCCGTGACCTTGTCCAATGGGTTCGATCAGGTGTCCATCCTGATTCGGGCGGTGATGGCCGATATGGGCATCGCCGTCCTGCAACGCTGCCTGGTGCGCGATGAGCTTCAGGCCGGCCGTGTCGCCGCCCCGTTCCCCGATCTGCCAATTCGGCTGAGCCGCGGCTACCACCTGTGCGCACCCACGCAGCGGCGAGACCACTACGCGCTGGCCTGCTTTCGCCAATGGCTGCTGCAAACGGCCAGCGCGGACCCTGACGTTGTGGCGGCGGGTCAAGCCGAATAGCAACGTATCGTCATATTAAGAAACTTTTAGTTTCTAGTTTTGACGGCCACATAATTCCAAATGAAACGGGCCTCTTTTCAGAGGCCCGCTTGTAATGCGACGGAAAGCGACCGAAAACCGCCCTAAAGCGATCAGGGTGCGAGCTTGAATCCGAGATCCACGCCCCACTTATCGGTCTCGCGCAACCACTTTGCCCCGCAACTTAGGCACCGAAAGTGGTCTTCACGGCTTTCTTCCCGCCCTTTTTGGGTCGGATTGGTGAAACCTTGATGTCCCAGGTGCGAATGCGGGGCCACGCCCGAAAGTCCCGGGTTAATGCGTTGGCAAGCCAAACACATAACGCTCATTGATGCTTCCCCACAAACAGTGTTGCCAAATTGTAAGGGATTTCACCAATATTTTTCTATCAATTTATGTCAATCAAACAACAATAATTGTTAATACGGCAATTAAACAACGATTGGTAACGCCGCCAGGCAGGTCGCCAAATGGTAAGGCGAGGTCGAAGGCATATCGCTGCGCACCACCGCACCGGTGCCGTCCAGGCACTCGTACCAGCCGCCGGGGTGCAGGAAATTGGCCCGGAAAGCCGCCAAGCCAGACGCCAACGCAGGCAGATCGCCCACTACGGCCAGCGCGCGCAAGTATTCCGTTTGGGCCCAGATACGGCGGGTGTCATCCACCACCGCCCCCGACTCATCCAACGACGCCAACACGCCAGGCCCGCCCACATCCACGCCATGAAGGCGCGACCATTGCATGGCGCGCGGCAAGGTTTCAACCAGATCCAGCCCTTCGAAAACCTGGGCGGCGCCTTGCACCAATGACAACCACTCGAATTGATGTCCTGGCTCCAGCCGGTTATCGGCAGTGCCTTGCAACGCTTCCGAAATGCACTGCGTGGGGGCATGCACGAAGAACTGGCTCATGCCTTGCGCCAGGCTGCGCAGATGCTGAGCAAACAACGCCGGCTCCGCAACTTGAGCGGCAGCCAGATACGCTTCGGTCAAATGCATCATGGGATTCTGCGCAGGCGGGCGCAGCGGCTGGGTCAAATCGGGGCTGAGCGCAGCATGGTAAAGCCCATCCTGCGTCTTGAAGCGCGACTCGATCGTCGAGGCCGTTGCCAGCATGAGCTTGCGCGCATCGGCGTTGCGGCTACGCTGAAAGTACGCAGCGCAGGCCAGCACGATGAACGCGTGCGTATAAAGATCCTGGGTGTCATCGAGCGGAAGCGCTTGGACGTCCACGCTGTAGCGCCAGCCCCCGTGTTCGCTACGGAACACACGGCGCAACGATTCGAACAGGCGATCCGCATGCTGACCCGCGGCCGCGCCCGGCGCCTGTGCAAACACATACAGCTGACGCGCGCAGGCCATCGCGCGATAACGCGCGGGCGGCAAGGGTTCGCCGCTTGCGCCATCCAGCGATTCAAATGGGAGACCGAGTGCGCTATTGAAGCCCTGCCCCATCCACATGGGCAGGATGACAGAGGCGTAATGCTCGCGCAGCGCGCGGATATGCTCCGTCAGAGAGAGATTGGTCTGTGCGGCAGTCATCTTGGAACGACGCATACCCAAAAAGGGCCCCAGGTTTTGGAGCAGCAACGATAACCGAAATTTTCGTCGCAAATTTTTGAGTATTCTCCGAAGCGTCATGCACACACAGACCGGTTCAACCGATCAGCTCCGTCAAGGGAAGTACGCCCTATCGGAAGATGTTTTCCTCGACCCAGTTCTGCGCGAATATTTCCGCGCGGTCACGTGCTTCGTCCAAGGAAGCGCAGTTGCCCAAGTGGGAAAACGCGGCATCCACTTCGGTGCCGCCCTCGGCCGTTACCGTCAGCAAAACGCCATATCCGCCGGTATCCATGGCCGCTGTGGAAACGTCGATCAGAACTTCCTGGTCACGATGCTGCATGTGCTACCTCCCAGTCGGTTACCTAAACGCGTGAACCACGCGTGACGTGGCGGGATCAAATTCCCGCGTAAATAAATAGACCTGAAAGCGTCACGCAAGTTCATCTTACTGGCGACCCGATGTGCGCGATACGTCCGGAGGATGCCAATTGCCACATTCCGTCTCAGGAGATTCCCGTACTGCGCAAGATTTACCCGCAAATACGCGACATACAGCGAAAATATTCGCAAGATATGCAGCAAACCGGCACGTCTTGATGCAAGACGCAGCGAGCCAAGTGGGATATCGGGGACCGCAGCGATGGTGACGATAGGCCAGCGAATGCTGGCCCTGTGATCGCTTAGCGCACGTGAATGGCGCCCGGTTCTTCCATGCGCAGGGCGAGCTTGCCCTTTTCAGTGATCTGCCAATGGCCATCGGCGCTGGCCACAATGCAGCGCAGCGTCACAAGCGCCTGCGAAACCTCGGCAGGCACTTCAGCGGGTGCGGCGCCCGGTTCGTCTTGGTCGGCAACCGCCCGAAGCCAATGACCCAGTTCGCCCTTCTGGAAACGATGCAATGCCATGCGTGACTCTCTCTTCAATTGCGAAACGATAGCACGACGAGGCAAGTCCCTATCCGCCCATCCGCGCATGGGCCCGCTACGACGGACGCAGCACCAGCGGCCGCTTGAAGCGCGAGGCCACAGCAGACAGCACCACGCTCACACCGATCAACGAGAGGCCCAACGCCAGATCAGCCGAAATGCGTTCATGGAAAACCACTGACGACACGATGAGCCCGATCACCGGCACGCACAGCATCGCGATGGACGTTGCGACCGGCGGCATCTTTTGCGTCATGCCCAGCACCACGATGAACGTCAACGCGGTGGCAAGCGGCCCCGTGTACAAGATGATGGGCCAGGCGTCCGGCACCGTCAGGAACGTGGGCGCACCATCTCGCATCCAGGCCAGCGCCGCCAGCGGCACCGTTGCAATTGCCGTCTGCCACGGAATCATGTCTGCCCCCAATCGCACATGACGATTGCCGCGCAACTGGATGATGTTGCACGCCCAGGCGAATGACGCGCCCAACAGCATGACCAAACCGATCACCGTGTGCGCCTGCCACGGGCTGAAGGCAGGAGCAACGATCACGCCAATACCCGCATAGCTCAACGCGGTGGCCAGCCATTGCCCGGCCGACAACCGTTCTTTCAGAATCAGCGCCGACAGCGGAATCACCCATATCGACGTCGCATAGGCAATCACCGACGCGCGGCCCGGCGCCACATATTGCAAGGCCCACAGCGCCAACGCGGTGAACGCGCCCATCTGCAGCAGCGCCACCCCCGCCACCAATGGCCATTCCTGGCGGCTGGGCAGACGCAAGCGGCCCATCACGCCCAGCACCAGCACACTGATCAAGGCAGCAGACCCGAACCGGCTGGCGGCCAGCCAGAGCGGACTCATGTGCGCCAGCCCAAGCTTCATGACGGGCCAATTGCCGCCCCAGATCATGACCGCGCCCACCAGGGGCAAGAACTTGCGCAACGTGCTTTGCTGACTCATTACTGCTCGATGACTGCTGGATTATTCTGCGCTTTGGCCGATTAGCCAAAGGAAGGAATAGTCTATAGGGTAAACCCCAGCATATTTCACCTCAATTCACTTCGATACACTGCACGCACAGCACGAATGCACTGTCTATTCAAAGCCCTTAGGTGACTTATGCCGGAAATCAACCTGGATGCCACTGACATCCGAATTCTTAACGAACTGCAGCGCGATGCGCGTCTGACCAATGTCGAGCTCGCCGCGCGGGTCAATCTGTCGGCCTCGCCATGCCTGGCGCGCGTGCGCCGGCTGGAAACCGAAGGGCTGATTGATCGCCGCGTCACCTTGCTGAACGCGCGCAAGCTGGGCCTGAAGGTCAACGTGTTCATCCAGATCTCGCTGGACAAGCAGCGCAAGGCCGCGCTGGATGTCTTCGAACGCGAAATTGCCGTTCTGCCCGAAATCATGGAGTGCTATTTGATGTCGGGCGATGCCGACTATCTGATCCGCGCGCTGGTGCCGGATGTCGATGCGCTGGAACGCTTAATCGTCGAACACATCACGCGTATCCCGGGCGTGGCCAGTATCCGCTCAAGCTTTGCGCTCAAGCAGGTGCTCTACACCACCGCCGTTCCGCTCGCCTGAAGATACCGCGCGACGCTTTCAGAAACTTGCGGGATCACGGCCGCGCCCGCACAATGAATCCGTCGGTGCGCACTTGCGCGCCGGCGTCCCTCCCATCGCTTAGCAAGGAGCAAACCATGCCCGAAACAGAATGGTTCCCCGGTGGCACGCTACCCGATCGTCAGGGCTACTTTGAAGTGGAATTCGACACAGGCGAAACTGAAATCACGCGCTACGGCATGCTGGGTTGGGAACCCGAGCAAGACCGCGGCCACATCGTGCGTTGGCGCGGCCTGGACCCGAACATCGAAGAAGCCGAAATGCAACGCGAAAGCGCCGTCCGCAATAACGGCGATACCCTGCTCGGCTAAACCAGCCACCCACAAAAAAACGCCGCGGAAAACTCTCCGCGGCGTTTTGCTTGGGGGTGACCGATTAACCGATTACCAGTTCAACTTCGAAATCTTGGTACCGGCCAACGACACGCCCGCCATCAGGCCACCGTTGTTCATCACGAAACCGACGACGGGCTGCTGCGCCGTGTTGGTGTCGATGCGGCCATTGGCGCCGATATTCACGACAGCCACTGTCGCATCCGCGCCCACGGTCCAGCCGCTGCTGTTGCGGAACTTGTTCAGGGAATCATCCGTCATGAACAACAGCACCATGGCCTTGGATTGCGCGCCAGCCTGGAAGCCAATCGAACCCGCCGTCGTGCTGTAGTAGCCGGCATTGGAGCCGCCCACCCGCAAGACGCCATTGCCGTGTTCAGCGCCCACGATGAAGCTGCCGCTCAACACGTCAGGAAAGACCAGGACGCCCTTGGCGCGCGCCACCAATTCCTTGGATTGCGGCGATGCTTCGTAGAGCTTGGAGAGGGTCGCGTTCGCAGCGCTGTTCATTGACTCGCGCTTATCAGTCGCTGTTGCGGTGGACTTGGGGCTGGTGGTGGTGCAACCCGCAAACAGCAGGCCTGCCACACCGATAGTCGCTGCCGCTAGACCAACACGACGCAGGACAGGAAAAGTATCAAACATGGAACTCTCCTTTATTGTTGTCATCCGGTACCAATGTACCGGCCAAACTCTACCGCGCATGGCACACGATTGTGATAAACGAAACAAAACCTACCTGATGTCGCCCCCATTAAAGTGAGCCATCTCCAGAACCCATGCGCCTGACCGAGGAAAAACAGCGGTGGCGGCTCAGCAACATTTGGTAGGGCAATTACCTGGGCCAGCCACGGGCGCCAATCATGGCGTAGCTACAGAATGCCGTACCGCGGCTCGCCGGTTGCAGCGTCTACGGAGACGATGCCGGACAAGACCAGGTCGGCATGGCGCCGGGCGACGGCCGCATCTGCAAACGTCACGAATCTGGGCAAGGACCAGCGTTGTTGAAAATCGCCATTGCCCGTACGGCTCACCGTGACGACGATGGCCAACACGCCAGCATCCAAGCTGACGATTTCGCATCCCACTTGAAATCCATCGATATGGCGTTGCGGGCACGCGTTCATGCTTGCGCTCCTGAAATCTGAGTATCCGGGCGCAATATGCCAAAAAAAAAACTGCTTGAAAAGCAATGCTTTTAGCGGGTAATCAGGCACTAACTCGTCTAGTACACATGCATCTTGCAGACATCAAAATCGGCCTGAATTCAGGCACTTTTGGCCGATTTTTCAATCGCGGTCAAAAACCCTATGCATCTCCCATCGGCCGAATCCACTTCGACTCCCACAAGCCTTCGCCTCTTTCCAGCGCCGCACCCAGTTCTTTTTTGCGTCGCTGGGCAACCGCAGCAAGCAGCGCGTTGCAGACCGAAAACGCCGCGGTGTAGGAATCAAACGGCGACGCGCTGGAACATCGCGCGATCAACACGTGATGCGCCGACGCAGCGGCTGGCGCCGACGGCGCATCGGTCACCAACAGCACCTTGCCGCCCCGCTCGCGGAACACCTTCACCGCGTTGGCAGTGGCGATTGAATAGCGCCTGAACGTGAACGCCAACAATACATCGTTGTCGTCCACCCAAAGCAACTCGTCTTCCAAAAACATCGGGCTTGCGCCCCCCATGTGCCGCACGGACGGCAAGCACAGGTTCAGGTATAGCGCCGCGTGGCTCGCCAGCGGCGCCGCCTGCCGCAAGCCCAGGACGTGGACGCGCGCCTTGCGCTGGGTCAACACACGCACCGCCGCCTCAAACGCCGCTACGTCAATCGATGCGAACGTCTCTTGCAGATTGTGCTGGTCATGCAGCAATGCGTTGTGCAGGCAGGCCCTGGCCGACAAGTTGTCTGCGCCCACCGCATCCGCGCGTTCGCCCGGCGAGGCCAGACGTGCCGTGACTTCAGAGCGCGCCTCCATCTGCGCCTGCGGATAGCTGTCATACCCCAGCTTGGCCAGCAAGCGCACCACCGTTGACGCACTCGTGCCCACCCGCTTGGCCAATGCCGTGGCGGATTCCAGCAGGCTTTGCGGATAGCGGGCCTGCATTTCCTCGACCAGCAGGCACTCCGTCTTGCTGAGTTTCTTGCCGTAGCTGGCGATGCGTTGGTTCAGATTCATGGTGGCGGCAACATAGCGCTGCAACAGGACAAAAGGCGAACCTAGGTGATAACCCTAAATTCCACAAAATTCATTGCATCTTATATTTCATTCTGCAATGCGTATTGCAAGATAGTCCAAACAGATTGCCATCACAAGAGAGTTTCATGAAGCACCCCATCGCGGCGCCCTCGCTGGCTCGCCGTAGCCTCGTCCTTGCCGGCTTGGGCGCCGCCCTGCTGCCCCTGGCCGCGCGCGCCAATGCCTACCCATCGCGTCCCATTACGCTGGTTGTGCCGTTTCCTGCCGGCGGTTCGGTGGACCTGATCGGCCGCATCTACGCCGAGGCATTGGGCAAGGCGCTGGGCACCACCATCATCATTGAAAACCGCGACGGCGCAGGCGGCGCCATCGGCAGCCAACGCGTCGCCCGCGCCAAACCCGACGGCTACACGCTGGTTGCGTCGTCGCAAAGCTCGCACCTGGCCAACCCGCTGATGCGCAACGATTTGGGCTACGACCCGATCAAAGACTTCACATCAATTTCGCAGTTGTCCCGCACGCCCAATGTGCTGGTCACCAACATCGACGTTCCGGCCAAGACGTTCGCGGAATTCGTCGCCTTGCTGAAAGCGCGCCCCGACGAACTGCACTTTGCCACCGCCGGCATCGGCAGCATGGGGCAGCTCAACGCCGAGCTAATGAAAAACACCGTGCAGGTGCAGGCCATGCACGTGCCGTACCGCGGCGGCGCGCCGCTGATCAATGCCCTGCTGTCCAACCAGGCGCAATTTGCGCTGGACAACCTGGCGCCGTTCCTGCCGCATATCCAGGTAGGCAAAATGCGTGCACTGGCGGTGGCTGCACCCAAACGCCTGGACGCGCTGCCCGATGTGCCCACCTTCGCAGAACTGGGCTATCCGGTATTGAACTCCATGTCGTGGATTGGCCTGGCCGCCCCCGCCGGCACACCCGACGACATCATCCAAAAACTGCTGGCCGCCGTGCGCTCGGTGGCCCGCCAGGACGGCATGCCGCAAGCGTTGGAAAAAGCCGGCGCCCTGCCCCCCGAAGACCAGACCCCGCAACAGTTCACCTCCATGATGTCCGAACGGTTGGGCTTGTATAAAGACCTGATCGACCGCGCCGGCATCCGCCCAGAATAGGCCCTATCCCATGCAAAACCCTGCTTTTGAACCCGACACCGCGCCGCTTGAAGTCTTGCCGCGCGACCTCTCCGCCTACCGCGAAGGCAACACCGGCATTCCGTACGTGCACCGCTTTGAGTCCGGCGTGCCAGGCCCCCACGTGCTGATCAACGCCATCACGCATGGCAATGAGATCTGTGGCATGGTCGCCGCCACGCACCTGCTGGACACGGGCGTGCGGCCGAAGATCGGCACACTGACTGTCAGCTTTGCGCACGTTGAAGCCTACGAGGCCTTCGACATCAACCAGCCTTATGAAAACCGCCAACTGGTTCACAACCTGAACCGCATCTGGTCCGCCGCCATGCTGGACGGCGCCGAAGACAGCCCCGAGCTGCGTCGCGCGCGTGAATTGCGCCCGGTGCTGGACGCCGCCGATTTCGTGCTGGACATTCACTCTACCCGTGCGCCGGTGCAGCCCTTCTGGGTCTATAACGAGATGGACCGCAACACAGCGCTTGCCGCAGCCGTCGGCGCACCGCTGGTGCACCTGGTTATGCCACAGCACAAGTTCCCTGGCACGGGCGTCATGGGCTACGGTCACCACGGTGATCCCGACTCCGATAGCGGCGGCGCGCTGGTGGTGGAATGCGGCCAGCACTTCGCGAAGTCTGCGGCCGACCTTGCCACCGACGTCACCCTGCGCTTCCTGGCTCACACGGGCCTGATCGACACGCCCGCCGATGCCGTACCGCCGCCCGCTCCGCAACGCTACCGCCTGCTGGAAGTGCACATGGTGAAGTCCGAAGACTTCCGCTTCACGCGCCCTGTCATCGGTTTCGAAACTTTCAACAAAGACGAGCTGATCGCCATGAACGGCACCGAAGAAATTCGTTCGCCGTGCGACAACTGCACAATCTTCATGCCCACGCGCATGCCGATCGTGGGCCGCGAAGCCGTCTACCTGACCGTGGCTATCTAAGCCGTCAGCGTCCAGCCGGTTCCGCCAGCAAGCGTTCGTACACTTCTCGTGCGTTCGCAAAGCCCTGGGCCTGGAGCTGGCTGACATACGCATCCGACACCGGATGCAGCGCCACCTTCCACCGTTGAAGCAACGCTGCGTCCGGACGCAAAATCACTTTGCCCGGCGCCTGTGCGCCATCGTGAAAGGGCTGGTCCCATTGATTCCATAGCGGCCCGAAACGCGCCACCAGCCCATCGCCAGACAGGCTGTCGATCGCTTGCCTCACATCCGCAGGCAACGCGTCAAAGCGCGACTGCTTCATCACAATGAAGAAGGCAGAGGCATAGAACGGCACCGCCGTATGCCGCGTCATTTCGTCGTTGAAGCCCGCAATGGGCGTGCCCCAGTTCGTGACGATGCCGTCCAATTGATGGGCGCGTAGCGCGGGAATGATCTCGTCGGGTTGCAGCAACTTCGGAACGGCGCCCACGTGCTCAAGCATCATTGCGACCGTGGCGTTGGGCGCACGCAGGCGCAAGCCCTTCAAGTCGGCAGGCTCAGTCACAAGCGTGGCCTTGGTGTGAACCAGCCCCGGGTTGTGCACAAATAGCGCCAGCACTTTGAAGCCCTGGTATTCCTCGGCAAGCACGCCCTCTTGATACAGCCGCCACAGCGCCTTGGAACCGCTGCCCGCGTCCGCCACCACGAACGGCAATTCGACGATGGCGCTGCGTGGAAAGCGGTCGCCTTCCGCGCCGCGCAACCCAAGCGCAATATCCACTTCCCCGCTTTGCACCTGACTGGCCTGCTTGCGCACGTTACCCAACGGCGAACTGGCGTTCAGCACCTCTACCTGCACCTTGCCGCCCGTCTTGCGTTCCAGCTCGCGCGCCCAGGGCTCCACCAGGTCCACCTGGAAAAAGCTGTTGGCCCCAAGAAAGTGAGACATCTTGAGCCGGACGGTATCCGCCTGCACTGACATCCCGGCAAGCGCCAGCAGGATGAAAGCGCCCCAGCGCCAGCCTTGAATCGAACCCCGCATGATCATCAACCCCGTGTCATTTCCCAGGCCCCTGCCCAGGTCAATTCAACGGAGTGTGCTCAGGATCAAACGGCCTCACCAGACGGCAAGCCCGTTTGTAGGACCAAGCCGCGATCTCATGCAAGCGTGTCGGACGGAATCACCTGCATCCGACGCCCGCATGGCAATCAAAGATCGGGGATCAAGCGCTTGCCCAGGCTGATCACCTCGTCCTGCGAGAAGCCCAGGCTTTCGTAGAAGCCCTGCACGGCGGCATTGCCCGAGCGGATCAGCAAATTGATCTTCGGGCAGCCCATCTCAAGCAGCTTTCGTTCGACGGCACGCATCAGCACCGTCGCGTAGCCGCGCCGCTGGTGTGCGGGCGACACGGCCAGATAATTGATCCAACCGCGATGGCCGTCGTAGCCGCCCATCAACGTCCCCACGATCACGCCATCCGCCTCGCCCACCAGAAACAGTTCGGACTGCACCGTCAACTTGCGCGCGATGTCCTTCACGGGGTCGTTCCATGGACGCGTCAGGCCGCAGTCGCGCCACAACTGAATGATGGCGGCCTCGTCTGAGGGATGGTAGGGCCGGACGGCCAGTGCTTGCTGGGTCATGCTTCGTTCCTTAACGTAGGAAAACGAAGGCCCGAAGACTCCCCTCAATAGCCGCCGCTGGATGAAGCGCCAACGGACGTGAAAACAAAAAGGCCACGAGGGGTATCGTGGCCTTCAAGAGGAAGCGCCGAAGTTTCAGCGCCTGAACGTGACTTGCCACTCAACGTAGACGTCGAGTGACTCGTCGGTTGTCCGCGCGGCATGCCGGCGCGAATTTCGGTGCGGATTGCAGTTCGTTCATGCGGGCAAGCATACACGAGGGCCCGCGCCGCCGGCAAGAATGCGATCAGGTCAAAGACCGTGCCGGCAAGATGGAAATCAGATCAAAGACGGCGCCGGCAAGGTTCCTTCCATGACCACAACAGCTTGCCCCGCCACACCCGCCCACACGCCATCAGCGCGCGTTTCGGCGTGCGCCAGCAACAAGCTGGCGCGGCCCATGTCCACGCCCTGGCCCACGCGCAGCCGCAGCATGCCTTCGCCACGCAACGCCGCGCGCAACGCCGTCACCGCCGCGGTTGCGCTGCCCGTTGCCGGGTCTTCCGTCATGCGGCCGGTGAACATGCGCGCCTGGATGTCGGTGGGCGCATCCACCGTATCCGAGGCCGTGTCCGTGGTGTAGACGTAGATGGACTTTGCCCCGTCCAACGGCAGCAGCGCCGCATAGCCCTGCGAATCTGGCGACGCGCGGCGCAAAGCATCACGGCTGGCCAGTTGCGCAACCAGGAATATCAGCCCCACCGACACCACTTGCGGCGCGTGCTCTGACGTATCAATGTCAGACGCCTCCAGCTTCAGCGCCCGCGCCAGCGCCGCCGCCGACACCTCGCTTGCGCGCGACAACGGTTGGGGCGCCAGCAGCTCGACGCTATCGACGCCCTTGGCGCCCGACTTCAGTGCAATCCGCACCAGGCCTGCGGCCTCTTCAAACACAAAGGCGTCCGGGGCCGGATGGCCAGCGGTGATCATTTCGCGCGCCAGCACCACGGCGGTGCCAACGTTGGGATGCCCCGCAAACGGCACTTCGCGATCCGGGGTGAAGATCCGCACCCAGGCCGTGTGCGCCGGATCTTTCGGCGGCAACACGAAACTGGTTTCTGAGTAATTGAATTCACGGGCAATGCGTTGCATCTGCGCGGTATCCAGACCTTGGGCATCCAGCACAACTGCCAAGGGGTTGCCGCAATAGGTCTGGCTGGTGAACACATCGGCGGTGACATAACGGTAGCGCATGAGAAGCGTCTCTCTTCCTGGTTGAATGAGACGAGTATGCGGACACCATGGCGCAGCCAACAGACACAGAAGGGAAGGACTTTTCCCATAACAGCCCGCCGGGCTGACCCAGCAAGGCGCTTGCGGGCGCCTTGCCGTCACGTCACCCGCATCAAGCCGACAGATGCTCGTACAGGATCGTGGCCCCGATACCGATCAGCGCAATGCCGCCCAATATCTCTGCACGTTTGCCCGCCACGCTGCCAACCAAGCGGCCGACCATCACGCCGATCGTCACCATCAGCATGGTCGCAAGACCAATCGCCGCCGCCGTGATCCAGATGTTGTTTTCGATGAAGGCCAGGCTGACGCCCACCGCCATCGCATCGATGCTGGTGGCAAAGCCTGTGGCCGCCAGCAGCCAGAACGAATGGCGCACAACCGGCGCGGCCTCTTCGGGATCGTCCTTGTAGCCGTTGCGGATCATCATCGCACCGAGCACGCAGAGCATACAGAACGCAATCCAGTGGTCCCAATCGGCAACGAACGTCGCCGCGACGGAACCGAGCGCCCAGCCGATCACCGGTGTAATCGCTTCGATGACGCCAAAGATGACACCGGTGCGCAGGGCTTCGGACAGGCGCGGCTTGTGCAGCGCTGCGCCCTTGCCGACCGCAGCGGCAAACGCGTCGGTCGACATGGCAAAAGCCAGGATAAGGGTGGAAAGGGGATTCACGGGGGTGGCTCCGTCCGGGCGACACACACAGACTTTCCATATCGCCCGGACAAGGCTATGGAATAGTCCGTGGTCTCGCCAAGCCGAATCGGCCGTTGCGCCATGACCGAAAGGTCAAGAATGTTGACGCAAACCCTGTCAGCGCGGCTGACAGCAGGCTACTCCCCAAAGATGGCCGAAGTGTACCAAAACGCGCTTGCCAGCGCGCGGGTCGAGTACCCTGTACCACGGTGCCGCCCTCGCGGCCCGAAGCAGACTTACCCGGAAGGAATGCACCATGGAAAACCCTTTTGGCGACTCCGACGAACCCGCCATCGACCACCGTCAATATCTGGTCCTGATCGCGGCATCGAAAGACAACGCCTCACTCGCCCAAAAGCTGCTTGAAAACCTGAAGAAGCACGTCGACGAACGTGCTGCGCCCTTGTGGATCGACGCCAAAGGCATCGGCGTGCTGCTCACGACGGATCTGGTTGCCTCAGAGATCTGGAAGGAAATGTTCCAAAAGGAACCCGGCCAGGATTACGGCGACACGCGCAACATGCTGGTGCTGGAACTCGGCAAGGATTGGGCCGCCCGGCGCGACGACAAGATCGAACACTGGCTCGCCACGCATGTGGGCGACCCGCTGACGCCAGCGCCTAAACGACCGAGCCGGAAGCGTTGATCGTCGAGCAGTGAAACGCTGCGTTGATGCGTAGGCTTGATGCGCAGCTCAGATACCCGGCGTCGTTGCGAAGGCTTGATGCGCAGCTCAGATACTCGGCGTTGTTGCGAAGGCTTGATGCGCAGCTCAGATACTCGGCGTTGTTGCGAAGGCTTGATGCGCAGCCCTGTTACCCAGCGTTGATACGCAGCGCAGCGGCTACGCTGCGCCCGCAACGTTGCCAGCCCTACGCCGGATGAACGTGACGAGCAAATCCGTCACTTCGTCCGGCCGGTCCAGACTCGGCAAATGGGCGGTGTCCGTGAGCTCATGTCCACTACCGTTCGCCAGCATCGACGCCACCCGCTGGCTGCGCGCCTGAATGTTGGGAAAGTCACTGCATCCCCACATCACCATGGACGGTGCCCTGATCTCATTCAAACGTTGATACGTCGGCAAGTGGTCGACGCTCGGCCCGGTCGGTGGCGACCGCAGTACGCCCGCGTGCATCTCAAGAAAAAGCTGGCGCGCAGCGCCTTCGACTCGCCCCTCGGGTTCCAGCGGACCATCCAGGAACAGACGCGCCTTCAACGCGTTCACGCGATCCAGATCGCGAGCGGATTCGGCTTGCTTCAACGTAGCCATCGCTTCTTGAATGGCGGCGGGTTGGGCCAAGTCAGGCGCGCCCGGCACCGTCGGCGCAATCAACACCAGCCCGCGCACACGATCCGAGTGCAGCAGCGCGGCGTCGAGCGCCACGCGCCCGCCTTGCGAGCAACCCACCAGAATCACAGGCTTGCCATCCGCCAAGGCATCCATCACCGCCATCAGGTCCGCCACGGCGGAATGATCTTCCGGCGCGCTATGCGCCTGCCCAAAACCGCGCCGATCATAAGCAATCACCTTATTGCTAGAACTGAGCGCGCGCATCTGCGCCTGCCACATGCGGCGATCACAAATGGCGGCATGCAGAAAAACGACGGGGTCTCCGCTACCGGCGGTCTCGGCCGCCAACATCGCACGGCCAGATGGAATCTGAAGACGAAGCGTGTTCATGGGGCAAGGTGAAAGGAATGGCGAAGTCGAAAATATACCCTTCGCGCAGACAATCCGGCGCGGCAATCGCACGCGGACGACGACAAACGTGGCGAATGAACAGAACCGCTACGCCGCCTTCACGCCACGTGCAGATTCCCGATACGCAACGGCGCACATCGCGGTCACGACGAGGGTCATGATGATGGTGCATGCCAGAAACAACACACCATACGCAATGTCCGATACCTTCAAGCGGTTCGCCACATTGAGCATCATGACTTTGGCCAGGCCCGCTGACAGGATCAGCGCGAACAACGCGGCGGCCAGCGGCCAACGCTTGAACGGCATCGCCGCGCGCGCTTCCCGGAAGCCATACTCGCCCGCCACCGCGGCGCGCGGAAGGCTCAGCGCGTATACCGAGCCCGCATACAGCATCGGCACCCACAGCACCGCCAGGATGCCGAACAGCGTGACGAAGAAGCGGGTGTCGCCCACCCCGCCCATCGCAAAATAAATCACGATCGGCATGTCGGCCGTCGCTCGCAGCACTGCCGCCGCCACAATGATGAACAGCATCAGTAACGCCAGATGCTTTGCCTCGGCGTTGCCTCCGCCCCCCGCATCCACGGCATCGCCCAACACAATCAAGCGGTGCCAGGCAAAGGTCATGCGCGCCAACGCGATCATGTTGATCAGCGCCAGCACAAGAAACGCGTATTGAATTGACCCGAACGACCGTGACACCAGCAAGGCAAACGGCAAGCTCAACACAAAGAGGCCGAACGACCATGGCGCAGCGGCCACCATGCGTCGGCCTTGCTGCCGGATGACACCGAACGCCTCTGCAAAATAGCGACCCGCCGCAAGTGGCTTCGACACGGTATTCCTTGGTGTGGTGGATAGGTTCTTGGGCTGACACACCGGGGGCCGACTTGCCTGCTCCCAACATGATCCGCGAAGAATATACCTTACCGGCCCACCAGCGCCGCAATGGGCGAGAAGAAGAGCGGCTGCTAGCGATTGGCGTTGAATCGGACCAGCACTAAGGGCTAAGACCTAAGGCTTAATTGCACCCTCCCCGCCGGCTTTCATCGATGTGCTACGGTTTATCTGCGGATCACCCGCACAACAGGAGGCGAGATGAAAACCCAGATCAGCTTCAAAAAGACCGATGGTTCCGATGGTGTTGCACTGCTTGACGGCGATGCGTCAAGCACGCTTCAGGCCAAGCGGGAGCTGGCCAACAAGCTGGATCTTCCTGACATTGCCGCCTCGGCGGGTCAAGACGAAGACATCGATGCACGACTCCGCCTGGGTGGCATTGACCCGAACTCCATCAAGGTCAATCACATCAGCGAGTGATCCGCATCATTGGACACGTCCGGGGCCATCGCCCATGTTGCACGTGCAGGCATACAAAACGCCCCCGAGTTTGAACTGCACCCCAAAAGTTGGCCACCCGTCCAACCTTTGGGGTCAGTTCAGTTTTTTTAGCGGGGCGTTTTTTTGATGAGCGGGTTGACGACACGCCCAGCTTGATACCGACCTTCCAGTCAGCAGCCTTCAGGCAAAGCGTGGCTGGGGACTTGGACATCCGCCTCGATATGCCAATAACGCTCTGGCCTGCGCAGGTCGTCCGGCACTCCGTTGAACGCCTTCAGCTGCGACACGTAGGCCGCAATGGCCACTTCCTTGCTGCCTAAATCGGCCTGGCCGCACGCAGGCGTCAACACCATGCCCCGGCCATACAGCTGCACCAGACGCGCTTGCACGACGCCGCTATGCGCCCGGTACGGCGCGTCTTCGTAGAAGAACCAGGCAATGTCAGGAAGGAGCTGCCTGACGCGTAGCGCGGCCTCGCTGACCCGAAGATGATCTCCATGGAAGAGCCCAAGCGGAATGCCCACCCTGCCCGGCGCCAAGTCGATCACGGTACTCAGCAGAGACTCCATCAGCGCCGGCATGGCGTGATCGGGATGCTCAAGATACTGGCAGTCAATGAACCCCAACGAACGCCCGCAACAGCGTATGGCCTCCAGCGCGCGGCAGTCTTCGGCTTCACGCGCACGCATGGCGTCTGCCGCACTAAGAAAGCCACATTCTCGATCCCACTCAGTAAGGATTCCCCCTTCGTGCGGCACCCCGGTAAAGACCGTCACAACGGTGCTGCCGGCACTGTGAGAAAGCAAGCTGCCACAGCTGAACACCGCGTCATCGAGGTGAGGCGAAATGATGACGAGCGGCCCATTCGGGACCATGGGGCTAAAGGCCGCGTTGGAGAGATTCAGATCGTAGGGCATTCGATTGCGGGATAGAGGCATCGACGTGGTGCTCAAGCAATAGCAAGCCGCATTCCCGCCTTTCGATCTCTCTGGCCACCGTGCGCGAACGGCAAGCGCATTCGCACAGAATCAAGAAAATAAACAGCCAACAATGAGAAAGGGGGTTAGTGATTTTCATCACTAACCCCCTTAGGGTATTGCTGGTCGGGACGGCGGGATTCGAACTCGCGACCCCTTGCACCCCATGCAAGTGCGCTACCAGGCTGCGCTACGCCCCGAAAGAAAAAGAGTATAGCAGAACAAAAATAAGTTTGCACGCATTGGTGCAAAAAAAGTGCTGAATACTCAAAAAAATTTGCGCCTCGTGTTCGTCGCTTGCACTAACGTCATGCAAAGCGGCGCGCGAGGCGCAACGTACTGCGGTGTGCAATGCGCATGGCTTCAAGAGCAACGCGCGTTGCGGGTACTGCGATCAATCAAACCATCTTGGACGACGAGGAAATCAACGCGCTCAAGCCGTGGTGCTGGCGTTGCTGCTGGCGTTGGCGGACACGTTGGCAGGCAAGCCCAAAGCATCGGCAAGCATCGTCGAAACGTTGCCGAGCTCGTTGCGCAAGGCTTGCATCTCGGCGCCCGACAAACGCACGGCGGCGTCTTGATCGTGCGGCATATCGCGCGCATCGCCCAAGCGATTGCGAGCGCCGCTGATCGTGAAGCCTTGTTCGTACAGCAAGGAACGGATGCGGCGGATCAGCAGCACTTCGTGGTGCTGATAGTAGCGGCGGTTGCCGCGCCGCTTCACCGGCTTGAGCTGCGTGAATTCCTGTTCCCAGTACCGCAAGACGTGAGGCTTGACGCCACACAGCTCGCTGACTTCACCAATGGTGAAGTAACGCTTGGCGGGAATGGGCGGTAGGGTAACGGTGGATTCAGTACGTGTCATAAGCGAATTTTATGCCGCGAAGGCGCCGAGAGCCGATAACAATTACCGACAAAGCGTATCACTCCGCGGCGTCGGGTGCAGCAGGGGTTGCCTGCTCCACCACGCTCTTGAGTTTCTGACTCGCGTGGAACGTAACCACGCGGCGTGCGGCGATGGGAATGGTCTCGCCGGTCTTGGGGTTGCGGCCCGGGCGCGGCGGTTTGTCGCGCACCTGGAAGTTGCCAAAGCCCGAGAGCTTGACGGAGTCTCCGCGCGCCAGGGCGTCACGGATTTCTTCGAAGAAAGTATCGACGATGTCCTTGGCCTCGCGCTTGTTCAGACCGACCCGCTCAAAGAGCAGTTCGGCCAGCTCAGCCTTGGTCAAGGTGCGTGGCTCGGCAGCAAGCATACTGTTCCCCATGGTTCATGTACGCTGGCGCGCGCCGTGAGCACTGACCAATGCATCCTTGATGCGGGACAGGCATTCCGCCACACGGGCTTCGTCCAGAGTGACTTCAGTGTCCTGTAGCCAGAATCGGAAAGCAAGGCTTTTCTCGGTGACGGGCTCGCTGCCGTGGGCCTTCTCGCGCCACACGTCGAACACGCGCACGTMCTGCACCACAGCCAGTTGCGCATCCGCTTTGACGGCGGCGGCAACGGTGTCGAGCATGGCTTGCGTGGACACGGGAGCATCGACCCACAAGGCCAGATCGCGCACCACCACCGGCTGGCGAGAGAGCTCGCGCACTTGCGGCAACTCACCTTCGGACAAGGCGTCAACATCGAGTTCGAAGACGACGGGCGCATGCGCCAGGTCTGCTTGCTGCGCCCAACGCGGATGCAGTTCACCGACCCAACCCACTTGCTTGCCGTCCAACTCGATGCGAGCGCTGCGGCCCGGATGCAGCGCCGGATGCGCAGCGGCTTCAAAACGCAGACGGCGGCCGCGTGCGCCGAACAGCGCTTCGACATCCATCTTCACATCAAAGAAGTCCACTTGACGCGTGGCCACGCCCCACTGCTCTTCAACCGCCGGGCCCCACGCAGCACCCGACAAACGCATCGGTTGACGCACGCCGGCCACTTCCAGCGGACCATCCTGTGCGGATGCATCACGCATGAACACGCGGCCCAATTCAAACACACGCACGCGCGACTGCTTGCGGTTGGCGTTGTGGCGAATGTTGGCGATCAGGCCGCCGATCAGGCTCGAACGCATGACCGACAGATGGCTTGCAATCGGGTTCACCAGACGCACGGGCGTGTCGTTACCAGCGTAGTCGCGCTCCCAATCTGCTTCGACGAAGCTGTAGTTGACGACTTCCTGGTAGTCCTGCGCAGCGGTCAGGCGGCGCAGCGCGTGCGCACCGCGATGCACTTCGGGCTGCGAGAACATCTTCGCGCGCGCCATCGGCGGCACGTCAGGAATGCTTTCGAAACCGTAGATGCGGGCCACTTCTTCGATCAGGTCTTCTTCGATTTCCAGATCGAAACGGTACGACGGCGGGCTGACAATGAAGTCGTCGCCTTCGACCGTGAATTCCAGACCCAGGCTGGCGAAAATCTTCGCGACCTGCTCTTGCGTGACGGGCACGCCCAGCACGCGATGGCAACGCGCCAGGCGCATGCGCACAGGCGGACGCGCCGGCAGGTTGACGATCTGGTCGTCGATGGGGCCGACCTGGCCGCCACAGATGTCGACGATCAGGCGGGTGATGAATTCAAGGTGTTCGGGAATGCTGGCGTAGTCCACGCCACGCTCGAAGCGATGGCTGGCCTCCGAGCTGAACTTGTAGCGGCGCGCGCGGCCGGCGATGGCTTGCGGCCACCAGAACGCGGCTTCCAGATAGATGTTCTGCGTGTCCAGCGTGACCGAGGTTGCTTCGCCACCCATGATGCCGGCCAGGCTTTCCACCTGATCGCCGGCCACGACCACGCCGACCTTCGGGTCGAGCGTGATGGTCTGGCCGTTCAGCAGTTCAAGGGTCTCGCCTTCGCGCGCCCAGCGCACGGAGATATCGCCGCCGATCTTGTCCAGATCGAACACATGCGACGGGCGGCCCAGCTCAAGCATGACGTAGTTGGAGATATCCACCAGCGCAGACAGCGAGCGTTGGCCCGCGCGCTCCAGGCGCGTCTTCATCCAGTCGGGCGTTGCCGCGCGGGCGTTCACGCCGCGGATCACACGGCCACCAAAACGGCCGCACAAGTCAGGCGCTTCAATCTTGACGGGCAGGCGCTCATCCAGCGTGACCGGCACGGCGACGGCCGTCGGCACGGACAACGGCGCACCCGTCAGGGCAGCGACTTCGCGCGCCACGCCAAGGATCGACAGGCAGTCGGCGCGATTGGGCGTGAGCTTGAGCGTGAAGAGCGTGTCGTCCAAGTCCAGCGCTTCGCGGATGGACTGGCCGGGCACCATGTCGGCGGGCAGTTCCAGCAGCCCAGCGTGGTCTTGCGACAAGCCCAGTTCGCGGGCCGAGCACAACATGCCCGACGATTGCACGCCGCGCATTTTCGCTACGCCAATCTTCATGCCGCCAGGCAGTTCTGCGCCCACGCGAGCCAGCGGCACTTTCAGGCCGGCGGCAGCGTTCGGCGCGCCGCACACGATTTGCAGGCGCTCGCCGGAACCATCGTCCACTTGGCAAACGCGCAGCTTATCGGCGTCGGGATGCGGAGCGATCTCGACGATGTGGCCCACAACCACGCCAGTGAAGGCAGGTGCGGCGGGCGCGGTGTCTTCGACTTCCAGGCCAGCCATGGTGAGCCGGTGCGCGAGTTCGTCGGTTGCGATCGGAGGGTTGACCAGCGTACGCAGCCAGGATTCGGGAAATTGCATGATCAGCCGTCTGTTATTCGTTGAACTGGCGCAAGAAGCGCAAATCGCCTTCGTAGAACTGGCGCAGATCGTTGACGCCGTAGCGCAACATCGTCAGGCGCTCAAGTCCGGAGCCGAAGGCAAAGCCGATGTAGCGCTCGGGATCAAGGCCGAAGTTGCGCACCACTTCGGGGTGCACCTGGCCCGAGCCGGAGATTTCCAGCCAGCGGCCACGGTTGGGACCCGAGGTGAACATCATGTCGATTTCGGCGGACGGTTCCGTGAACGGGAAGAACGACGGACGGAAGCGCACGACGAGATCGTCGCTTTCAAAGAAGCAACGCAGGAAATCGGTGTACACGCCTTTCAGATCGGCAAACGAGATGTCCTCGGCGATCCAGAGCCCTTCCACCTGATGGAACATGGGCGAGTGCGTGGCGTCGCTGTCGACGCGATAAGTGCGCCCCGGCGCAATGACCTTGATGGGCGGCTTGTGCATGCGGGCGTAACGCACCTGCATGGGGCTGGTGTGCGTGCGCAGCAGCAGCGGCAGGCCGTCGGCGTCGTTCATGTCGACGTAGAACGTGTCCTGCATGGAACGCGCCGGGTGGTCCAGCGGGTTGTTCAATGCGGTGAAATTGGTCCAGTCATTTTCCACTTCGGGGCCGTCGGCCACGTCAAAGCCAATGGAACGGAAGATGGCTTCCACACGTTCCCAGGTCCGGATCACCGGATGGATGCCTCCCGGCGCGCGACCGCGGCCAGGCAAGGTGACGTCAATGGTTTCGGAGGCCAGCCGGGCGTCCAGTTCCGCCTGCGCCAATGCGGCGCGGCGCGAAGTCAGGAGCTCTTCGACTTGTTGTTTGGCCTGATTGATCCGGGCGCCCATCTCGCGCTTCTGCTCGGGATCGAGCTTGCCCAGGCCTTTCAGCAGCACCGTCAGTGCGCCTTCCTTACCCAGGAATCGAGCCTTTGCGTTCTCAAGCGCGGCGGCATCCGTAGCCGCGGCGAACCGTTCTTGCGCCTGGGAGACCAGGTCGTCAACCAATAGAGTCATGAAATCCAGCCTTCAAAACGCAAACGGGGCTATTACAGCCCCGTTTGCAGCGATGCGCGATGAGTTAAAGCGCGCGATCAGGCAGCCAAGGCAGCCTTGGCTTGCTGCACGATGGCGGCAAAGCCGGCCTTATCGCGCACGGCCAGATCGGCCAGAACCTTACGGTCCAGTTCGATCGAAGCCTTCTTCAGACCAGCGATGAACACGCTGTAGCTAACGCCATGTTCGCGGACGGCAGCGTTGATACGCGTGATCCACAGAGCGCGGAAGGTGCGCTTCTTGTTACGACGGTCGCGGTAGGCGTATTGGCCAGCGCGCATGACTGCTTGCTTGGCAATACGGAACACATTACCGCGGCGGCCACGGTAACCCTTGGCGGCGGCAATGACTTTTTTGTGACGTGCGCGGGCAGTTACGCCGCGTTTGACGCGAGGCATATTAGATCTCCCTTATCAAGCGAAAGGCATCATGGCCTTGACGGAGGCCACGTTGGATTCATGAACGGCCGTCGAGCCGCGCAATTGACGCTTGGCCTTCGTGGTCTTCTTGGTCAGAATGTGGCGCTTGAACGCCTGACCGCGCTTGATGGAGCCGCTGCCGCGAACCTTAAAGCGCTTGGAGGCGCTTTTCTTGGTTTTCATCTTGGGCATGATGATTCCCTAAACTTAAACTCGTAGTTGATTTGACATGACGCGAGGTGTTTGGCGTTGCTGGCAAAAAGCCCTAGGGCTAGCACCGATGCGACGGCAAAACTTGTAAACCTGTTGCCACTTCTGAGGTACTTCTTGGCGTAGTGCCAACTTGCTGCGAACCGCGAAATGGCATTGCTGCCAGACACGGCTTCCTCCCAGGTCTTGGCAAAAAGGTAGCCGAGATCCGGGAAAGCCTTTGATTATATGGTGATTTCCTGGCTGTTGTCGAGTCAGCTGGTGCAAAAAGCTCAGCAGAACTGCGCCGGATGTTCCAGAGACGCATCATACGCCCGGACGCCGGTACTGCACCGCTTGCGCCACATGCCGGGCAGCCAGCGTTGCCTCTCCGTCCAGATCGGCGATTGTGCGGGCAACACGCAACGCCCGGTGCAGGGCGCGTCCAGACCCCGCCAGACGTCGCATCGCCTGGAACAGCAGTGTTTGCGCGTCCTTTTCCATCACACAGTGCTGATCAAGCTCCGGCCCCGCCAGCGCCGCATTCAGCTTGCCCTGCCGGGCCATTTGGCGAGCCCGGCAGCGCATGACGCGCTCCTGGACGGGCGCGGAAGCTTCGCCGGGCGGCCCTCCCATGGATTCGGGGTCGGATGGCGGCAACGCCATATGCAGGTCGATGCGGTCCAGTAAAGGGCCCGATATCTTGCCCACATAGCGCGCCACCTGATCCGGCGTGCAGACACAGGGCCGGCCGGGATGGCCGCGCCAGCCGCATGGGCAAGGGTTCATGGCGGCGATCAGCTGGAAGCGTGCGGGAAATTGCGCCGCACGCAACGCCCGTGCAATGACCACCCTGCCCGCCTCCAACGGTTCGCGCAGGGCTTCAAGCGTACGGCGACTGAACTCAGGTAATTCATCCAAAAACAAGACGCCATGGTGGGCAAGGCTGATCTCACCCGGACGGGGCCGGCTGCCGCCGCCCACCAGCGCGGCCACGGTAGCGGAATGGTGTGGAGACCGAAACGGCGGCTGCCCCATCAAGGCGTCGGGCAAGCCCGCTAGCGCAGCTACGGCCGCCGCCTCCAAGGCCTCGGCGCGTCCCAGGGGCGGCAACAGGCCGGGCATGCGCGCGGCCAACATGCTTTTGCCCGCCCCGGGCGGCCCGATCATCAACAAGCTATGGCCGCCTGCCGCCGCCACTTCCAGCGCTCGCCGGGCCGCCGGCTGACCGCGGACATCCGACAGGCATGGCGCGGGGGCCGCTTGCGGCCATGGCTTGGGCACGGCGTCCGGCAACAAACAAACCCCTGCGGCATGCGCGGCCACATCGGCCAGGCTACGCGCCGACAGGACACGCAAGCCCGGCACCCACGCCGCCTGTTCCGCGCTGCCCGCCGGCAGGATCAGCGTGGTGTGGGAGGCATCCCGCGCCACGCTTAGCGCGATGATCAGTGGCGACGCAACCGGCACCAACGCCCCCGTCAGCGAAAGCTCACCCGCCAACACCAGATTCGCCAGGGAGGGGTCTGGCGCCGGCAACACGGGATCACCACCATCGGTCGGAGCGGCCAGTTGGCCGGACGCCAGCAACAGCCCCAGCGCAATAGGCAGGTCGAATCGGCCCGACTCTTTCGGCAAATCGGCCGGCGACAAGTTAACGGTGATTCTGCCTGGCGGAAATGTGAAACCACTATTCAATATGGCGGCGCGCACGCGTTCGCGGCTTTCGCGCACCTCGGTGTCAGCCAAGCCGACCACATTGAAACTCGGCAACCCTGGGCCAAGATGCGTTTCCACGCGCACGGCATGCGCATGCAGGCCGCTAAGCGCCCGGCTGGCTAGAACGGCAAGCGTCAAGACGGTCTCCCGTGCGGAACAAGACCGTCAGTATCGGCAATCGGCAAGCGCTCGTGGACTGGGCTGGGACATAAACATCCCTTACCTAGCCACGATCAACCGCCCTTTTCGAACCACAACACCCAATGAAAAACGACCGCGATTAGCGGTCGTTTTGATATTCCTACGACAGGCGCCAGCTTACTTGTCCAGGGCCGACAAACGCGACTCCAGCTGCTGCACTTGCGCCGCCAATTGATCAACCTTGGCGCGTGTACGGGCAAGCAAATCCGCCTGCACGTCGAATTCTTCGCGGGTGACCAGATCCATCTTGGTGAAGGCTTGAGCCATCATCGCGCGCACGTTCTTTTCAACGTCGGCGGCCGGGCTGCGGGCGATCAGGTCGGAAATATTCTTCTGGATGTCTTCCATCCATTGGGTGCGATTGTTCATAGCGGCCTCTCTGTGTTCTTGATGCCTCAAGTGTAGTGCTTTGCCGATCCGGCGCAGAAGTCCGAAAAGGATTATGCAAAAAAAGAGGGCGGGCCGCATGCGGTGACCGCCCATCAAAGCACAGGAGAAAACCGGGCTGCCATGGCGGCAACCCCCTACCAACATCGTTACGGGCAGCCCATCTGGCTTGCCGATTGCGCGAACATATCTGACGACTGCTTGCATTGCGCCGCCAACTGCGTCTTGTCGGGAATGGACGCCCACTGCGTTTTGGCCGCATCAAGCTGCTGCTTGATGCTGGCTGCGGCCGGGTTGCTGCTGCCTAATTTATCCATGCATGCGTTGACCTTGGCCAGATACGCTTCGCACTCCGCCGGCACCGCTGCCGCACTTGCCACGGGAGGCGACGCAGCCGGCCAGCACCCCTATTGACGCGGCCAGCGCCAACACGCCGATTAACTTGCATTGACTCTTCATTGTGTCCTCTTTCCGTTCTTGCTTTTTATTAAGAGCCACATCACCGGAACCCCTTATGCGGCCCGATCCGCTCACCAGAAAACAGGAGTTGGTCTTGATTCTTCTTCAGCCAGCTGCCGTCAACAAGCTGATGGGTGTAAACCCCCGTATCAAGCCCTCCCCCATTTTGGGCACCTTGCAACATCGCTGGCTGGCAACTGAATTCGTCGCCACGTTGGGCTGCACGCCCGGCCCGTAAGGCTGTGCGGCCTGCGGGACAGGCGCCGAGCGTGCTGTTCACCGATGCAAAATCCAATACAAACCGCAACCGGCACAGCATCAACTGGCTACAAATGCCAGCGGCGAAACATATTTCGTTGCATMACCGGCATTCACCACGTTACGCACCACATTGAGGCTGACTGGTGGTGCATGGAGCACTATATTGGTGCAAACAGGCACAACTCATGCGCCTGCACCTCCCCTTTCCGGGTACGCACCAACATGGCATGGATCTTGCTTGATAGTCGAGGCCAACGTGCAACCATGAGAGGAAATGCCATGAAACTCATCATCGCCATCATCAAGCCCTTCAAGCTCGACGAAGTGCGGGTGGCTCTATCCGGGATCGGCGTCCAGGGCCTGACTGTTACCGAAGTAAAGGGTTTTGGCCGCCAAAAGGGCCATACCGAGCTGTATCGCGGCGCTGAATACGCCGTCGACTTTCTGCCCAAGCTGCGAGTTGAAGCGGCCGTGCCCGACCACCTTGTCGATCAGGTCATCGAAGCGATTGAACAAGCCGCCCGTACCGGAAAGATCGGCGACGGCAAGATCTTCGCCGCGCCCCTGGAACACGTGATCCGTATCCGCACGGGTGAAGCTGGCGAAGCTGCGCTGTAAATAAATAAAGAAAGACTCATTGGAGCCTGAAAATGGATAAAGCAGATATCTCCTGGTTGCTCGTCTCTACCCTGCTTGTATTGATGATGGCCGTACCCGGTCTGGCGTTGTTCTATGGCGGCCTGGTACGCAGCAAGAACGTGCTGTCGGTGTTGCTCCAAGTGCTGTGCACGTTTGTGCTGGGCCTGGTTCTCTGGTTCATCTACGGCTATTCCCTTGCATTCACCGAGGGCAACGCCTTCTTCGGCGGCCTGTCGCGCGCCTTCTTCTCTGGCATGTTCACACCGGCTGACGGCAAGTACGCCATGTCGAACACCTTGACCGAGCTGCTGTTCGCCTCGTTCCAGGCCACGTTCGCCGGCATCACCTGCGCGCTGATCGTGGGCAGCTTTGCTGAACGCGCCCGCTTCTCCGGGGTGCTGGTGTTCACGGTGATCTGGTTCACGTTCGCCTACATTCCCATCGCCCACATGGTGTGGTTCGCGTCCGAAACGGCGCCGGGCCTGCTCAATGCCAAGGGCGCGCTGGACTTTGCCGGCGGCACCGTGGTGCACATCAATGCTGGCGTGGCCGGTCTGGTGGGCGCGTATGTGGTCGGCAAGCGTGTGGGCTATGGCCGCGAAGCCATGCAGCCGCACAACCTGCCGATGACGTTTATCGGCGCCGCCCTGCTGTGGGTGGGCTGGTTCGGTTTCAACGCGGGTTCGGCGCTGGCCGCCAACGAGAACGCCACCCTGGCCTTCTTCAACACGATGATCGCCACGGCGGGTGCGGTGCTGGCCTGGCTGTTCACGGAATGGGCCATCAAGGGCAAGCCCTCGATGCTGGGCGCCGCCTCCGGCGCGATTGCTGGCCTGGTGGGCATCACCCCCGCCGCCGGCCTGGTTGGCCCGGTGGGCGCACTGATCATCGGCGTGGTTGCCGGTATCGTCTGCGTCTGGGGCGTGAATGGCCTGAAGCGCATGCTGCGTGCCGATGACGCACTGGATGTATTCGGCATCCACGGCGTGGGCGGTATCGTCGGCGCCCTGCTGACCGGCGTGTTCAACGCGCAAGTCCTCGGTGGCCCCGGCCTGGCTGAGCCTGGCATGATCGCCCACCAACTGTGGGTCCAGCTGGAAGGCGTGCTGCTGACCATCGTCTGGTCCGGCGTGGTGGCGTGGATTGCCTACAAGATCGCCAATGCCCTGTGCGGCATGCGTGTGCCGGAAGACCAGGAGCGCGAAGGCCTGGACGTCACGAGCCACGGCGAATCGGCGTATCACAGCTAATGCGGTATCTCGGCCCGCTGCGAAATGTGGCGGGCCGGCAAGAAACGGCGCCGGGATCACATCCCGGCGCTTTTTTTGCGTTGCGCGAAGACAAAATAACGCCCCGAATCGGGGCGTTTTACTGTCTGGGGTGGAGCGGATCAAATGGGATCAAGCCGGATCAAGCGCATCCAGATCAACGGGCAAGGCGCGGTTCAGCGCCGTCGCCACCTTGATGCGCAACGCGTTGGAATGCGCGCGGCGCACTTCACGCTTCACGTCCAGCAACTGCTGCGGATGCATCGAGAACTCGGTCAGCCCCAAGCCCAGCAACAAGCGTGTCATGCGCGAATCGCCCGCCATTTCGCCGCAGACCGCAACCGGCTTGCCCGCCCGCTCACCCGCATTGATGGTATTGGCCACCAGGCGCAGCACAGCGGGATGCAGYGGATCGTAGAGCGCGGCCACATCGTGGTCGCCGCGGTCGATCGCCAAGGTGTATTGGATGAGATCGTTCGTGCCGATCGACAGGAAATCCAGCGCCTGGGCAAACGGTTCGATTGCAATCGCGATGGCGGGCACCTCGACCATGGCGCCCACTTCCATGTGCGGCGCGTAGGCTTGACCGCGCGCATCGAGTTCGCGCCGTGCGGATTCGATGGCCGCCTTGGTCGCCACCACTTCATGCATGTGCGCAATCATGGGGATCAACAGCCGCACAGGACCGTGAGCCGACGCCCGCAGAATGGCGCGCAACTGCGTCGCGAACATTTCCGGACGCGCCAGGCAATACCGGATGGCGCGTTGCCCCAATGCGGGGTTGGTGGCCACGGTGGCTTCACCATCCAGCGTTTTGTCCGACCCGATATCCAGCGTGCGAATTGTGACGGGCCGGCCCGCCATCACCTTTACCACCGAAGAATAGGCTTCGTACTGTTCTTCTTCGCCAGGCAGGTCCGGGCGCCCCATGAAGAGGAATTCGCTACGGAACAGGCCAATGCCATGCGCACCCGAAGCCAGCGCCAGCGCGGCCTCTTCGGGCAGTTCGATATTGGCGTGCAGGACGATATCGATACCATCCAGCGTGACCGAAGGTTCATCACGCAGCAGGCCGAGTTCGGCGCGTTCGTCGGCATAGACGGCCTGACGGCGGCGGTATTCCTGAAGAATGCGGTCCGACGGATTGACGACCACGGCGCCGGCCGCGCCGTCGATGATCAGCATGTCGCCGTCGCGAACCAATTCGCGCACGTTGCCCATGGCCACCACGGCCGGCACGCCCATGCTGCGGGCCACGATGGCCGTGTGCGACGTGGGGCCACCCAGGTCGGTCACGAAGGCTGCAAAGCGCCCACCGCGCAAACGCAGCATGTCGGCTGGCGAGATATCGTGCGCCACCACCACCAGCGCATCGTCGCCGCCCATGTGCGACATGTCGGGCAAGATCGCCGACGTGCCGGACAGCACGTGCAGCACGCGCTCGATGACTTGGCGGACGTCAGCCCCGCGCTCGCGCAGATACTCGTCTTCCATGGCGTCAAACTGCTGGCCAAGAATCTGGCCTTGCGTCGTCAGCGCCCATTCGGCGTTGTAGTGTCGTTCGGCGATCAGCGCCAGCGTCTGCTCGGCCAATAGCGGGTCGCCCAACAGCAGGCTGTGCACGTTCAGCATGGCGCCCAGCTCGCGCGGCGCATCGGCCGGCAAGGTGTCTGCCAACAGCAGCAATTCGTGCTGCGCCGAAGCCAGGGCCTCAGTCAGGCGGCTGCTTTCGGCGGGCACATCCTCGGGCGATATCCGGTAGTGCGCCACTTCCAAGGCAGCGGCGCCCATGACGACGGCGCGTCCGATGGCATATCCCTTCGCAACGCCTTTGCCATAAAGACAAACGACGGGGCTGGCAGGGCCAGCTCCGTCGTGAGCATTGTTCGGGGTCGTAGACGCGCCAGCCTCAGCAACGCTCAGGCTGGCGGATTCATGGGAGTTTCTATTCCTGCTCACCGAATTTGCTGTCGAACAAGGTTTCGATTTCGGAAAGGGCTTGATCGGCGTCGCCGCCGGAAGCCTCCAGTTTGACCGTCACGCCCAGCCCGGCCGCCAACATCATGACGCCCATGATGCTCTTGGCGTTCACGCGCTGCGCGCCGCGCGAGATAAAGATCTCGCTTGAGAACTTGCTGGCCAGTTGCGTCAGCTTGGCGGCGGCCCGCGCATGCAAACCCAATTTATTGCTGATGACGATGTCTTTTGTAGGCATAGGAAATATTATGACTGCGGATTAACGCCGCAGTGTTGATCGCAGCAACAAACCAAACCGCTAACCGCTCTTCGGCTTGGATTGCCAGCCGACATAATAGGGCAAATTCCCGCCCGTCAGTCTACACGCAAGACGCCCTGCACTCCGCCGGCCAGCGCCTTTTCGCGCGTATCAGCCAACGGCAGATTGCGATATGTCAAAGCGCGCAGCAGCATCGGGGTATTCAAACCTGCCAGCACGCAGCATTGAATGCCTTGTGCTTGCGCATCGGCGACGGCGCGCTTGGAGATATTTGCGGGCGTCGCGCCGATCAGATCCGTCAGCACCAGAACACCGGCGCCGTGGTCCTGCTCAAGAATGTCCTTCAGGACGTCCGGCGCCAAATCGTCCGGACGGTCTTCAGGCTGGATATCGTGAATGGCCAGCATGCCGTCAAGGTTGCCCATGACGTGGCTGGCGCACTCGCGCATCGCCGCGCCCAAAGGCGCGTGCACGACGATAACAATACCCGTGGTCATGACGGATTCCAGAGAGATCAGGCCGCGGCGGCAGTGGTCGCCACGGCGTTTTCAAGCGCCTGGACGAACATGCCCGCGACATCGAAACCGGTCTGTTCGGCAATCTCTACGAAACAGGTGGGGCTGGTGACATTCACTTCGGTGACGTAATCGCCAATGACGTCCAGGCCCACCAGCAGCAGGCCGCGAGCCGCCAGCTTGGGAGCCACGGCTTCGGCGATTTCGCGGTCGCGCGGCGACAATTCCTGCGCCACGCCACGGCCGCCTGCGGCCAGATTGCCGCGGGTTTCGCCGGCCAGCGGAATACGCGCCAGCGAATACGGCACGGGTTTTCCGCCAATCAGCAAAATCCGCTTGTCGCCCTTGACGATATCGGGGATGTAACGCTGAGCCATGATGGTGCGCGCGCCGTTGTCCGTCAGCGTTTCCAAAATGGCGTTCAGGTTCGGGTCCTTGGGCTGCAGGCGGAACACGCCCGTGCCGCCCATGCCGTCCAGCGGCTTCACGATCACATCGTGGTGCGTATCGTGGAAAGCCTTCAGGCGAGCCATGTTGCGGGTCACCAGCGTGGGCGCGGTGAACTCGCTGATCTCGGTGATGGCCAGCTTTTCAGGATGGTTGCGAATCGCCGCGCCGCTGTTGAACACGCGGGCGCCTTGGGCCTCGGCGTATTCGAGCAAGTGCGTGGAATACACGTATTCCATGTCGAAAGGCGGGTCTTTGCGCATGACGACCGCCCCGAAATCGGCCAGCGGCAGATCTTGGGCGGGGGACTCCGTCCACCAGTCGTGGCCGTGCAGGTCGGCATCAGCCACCAGCGCGATCGGCGTGGTGACGGCTTTGACCGTGCCGCCCTCGATGTAGAGGTCGCCCTGCATGGCCACGCTAAGCGTATGCCCGCGCGCCACCAGGGCACGCATCATGGCAACCGAACTGTCCTTGTACGCTTTGAGCAGCGGCAAGGGATCCAAAACGAACAAAACATGCATCGCGACACCCTGAACGGACGCCGCCTTCCCTCGCGGGAAGGCGGCTTTATGACATCGTAGCGCAGAGCCGCCCAATAAGCGAACCCGCCGGTCACGAGGTGGACGGCGGGTCGGATGTCTAGCGGCCAAGCCTTCCGGGGAAGGCTACGGCTGGAACTCAGGCCGCCGATTCAGGCTTGCCAACCGGCACGGCCTTCTTCTTGGGCGCCAGCACCATGACCATCTGACGGCCTTCGAGCTTCGGCATGGCTTCGACCTGGGCAAGTTCCAGCAGATCATCGCGCACACGTTCAAGCACCCGCATACCGAGTTCCTGGTGAGCCATTTCGCGGCCACGGAAACGCAGCGTCACCTTGGCCTTGTCGCCCTCTTCGAGGAAGCGGCGCAGGTTGCGCAGCTTGACTTGGTAGTCGCCCTCGTCGGTGGCCGGACGGAATTTGACTTCCTTGACCTGAATGACCTTCTGCTTGGAACGAGCTTCGGCTTGACGCTTCTGCTCTTGGTACTTGAACTTACCGTAGTCCATCAAACGGCAGACCGGCGGCTCGGCGTTCGGCGCGATTTCCACCAGATCCACGTCGCTTTGCTCGGAAAGACGGAACGCGTCGGCGATCTTGACGATGCCCAGCTGTTCTCCTTCCAGACCTATCAGGCGCACCTCGGGGACGCGGATTTCACCGTTGATGCGATTGGCTTTTTCAGTGGCGATGTTGAAAGCTCCTAGAAATGTTAAGCAGCACTGCTATCAGGTTGATTGACGTCGCGACGGGAGGAGACATCCTCGGACAATCGCGCGACGAACTCGTCGTATGCGATGGCGCCAAGGTCCAATCCGCCCAGACCGCGTACGGCTACGGTGCCGTTTTGCTTCTCCTTGTCGCCGACGACAAGAATGTACGGCACCTTTTGCAGGCTGTGCTCCCGGATTTTACGAGTGATTTTTTCACCACGCAAATCGGACTCTACTCTAAAGCCTTGTTTTTTCAGGCTTTGTGTGATTTCAGCCGCATAATCGGCCGAAGGTTCAGAAATGCAGCATACGACAGCCTGCACCGGAGCCAGCCAAGGAGGCATCGCACCGGCGTGGTTTTCGATAAGCATACCGATAAAACGCTCGAGCGAACCCAGGATGGCACGGTGCAGCATAACCGGCGGACGGCGCTGGTCGTTCTGGTCCACGTACTCGGCGCCTAAGCGCACCGGCATGGAGAAGTCGACCTGAATCGTACCGCATTGCCAGTGACGGCCAATAGCGTCCTTCAGCGTGTACTCGACCTTGGGGCCGTAGAACGCGCCCTCGCCCGGCGAAATTTCGAATTCGCAGCCGGTGCGGCGCAGGCTTTCCATCAGCGCCTGTTCGGCCGTATCCCAGACTTCGTCCGAGCCGATACGCTTTTCAGGACGCGTAGCGACCTTATACAGCACTTCAGTGAAGCCGAAGTCGCGGTAGACCTTTTGCAGCAGGGCCGTGAAGTCGGCGCATTCGTCCTGGAGCTGTTCTTCGGTACAGAAAATGTGACCGTCGTCTTGCGTAAAGCCGCGCACGCGCATCATGCCGTGCAGCGAGCCCGAAGGTTCGTTGCGGTGGCATTGACCGAATTCGCCATAGCGCAGGGGCAGCTCGCGGTAGGAATGCAGGCCGGAATTGAAGATCTGCACGTGGCCCGGGCAGTTCATCGGCTTCAAGCCATAGACGCGGTTCTCGGACTCGGTCGTGAACATGTTTTCACGATAGTTGTCCCAGTGGCCCGTCTTCTTCCACAGCGACAGATCCAGGATCTGCGGCGCTTTGACTTCCTGGTAGCCGTTGTTGTTGTAAACGGCGCGCATGTATTGCTCAACCTGCTGCCACAGGGCCCAGCCCTTGGGGTGCCAGAAGATCAGGCCGGGCGCTTCGTCCTGGAAGTGGAACAGGTCGAGTTCGCGGCCGATCTTGCGGTGGTCGCGGCGCTCGGCCTCTTCCAGCATGTGCAGGTAGGCTTCCTGCTCTTCCTTCGTGGCCCAGGCGGTGCCGTAGATGCGCTGGAGCATCTCGTTCTTGCTGTCGCCACGCCAGTAGGCGCCGGCCACCTTCATCAGCTTGAAGACCTTCAGCTTGCCCGTGGACGGCACGTGGGGGCCGCGGCACAGGTCGATGAAGTCGCCTTCGCGGTACAGGCTGAGCGGTTCGTTCGACGGAATCGAAGCGATGATCTCGGCCTTGTACTGTTCGCCAATGCTCTTGAAGAATTCAACGGCGTCGTCGCGCGTCCATTCTTCACGCGTGACAATTTCGTCCTTTTTGACGAGCTCAGCCATCTTCTTTTCGATGGCGGCCAAGTCTTCAGGCGTGAACGGGCGCTTGTACGAGAAGTCGTAGTAGAAGCCGTTGTCAATCACGGGGCCGATGGTGACCTGGGCGTCCGGGAACAGCTGCTTGACCGCGTAGGCCAGCAGGTGAGCCGTGGAGTGGCGGATCAGGTCCAGGCCGTCGGCGTCTTTGGCGGTAACGATGGCCAGACGCGCATCGCCTTCGATGCGAAAGCTGGTGTCGACCAGCTTGGATTCCGAGCCTTCAACCGTTACGCGGCCGCCCAAGGCGGCTTTGGCCAGGCCCGTACCGATCGATTGCGCCACTTCGGCAACCGTTACCGGCCCCGGATATTGGCGCTGCGAACCATCGGGCAATGTGATCTGTACCATCGGGAGTGCTTCCTGGGGTTCTTGGAACTAAAAATCGAAAATCAGAAACGAAAAACGCGGCTTGAGAGCCGCGTTCTTTTGGTTGTCTTGCTGAGTTCTACCGCCGACCTGACACGGTGAAACCCGACGCACGAAAAACTAACGCGACATAGGGCGAAAGTTCCGGGTCGTAGTTCGTGCCAGCGGGAAAAACATGATTCTAAGCCTGTTGGTACGCGCCCGAGGCGGCGCGAAGCAATGTTGCGCAATTAGGATCAACGTTGAAAACAAATCGGGCTTAAGCCCGAGTCAACCTGCGACATCAACGGATCAACTGCATTTATCGTTGCCGATTGTAGCACCCTTCGCGCCCTTTCCGTCGCAAATGCGCGACAAATCCGCCCTGATCAGACCAGGTTGCGGCAATTCGCAAGGGCCGCCAGCGCGTGGCGCACGCCCTCTTGCCAGGGCGGCGCGTGGATACCGAACTGCCGGGCCAGCAGGCCCGTATCCAGGCAGGAGTTCAAGGGCCTGGCCGCTGTGTTCGGGTGCTGATCCGCGGACACGGCTTGGATATCGCCCGGGGTCAGCGTCACCGGCAAGCCCGCGCGCCGCGCCTGCTCGGCGATGAAGCAGGCGTACTCATGCCAACTGACCCGCCCCGCAGCAGCCACGTGGTACAGCCCGAATGGAAACCCGGCGCGTTCAAGAAAATAGCGCGCAACCGCCACCGCGGTCACATCGGCGATGAAGGCGGCGCCGGTGGGCGCGCCATGCTGATCACTGACGACGCGCAACGCCTCGGGCTGGCGCAACGCCATCAACATTGATTTCAGGAAAGAGTTGCCGAACACGCCGTAGATCCACGACGTGCGAAACACCAGGTGGGCGGCATTCATGGCCTGCACCGCGCGCTCACCCGCCAGCTTGCTGCGCCCGTAGACGTTCAGCGGGCCGGGCGTGTCGGTTTCGACATAGGGGCCGGATTTCGCGCCGTCGAACACATAGTCCGATGAGTAATGAACGATCAGCGCTGCCCGGCTTGCGGCCAGGGCGGCCAGCTCTCCGGCCGCCTCTGCGTTGATCCGCATGGCGCGAACTGCGTCTTCCTCGGCACGATCCACCGCCGTGAGCGCAGCGGCGTTGACGATGACATCCGGCTTCTCTTGGCGCACCAGACGAGCCAGCTGCAAGGGGTAGGTCAGGTCGCAATCACTGCGGCCAACCGCCACCACCACACCGAGCGGAGCAAGGCTGCGCCGCAGCTCAAAACCCAGTTGGCCGTCCCGTCCTAACAGCAGAATCTTCTTGGTCATGCTCGCGCTCACTACTAGGCCGAGGGTGCAACGGTCTGATTTTGACGCGTTTCTCGTCCGCACAGCCGTATGAAAACGTAATCTGCCTTCGCAAATTTAAGACTACGTGCGGAGCGTGCTTCGGATGTCGCCTCACGCCGAGCGAAAACCGCCACCGACGTCCTCCTTACGGCTCGTGGAGCATCGATGAAAGCTGTCTCAATACGTGTGACCAAAGCGTCATCCCAATCAAACCCGCCGCGCGGGAACGAAGGGGGTGGCCGTCAGGGCGGCCGCCGGCATTTGTTGCTGTCGCGCACGCCAACCGTCATCAAAGTCGCCATCCTGGACGACCATCCCGTCGTGGCGCTAGGCGTGGATGCGTATCTGGAAAGTCGGCCTGGGTTTCGCGTGCTGCATCGCGAAACGTCGGCGCGGGCCATGCTCGAAAAGCTGACCCACGCCCCCTGTGACGTTGCCCTGATTGATTTCTATCTGCCCCAGGAGCCCTGGGACGGCGTCAATTACTTGCGCCGGCTGCGGCGCTATCACCCGAACCTGGCGATCATCACGTTTTCGGCGGGCAACCGCCAAGAGACCCAGTACGCAGCATTTCGCGCAGGCGCAAATGGGTATCTTGCAAAGCAATGGGGGATGATGCTGCTGCCGGAAATGATTCGCGGCGTGCTTAGCGGCAAGAACGCTTTTCTGTCCGTGCACGAGGGAAAGATACGCCCGCTTGAACCCACCCACCCCCACGCGCTGCTGACGACGTCTGAAGTCGAAATTCTTCGCCACATCAGCCAGGGCTTGTCTGTCACGCAGATTGCCGCCCGGCTGATGCGCAGCAAGAAGACCGTCAGCACGCACAAGCGGCGGGCAATGCGCAAGCTGCAATTGGCCGACGACCTGTCACTGGCGCTCTATCTGCGCGAGAAATTCGCCGAGTGAAGCATCACTTCCCTCGCCTGCGCAGCCCGCTTCAGATGATGCGGGAATAGCTGGCGCCACTGCTCACGCTGCGCAGATAGCCGTCAAACGCCATGGCGACGGCGCGCACAAAATACCAGCCCAGACCGGTCACCTGCACCTCGCCCGACCGCAGGTTGACCAGGCCCAACTCCGCCAGATTCGCCATTTGCAGCAATTCGCGGCTGAAGTAGTCGCCAAAGCGCAGGCCGTGCCGGGCCTCGATGCGCGCAAAATCCACGCGGCCCTGGCACATGATGTCCATGATGACTTCACGGCGCGCGAGGTCATCGGCGTTCAATTCCAATCCGCGTTCGACCGCAAAGTTCCCGGTTTCGATCGCAGCGTAATACTCGCCCAGCACCTTGGCGTTCTGGCTGTAGGTATTGCCGATGCGGCCGATGGCGGATACGCCCAGCGCGACCAGGTCGCGATCCGGCTGCGTGCTGTAGCCCTGGAAATTTCGGTGCAGCTCGCCACGCTGTTTCGCAATGGCCAGCGCATCCGTGTTCAGCGCGAAATGGTCCATGCCAATGTAGGTGTAGCCCTGCTGCAAAAAGCCATCGATGGCCGAGCTGAGCAGACCCACGCGCGTGGCGCGGTCGGGCAGGTCAGCTTCGTTGATGCGGCGTTGCGGCTTGAAGCGTTCCGGCAGGTGCGCGTAGGCGTAGAGCGCAATGCGGTCCGGGCGCAATGCCACCACTTGCGCGATGGTTCGCTCGAACGATTCGGTGGTCTGCAACGGCAGCCCGTAGATCAGATCGACATTGACCGAGGCATAGCCCAGCCCACGCGCACTTTGCATCAGCGCCCGCACATCTTCGAAAGACTGCACGCGATGCACCGCCACTTGCACGCGCGGATCAAAGTCCTGAACGCCGAAACTCAGCCGGTTGAAGCCCAGTTTGCGCAGATGCGCCAGGCGTTCGGGGGTGGCCGTGCGCGGATCGACTTCGATGGAGATTTCGGCATCCGGCTCAAAGCGGAAGGCCGTGCGCAGATCGTCCATCAGACGCGTCAATTCAGCGTCTGACAGAAAGGTGGGCGTACCGCCGCCAAAGTGCAGTTGCGACACTGGAACGCCCGCACCAAGCTCCTCGACATGCAGCGCCACTTCATGCGCCAGCGCGTCCAGATAACGCGCCGCGCGATCGTGGTGACGCGTCACCACCTTGTTACAGGCGCAGTAATAGCAGACCGAATCACAGAACGGAATGTGCACGTAGAGCGACAGCGGTTCGGCTGGTTGCGTAGCGCGGCGTTGCCGCAACGCCAGCCGGTAGTCTTGTTCGCCAAAGCCAGCGTGATAGCGGTCGGCCGTGGGATACGAGGTGTAGCGCGGCCCGTTCTTGTCCAGCCGAGCCAGCAACTGGGGAGGAAAAAAAGGTTCGGCGGCGGCAGGAGCCGGGGAGTCTGAAACGAGTGGGCGGAGGGCGGCTTGCATACCCCGAATTATTCGCCTGCGGGGCCCCACGCACCTTGATCTGGCGCAAACCCCGAAGCGCCCATTGCTTGCGCCCGTAAAATGCGCCCATTCACGTTGCAGAACCAGGACACACCCCATGGACACCGAACTGGATGGCCGCCTGCTGGCCATGCGCCAAGCCTTGGCCATTGCCATCGCCCTTTCCACCCGCAGCAGCCCCCAAGCGACCGACATGGCGCTGGAGCTGCTCAATGACTTGAAGGATGGCATGGACAAGGCGCCGTCCGACAGCCCGTTCGACAAACCCGAATGGGTCGTCGGCGCGCAAGATGAGCTGGACGGCATCGCCCGCCTGGTCCGCGCATTCACGCAAACGCCCGAACCGGACGACGCAGCCGAGTAAGACTGGCTGCACTTCAGGCGGGCTGCACTTCAGGCGGGCTGCACTTCAGACTGGCTGCGCTTCAGACTGGCTGCGCTTCAGACTGGCTGCGCTTCAGACTGGCTGCGCTTCAGACTGGCTGCGCTTCAGACTGGCTGCGCTTCAGACTGGCTGCCTCTCAAGCTAGCTGCACTTCAAGCTAGCTATACCTCAAGATAGCTGCACTTCAGGCGTGCGCCTTGCGCACGCCTAACTGGCCTGACCACCAGATAGGAAGACGTGGAATCCCTCTGATCGTTTTCCCTGAAATCCTCAAATTTCCCTGTTATTTCAATAACGGCGTGCCTATATTGGTGGCCTGACCACCAGGCCATATCGATACACCGATCCGTTATGAGCACCTTCCAGGCTGTCGCCGTCACCCGCCTGTACCGCATCATTGCCGACCAGATCGCCGGCCGCATCCGGGCGGGCGATTTCCCCCGCGGCGGGCGCCTGCCTTCGGAACGTGAACTGGCGGAGCAACTGCAGGTCAGCCGGGCGTCGATCCGCGAAGCGTTGATCGCCCTGGAGATCGAGGGGTATGTGGAAGTGCGCGTCGGCACGGGCGTGTTCGTCACGATCACGCCCGAGGGCGCCGCGTTTCCCGCAGCGTCCTCCACAGCCGCCAATGCCCTGCCCGGCCACGATGACATCGGCCCCTTCGACTTGCTCGAAGCCCGCATGCTGATTGAACCGGAATGCGCCGCGCTGGCCGCGCAACAGGCCACGCCCGCGCAGATTGCCACCATCCGCGACACGCACGCCGCCATGTCGCTGACCGATTCCCCTGGCCAGCATGACCGCGAATTCCACAGCACCATCGCCATGGCCTGCGGCAACGCGGCGTTGGCGTCAGCGGTGGCGCACTTGTGGAATCTGACCCAGGCGAGCTCGCTGTACAGCCGCATGCAGGACTACTTCGTGAACACACAGGTGTGGGCCGCGGCCCATGCCGAGCACCAGCGCATCCTGGCCGCCATCATGGCGCGCGACCCGATCCGCGCCCGCCATGCAATGCACACGCATCTGCTGGGCATCCTGGCGCGGCTGCGCGAAGACGTCGATTCACTCACCGACCACCGAGGCTATCCATGACATCGTCTTCCTTGTCCATCAACGGCCAACGGCTCTGGCAGTCGTTGATGGATCTGGCGCAGATCGGCGCCACGCCCAAGGGCGGCAATTGCCGCCTTGCCCTGACCGCATTGGACGGCCAGGGCCGCGATCTGGTCACGGGCTGGATGCGCGACGCCGGGTTGACGGTGCGGGTGGATCAGGTGGGCAACATCTTCGCGCGCCGCGACGGCCGCAACAACGCACTGCCCCCCGTCATGACCGGCAGCCACATCGACACCCAACCCACCGGCGGCAAGTTCGACGGCTGTTATGGCGTGCTGGCCGGGCTGGAGGTCATGCGCACATTGAACGACGCTGGCGTGCAAACGGAAGCGCCGCTGGAAGTCGCCATCTGGACGAACGAAGAAGGCTCGCGCTTCGTGCCAGTGATGATGGGATCAGGCGTGTTTGCGGGCAAGTTCCCGCTGGAGACGGCGCTATCCGCACGTGATGCGCAGGGCTTGACGGTGGGCGACGAGCTTCAAGCCATCGGCTACGCCGGCGCAGACCCCGCGGGCGGCCGGCCGGTCGATGCCTACTTCGAAGCGCATATCGAACAGGGCCCGATTCTTGAGCATGAAGAAAAGACCATCGGCATCGTGACCGGATCACTGGGCTTGCGCTGGTACGACGTCACCGTCACCGGCATGGAAATGCACGCGGGCCCCACGCCCATGGCCATCCGCCGAGACGCGCTGTTCGCCGCCAGCTTCCTCGTGCAATCGGTGATCAACATCGCCAACGCGCATCAGCCGCATGGGCGCGGCACCGTTGGCGAAATCCATGCGCATCCGGGTTCGCGCAACGTCATCCCCGGCCAGGTCCGCTTCACCGCCGACCTGCGCCACGAAGACGCCGCCACGCTCGCACGCATGGATCAGGCCTGGCGCCGCGCCTGCGACGACATCGCCGTGGCGCATGGCGTACACGTGGATGTGAAAGACGTGCAGACCTTCCCGCCCACGCCGTTCGATACCGACCTGGTGGACAAGGTGCGCCAAGGCGCGGCCAGCCGGGGCTTGCCCGCCATGCACATCGTGACGGGCGCAGGACACGACGCCGTGTACATGGCCGCCGTCGCGCCCACCGCCATGATTTTCGTGCCGTGCAAAGACGGCATCAGCCACAACGAGATTGAAGACGCGCAGCCCGGGCATCTGGAAGCCGGTTGCAACGTCCTGCTTGACGCCATGGTGGCGCGCGCCAACGCCGCGCGTTAGCACCGCCGATTTCGCCGCAATGGTGCGCGGCCGCCTTACCCAGCACCTGTATGAAGCACGAATGGTGCGGCTTCACCCGTTGTACCCCTGAGAAACGCAGGTGGCACGAGGTTTGCTTGTTATTGCCCGGCATCTGCCGTGCAACGGCGGTCACCTGTCAGTCCCTTTCCAGCCCGGAGGCTCGCAGTGAAATCGAAGAAATGGTTCTCCCTAAGCATCGGCGCATTGGTCCTTGCGGCCGCGCTGCCCGCGACCCAAGCCCTGGCCCAGACCAAGGGCGGCACCTTGAACATGATCGTTCAGCCCGAGCCGCCCGTGATTGTCACGGCCATCAACCAGCAAGGCCCCACGCAATTCGTCGCAGGCAAGATCTATGAAAGTCTGCTGACCTATTCCACCGACCTGAAGCCGCAGCCCGGCCTGGCCAAGTCCTGGGAGGCCGCCGCCGACGGCCTGACGTACACCTTCCATCTGCAAGACAACGTGAAGTGGCATGACGGCAAGCCGTTCACGTCCGAAGACGTGGTCTTCTCGCTGGCGGACATGCTGCCCAAAACGCATGCGCGCGCTCGCGTCATCCTGAACAAGTTCGTGGATTCCGTGACGGCGCCCGACGCCAAGACCGTCGTCATCAAGCTGAAGACGCCCTTCCCCGCCTTCATGCTGATGTTCGAACCGGGCTTTGCGCCGATGATGCCCAAGCACCTCTATGCCGGCACCGACTACATGACCAATCCGGCCAACCAGAAGCCCGTTGGCACCGGCCCCTTCATGTTCAAGGAATGGAAGCGCGGCGAATACATCAAGCTGACGCGCAACCCCGAATACTGGAAGCCGGGCATGCCGTACCTGGATGAGCTGGTGTTCAACGTGATCCCTGATGCGGCCTCGCGCGCGGTGGCGTTTGAACGCGGCAGCGTGGACGTGCTGCGCGGCGGTGACGTGGACAACGTCGATATCAAGCGCCTGCGCGCCCTGCCCAAGGTGGAATACACCACGGCCGGCTGGGAAATGTTCTCGCCGCAGGCGTACCTGATCTTCAATATGCGCAAGCCGCCGTTCGACAACGTCAAGGTGCGTCAGGCGATCATGGCGGCGATGAACCGCAATATGGTGGTCAACAATATTTTCTTTGGCCTGGGCAAGGTGTCGACCAGCCCCTTCGTGACGACCGAGATGTTCTACGACAAGAACATGCCGGCCATGCCGTTCGACATGAAGAAGGCGCGCGCGCTGATCAAGGAATCGGGCATCAAACCTGAGGACTACACGATCCGCCAACTGAGCTTCCCCTACGGCTCCACGTGGGACCGCCTGGGCGAATACACCAAGCAGGCGCTGGAGCAACTGGGCTTCAAGGTCAACCTGGAATCCACCGACGCGGGCGGTTGGGCCAGCCGCACGGGCAACTGGGACTTCGACGTAACGACGACGTTCACCTACCAGTACGGCGACCCCGCGCTGGGCGTGCAGCGCCTGTATATCTCGTCGAACATCGTCAAGGGTTCGCCGTTTGCCAACGTGCAGGGCTACAGCAACCCCGAGACCGACAAGCAGTGGGAAGCCGCCGCCTCGGAAGTGGACCCGGCCAAGCGCCAGGCGCTCTATACGCAGCTGCAAACGACGCTGGTCAATGACGTGGCCAACGGCTTCCTGGTGGACATGGAGTTCCCCACGCTGTATCGCGCCAACGTCAAGAACCTGGTCAAGACGGCCATCGGCCTGAACGAATCGTTCGACGACGTCTACATCGAAAAGTAAGCGCAGCCAGGTAATACGCAGCCACGTAATACGCAGCAAGCCAAGTGCAGCAAGACGCCGCCGTGGAGCGTTCCACGGCGGCGGACCAGAGAGGACCCCGCATGAAATTCCTGTCTTTTCTTTTATCCCGCATCGGCAAAGCCCTGGTGGTGGTGCTGGGTGTGGTGATCATCAATTTCTTCCTGATCCGCCTGGCGCCAGGCGACCCGGCCGCCGTACTGGCGGGCCAGGCCGGCGCGGGCGACGCCGCCTATGTCGACCAGTTGCGCGTGGCCTTCGGCCTGGACAAGCCGATCCTGACGCAACTGATGCTGTACCTGAAGGGCGTGGTCCAACTGGACCTGGGCTTTTCCTATCGCAACCACGTGCCGGTGCTGGACCTGATCGTCGAGCGCCTGCCCGCGACCTTTCTGCTGATGTCCTGCGCGTTTGTGTTTTCCATCGTGCTGGGCGTTTTCCTGGGGGTGGTCGCCGCCAAGGCCCGCTACCGCAACAAGCGCCGCTGGATCGACAGCTCGGTCATGACGGGCGCGCTGCTGCTGTACGCCACCCCGCTGTTCTGGCTGTCTTTGATGGGCATCCTGCTGTTTTCCGTAGTGCTGGGCTGGCTGCCCGCCTTTGGCATGGAAACCGTGGGCTCGGGGCTTACCGGCTGGGCCCGCGCTGGAGACATCGCGCAGCATCTGATCCTGCCCACCGTCACGCTTGGCTGCTTCTTCATGGCCGTGTATGTGCGGCTGACCCGCGCGTCGATGCTGGAAGTGATTGGCATGGACTTCGTGAAAACGGCGCGCGCCAAGGGCGTGAACCCCAGCCGCGTGATCCGCGCGCACGTCTTGCGCAACGCGCTGCTGCCCGTCATCACCTTTGCCGGCATCCAGCTGGGCCAGATGGCCGGTGGCGCGGTGCTGACCGAAACCGTGTTCGCGTGGCCCGGCATCGGCCGCCTGATGTTCGACGCCCTGCTGCAACGTGATTACCAGTTGCTGCTGGGCATCTTCCTGGTCACCTCAATCATGGTCGTGATTTTCAACCTGCTGACCGATGTGATGTACCGCCTGATCGACCCCCGCATCGGCGCCGGGGCGCAGCAAGGAGCCGCCGCATGAAAGCCTTTGCCCAACGTTATATGCGCAACTACGGCGCGGTGGCGGGACTTGCCATCATGCTGATCGTGGTTGTCGTGGCGCTGGCCGCCCCACTGCTGTACCAGGAATCCCCCTGGATGATGGTGGCCGACCCGCTGATTCCGCCCTTCACCAACGCCGACTACCCGTTCGGCACCGACATGCTGGGCCGCGACATCACGGCAGGCCTCGTCTGGGGCGCGCGGGTGTCGCTGATGGTGGGCCTGTTGTCGACCGCGGTGGCGCTGCTGTTCGGCATTCTGGTGGGGGCCGTGGCCGGCTACTGCGGCGGCCGTGTGGACGACGCGCTGATGCGCTTCACCGAGTTCTTCCAGACCATTCCACAACTGGCGATGGCGGTGGTGCTGGTGGCCATTCTTAGCCCATCCGTGTATTCGATCATGGGCGCAATCGCCATCGTGTCGTGGCCGCCGGCCGCGCGGCTGGTGCGATCCGAGTTCATGACGCTCAAACAGCGTGAGTTCGTGCAGGCGGCCATCGTCATCGGCCAGACGCCCGCGCGCATCGTCAGCACGCAAATTCTGCCCAACGCCATGTCGCCCATCATCGTGTCGGCGTCCTTCATGGTGGCCACCGCCATCCTGACGGAATCGTCCCTGTCCTTTCTGGGCCTGGGCGACCGCAACCTGATGAGCTGGGGCTTCATGATTGGCGCCGCGCGCACGATGATCCGCGAAGCCTGGTGGATGAGCGTGTGGCCCGGGGTGGCCATCTTGCTGACCGTGCTGGCCATCAACCTGATCGGCGAAGGGCTCAACGACGCCCTGAACCCGCAACTGCGCAAGCGCGGCGAATAGGAGGCCGACATGACCGAAGCCACGCCTCTGTTGTCCATCCAGAATCTGAGCATTGCGCTGCCTCGCGGCGGCGACCGCCCCTTTGCCGTGCAGGATGTGTCCTACGACATCCACGCGGGTGAAATCCTGTGCATCGTGGGGGAGTCCGGGTCGGGCAAATCGATGAGCGCCAACGCCATCATGGGCCTTTTGCCCGATTACCTGACGCCGCAACAAGGCCGCATCCTGTTCCGCGGCCAAGACCTGCTGCAACAAGACGAAGCCACCTTGCAAGCCATGCGCGGCAAAGACATGGCGATGATTTTCCAGGAACCCCTGTCAGCGCTGAACCCGCTGATGACCGTGGGTGAACAGATCAGCGAAGTCATGCGCGTGCACAACGCCTACCCGGGCGCCGAGCGCATGAAGCGCACGCTGGAGCTGCTGGCGTTTGTTGGGCTGCCCGACCCGGCCACGCTTTATCACGTGTATCCGTTCCGGCTATCGGGCGGGCAGCGCCAACGCGTGATGATCGCAATGGCGCTGGTGCTGGAACCGGCGCTGCTGATCGCCGACGAACCCACCACCGCGCTGGACGTCACAACGCAGGCGCAGATCCTGGCGCTGATCGCTCGCATCCAGAAAGAAAAAGGCATGGGCGTGATGTTCGTCACGCATGACTTCGGCGTGGTGGCCGAAATTGCGCACCGCGTGGCCGTCATGGAAAAAGGCGTGCTGGTCGAGCAAGGCCTGGCCGATGATGTGCTCAACCGCCCACGCCATCCTTACACGCAGCGTTTGATTGCCGCCGTGCCGCATCGCCGTGGCGAAGAACGCGTGGCAACCGAGAACGACGCGCCCGTGCTGGAAGTGAAAGACCTGAAAAAAACCTACGTCATCGGCCACGGCTGGCTGGGCGGCAAGCGCGAAGTGCATGCCGTGGATGGCGTGAGCTTCGCGGTGCGCCGCGGCGAGACCTTGGGTATCGTGGGCGAATCCGGCTCAGGCAAATCCACCATCGGCAAGTGCCTGCTGAAGCTGGTGGGCATCAATGGCGGCCAGCTGATTTTCAATGGCCAGGACATCGCTACGCTGCCGGAGTCGCGCTTTCGACCGATGCGCCACGACATCCAGATGATCTTCCAAGACCCCTTTGCATCGCTAAACCCGCGCCACACCGTGGGCCGCATCATCAGCGACGGCCCGGTCGCCAATGGCGTGCCACGCGCGCAGGCCGAAGCCCGGGTGCGCGAGCTGCTGCAATTGGTGGGGCTGGACCCGTCCGCCTTTGACCGCTACCCCAACCAGTTCTCGGGCGGGCAACGCCAACGCATCGGCATCGCGCGGGCGCTGGCGCTGGAACCCAAAGTGCTGGTGGCCGATGAATCGGTATCGGCGCTGGATGTGTCCGTGCAGGCGCAGGTGCTGCAACTGCTGCACGACCTGCAACAGCGCCTGAAGATTGCGCTGGTGTTCATCACCCACGACCTGCGCGTGGCCGCACAGATCTGCAATTCCGTGCTGGTGATGCACCGTGGCAAAGTGGTTGAGTACGGCTCGCCCGCCCAGATTTTCGATAACCCGCAACACGCGTACACGCGGCAACTGATTGCCGCCGTGCCCGGCCAGCACTGGGACCCGACCCAGGCGACAATGGCCTGATTCCGATACCTGCCCATGACCCCACCAGGAGATTCCCCCGTGCAACGCCCCGCCGCCGTGCCTACCGTGCAGATCGACAACGACATGGTCACCGTCACCGAGTGGCGCTTTCCGCCCGGCGGCGAAACCGGCTGGCACCGCCATGGCATGAACTATGTGGTGGTGCCGCAAACGACCGGCCCCTTGCTGCTTGACACGCCCGATGGCCAGATCACCAGCCAGCTGACGACCGGCATCGCCTACTATCGACCGGTTGGCGTGGAACACAACGTCATCAATCCCAGCGATACCGAATTCGTTTTCGTCGAGATCGAACTCAAGCAGGCTTGACGCGTCAGCGAGGACCATCATGAAGGCGTTTTTCTCGGAAGAACAGTTGCTGCACACTCCGCAGCAATTCATGCGGCTGGGCCGGCTCAGCGCCCCCACCGATTTGCCGTCCCGCGCGGAAAGCCTGCAAGGCGCGCTGGCGTCGCGGGGCATCAAGGTTGAAGCGCCCTCGGACTACGGCCGCAAGCCTTTGGATAGCATCCACAGTGCCGATTACCTGAACTACCTGGAAACGGCGTATTCACGTTGGCAGTCGCTGAAGGCGCCCGGGGTGGACCCCGGCCCCGAGGTCCTGCCTAACCTGTCGCCCTACTACAACGGCCGCGTCGAACAAGCCGGCCGCGGCCCTTGCCCGTCGCCGTCCATCGTGGCCCAAACGGGCTACTACTTAAGCGACCTGTCCTGCCCGATCGGCCCGCACACATGGCGGTCGGCGCTGCGCTCCACCCACAGCGCGGTGGCGGCCGCCGATCACGTCGCCAGCACGCACGGCATGGCCTATGCGCTGTGCCGGCCATCGGGCCACCATGCCCATCGTGACCGCGCGGGCGGCTTCTGCTACCTGAACAGCAGCGCCGCGGCGGCAAGCCGTTTGCTGCAAACGTGGTCCAAAGTAGCGGTGCTGGACGTGGACGCGCATCACGGCGACGGCACGCAGAACATCTTCTACCAGCGCGCCGATGTAATGACCGTGTCGCTGCATGCCGACCCCAGCGCCTATTACCCGTTCTACACGGGCTATGCGGAAGAACGCGGGTATGGCGCGGGCGAAGGCTACAACCTGAACCTGCCGCTTGCGCACGGCTCGGGCAACGATCCCTTCCTGGCTGCGTTGGACACGGCATTGACTGCATTGACGGGCTACGCCCCCGAAGCGCTGGTATTGGCCTTAGGCTTTGACACCTACAAAGACGACCCCATCAGCGTCCTGAAGCTGGACATCGACGCCTATCGCGACATCGGCGCCCGTGTCGCCAGCCTGCGCCTGCCCACGGTTGTCGTGCAGGAAGGCGGATACATGGTGCAGGCGATCGGCCCCGCGCTGGACGCGTTTCTGCAAGGCATGGGCCACGCCGGCGCCTGACGCGTTCACCCCACATGGCCTCTGTCCCCTCTGCGATCCTGCCCGCGCCCGCCGCCACGCGCAACGCCGGCATCCTGCTGTTCTTTGCCGCGCTGGTGGCGTTCGCCACCTTTGATGCCGGGTCCAAGCACCTGCTGGAACGCTACCCCGCGCCTTTTCTCAACGTGATGCGCTATCTGGCGGTAATCACGCTGGCCATGTTCATGCTGTGGCGGCACGGCGCGGGCGTGCGCTTGCGCGATGCGCCGGAAAAGCCGTTGCTGGTGCTGCGCGGCGTCATGCTGGCAACGGTTGCCACGTGCTTCATGACGGCCCTGATCTGGATGCCGCTATCGGAAGCCACGGCCATCTACTTCACGTCCCCGCTGATCATGGTGGCGCTGTCGCCGTGGCTGCTGGGTGAACGCGTGCGGCCGGTGCAATGGCTGGCGGTGGCGGCGGGCTTTGCGGGCATGCTGCTGATCGTGCGCCCCGGCGCCGATTTGCCGCTGCTGGGCACGGTGCTGATGGCGGTATCGGCCGTCAGCTACGCCATCTTTCAGGTGCTGACACGCAAGCTGTCTGGCAAGGTGCCCGGGCCGGTTCAGTACGCCTATACGGCCATCATTTGCCTGATTGTCACGGCGCTGCCTGCGCCGTTCTTCTTGCCCGACCCCTGGCCAGATCTGGCCGACGCCATCTTCATCATCGCGCTGGGCGCATGCAGCGGGCTGGCGCAGATTCTGCTGATCGCCGCGTTCCAACGGGTGTCGGCAGCCACGCTGGCCCCGTTGAATTACTTTCAGCTGTTGCTGGCCGTGCTGTTCAGCACGTTCTGGTTTCAGCGTCCGCCCGATGCGCTGGCGTTGGCGGGCATGAGCTTGATCATGGCGGCAGGCGTGTTCCTGGCGATGCGCCGGGCAGCCTGATCGCGCACCACCCAATGCGGCATCTGCGGCCGACTCAACTGGTCTCGCGCTGCACCAGCGCGAAACCCAGATCCACATGCCGCTCGTCGATGTCATCGCCCGCCAAATGCCGCATCAGCAAGTCGGCCGCCGACACGCCGATCTGATAGCGCGGCGTGGCAATCGTCGACAAAGGCGGTGTCGTCCACGCCGTGCCGGCCAAGTCATGAAAGCCGATGATGGCCATCTGCCCTGGTACCTCCACGCCCAGCCGCCCGCATTGAAATACCGCGCCTTGGGCCAGATCGTCATTGCAGAAAAACACGGCGTCGCAATCAGGATGCCGCGCCAGCAGGTCTTCCATCAACGACGCGCCCAGGCTGATGGACGATTTTTCCGGCGTCATGATTTCTAGCGCTTCGTCGTAGCAGCCGGCATCGCGCAACGCCTGCCGCGCGCCTTCGCAACGGCGCAAAGAACGCGGGTCCAGCTGCGCCCCCACGATGGCCACTCGCCGATGCCCCCGTTCGGCCAGATGCCGGCAGGCCGCGTAGCCGGAGTCGAATTGAGAAAATCCGACGCTCATGTCCTCGCCGTCCGACAGCGTTTCAATCGTATGGACGGTGGGAATATGCTGCGCGCGCAACAGCGCCCAAACGCCGGGATTGTGGTCGATGCCCGTCAAGATCAGCCCATCGGGCGAATGCTGCAAATACTTGCGCACCAAGGCTTCTTCCGCGTCCGGCGAATAACCCGTCACGCCAATCAGCATGTGATAACCGTGGCGGTCCAGCACGTCTTTGATGCCCGTGATGATGTCCACGAACACCACGTTGCTCAACGACGGGATCAGCACCACGATGGTCTGCGACCGCGCCGACGCCAGCGCGCTGGCGGCGTGGTTAGGGACATACCCCAATTCCTGGCACACCTGCGCAATACGCATCCGCAGCGTTTCCGCGACCTTGTCCGGCGTGCGCAAGGCGCGCGAAACCGTGATGGCGCTGACGCCCACCCGGCGCGCCACGTCCTGCATGGTGACGCGGCCAACGCGGGTGCTTCGGGGTTTACGAACGGACATTGGCCCTCGCAGCGTGGGATGGGAAGCGCGTAGTCTGACGCAACAAATGGGGCTTGCCAAATAGAAAATGTTAGCGCTAACATTCGCCACAGCATAATCCAAAAAATTCCGGGAAACGGATAGGAGACAACAATGCACGCAAGCCCTTCGGGCCGGCCGGGCGGTACGCCTTTGGCCCGCGCCGCCGACTGGTGTTTCACCTTGCAGACATGGCTGATGGTGGCCTGTCTGATCGTCATGGTCGTGCTGCTGTTCGGCAACGTCGCCCTGCGCTACCTGTTCAATTCCGGCATCAACGCGTCAGACGAAGTCGCCCGCCTGGCATTCGTCTGGATGATCTTTCTGGGCGCAGTCATTGCGCTGCGCGACCACCAGCACATTGGCGTCACGATGCTGGTCGAGCGATTCGGCCCGCGTGCACGCCGCGTGTCCCACGTGTTCTGCCAATTGCTGGTGCTGTGGGTGCTGTGGCTGATGGCGCAAGGCAGCTGGGTGCAGACCGTGATTGGCATGGACACGGTGCTGCCTGTCACGGGCATGCGCCTGGCGGTGTTCAACACCGCGGCACTGTACGCAGCCGTCGCCATGGGCGTGCTGACGGTGATCGACCTGATACGGGTCTTGATGGGCGGCCCCTTGCCCGCCGAGTCCAGCCCCGAAGATCCCTTGGTCTGATCCCGACTACAGCCCCCCAACAGCCCCCTTCCCGCCCGGACACCCGCAATGATCCTGACCGTCTTCCTGCTTGTGCTGCTGGGGCTGATCGCCCTGGGCATGCCGATTGCCTTTGCGCTGCTGCTCAGCGCTCTGGCCATGATGTTCCAGCTGGACTTCTACGACACGCAAATCCTGGCGCAGAACATGCTTACGGGCGCCAACAGCTTCACCTTGATGGCGGTGCCGCTGTTCATGCTGGCCGGTGAACTGATGAACGCCGGCGGCATTTCGCGCCGCATCGTCAATCTGGCCACCTCGTTTGTGGGACACATCCAGGGCGGCCTGGGTTATGTCGCCATCTTCGCCAGCGTGCTGTTGGCGTCATTGTCGGGCTCGGCCGTGGCGGACGCCGCCGCGCTGGGTTCGCTGCTGATCCCGATGCTGCGCGAGAAAGGCTATGAGGCCGGCCAGGCATCCGGGCTGATCGCCGCGGGCGGCATCATCGCCCCCATCATTCCGCCATCCATCTCTTTCATCATCTTCGGCGTTGCCACCAACGTCTCCATCACCAAGCTATTTTTCGCCGGCATCGCCCCCGGGCTGATGATGGGCCTGACGCTGATCGCGGTGTGGGCGTGGGTGGCGCGCAAGCACGGCAGCATCAAGCCGTCACCGCGCGTGCCATGGGCCAGCCGCCTGAAGGCGCTGCGCGATTCGCTTTGGGCGCTGATGCTGCCCGTGATCATCATCGGCGGCTTGCGCGGCGGCGTCTTCACGCCCACCGAGGCCGCCGTCGTCGCCGCCGTCTACGCATTGCTGGTCAGCCTGTTCGTCTACCGCGAGATCGGCCTGCGCGACCTGGCGCCGCTGTTCGTCAACGCCGCGCGCACCACTGCCGTCGTCATGTTTCTGGTGGCGGCCGCCATGGTGTCGTCCTACATGATCACGCTGGCCGACATGCCGCAGGACCTGATCGCGCTGCTGGAACCCGTGATGGACCAGCCCAAGCTGCTGATGTTCGCGCTGCTGATTCTGCTGACAGTCGTTGGCACGGTGATGGACCTGACGCCCACCATCCTGATTCTTGGCCCGGTGCTCATGCCCGTCGTCATCAAGGCGGGCATCGACCCCGTCTACTTCGGCGTCATGTTCGTCATGGTGGGCAGCGTGGGCCTGTTGACCCCGCCCGTCGGCACGGTGCTGAACGTGGTCTGCGGCGTGGCCCGCATCAATATGGAAACCATCTGCAGAGGCGTGTGGCGCTACGTTGTGGCCTACACGCTGCTGCTGGTCCTGCTGGTGATCTTCCCTGAACTGATCACCGTACCCGCACGCTGGTTGCACTAGCGGCATAGAAAAACCCCAAGGAGGAGCACCATGATCACCCAATTCAAGACTCGTCTACTTGTGCTGGCGACGGCGCTGTCCTGCGCTGTTGCCGGCGTGGCCGCGGCGGCCGACGTCAAGCCGCGCCTGATCCGTTTTGGCTACGGCCTGAATGAAGAAAGCGTCCAGGGCCGCGCCGCGCGCTTCCTGGCGCAAGAGCTGGAAAAAGTCAGCGATGGCAAGCTGAAGATGAAGACGTTCGGCTCGGCCAACCTGGGCTCTGACGAACAGATGCAAGGCGCGCTGGCCGGCGGCGCGCAGGAAATGATGGTGGGGTCCACCGCGCCTTTGGCGGGCATGGTGAAGGAATTCGGCGTGTTCGACCTTCCCTTCCTGTTCAACAGCGAAAAGGAAGCCGACGCGGTGCTTGATGGCCCCTTGGGCCAAGACCTGATGAAGAAGCTGGAAGCCAAGGGCCTGGTCGGCCTGGTCTATTGGGAAAACGGCTTTCGCAACATGACCAATTCCAAGCGCCCCATCACGCGCGCGGAAGACCTGCAAGGCATCAAGCTGCGCGTCATGCAGAACCAGATCGCGCTGGGGGTCTTCAACACGCTGGGCGCCAACGCCGTGCCCATGCCGTTCTCGGAATTGTTCACCGCGCTGGAAACCCGCACGGTCGACGGCCAGGAAAACCCCATCACCACTATCCAGAGCAGCAAGTTCTATGAAGTGCAGCCCTTCCTGACCATCACGCGCCACGTCTACACGCCGTGGGTGGTGCTGGCGTCCAAGAAATGGTGGGACACCCTGTCGCCTGACGAACAGAAACTGATTCGGCAAGCCGCTGCGGCGTCGCGTGATTTTGAACGCAAAGACAGCCGCGCCGATTCCACCAAGGCCATGACCACGCTTGAGCAAGCCGGCATGAAGATCAATACCGTCACGCCCGAAGAAGTGGCGCGCATGCGGCAAAAGGTGCAGCCCGTGGTGGACAAGTACACGCAGGAACTCGGCCCTGACCTCGTCAAGCAGTTGAACGACGAGATCCAGAAGGCGCGCAACTGACGCCTCCCGATTGACGCAAGTGAAGCAAGCGAGCCTCTCATGTCTCAGACACCCCGCAAGTTACGCAGCCAGAAATGGTTCGACGATCCGTCTCACGCCGACATGACGGCGATCTATGTCGAGCGCTATCTGAACTACGGCCTGACGCGGCAGGAGCTGCAATCCGGACGGCCGATCATCGGCATCGCCCAGACCGGCAGCGACCTGGCGCCCTGCAACCGCCATCACCTGGCGCTGGCTGAACGCATCAAGGCGGGTATCCGGGACGCGGGGGGCATTCCGATGGAGTTCCCCGTGCATCCGCTGGCCGAACAGGGGCGGCGGCCCACGGCGGCGCTGGATCGCAACCTGGCCTATCTGGGCCTGGTTGAAATTCTGCACGGCTATCCGCTGGACGGCGTGGTCTTGACGACCGGTTGCGACAAGACCACGCCCGCCTGTCTGATGGCCGCCGCCACGGTCGACCTGCCCGCCATCGTGCTGTCGGGCGGCCCGATGCTGGACGGCTGGCACGACGGCCAGCGGGTGGGGTCAGGCACCGTCATCTGGCATGCGCGCAACTTGATGGCGGCCGGCAAGCTGGACTACGAAGGCTTCATGACGCTGGCCACGGCGTCATCGCCATCGGTGGGCCACTGCAACACCATGGGCACCGCGCTCTCCATGAACTCGCTGGCCGAAGCGCTGGGCATGTCGCTGCCCACCTGCGCCAGCATCCCGGCGCCCTACCGGGAACGCGCGCAAATGGCCTATGCCACGGGCTTGCGCATCTGCGACATGGTGCGCGAAGACTTGCGGCCGTCGCACATCCTGACGCGGCAAGCGTTTGAAAACGCCATCGTGGTGGCCTCGGCATTGGGCGCGTCCACCAACTGTCCGCCTCACCTGATTGCGATGGCCCGGCACGCCGGTATCGACCTAAGCCTGGACGACTGGCAGCGGCTGGGCGAAGACGTACCCTTGCTGGTCAACTGCGTGCCAGCCGGCGAGCATCTGGGAGAAGGCTTCCACCGTGCGGGCGGCGTGCCGGCCGTCATGCATGAATTGCTGGTCGCCGGGCGCCTGCATGCCGACTGCCCCACCGTGTCCGGCAAGACGATTGGCGACATTGCTTCGGCTGCCAAGACGCGAGACGCCGACGTGATTCGCACCTGCGATGCGCCGCTGAAACATCGCGCGGGCTTCATCGTGCTGTCGGGCAATTTCTTCGACAGCGCCATCATCAAGATGTCGGTCGTGGGCGAAGCCTTCCGCCGCGCCTACTTGTCCGAACCCGGTTCCGAGAACGCGTTCGAAGCGCGCGCCATCGTGTTCGAAGGCCCCGAGGACTATCACGCGCGCATCGAAGACCCTGCGCTGAACATCGACGAGCACTGCATTCTGGTGATACGCGGCGCGGGCACGGTGGGCTACCCGGGCAGCGCCGAAGTCGTCAACATGGCACCGCCGTCACACCTGATCAAGCGCGGCGTGGATTCCCTGCCCTGCCTGGGCGACGGCCGGCAAAGCGGAACGTCGGCCAGCCCGTCCATTCTGAACATGTCACCCGAAGCGGCCGTGGGCGGCGGCCTGGCGCTGCTGCGCACGGGCGACAAGATCCGCGTCGATTTGAATCAACGCAGCGTCACGGCCTTGGTGGATGACGCCGAAATGGCGCGGCGCAAACAAGAACCCCCGTATCAGGCGCCCGCCTCGCAAACACCGTGGCAAGAGCTTTATCGGCAACTGGTCGGCCAACTATCCACCGGCGGCTGCCTGGAACCGGCCACGCTCTATCTGAAGGTGATTGAAACGCGGGGCGACCCCCGGCATTCACATTGACTGGTTGTACGCCAGCCACGCTGTGAACAAGTCCGGCCAGGCATGCACGCGCGTGCCTGGTTTGCCCAGCCCCCAGCCATGCCTGCCTTGGGGAAAGATGTGCATCTCGGCGGGCACGCCCACCCGGCGCAGCGCGTTGAACATCAGCAGGCTGTTATCGACGGGCGAGATCGGGTCGTCCTGCGCTTGCGCCAGGAATACCGGCGGCATCTGCGCCGTCACCAGATGATCCACCGAGTACGCCGCGCTTTGCTCGGCCGTGGGATGTTCGCCCACAATTTCGCGGCGCGCATGGGTGTGGTCAAACGGCGGCATGAAGGTCAGCACCGGGTAGATCAGCGCTGCAAAATCGGGGCGCGACGACATGCTGTCGGCAGCGTCCACCGCAGCGTAATGCGGCACGGTGGGCGTGGCCGCGGTAAAGCCCGCCAGATGCCCGCCGGCGGAAAAACCGATTACGCCGATACGCCCGCCATCCAGACCAAACCGCCCTGCCGCCGCCCGGATCACCCGCAATGCGCGCTGCCCGTCTTGCAAAGGCGCGATCGCTGGCCAATGCTCGCCCGGCAGGCGATACACCAGCTCAAACGCGGTCACGCCTTGCGCCTGCAACCATAGGCAAGTGGGCGTGCTTTCCGTCCCGCATTCGATATGCGCGTAGCCGCCGCCGGCAATCACCAGCGCCGCCGTACCGTTGGGTTGCGCCGGGCGGTAGACCACCAGACGTGGCCGCGACACCTGCGTGATGGAACCCTTGGCGCTGACCTGCTCAGGCCCTTCCGGGCCGCGCCCGTCAGGCGCGCGATTGCCCGGCCACAGGTCCAAGGTCTCTTGCTGCGTGCTCAGCGTGGCGGCGGCGGACGTCGGACTCGCCCATCCCAGCGCCGCCCCCGACATGGCCGCAAATAGAAGTTCCCGACGCTTGTTCAACATGACGCATCCTTGCCCGGACCATGGGCGCCTTCGGAACGATGCGCCGCTGCTTGAACAGCCCGACTGTGGGGCATTACATCAGAGAAGGCGCCCGCTGCGAGCAGGCGAAATGGCGCGAACCATTTCGCTGCGTTACGCCAAACCGGTGTCTTTCAAGGAGATATCAATCGCCTGACCGTTGGCCGAACCGATCGGGGGAATCAGCCGCTTTTGGCGCCGGGCGGCTCAGCACGTAGGCCGCGCTGGCAATAAAGAAGAGACCAACGCCCGCGGCCAACGGCCACGACGGATGCGCGCTCCACCAGAACACCGCGTAACCCACCGCCATGCCCAGGCAGGCATACGTCTTGCCCTTGCGCGACACCGCGCCCTGCTCGCGCCACGTGCGCAGCGCCGGGCCGTAGGTGGGGCTATCCAGCAGCCACTTTTCCAAACGCGGCGACGACCGCGAGAAGCAGCCCACGGCAAGAATCAGAAATATCGTCGTCGGCATGACCGGCAGGAACGCGCCGATGACGCCCAGTGCCAGCATCACGCAGCCCAACGCCAACCATAGAGCTTTGATCATGATGGTCAGCAGAATATCGCAAATGCGGGGCCGGAGCCGAGCAGGCAGACGCGCGGCAACGGTTACGACCGGGGTTCCGGCTGCTTGGCGCGCAGCATGTCCATGAATCTCGGGCTGGGGTTACCGCCCGCTGCACGAGACTTGACGACCATCGCCCACGCCTGGTCATACTGGCCACGCCAGTAATATGCCGTTGCCCACGACGCATACAGATAGCCCTTGTCCGGCTCCACGGCTTCGCCCTTGCGGTACCACTCATCGGAACGGGCCGTTGCCGCCACCCGGGCTTCGGGCGGCAAGGTCTTATCGTCCGCCGCGCAGCGCGCGGCAATGCGCCCGGCGTCCGCATAAATGCCTTGGAACGTAGGCGGATCATGGCTGATCGCCTGGTCCATCATGCTCATGGCCTGGCAATATTTCCCCTGGTCGTGCAGCACCGCGGCAAAGCCGGTGTAGACCTCTGGGTTGTCGGGGTTCAGCAGCCACGCCTGATTGAAGCGCCGCATCGCCATGCCCAACTGGTCTGACTGATAGAAGCGGTATCCCTGCCCGACCCACGCCTGCGACGCCTTTTCCGCAGAACCAAATGCGCGAGTCGCATCCGCGATGAGCTTTTTGTCACTGGCTTGAAGTTCAGCGGCGGCTGACCGGTCCATGCCGCCATACATGGGCAGCTCGTCCAGGCGCGATTGCACCGGCTTTTCCGGCGGTGGCGTAATCGCGCATCCGGCGAGCCACAGGGCGGGGATCAAGACGATGGGCTTCAAGACGTTATGCATGGGCTAGGCATTGGGGAACGTACCCGGACCTTATCAGATAACGCCGAGATAACGCCCCCGAGACAGCCCCGGGCCACGGCCCGAACGACGCCGTGTCAATCCGACCGAAGCTTGCCAGTCGCGGGGTCCGTCGTCGCCTCAACGGTAGATACCGACTCGCCTGGGTATTTAAGACTGGCGGCGGCAACGGCTTCATCCCGCGTGGGGTAATGCCCGGCGTCTTCTTCCACGCCTAGCAAAGCGATGCGCCGAAAACTCCAATGGCCGTCGGTATGCTGAAAAACTTCGATCATCATTTTCGAAATCCTCCGTGGGTGAGGCGCTTTTTTGGATTGTCATCGACGGATCAGCAAGTCTCTTTCCCAACCTGTGCCGTCGGTGTCGCCGCGTAGCCTGTCTTGCGGGATACGCGTTTCGGGATGCATCTGTCGGCATACCCCTTTCGGAAAGCGCCTTCCCGGCATGCTTCTTTCGGCATGAGTTTTGCTGCCTCGGCTCGCATTCCTATCTTCAAGGTCAGCAGCATGAACATCTCCGCGTCTGCCACGCCCCCCTCCAAAGCGCCCGAACCTGCAAGGCCGGCCGATAAATCCCCCCAACCACCGGTCAAGCCGCCCCCCGTCAACCCGAGCGACGCCAGCGAAAATACCCAAGGCAATGAGGGGTAGCGGCGCGCGCGCCCATCGGGCACGCGAATTGCTGAACAGCCACGCCGCGGCGGTGGTCGCCATTCGGGTCAAGCATGGCGACACCGGCACTCCCCCTGCCGCTGCGGCGACAACCACCTGATCCGTGGATTTGCCCCGCTTGGCGGGGCTTTTTTTTGCTGGCTCGGCAAAATTTGCGCTGGGCCTGAACTCAGCCTGCGTGGCATGGCACTTGCTGAATATCCGGCTCATCGAACCCGGGAGACCCCAATGAAATCCGACGCCATCGCCGAAGCCGACGTTCCCGCTCGCGGGGATCGATCGCTGATACAGGAATTGAAAGACATCGACGCAAGCCGGCCAGACTTTCCAGGTGAACATCTGCTGGTCTTCGGGCTTGGCGCCTGGCTGCTCGTGGCCGGCATGCGGGGCACCACCGTGTTCAGACGAATGGCCTTCACGGCAGCCGGCACGGCACTCATCGGACGCGCCGCAAGCGGCACAGGCGGCATCGCGCGTGTAGCCAGGCTGCTTAAGAAAATCAGCTAGGAGCAAACCATGAATTCCCCTGACGCCAGCCAAAAATCCGACCAACAGTCCGACCAACAACGCGACCCGCACCCCGCCGAGATCCCGCCCGCCAAAAGAAAGGATGAAGGCAAAGACGCCCCGTCGAAATCCGGCGGGAAGGACGGCAAACCCTGGCCGCCCGATAGCATTCCCAACCCGATGCCCGGTGTGGACCCGCAGCAGACGCCCGGAATTGATTGATTAAGTCTGCCCTGATTTCCTGCCGGCACCGGCTGACTTGGTATTGACCCTGGACGCGCCAGATGGAAGCGATGTGGGATTTTCTTCAATGGCCGGCCATGGTCACGTCGCTTGCGGCGGCTTGGCTCGTTGCCTCGCAAGGTCCAGGCAAACGCAAGGCAGGATTCTGGGTATTCCTGCTGAGCAATGTGCTGTGGATCGCATGGGGCATGCACGATGGCGCGTTCGCACTGATCGCGCTGCAAGTCGGGCTAGCGGCGCTGAATATTCGCGGCGTGATCAAGAACGCACATTCGACGCCAAGCGAACCGCAAGCGTAAACCTCGCCGCAAGGCAGCATATAACGGGTTATGCATCAGGCGCCTGCATATTCTTGCGGCTGCCTAGCAATTGAAAGCCAATATGAATGCATGAACTGCCAGGTGACACGACCGGTATCTGGCGAACACTTGGTTAACTCTGCCTCGCAAAAAGAAATGCCCCGGTTTTTTAGCCGGGGCATTTCTTTAGGTCGTAAGTGCTACGAGTCTGGGCGAATCTTGCATAACTTGATTTACGTTATCAAGCTCGGAAGGTAGAGCTGGTCCATGATCCAAAGCCCCGCGACCCCAATGCAGGCAGCGATCAGGAAAGACCGCCGCGAATGGCGCAGGCCGATGGATGCCAAGGAAAATGCCTTGTTCCTTTTCCGGCGCTGCTTCTCCCATATTTTCAAAGTGAATAGATATCCACCGTAGATGATGGGATACGACGTCAACAGCATCAAGAAAGCGCGATGAGGCAGTGGCTCATCGAGCGCGGTCAGCGCCAATGCGCACGCAGAACTGACCAGCAACACGGCGCTTTCGATGTAATCCTGTATCGACGCGACAGCCAGTTCCGCTTTAGGCGTGCCACGCTGATGTCTCACTACGCCGCGGCCGGCTGTCAGTCCGGCCATCGCTGCGAGCCAAAACGAGCAATAAGATAGAAAGTGCGACCGCCCGGCCTCGGAAATCACAAATGCCGACACGCTGGACTTATTCAGGAAAACAATTACCAACACGGGCGGCGCAAGCAAGAGAAGTGCCAAACCAAAGATGGCCCAATCAACGTGGGTCAATGTCTCGCTTTTTTTCAACACTCCAGACTCCCTACGGTGGGTTCGGATTTTCTAGATAGCTGCGCGTCCAACGCCGGAAATGAGGAATTGGGGGCCCACCATTATCCGATTCAACCACCCGTATTCCCACCCGTAAATCTGCTGGCACCCGTTGTGGCTGTGGGTGGCATTAGCGGCGCAGAATGCAAAAAAGCCGCGAAGTCAAAGACTTACGCGGCTTTCTAGGCATTGCTACACAGTGCTTGGCACTGCTTTGCAGGAATCTGGTAGGCGGTATTGGGTTCGAACCAACGACCTCCACGATGTCAACGTGGCGCTCTAACCAACTGAGCTAACCGCCTGCAAAGAAGAAGAATTATATAGTGCTTTTTTAAACTGTGCAAATCGTCTTAAAAGATTTTTTGCTGTTTTTATTGCGTTTGAAGCATCAACGTTTGAACTAACAAACGGGCCGGATTGGGGTTGCGCATCGGATTGGAGCGAACCGAAACTCTGGCCAGAAACTTCACCTGCAAGCACTACTTTTTCCCTTCAACTTCGTGTCTGCGGCGTGGGCTGCATCAACGAAGAACGAGATTCTATCAGAACTTTTTATTCCTTGCTCGACCTCGACGCCGCTGCTCACATCCACGCCCCACGGCCTGACCAATTCGATGGCTTGGCCGACGTTGTCGCCGTTCAAACCACCCGACAGGATCAGCGGGCGCGACACCGGATTAGCGCGGACGTCATCCAGCAACGCGTAGTCAAAACCATGGCCGCTGCCGCCGTAGCCCGCGCTGTAGCTATCGAACAACCACCCCGCCGCTTCACCGTAGGCGCGGCAGTGCGTGGCCAGACCTTCGGCGGTATCCAGACCCGGGGCGCCCGCCCGGAAGGCGCGCAGAAAACGGTGGCCGTATCTCGCGCAATCCTGCGGCGTTTCATCGCCGTGGAATTGCAGCAGTTCAGGACCGACCTGGTCCAGCACCGCCTGCACATCGGCCGGGTCGGGGTTCACGAACAGGGCCACGACATCGACGAACGCCGGCACGGCACGGCGCAGTTGCGCGGCGCGCGTGGGCGTCAGGCAGCGCCTGCTCTTGGCATAGAAGACGAAGCCGATCGCATCGACGCCGGCCGAGACGGCGGCGTCGATGTCTTGTTCGCGGGTCAATCCGCAGATTTTGATGCGTGTGCGCATGGAACTCATTACCTGTGCCGCCCATCGCGGCATGACGATTCAGTATATCTGCCGCGCGGGCAAGCCGCGTTCAGGCAGCAGGCTGGCCCAAAGTGGCAAGCAGATTGTCGAAACTGCCTTCGGCCACGCGGAACCACGGCACTTCCTTGTCGCGAAAAGCGGTCATGCTGTCGTAGAGCTTTTTGAACATCGGGTCCTTGGCGCTCATCTCTTTATAGGCCGCCATCGATGCCTCGTAGCATGCCTGCAAGACAGGCTTCGGAAACGCCTTCAGTTGCGCGCCTCGGGATACCAGCCGGCGCAACGCATCGGGATTGCCCGCGTCGTACTTGGCGATCATGTTGCCCGTGGCCATTCTGCACGCCAAAGCCAGCGCCGATTGATAGGGCTTGGGCAGCTCATCGTAAGCGTCCTGGTTGACGTATAGCGATAGCTGCAAGGTGCCCGCCCACCAGCCGGGAAAGTAATAGTTCCGGGCCACTTTATAGAGCGCAAGATTTTCGTCGTCGTACGGACCAATCCACGCGACCGCGTCCACCGTGCCCTGCTCTAGCGCCGCATAGCTTTCCGAGACCGGCACGTCGACCGGTGTCGCGCCCAAGCGCGCCAGCACATGGCGCGCGAAGCCGCCGGCCTTGATTTTCAGGCCGCGCAAATCGTCAACGTTTTTGATTTCGCCCCGGAACCAGCCGCCCATTTGCGCGCCGGTATACCCACAGGGAAAGTTCAGGATGTTGTACTTGTCGAACAGCACCCGGGTCAGCGCCAGGCCTTCGCCTTGCAACATCCAGGCATTCATCTGGCGCGTGTTCAGGCCGAACGGCACGCCGGCATCAAAACATAGCGCGGGATCAATATCGAAGTAACGCGTGGATGCCGTGTGGCCGCACTCGACAACGCGATGCTGCACGGCATCGAGCACCTGGCCGGATTCCACAAGATCGCCCGCCGGGAAAATGTCGATGGTGAAGCGGCCGTCCGTGACCTCGGCCACGTAGCGCGCGACGTCCTCGGCGCCCGCCAGCAACGTCGGCGACTCATTGGGAAAGCTGGATGCCAGCCGCCACGCGATTGTGGGCGCATCCTGCGCGTAGACCGGGGCGGCCAGTGCGGCGCTGCCCGCGGCGCCCAGAGCGGCTTGCTTCAAAAACGCGCGGCGTTGCATGGCATTCCTCTCCATCAGGCGCGAGGCCGCGCCATCAATGACAACAGCTTCCTAATAGGTCTGCGTGAACGGCGATAGCAACAGCGATCCGCCATCAAGCTCTTCCAGGCCAAACTCGGCGGGATAATCAATCGCGGACAAATACAGGCCGTCTGGTGAGAACGTCGGCGCGCCTCGTTTGCGGTCACGCCACGACAGCAGTTGCGCCATCCAGTCCACAGCTTCCCTGCCCTGCCCGATCTGCAACAACGCACCCATGATGTTGCGCACCATGTGGTGCAAAAACGCGTTGGCCTTCAGCGTGAACACCAGGAACGGGCCGCGTTCCTCGATGTCCAGCCGATGCATGTGGCGCACTGGATGTTTGGCCTGGCATTGCGACGACCGGAAGCTGGAGAAATCGTGTTCACCCAACAGTGCCTGCGCGGCAGCGCGCATGGCATCAACATCCAGCGGCTGAAAGCACCAGCCGGCCCGCCCCGCCCACAACGCTGGCCGCACGCGGCCTCGCCACACTAAATAAACGTAAGTACGGGCGCGCGCCGAGAAACGGGCATGGAATTCGTCTGACACCAACTGCGCCCACTGCACCGATACGCTGGGCGGCAAAAACGCATTCACGCCCCGCACCCAGGATTCCATGCGCCGGTCCAACTCCGTATCCAGATGAACGACCTGCATCGCGCCATGCACGCCGGTGTCGGTACGCCCCGCGCAAATCGTGGGAACCGCGCCCTTCACCCCACAGAAGCTTGCCAACGCAGACTCCAGCGTGTCCTGCACCGTTTGCCGATGCGGCTGTGTCTGCCAACCCTGCCAAGCGGAGCCGTCGTACGCCAGCCCCAATGCAACTCTAGACATTATTCAAACTCGAGGTCCGCTGACTCGGCGCGGTTCGTCCGTGGGCGGTTCGTCCAGGTCGAGATTGATCGTATCGAGCTTGCGATTCAGCGCTGCCGTGTCCAGCGCCGGCTCGTTATAGGCGTACGTTTCCTCATCATCGTCGTCACGCCGGGCGCCGGCACGGCGCAGCAGCCAGGCAATGGCGAACGCAATCAGCGCCAACACGGCGGTGACGATGACAAGCAAATTGTCGGCAAGCCAACTGGGCATGCCGGAGGTGAGATCTTTGCTGTTTGAGGGCGGAGTGCCCGTGACGGCCTTGTCGGTAGACGACGGGGCGGCAGCGCCGGGAGCGCCTGCTACGCCGGGGGTGCCTGCTGCGCCTGGAGTGCCTGCTGCGCCCGGCGTGCCTGCTGCGCCAGGCGTACCTGCTGCGCTCGGTGCACCTGATGCGCCCGACGTGCCTGCTGCACCCGGTGTTCCTGATGCGCCCGACGTGCCTGCTGCGCCCGGTGCACCTGATGCGCCCGACGTGCCTGCTGCACCCGGCGTGCCTGCTGCGCCCGGCGTGCCTGCTGCGCCCGACGTGCCTGCTGCGCTAGGAGTACCCGCTGCACCCGGTGTTCCTGCTGCACCCGGTGAGCCTGCTGCGGCCGGTGAGCCTGCTGCGGCCGCTGCGCCTGTTGCGCCTGTTGCACCCGGTGTTCCTGCTGCGCCCGGTGTGCCTGCTGCACCCGGTGTGCCTGCTGCACCCGATGTGCCTGCTGCACCCGGCGTACCTGCTGCGCCCGACGTACCTGCTGCGCCCGGCGTGCCTGCTGCACCCGGTGTGCCCGCTGCGCCCGGTGTGCCTGCTGCACCCGGTGTGCCTGCTGCGCCCGGTGTACCTGCTGCGCCCGACGTGCCCGAGGTACCTGCTGCACCCGAAGCACCTGCTGCGCCCGTTGCGCCGGCACCGCCCGACGCTCCCTGCTGCGCAACCGCTTTATTCAACTCGTCCACATTGCTTTGCAGCTGATTGACGCGGCCTTCGACGTCTTTCATCGCGCGCTCGCTCGACGTCCTGGCATCCGCCTGCGCGTCGGCTTGCGCGGACGGGCTGTTCGATGCCTCACCTGAAGACAGGCGCACACGATCCTGCGTGGGCGCAGCACTGGCGACACCGGTGTCGCCCGGGCGGGCGACGGTGCCGGAGGCGGCGTCCTGGCCCTTCACCACCGACGGATTCGCACCGGCGGCCGCGCCAAGACGGGCGCGATACTTGGCGAAGGCTTCGGCGTGTTCATTGAAAATGCGGCGCGCTTCGGCCGGGTCAATCGCGCGCACCGTTGCCGCATCAGGAATTTTCAGCTTCTGTCCCGCGCGCACCAGATTCATATTGCTCTGGATGAACGCCTCGGGATTGGCGCGCCACAGCGCCACCAGCATCTGGTAGACCGAGGCGTTGGGCACCGCGTTGCGTTGTGCGATGGCGAACAGGTTGTCGCCCGATTTGACGTTGACCGAGCCCGTCGTGCCCCCTGCACGCGGGGAGCCGACGGCGGCGGGCGTCACGTCAGCGCCGGTTCCGCGCAATGGCACCAGAATGCTGACCTGCACTTGGCGCTGCCCCGAACTCGAGCTGATATCCAGCAGCAGATCCACCGCGCCGCTTGCCGGCGGTTGAGTGCCACGGATGCGCAAATTCTTGCGCGTGGCGTCCATGCCGTCTTCGACCCGGACAACCATGCTGCCCAACGGCACCGGCGGCTTCAGGCCAGCGCGTTGCCAGGCCGCATCATCCGCCACCGATACTTTCAGCGACGCGACTTCATCCGGCGTCAGTTCCTGCAAGCCCACAACCGCCTGCAACGGCGCACCCGGGACCGACACGACACGCGAATGCCCCACGCGCATGGCCAGCGCCGAACTGCACATGCTCGACCCGATCGCCAAGGCGATCGCCCATTGAAGGGCTTTCAAACGGCGGGCATGCTTCACGTGGCGCGAACGCTGGGTCATAAGCTGGAATTCCGTTCTTGTAGTCGAATTACGGGCTAGAGCCCGTCCGCACCAAATCAGTGAGAACAGGCCTCAATTCACCGGAAAAGTGTAATGGATGACGGGCATTTCACAAACCTGAAAGGCGCATCGGCATTGACTCGCGGGCGCATCCGCCACACCTTTTCACTATCGCTCAAACGTCAAGGGCACCCGAAGGTGCCCTTGCTTCACTTGCTACACGATCAGGCCCCGCCGCGCGGCGCCCGAACCGGCATCAGGCTTCGGCCAGCGCAATGCGCAACATACGGCGCAGCGGTTCGGCGGCGCCCCACAGCAGTTGGTCGCCCACGGTGAAGGCGCCCAGGTACTGCGAGCCCATCGACAGCTTGCGCAGGCGGCCCACCGGAATATCCAGCGTGCCGGTCACGGCCACGGGGGTCAGCGCAGAGACGGTGGCTTCCTTGGTGTTCGGAACCACCTTCGCCCACTGCGTGCCTTGCGCGATCAGCGCTTCGATTTCGTCGATCGGCACATCGCGCTTGAGCTTGATGGTCAGCGCCTGGCTGTGGCAGCGCATGGCGCCGATGCGCACGCACAGGCCGTCGATCGGGGTGGCCGGCGTGCCGAAAGCAGCGCCACGGCCCAGGATCTTGTTGGTTTCGACTTCGGCCTTCCACTCTTCCTTCGACATCCCGTCGCCCAGATCCTTGTCGATCCAGGGAATCAGGTTGCCGCCCAGCGGCACGCCGAAGTGTTCGTGGGGCAGCGCCGGATCTTTCTGCTTGGCCAGCACGCCGCGGTCGATCGCCAGGATGGCCGACGCGGGGTCGTCCAGCAACGGCTTGACGGCTTGGTTGATCTCGCCGAACTGGGTCAGCAGTTCGCGCATGTGTTGCGCGCCGCCGCCGGATGCGGCCTGGTACGTCATGGAGGTCATCCATTCCACCAGGTCGTTGTTGAACAGGCCGGCCAGACCCATCAGCATGCAGCTGACCGTGCAGTTGCCGCCGATGAAATTGCGCACGCCGCGCTTGAGCGCTGCGTCGATGACCGGGCGGTTGACCGGGTCCAGAACGATGATGGCGTCGTCAGCCATGCGCAGGGTGCTGGCCGCATCAATCCAGATGCCGTTCCAGCCCGCGCCGCGCAGCTTCGGGTAAACCTCGGACGTGTAGTCGCCGCCTTGTGCCGTCAGAATGATCGGCAGTTTTTTCAGAGCATCAATATCGTAGGCATTTTGCAACGGGCCCGCGCCTTCGGCCCACGTGGGCGCAGCGCCGCCAGCATTGCTGGTGGAAAAGAACACCGGTTCGATCAGTGCGAAGTCGTTCTCGTCGCGCATGCGTTGCATGAGCACCGAGCCGACCATTCCGCGCCAGCCGACAAGGCCTACTGCTTGATTCATTTCAATCGCTCTATAAAGGTGGAGACAAGGTCCGGGTAGAAAAAAACGTGCAATTCAACAATTTATCAGAATGCACGGGGAGATGTTGCGGCGCAGCTAGAAAAAATCGGGGCCACAAGACAAGGCATGCCCTTTCGCGGCGCCTTCACAACAGGGCCGCATCGGGTCAATGGCAAGCCCACCGGCGGCTCAGAGCTGGGTCGCAAAAAGGGCCGCCTTGCGGGCGGCCCTTCAAAATCTTGGGGCTGCGCCGCAAGGGCGCGCCCCTTGCTTGACGATCAGGCCAGTGCTTTCAGCACTGCGTCGCCCATGCCCGCCGTGCTGACTTTCGTCGTGCCCGGTTCGAAGATGTCGGCGGTGCGCAGGCCGTCGGCCAGCACGCGGCGCACGGCGGCTTCGATACGGTCAGCCTGGGGCGCCAGGTTCAGCGAGTAACGCAGCAGCATGGCGGCCGACAGAATCGTCGCCAACGGATTGGCGATGCCTTGGCCGGCGATGTCCGGAGCCGAACCGTGGCTGGGTTCGTACAAGCCCTGGCCGCTGGCATTCAGCGATGCCGACGGCAGCATGCCGATCGAGCCCGTCAGCATGGCCGCTTCGTCCGACAGGATGTCGCCGAACAGGTTGCCCGTGACGATGACGTCAAACTGGCGCGGGTTGCGCACCAGTTGCATGGCGGCGTTGTCGACGTACATGTGCGACAGCTCGACGTCCGGATATTCACGCGCCACTTCAATGACGATATCGCGCCAGAACTGCGACGTTTCCAGCACGTTGGCCTTATCCACGCTGCACAGCTTCTTGTTGCGCTTGCGGGCCGATTCGAAGCCGATGCGCGCGATGCGGCGCACTTCGGTTTCGGCGTAGCGCATCGTGTCGTAGCCTTCGCGTTCGCCCGTGAAGGCGCCGTCCGGCGACGAGCGCACACCGCGCGGCGTGCCGAAGTAAATGTCGCCGGTCAGTTCGCGGATGATCAGGATGTCCAGGCCGGACACGATCTCGGGCTTGAGCGACGAGGCGCTGGCAAGCTCGGGATACAGAATGGCCGGACGCAGGTTCGCAAACAGGCCCAGCGCCTTGCGCAGGCCCAGAATGGCTTGTTCCGGACGGAATTCACGCGGCAGGCTGTCGTACTTCCAGTCGCCGACGGCGCCAAACAGAATGGCGTCCGATTCCTTGGCCAGGTTCAGCGTGGCCGGCGGCAGCGGGTGTTCGAACTGGTCGAACGCGGCGCCGCCCACGGGAGCCTGCTTGATGTCGAAGGAAACGTCCAGCGCCTTCAGGACGCGCACGGCCTGCTCAACGATTTCCGGGCCGATGCCGTCACCCGGCAAGACTGCAATGTTGTGAGTCATTTAAGAAGCGATCCTGTGATCAGAATAGGGTTCAGGCGATGGGACGGCTTTCCAGCCAGGGATGGCGGGCCAGGCGTTCGGCTTCAAAGGCGCGGATCTTGTCGGCATGACGCAAGGTCAGGCCGATATCGTCAAAGCCATTGAGCAGGCAGTACTTGCGGAAGGGTTCGATATCGAAGCCCATCGCGCGGCCGTCCGGGGCGATCACAACCTGGCGGTCCAGGTCGATGTTCAGCTTGAAGTTCGGGAAGGCTTTGACCTCATCGAACAGGCGCGCCACTTCCAATTCAGACAGCACGATCGGCAGCAAGCCGTTCTTGAAGCTGTTGTTGAAGAAGATGTCGGCGTACGACGGCGCAATGATGGCGCGAAAGCCAAACTGCGTCAGCGCCCAGGGCGCGTGTTCACGGCTGGAACCGCAGCCAAAGTTCTTGCGGGCCAGCAGCACCGAAGCGCCCTGGTAACGCGGCTGGTTCAGCACGAAATCCGGATTCAGCGGACGCTTGCTGTTGTCCATGCCGGGTTCGCCGTGGTCCAGATAACGCAGCTCGTCAAAGAGGTTGGGCCCGAAACCCGTGCGCTGGATGGACTTGAGAAACTGCTTGGGGATGATGAGGTCCGTGTCGACGTTTTCGCGATCGAGCGGAGCCACCAGGCCTTCGTGAGTGGTAAATGCTTGCATGATGTCGGTACTCGGTGCTGTATCGCTTAACGGAACGTGCGGACGTCGACGAAGTGGCCGGCCACGGCGGCGGCGGCGGCCATCGCGGGGCTGACCAGGTGCGTGCGGCCGCCCTGGCCTTGGCGGCCTTCGAAGTTGCGGTTCGACGTGGATGCGCAACGCTCGCCCGGTTCAAGGCGGTCGGCGTTCATGGCCAGGCACATCGAGCAGCCCGGTTCGCGCCACTCAAAGCCGGCTTCAATGAAAATCTTGTCCAGCCCTTCGCGTTCGGCCTGCTGTTTGACCAGGCCCGAACCCGGCACCACCATCGCCTGGCGCACATTGGACGCGACGCGCTTGCCGCGGGCCACGACGGCCGCGGCGCGCAAGTCTTCAATACGCGAATTGGTGCACGAGCCGATGAACACGCGGTCCACGCGGATATCGGTAAGCGGCGTGTTGGGCTTCAAGCCCATGTATTCCAGCGCGCGCTCCATGCCGCTGCGGCGCACATCGTCTTTTTCACGATCGGGGTCCGGCACGCGGGAGTCCACCGGCAATACCATTTCGGGCGACGTGCCCCAGGTGACTTGCGGCTTGATGTCGCGCGCATTGACTTCCACCACGGTGTCGAACTTGGCGCCTTCGTCGGTGTGCAGCGTGCGCCAGTACTTGACGGCCTGATCCCAGACCACGCCGTGGGGCGCAAACGGACGGCCGCGGAAATACTCGACCGTCTTGTCGTCCACCGCGACCATGCCCGAACGGGCGCCCGCTTCGATGGCCATGTTGCAGACCGTCATGCGGCCTTCCACGGACAGCGCGCGGATCGTGCTGCCGGCGAATTCGATGGCGTGGCCCGTACCGCCCGCCGTACCGATGATGCCGATGATGTGGAGCACCACATCCTTGGCCGTACAGCCGAAGGGCAATTCGCCTTCAACCTTGATCAGCATGCTCTTGGCTTTTTTCATCAAGAGCGTTTGCGTAGCCAGCACGTGCTCGACTTCGGACGTGCCAATACCGAAAGCCAACGCGCCCAGCGCTCCGTGCGTGCTGGTGTGCGAGTCACCACAGACGACCGTCATGCCGGGCAGCGTTGCGCCCTGCTCCGGCCCGATCACGTGCACGATGCCCTGGCGCAAGTCATTCATGCGGAATTCGGTAATGCCGTACTTATCGCAATTGGTGTCCAGCGTATCGACTTGCAGGCGGGAGACCGGGTCATCAATACCCTGGGCGCGATTGATCGTCGGCACGTTGTGGTCCGCCACCGCCAGGTTGGCGCCCGTGCGCCACGGCTTGCGGCCGGCAATGGCCAAGCCCTCGAACGCCTGCGGGCTGGTCACTTCGTGCAGCAGGTGGCGATCGATATAGAGCAGACAGGTGCCGTCTGATTCCTGGTGGACGATGTGGGCGTCCCAGAGTTTGTCGTAAAGGGTTTGGGCCATGGATGCGCTCTGCAAATAGACAATCCGGCTCGTGCCTCACGCGGTTGAAAAGCAAGTCGCTCCCGCGCCGGCCACTGCGGCATGGAGGAATTATGCACACGGTCTGAACCTAGTACAACCACACCATAGATACTAGTACCACCACTACCATGATGGGCGCAAAACGGACGCTATCCGCCTCACTCCGCACCCTTCCTGAAAAGTTGGGGAAGAGGTTGTGGAAAATTAATCACATAGAAAAACTTTGTTAAGGAAAATAGATTCAGAATTATCTAGCCGATATAATCCAGTTTCACTACGGTTGCGTCTTTTTCGAAATAATGCGAAATAAAACGTATTAATCAAGCTGAGAATTTCAGCTACTGTGAAGTTCGTGCAAATTCAGGAAATTTAAGTGATGTTGCGCGACGAAACGTTTTGGCCAGTCGTATCTGCCTGCCACGATTTAACAAATCTTGACTCGGAAGATATGACATTTTCATACAAGATGTCGGCCACTCAATCTAAACCTACTCGCGAATAATCACTATGGCTTCGTTTTTGCTTAAGAGCACGACTTCGATCCTTGCCCTGGCCTTTGTTCCCGCAGCATTTGCACAGTCCGCAGCGCCCGCCGCCGCAACCGGCGCCCCGTCCGCAGTGACGCTGAACCAGATCGTTGAACAGACGCTGCTCAGCAATCCCGAAATCCAAGCCAAGTACCACGACTTCCAAGCGTCGCTGGAAGGCCAATCGGTCGCCCGCGCCGCGTACTTTCCGCAGATCAATGCCCAGGGCTACCTGGGCCGCGAATATCGCAGCAACGTGCCGGCCGTGGGCTCGCAGAACTGGAGCCGCCCGGGCTACAACGTTGAACTGCGCCAGCTGATTTTTGACGGCTTCCGTACCAACAACGACGTCAAGCAAGCGGGTTTCGACAAGCTCGCACGCTTCTATGACGTGCTGGCCACCAGCGACAGCACGGCGTTTTCGGCCGTGCAGGCCTATATCGACCTGCAACGCTATCGCGATATGGAGCTGCTGGCCCGCCAGAACTATTCCTTGCACGAAGAAACGCTCAAGCAGATTGGCGAGCGCACCGAATCGGGCGTTGGCCGCCGGGTCGACCTGGAACAGGCTGGCGGCCGTTTGTCGCTGGCTCAGACCAACCTGATGACGGAAACCGCCAACCTGCTGGACGTACAGCAACGTTTCCAGCGCGTCACTGGCGCCTTCCCGCCCGAAGCCATGCAGCCGCCGCCCGACATTGGCGACAAGCTTCCTGTGAAACCGGGCGACTTCAATGAGTCGCTGCGCCGCAACCCCAGCTTCCTGTCCAAGCAAGCCGGCCTGCAAGCCGCGCAAGCGGGCGTGGCCTCGTCCAAGGGCGCGTTCTCGCCGAAGTTTGAATTTGTGGCTTCCACGGGCCGCGACCAGAACGACCCCACCCCGCAAACCCGCGATATCCAGAGCTCCAGCGTGCAAGTCGTGATGAGCTACAACCTGTACCGCGGCGGCGCCGATTCGGCTCGCGTCCGCCAGACGGCCGCGCAGTCGTACGCCGCACGCGACATCCGCGACTACACCTGCCGCAATGTGCAGCAGGACTTGGCCGTGGCTTGGAATAACGTCCAGAGCCTGAGCCAGAAGCTGCCGTTCCTGCGTGACCACGAAGTGGCCACCACAAAAGTCCGTGACGCGTATCGCCAACAATTCCAGATTGGCCAACGTTCGCTGCTGGACTTGCTGGACACCGAAAACGAGTTGTTTGAGTCACGCCGCGCATTGACCAACGGCCTGTATGACCTCAAGCTTGCGCAATACCGCTGGCTGGCGCTGTCGCATGCTCTGCTGCCTGCGCTGTCGCTGCAACCCGCGCGCAATGAGATGCCCGAGGAAAACGGCAAGCTGGAAGTCTCCGACGAAGTGATCAAGCTTTGCAATTCGACGGTTCCCGACGCTGCCCGCTTGGCGCCCGTGCGCGTGCAATACAACGAAGGCACGCTGCCGCCCACGCTCGTGCCGCTGAACGCACCCAACGCCAAGCCCTGACCGGCGTTGGGTCGCAAGGAGGCCATATGCCCCCCCAGGGCAAAGAATTTTCGCAGCTGGACGCGGACTTTGTCCGCGTCCTGGAAGACTTGATCGACGCCTTGATCGCCAATGGCACCTTGCGCATGACGGACCTGCCTATCCAGGCCCAGCAAAAACTTTCACAGCGCAAGCAGCAACGCGCGCGCCTGTCCGAACACCTCGACCTCTTGGATGACGAAGATGGACAAGTTATCTGAAAAGGCCGCTCGGGAATGGCGTGCCGATGCCCGCGCGGCGCACGAMGACCCGCTGCTGGACTGCCTGGTTGAAATCACGCGCCTGCACGGCGTGACCGCCACGGCGCAAGCGCTGTCTTCTGGTTTACCGCTGGAAGAGCACCGGCTGACCCCTGCCCTGCTGCCTCGCGCCGCTGCGCGCGCGCAACTTTCCGCGCGCGTCGTCAAACGCACGCTGGACAGCATTTCTCAAGACCTGTTGCCCGCCATTCTGCTGCTGCAAGGCGAACGCGCCTGCCTGCTGCTCAAGAAAGAAGACGGCAAATACATCGTCAGCCATCCTGAACTGGGCGGCAGCTCTGTCGAGATGACGCCCGAAGCGTTGGCCGCGCAGTACACCGGCCTGGTGTGCTTTGTGCGCCCGCAGTTCCGCTTTGACGCGCGAGCGCCGGAAGTCGCCAAGGTGCGCGAGCGCCATTGGTTCTGGGCCGCCATCATGGAAAACCGGCGCCTGTACCGCGACGCGCTGATCGCCGCCCTGCTGATCAACATCTTCGCCATGGCGATGCCGTTGTTCACCATGAACGTGTACGACCGCGTCGTGCCCAACAACGCCGTCGAGACGCTGTGGGTGCTGGCCATCGGCATTACGCTGGTCGTGATCTTCAACATGATTTTGTCCACGGCGCGCTCGCATGTGGTGGACAGCGCCAGCAAACGGGTCGATGTGCGCCTGTCTGCGCAGATCATGGAACGCGTGCTGGACTTGCGCCTGGAGGGCCGGCCGGTATCGGTGGGTTCCTTCGCGGCCAACCTGCGTTCGTTCGAATCCATCCGCGACTTCATCGCGTCAGCCACCATCACCACGCTGGTCGATCTGCCTTTCATCGTGCTGTTCCTGGCCGCCTTGGCCTGGATCTCGCCATGGATGATTCTGCCGCCGCTCGTGGCAATCGTGCTGATTCTGCTGGTGTCGCTTGCCGCGCAGGCGCGCATGGAAGCGCTGACGATGGCGTCTTTCCAAGCCAGCTCGCAACGCAACGCCACGCTGGTGGAAGCGCTGACCGGCCTGGAAGCCGTGAAGACGCTCAACGCCCAGGGCGCCATCCAGCGCAACTGGGAACGCGCTACCGAATTCATCGCGCAAACGGGCGGCAAGCTCAAGCTGATTTCGTCGTCAACGGTCGGCTTCGTGCAGGCAATTCAACAACTGGTGTCGATCGCCGTCGTGATCATCGGCGTGTACCAGGCACAGGAATCGGCCATGTCCATGGGCGGCATCATCGCCGCATCCATGATTGCCGGCCGCTGCCTGGCGCCGCTGGGCCAGGTGGCCGGCCTGCTGATGCAATATCAAAATGCCCGCACCTCGCTGGGTTCCATCGACAACTACATGAAGCTGCCGATCGAACGCCCCGCCGAATCCGAGTTCCTGCATCGCCCGGTGTTCCACGGCGGCCTGGAATTCCGCGACGTCACGTTCTCGTATCCCGGCAGCACGCAGCCGGTGCTGAAGAAGGTGTCGTTCAAGCTCAAGCCCGGTGAAAAGGTCGGCATCATCGGCCGCATCGGTTCGGGCAAGACCACGCTGGAAAAGCTGGCGCTGGCGCTGTATCAGCCCACCGAAGGCGCCGTGCTGCTCGATGGCGTGGACGTCCGCCAGATCGACCCGGCCGACGTGCGCCGCGCGATCGGCCACGTGCCGCAAGACCCGACGCTGTTCTACGGCAGCCTGAAGCACAACCTGGCCATGGGCGCGCCCTATGCCGACGACGCCAGCATTTTGGCGGCCGCCAATCTGGCCGGCGTCACCGACTTCGCCAACCTGCACCCCAACGGGTTCGACATGATCATTGGCGAACGCGGTGAATCGTTGTCAGGCGGCCAACGGCAATCCGTTGCCGTGGCCCGCGCCCTGATCAACGATCCTCCCATCCTGCTGCTGGACGAACCCAGCAGCAACATGGACCACCAAAGCGAAGCCCAACTGCGCAAGCGGCTGGGCGAGGCCAGCGCGACCAAGACGATTCTTCTGGTCACGCACCGGACCGCGTTGCTGGACCTGGTCGACCGCCTGATCGTGATCGACAACGGTCACATCGTGGCCGACGGTCCCAAGGAGCAAGTTGTGGAAGCACTGCGTCAGGGACGCGTTGGACGCGGGAGTTAAGGGCGCCATGCAGACAAATCCTGGAGAGACCAAGCACGGCCTATTGGGCGGCTTGTGGCGCAAATTGCGCAACGTCTTCGTATTCTTTTTCGACCGGCTGCTGGATGGCACGGAAAAAGGCAAAGTCGAAAAGCGGTCTGACTATGTCGGCAATGCCGAATGGGTGATTCACGAATCGCAGGCCCGCAGTTCGCGTGTGCTGCTGTGGGTGGCCTTGCTGGCCACGGCGCTCCTGCTTGTCTGGGCAGCGACCGGCAGCATTGACGAGGTGGTGCGCGGCGAAGGCAAGGTTGTGCCGTCGCGTCAGGTGCAGATCATCCAGAGCCTGGATGGCGGCATCGTCGAAGAAATTCTGGTTCGTCCGGGTCAGGAAGTGCAAGCCGGCCAGACGCTACTGAAGATCGACTCCACACGTTTTGCGTCCTCGTTGGGCGAGAACAATGCGGAATACCTGTCCTTGCTGGCCAAGTCGGCCCGTCTGGAAGCGCTGGCCACTGGCGAGCCCTTCGTGGCCCCGGAAGAAGTGCTGAAGCAGGCGCCCGGTCTGGCCGAAATGGAGCGCAACGCGTGGCAAGCGCGCAATACCGAATTGAACGCCACGGTCAACGTCGCCCGCGAACAGCTCAAGCAGCGCCAGGAAGACCTGCGCGAAACGATCGCCAAGCGCGACCAGGCATCGGCCAGCTGCGGCCTGACCTCGCGCGAACTTCAGGTGACGCGTCCCCTGCTGAAAAGCGGCGCCGTGTCCGAAGTGGATCTGCTGCGCTTGCAACGCGACGTGGCCCGCTACTGCGGTGAACAGAAAGGCGCCGAGGCGCAGATCGACCGCTTCCAGGCGTCGATCAAGGAAGCGCAAAGCAAGCTCGAAGAGTCTGAGCTGAACATCCGCAACCAGGCTCGCAGCGAACTTTCCGAAACCAACACCAAGCTGTCCACCCTGCGCCAAGGCAAGCTGGCGCTGGCCGACCGCGTGAAGCTGGCTGAAGTGCGCGCCCCGCTGGCCGGCACCATCAAGACGCTGTTCAACAACACCGTGGGCGGCGTGGTGCAGCCGGGCAAGGACATCATCGAGATCGTGCCCAAGGACGACACGCTGCTGCTGGAAGTGCGTATCCAGCCGCGCGACATCGGTTTCCTGCACGCCGACCAGAAGGCCGAAGTGAAATTCACCGCCTACGACTTCGCCATCTACGGCGGCCTGGAAGGCAAGGTCGAACAGATCGGCGCAGACACGGTCACCGACGAGAAAGGCAATTCGTATTACGTGGTGCGCGTCCGCACGGACCGCAGCACCGTGGGGGACAAGCTCTTGCCCATCATCCCCGGGATGGTGGCCGAGGTTCATATCCTGACGGGCAAACGCACTGTGCTGCAGTACCTGCTCAAACCGATCTTGCGTGCCAAGGCTAACGCCTTTACCGAACGTTAAGGAGAGCTGGAAGGCTTTATGAAACCTGTTCCCGTCCTGTTGATTACGCACGACGACCTGCTGTGGCAGCATTGGCGCGCGCTGGATTCCACGCGCTGGCTGGCTGCCCGCGGGCGGGGTCTGGCTGACCTGCAACGCTGGCGCGAGCAAGGCCGCGCTGTAGCGGTGCTGGATACCGACGTGCCGCGCCTGCCGTCATGGCAAGACCCGATCTGGTCCTCGTCCCTGGCCGGCTTGCATGTGGTTGTGGCCAGCCCCAGCCCGAATGACGAGCAAGGCACCCAGGCGCTAGGCGCGGGCGCCCACGGCTATTGCCATAGCTATGCCTCGGCCGCCGCCTTGTCGCAGGCGCTGGAAGTGGTGGCGTCGGGCGGCATCTGGATGGGCCGGTCGCTGGTGACGCGCCTGCTCAAACTGATGACCGAACGCGCCCAGGATGCCCATTCCTGGGACAACGGCCTGCTTACCGAACGCGAAGTCACCGTTGCCCGCTACGCCGCCAGCGGCCAGTCCAACGCCCAGATCGCTGAAGCCCTGGGCATCACTGAGCGCACGGTCAAGGCCCATCTGTCTGCCGTTTTCGACAAGCTCAAGGTCGCGGACCGCCTGCAGCTCGCCCTGCTCGTCCATGGCATTTCCGCACCCGCAGACTCACGGAGCAAAATTACCTCTTGATATTGTCCTTGAGGACAATATGCCTCCCTTTGGGGCAAACCCTAGTATTTGGCCATCTTTGGATAACTCCCTGAAACGGAACCCACATGGCCACCTTTACCCCCGCCGCAGTTGTCAATGAAATTTCCGGCCGCGCGTGGATACGCAATAGCGACGGCTCGCTGACTGAACTGCATCAAGGCAGCAAAGTCCCTGCCGGCAGTGACATCGTCACGGCCTCGGGCGCCACGGTTTCCCTTCAGGTTGAAAACGGCATGCCGATCGTGATCGGTGAAAGCCGCGAGGTCGCCATCAACGAGGACCTCACCGGCCCGCTGGCCGATCCGAGCGAAGCGGCCATCACGCCGCCCACCGGCACCGATTCCGACCGCCTGCTGGCTGCGCTGCAAGCCGGGCGCGACCCCTTCGACGAACTGGACCCCACCGCCGCCATCGTGGCCGGCGGCGGCGATGCCGGCGGCAGCAGCTTCGTGCGCCTGGCCCGCATCCTGGAAACCACGACTCCGCTGGACCTGGCCTATCCCAACCCCAGCCGCGGCGACGACACCCTGCCCCGCGCCTCGGCGGCGGGCGCCACCGGCGACAACACCGACGATACGACCGCGCCGGCCGCGACCAACACCGCGCCGTCCGCCCTGAACGACGTCAGCAGCGGCGACCAGAATGCCATCCAGCGCGGCAACCTGCTCACCAACGACGCCGACCCCGATGGCGATCCCCTGGCGATCGTCTCCGTCAGCGGCCGCCCCATGACCGCCGGCGGCGTTACCGTCACCGGCACCAATGGCGGCACGTTCACCGTCTTGCCTGACGGCAGCTACACGTTCACGCCCGGCACGGGCTTTCAGAACCTGCCGGCCGGCCAAACCGCCACCACCACGATTTCCTACACCGTCACCGATCCCAGCGGCGCGACGTCTACCGCCACGGTCGAAGTCACGATCGTCGGCGTGAACGACCCCGCCCAGATCACCCCCGCCAACGCGGGCGATGACGCCGGTACAGTCAAGGAAGACACCACCTTCACTGCAAACGGCAAGCTCAACGTCACCGACGTGGACGACGGCGAAGCCCGCTTCGTCGTGCAATCCGGCCAGGCTGGCCAGCACGGCACATTCTCGATCGACGCCAGCGGCGCGTGGGTCTACAACCTGAACAACAACGACGCCCGCGTGCAAGCGCTGGCCGTCGGCGAAACGCTGACCGAGACCTTCACCGTCACCACGGCAGACGGCACCACCGGCACGGTCACCGTCACCATCCAAGGCACGAACGACGTGCCCACGCTCAGCGGCCAAGCCGCCGGCGCCGTCACCGAAGAAACCACCCTCGCCGCCACCGGCAAGCTTGATGTGGCTGACGTCGATACGTCCGACACGCACACGTGGTCAATCAACAACAATGGCGCCGGCCAGTACGGCGCGCTGACCATTGCCGCCGACGGCACCTGGACCTACAACCTGACCAACACCAACCCTGCCGTGCAAGCGCTGGGCGCAGGCGAGTCGCTGACCGAAACCTTCACCGTCACGGTCAACGACGGCCACGGCGGCGCGACCACGCAAGCCGTCACGATCACCATCAACGGCACCAATGACGTGCCCGTCGTCAGCGGTGAAGCCTCGGGCTCCGTCAAAGAAGACGGCTCTCTGACGGTGAGCGGCCAACTGGGCCAGACCGACGTAGACACGAACGACACGCACACGTGGACGGTCAACAACGGCGGCAACGGCGACCACGGCAACTTCTCGGTCGACAGCACCGGCAAGTGGACCTACAACCTGAACAATGCTGATCCCAAGGTGCAAGCACTGGGCGTCGGCGAATCGCTGACCGAGACGTTCACCGTCACCGTCGACGACGGCCACGGCGGCGTGACCACGCAAGCCGTCACGGTCACCATCAACGGCACCAACGACGCGCCGGTCATCAGCGGCCAGACCAACGGTTCCGTCACTGACGGCAGCACCACCAACGTCACCGGCCAACTGACCCAGACCGACGTCGACGCAAACGACACGCACACCTGGACGGTCAACAACGGCGGCAAGGGCGACTTTGGCAGCTTCACGGTCGACAACACCGGCAAGTGGTCCTACAACCTGGACGACAGCAACACCACCGTCAAGGGCCTGAAGAGCGGCGAATCGATCACTGAGACCTTCACCGTCACGGTCGACGACGGCCACGGCGGCGTCACGACGCAACAAGTCACGGTCACGATCAACGGCACGGATGACGGCGCCGTTATCACCCCGGGCATCCCGGGCGCAGACCAAGGCACCGTCACCGAAGATGTGGCTCTGACCGTCGGCGGCAAGTTGAACGTCGCCGACCCGGACGCCGGCCAAGCTGTGTTCCAGGTTCAGTCCGGCACCCCCGCCGCACACGGCACATTCTCGATCGATGCGGACGGCAAGTGGACGTATAACCTGAACAATGGCGACGCCGCCGTTCAAGGTTTGGGCGCGGGCAAGACGCTGACCGAGACGATTACGGTCACAACGGCGGATGGCACGACGGGCCAGGTCGTGGTCACGATCGTCGGTACGAATGATGTTCCGGTTCTGACCGGCAAGGCTGACGGTGCAGTCACGGAAGACGGCACACTGGTTGCTACCGGCAAGATCGATGCCGCTGACATTGACACGACCGATACCCATACCTGGACCGTCAACAACGACGGCAAGGGTACGTATGGCTCGTTCTCGGTCGATGGGTCGGGCAACTGGACGTACAACCTCGACAACGCCAACAAGGCTGTTCAGGGTCTGAAGTCCGGCGAGACCTTTACCGAAACGTTCACCGTGACCGTCAACGACGGCAACGGCGGAATCGTCGACAAGCAAGTTACGGTCACCATCAACGGCACCGATGACGGCGCCATCATCAACCCGGCTCAACCGGGCGATGACAAGGGCTCGGTCACCGAAGACGGGACGCTCACGACAGGCGGCAAGCTCGAAGTGACCGACCCGGATGCGGGCCAGGCGGTCTTCCAAACGCAGACCAATGCCGCCGGTCAGCACGGCACGTTCTCCATCGACGCCGATGGCAAGTGGACGTATAACCTGACCAACGACGACCCGGCCGTTCAGGGCTTGGGCGCGGGCAAGACGCTGACCGAGACCTTTACCGTTACGACGGCGGATGGCACCACAGGCCAGGTCGTGGTCACCATCGTCGGTACGAATGATGTTCCGGTTCTGACCGGCAAGGCCGATGGCGCTGTCACCGAAGACGGCACCTTGGTTGCCACCGGCAAGATCGACGTCGCTGACATTGACACGACCGATACCCATACCTGGACCGTCAACAACGACGGCAAGGGTGCTTATGGTTCGTTCTCGGTCGATGGCTCCGGCAACTGGACCTACAACCTGGACAACGCCAACAAGGCTGTTCAGGGCCTGAAGTCCGGCGAGACCTTTACCGAAACCTTCACCGTGACCGTCAACGACGGCAACGGCGGAATCGTCGACAAGCAAGTCACGGTCACCATCAACGGCACCGACGACGGCGCGACCATCAATCCGGCTCAACCCGGCGATGACAAGGGTTCGGTCACCGAAGACGGTACGCTCACGACCGGCGGCAAGCTGGAAGTTACTGATCCGGACGCTGGCCAGGCGGTCTTCCAAACGCAGACCAATGCTGCCGGCCAGCACGGCACGTTCTCCATCGACGCCGATGGCAAGTGGAACTACACCCTGACCAATAACGACCCGGCTGTTCAAGGCTTGGGCGCGGGCAAGACCCTGACCGAGACGTTCACCGTTACGACAGCTGACGGCACGACCGGTCAGGTGGTTGTCACGATCGTTGGCACCAACGACACTCCGGTGTTGACCGGTAAGGCTGACGGCGCGGTCACCGAAGACGGCACGCTGGTTGCCACCGGCAAGAT